>CBFIET010000088.1:0-49120 GCA_965661685.1 Planctomycetota bacterium
ATCGACTGGACCCGTGGCGATGCGAACAGTGACGGCAGCGTGAACATCGGTGATGGAATCTGGATCATCAGTGAACTGTTCCTGAGTGGTCCTGCGAGCACCTGCCCCATATCTCGGGATGCCAATGACGATGGCAATACCGATGCGGCTGACGCCGTGTACATCTTCACCTACCGCTTCCTCGATGGACCGATGCCTCCGGCACCGTTCCCGGCCTGTGGTCAAGTCGATGGACAGACCCCAGAGGACTGCGCGGCATCCGGCTGCTAGAGGAGATCGGGTAGAGCCCGTTCCTGTTTCCGGATAAATTTTGATGTGGAAACCTCCTACCCGTTCTCGGGTGGGAGGTTTTTTTTTGCCAGAGTTGGCCGATTCTCGGCTCTTCAGGGTCCCATTCTCGCTCCTCGAGTTCACCCTCCGCCTCTCTCCGAAATCACGTAAAGCTCTATTTTTCTGGGGATTAGAAAAGTTGCCTGGGGAATCCCCAGTCGAATTTGCGCTATTTTGACCTCTCCAGGGAGGGGGAGACTGGATTGCCAAGTACCAGATTGAGAATCCGAAGATTTGCGCTTATTTTTAATAGAGTAACTGAACTGTCCCGATAGGGTTTCATTACCGGACTGACTTTCGAGTTATTCGATTCGGGTGAGGTGGCAGCCAGTGCGATACGACTCGGCAAAGGAAAGAGATCGATCTTTCTGTCGAGGCTTTATCACGAAACTGGGTTCGCATCACGAGACCGCAAGACAGTTGTGAGTACTGGATCGGGTGTGTTGCAAGCAGCGTGAAGAGGTGTGGGTAATCTGTGAACAAGCGTCCGCCGGACTTTATCGGCTTGCTTGTCGATCCCATCTCCTTCCTTCTCGTTTGCTCGCAAGGTCGATCATGGAGTGTGTTGGGCTTGAACAGAGATTATTGATTTCCAGTTCGAATGCTGGCCCTGGCAACGGGAGCAGCAGAAGTGGAAGTGCCGAATGAAGGTAGGAGGAGTGTTTCGATGCGTATTTTTTGGATACTTGTTGCGGTGATTGGAATGTCGTTCAGTTCGCCCCAGGCGAATGGACAGAACTCCATCGGGATTTCAGGTGGCGGGCAAGCGGTGCAAGGGCTTGGTTCGGCATCCTTCGGTATCGAGATGGATAACGATGCGCCGGTGGAAGGATACGTTGTGGCGGTGAGCTACGACAGCTCTGCCGTGGCGATCACTGCACTTTCCATCGCTGGCAGCGTGACCGAGGCCGCAAGTGCGGAACTGGTGGTGCCTGAAATTCTCACCAACGGTTTCACTCTTGGTGTCGTTCTGGATGCGGTGGCTCCCTTCGACGGGCAGACCATCGCAGCAGGAAGTGGCCAGGATATCGGTAACTTCACGGCGCAGTCGGTGGTGGTTCTCAGCCAGGGGGATGCGGATCTGGTCACCGGGTTCGACTTCGTGGACGGGACCTTCAACTCTCCGGCACTGACAAATCTCCTGGTTCAGGGAGGGCAGTCGGTCGATGCCTCCAATGGTCTGACCCTCAGCGGGGATTCCTCTGCCATGTCGATCGGAGCTCCTCCGCCCGCGACGCTGACCATCGAGGACGCAACGGCGGACTCCAGTGGTGAGGGTACTGCCAGGATCCTGATGGAGAATTCAGGGGAGACTCAGGGCTTCGTCCTGTCGATCTCCCATGCGGCGGCAGCATTGACCCTCGACTCCATCGACCTCGATGGCACCGTCACCGATTCGGTGGGTGCGGAGTTCACGGCCATCAATACCTATGTCGACGGTGGAACCTGTGGAGTCGTTCTCGATTTCAATGCACCGTTCGATGGGCAGACGATTCCTGCCGGGGTTGGATCCCACATTGCGAACTACAACTACTCCGACACGGTGGAGGTGTACTTCGAAGGAGACCCGGTTCCAGCGGATCAGATCACCAATCTGAACTTCGCCGACGGAGTCTTCGGAGCGCCGCCCCTGAACAACGTGGTTGTCACCGGTGGACTGTCCGTCTTGCCCGATGTGGTTGACGGCACCTTCTCCACGCCTCCCGTGGCGATTCCTTCCGAGGACACCGTGCTGTGGATGGAGACCAATTTTGGCGGAGGCAACGCCTACGTCGGAGAAGTCGGTGAGTTGTGCTTCTACTACGCGGATGCAGATGACAACATCCAGGGACTCACCATGACTGCCTGTTACGACTGTGACCTGACGGTGGGCACGGATTGGGACTGGCAAGGATCCATCGTCGAACAGGTTGGCGTCGAGTATCTCGCCGTCCAGGTCGATGATGATCCGGATGATGGAGATGGTTGCGAAATCATCGTCGCCATCCTGATGGACGCACTACCACCGTTCGAGGGGCAGTCCTTGCCTCAAACGTCCGATCTCAATGAGGGTCGCCTTCTGATCGGGTGTCTGCCGGTGACGGTGGACGATACCGCGGAATGTGATCAGGAGCAGGAGATCAACTGGTGTAACGGAATCAACGGCACCGGAAGCGTCGTGCTGTACAACAACGTCGTGATCGACTTCGAGTCGATTCAGAACTACGAGAGAAATGACACCTCCGTGCTGGTGGTCCCCGAGGACATCTTCCAGCGGGGAGATTGCAACGGCGATGACAAGGTTGATCTGGCGGATTCCGCCGCGATCCTCGCCAATCAGTTCAATGGATTCCCCATTAACTGTGCGGATGCTTGTGACGCCAACGACGATGGTTTCCTCAACATGGCGGATTCGGTGAATATCCTCAACTACCTGTTCAAGTTCGGAACAGAGCCGCCGGCTCCGGGACCCATCGACGATGGCCCGGATCCCACCGAGGATGGGCTGCCGCAGTGCGACAGTGACGATACGAGTTGTCTGTAGTTTCCAGGGATCGCAGATTCATTGGAATCTGCGGTGGATATTGACGGAAGAGTGGGATTGGGTGCGAGGAAATAGAGTCTGTGGGTGAGGTGGGTTGAGGAAGGTAACAGGCGGGAAACCGCTTCAATAGGGAAAGTGAATTGGCGATGAGAAAACAATTGATTCTGGGATTGGGTATTTGCGCGATTCTCGGCTGTTTTTCGCTGTCTGCATTCGCAGGTGGAGCGATGACGTACAGCATGAGCAGTGCATCGACCGCTGCGGGAGGGTCCGTGACCCTTTCGGCGACGCTCGACAATCAAACAGGTGGAGATGTCAGTGGCTGGTCTTATGGTGTTTGCCATGACTCGACGATGGCCACCGTCACTGCAATCGGTGATGGCGGCGGAGCAGCAAACAGTACCTCCACCGTCAATGGCGGTGGTCCGGCGAGTTTCGACGAGACTTCCATCTACACCGACGGCTGGACCCAGGGAGTGGTGATCGATTTCATCGGTTGCTGTGTCGTTGCGTCGGGGACCGCAGGATTCCTGATGGCGACTGCAGATTACGAGACGACTGCGGGAACCGCACCGGGAGACTACCCGGTCGACTATTGCGGCGGAGTTCTTGGATCTCCTGCAGTGGCAAATGTCGTGGTGGTTGCGGGAGCTTCTCTCGCACTCGATGCCGAGAACTCGGGCACCATCACCATCGTCGACGTACCCGATCCGGAGTGGTCTTACATCGGTGGAAACTCGACGGGGAACAACTACCCCGCTGGGGGCGGTATCGGCGGATTCAGCGTGAACGTGGGATTCTCCATCGCGGAGATCGACCACAGTGGTTCGGGAGCTGCATTCCCCAACGATACCCAGGGATTTTCGATGGCTTGCGGAAGTGACGAGACCCTCGTCACCCCTACGACATTGACGATGTCCCTCGGATTCGAAGCAGATTTTGCGGAGTCAAACTTCTTTGCCAACGCCTGGTCGGTGGGTGTCGTGTACTCCTTTGTCGGGGATACGACGCTGACCTTTGAAACCGCTACTGAAGTTCTGAATGTCGATTACGACACCGTCTCAGGAGCTCTTGCGGGAGTCGAAGGAGCGACGACGACACCTCTGGCCTGGAACAACACCACCGGAGATCCACCGGTTTCAAATGTGGTGGTATTCGGTGGGGGGAGTTTTGCCGCGGAGTTCGTGGACGGTTCCATCGAGTTCGTGGGAACGGTGACCAATCCATTTCAGCGAGGAGATTCCAATGACGATGGTTCTGTGAACATTGCAGACGTCATCTGGTTTCTCTCGGAGATGTTCAACATGGGAAGCGTCACCGATTGCACCCTGGCGGATGACAGCAATGATGACGGACTTGTTGACGCTGCCGACGCAGTGTACACGGCGACCTACATCTTCCTGGGTGGAGCGGCTCCGGCAGCACCGTTCGGAAGCTGTGGATCGGTTGCGGGACAGACCCCGGCAGATTGCGTGTCGTACAACAGCTGCCCCTGAATTTCGATGGATCGCGACCGCATGGAGTCGCACTGAGATGAAACTGTTGGCTCTTTTGAAGTGAGTTGAGAAACAAGATATCCAGGGTGTTGCAATCGTGAGGAGACTCTGAGGAAGCACTCGAATCGGCTATCGTTCAAGACAACGAGGAGGTTTTGTGATGTTACAAGTTATGATGAGGAAAGGGATTAGCCTTATCGTAGCGATATTCGTGGTTGGATTTTCCACCATGGGGGTCGCTGGATCGGGCGCAGATGCAACATTGACCGTTGAGAGTGCTTCGGCGCCCTCGAATGGTGGAAGTGCAGTTCGGGTCCTGATGAGCAGTATGGGAGATGTTCAGGGCTTCGTGCTCTCCATCCAGCACGATCCTGCCATGATCACACTCTCCGGAGTGGGTGTGGATGGGACAGCGACTGAGTTGGCCGGTGCAGAGTTCGTGGTTCCCAACATGTACGCAGACGGTGGAACCCTGGGAGTCGTTCTCGACTTCAACGCACCCTACGATGGACAGTCCATCGCTGCCGGTGGCGGTATCCATATCGCGAACTACAACTACAGTTGTAACAATGAGGTCGTGTACTTCGAAGGGGATCCAGTCCCTGCCTCGGAGACCTCGGCGCTCAGCTTTGCCGATGGAGCCTACGGCTCTCCAGCTCTTGATAATGTGATCGTTGTGGCAGGCCTGGCTGTCTGGCCGATGATGACCGATGGATCCTTCTCTTGTGATCCGGTGGCGATCCCGACAGAAGACACCATTCTGTGGATGGAAACCGAGTTTGACGGATCGGTCGGCAATTACGCATACCACGGCCAGACTGGATCGCTCTGCTTCTACTATGCAGATGAGGATGACAATCTTCAGGGTATGACGATGACCGCCTGCTACGACTGTGATCTGACCATTGGTACCGACTGGGACTGGGCCGGTTCCATCGTGGAAGAGGTTGGTGTCGAATACCTCGCAGTACAGGTCGATGATTCCGATACCGACGGAGATGGCTGCGAACTGGTAGTTGCCATCCTTCTCGATGCGCTTCCGCCCTTTGAGGGCCAATCGCTGCCGCAGACTGCTGACCTGAATGAAGGTCGCCTGTTGATCGGTTGCCTGTCTGTGACTGTTGACGATAGTGCTGAGTGTGATCAGGAGCAGGAGATCAACTGGTGCGATGACATCAACGGAACCGGAACGGTGAACCTGTACAACAACGTGGTCATCGGCTACCAGTCGATTCAGACCTACGAGAGAAATGACACATCGGTGTTCGTCGTGCCGGAGGAGATCTTCCAGCGTGGAGACTGCAACAGCGATGACAAGGTGGACCTCGCAGATGCGGCGTCGATGCTTGCCAATCAGTTCGGATCCTACGAGATTTCCTGTGCAGACGCCTGCGATTCCAATGACGACGGCATCCTGAACATGGCGGATTCGGTGAACATCCTCAACTATCTCTTCAAGTTCGGTCCGGAGCCCACCGCTCCTGGTCCCTTTGATGATGGTCCAGATCCGACTGAGGATTCTTTACCAGTGTGTGATAGTGACGATACTCTGTGCGGATAGATTTTTAGTTCGGAACAAGGGGCCGTTTCGAGCAGTTTGCTGGAGCGGCCCATTTTTTTACTGTTGCCTTCATCCTTCCCGAGGGGTTCAGGAGACGGCCTGACGATGGAAAGTCTTATTATGAGGTTATTGTTTGTATCTTTGCTCTTGCTCTTCCCACTAGGTGTGTCGGGGCAAGATTACGTCTTGACCATGTCAGGTGGTTCGATTCCTGAAGGCGGCAGCGGAGATCTGTCCGTTTCCTTCGATAACAACGGGGAACCCGTAGCAGGCTGGTCCTTTGGGGCATGCAATGATGTTGCCTCATTGGTCTGTACTGGCGTGGCCGACGGCTCGACAACCGCTACGGTCAAGAATGGTGGAGCACCGGATTTCAACCAGTCCAGCGTCTTCGATGACGGATTTACCGTCGGGGTGGTGATTTGCTTCACCGGTTGTGCGACTCTCGATGCGGGTTCCGGATACGAGCTGAACATTGCGACGTACGATGGAATTGCAGAAAGTTCCACCGAAGTCGCTTTCTGTAACACTCTCGGATCTCCTTCCGTGGAAACGGTGATCGTGGTCAACGGGGCGTCCATCGCTCCGACCCAGAACTCCGGAAGTGTCGATGTGGTCGGTGTACCCGATCCAGAGTTCAACTACAGCGCCGGAAGTGCTTCTGCTGGTTACAACCCTGCAGATGGCAACGCCAGTGCCAGCGTCGATATCAGTATCTCCGAGACTGACAACAGCGGACTGGGAGCTCCCTTTCCAAACGAAACCCAGGGATTCTCGATGGGCCTTGGCAACAGTGCTGAGGTGGTCGCTACCCAGGTATCGCTCTCCTTGCCCTTCGATGCGGATTTCGCAGAGAGCAATATCTACGATGAAGGCTGGACCATCGGTGTGGTTTACAGTTTCACCGGAGGGAATGTACTGGAGTTCCCATCGGAGACTGCCGTGATTTCTGCCGACTACGAGACCGGCGGTAGCATGGCAGGGAACGAAGATGGGGCGACAGCCGCTCTTACCTGGGACAATGGGCTCGGATCTCCGGCAGTCGCCAATGTGGTGGTGGTCGGCGGAGGATCCCTCAATGCAAACTTTGCCGACGGCAGCATCGAGTTGAATCCAGTGGTGACCATCGATTGGATTCGCGGTGATGCCAACAGTGACGGCACTGTGAACATCGCCGATGGAGTGTGGCTCATCAGTGAGCTCTTCTCCGGAGGAGGAGCCAGCTCCTGCGCCATCTCTCGAGATTGCAACTCTGATGGTGGAGTCGATCTTGCGGACCCGACCTTTATCATCAACTACCGCTTCCTGGGAGGGCCGCCACCGGCTGCCCCCTTCGACTCCTGCGGACAGGTAGATGGGCAGACTCCAGAGGATTGCAACGCTTCCTCCTGTAGTTGAATCCCCTCTTCCCCGGTCGGGATCCCCGTGATCCTGACATGAGGCGGCGGCGCACCAACTGCGCCGCCGCCTTTTTTTGTGCCCATCCAGTCGAGACAGCGGTGGCCCGATCCCTCTCCAGTCGATCCCCGGGAGGGGAACGCTGTCGGGGTGTTTCTACTGCTGACTCGAGAACTGAAATCTCTGCTGATTCCATCTGAGTGACCGCTTCGGAGCAGTGGGGGAGAGTTTACCGATGGCGCAAGAGTCGTCTTGTTCCGCAGTTATGATCGAATCGTCGACGCTGGGGACGCATGAGGTCTCGATGG
Source organism: Planctomycetota bacterium (assembly GCA_965661685.1). GTDB lineage: Bacteria > Planctomycetota > UBA8108 > UBA1146 > UBA1146 > QNYK01. Next base: position 7,618 of record CBFIET010000088.1, read on the forward strand.
AGCGGCGCAACTGAACCGAGGTTGGTGTTTTATCGAGCTGGGATCAGGAGTCGGTGGCAGTCCTCGAGAAAGAGGTCGAGGGGAAGATGCGGGGTATACATTGCGTTGTTAGTTTGCCCCGCAGTTCTGCAAGATCCGTCAATTTCTGGGCTGCACCACCCCCTTCTACCCCTTACGATGTGGATTCGGATCCGGAGGTGGATCCGATTCCCTACCTTGTGAGAGTAAATCACGGGAGGGAGTGGAGCCCGGGGGCATCTCTTATCGGCCATATGGTGCCGTGAAGGATACCTCTTGTACTTATCTGAAGATGGTCGGAGTAGTACTCCGGCAGTGGGATAGAAGGAATCTGCTGATGAACAAGTTGTACTCGATCTTGACGTTACTCCTCCTGTTGATGGTGTCTCCAGCATGGGCGCAGGATTATGTCCTCTCCATCGCGGGGCCGGCGACCGCCAATCTCGATGAGAACTTCGATCAGAATGCCATGCTCGATGTGAATGGGGATCCCGTTGCTGGCTGGTCCTTCGGAGTCTGCCACGATTCAACCCTGATCACCCTCAACGATGCGGTGGACGGGGCGACGACCCTGATCGTCAAGAATGGCAGCCCTCCCGATTTCAACCAGGTCAATGTCTTCCCGGAAGGATACTCGGTGGGTGTGGTGGTCTGTTTCACCGGCTGCGCCGTCCTGGAAGCGGGAACGGGTTTCGAACTGATCGTTGCCAGTTACACCGCAGATGCTGAAGGTGTATCGGAGACGAACTACTGTAACACCATCGGATCTCCCCCGGTGGAGACGGTTGTGGTGGTCAACGGGGCTTCCGTTGAGCCTGCCCAGGTGGGCTCCTCTGTTGAAGTACTTGCAGCTCCTCCCGTGCCGGATCCTGAGTATGTCTACTCCTGTGCCGATACCAGCGTCAATTACGATGGAAATAGCGGGAATGCCTCATTCTCCGTGGGGATCTCGATCACGGAGATCGACAACAGTGCTCTCGGCGCTGATTTCCCCAATGAGACCCAGGGATTCTCGATGGGATTGGGCAACGATTCAGCAGTGCTCGAGTGTACAGGAGTCAACGTGACCTTGCCGTTCGACGCAGATTTTGCCGAAGGAGGCCTTTTTGCTGAGGGCTGGACCCTTGGTGTGGTGTACAGCTTCGTCGGAGGAATGACCCTGTCCTTCCCCGAAAGTGTCGAGGTGGCCGCTGCAGATTACTCGACGATCGCAGGTGCGCTCTCCGGTACCGATGCGACCGAAACGGCCTTGAACTGGACCAACAGCCTTGGATCTCCTCCGGTCGAGGGGGTCGTCGTGGTCAACGGAGCCTCCCTTCCTCCGACCCTCGTGGATTGCACCGTGACCCTTCAGCCCATCTTTGATGTGCCTTTCCTGCGGGGTAACTGCAACGGAAACTCTGGAGTCAATATCGCTGACGGCATCTGGATGCTCCAGGAACTGCACCTTCAGGGCCCCAGTGGCACCTGTGCCGCAGCGTGTGACGCCAATGGAGACAGCAGCTACGACACTGCAGACGCCATCTATGTCATCTACTATCGCCTTCTGGACGGACCGCCTCCGGCGGCACCCTTCCCCGATTGTGGTGCGGTGGCAGGTGTCGATTGTGAAGCGACCAATTACTGCCCCTAGGCCCTGAGCCGGTAGTCTTGTCGTCACGGGTCCGAAGCCAATCCGGCTTCGGACCCGTTTTTTTGTCTCCGATGGACCCCATCTGCTGGCGAGACTTCAGCTCCAGAGATCAGTTTGCTGCACTCCTCACCTCATCCGTCGGTGAATTGCATCGATTCTGAACCAACCATGCGGAAGTAGATTCCCGATTGCCAGAGGGTGACTTCACCCTCATCAGAGGGAAATGATTCCGAGGTTCGGCACTCCTTGCCGGAAACTCACGTCGGTCCAGCACTTCCCTAACGACATGACCGGCTACCGCGACCCTTTGTAAAGCCTGTTGTCTATAGACAGGATTGACAATGAGTGATACGGTCGAGACTCAAGGACAGGAGTCCCGACACGACTCACCAGCACCCACGGGCGATAAGCCCGTAATGTCCTTCCTCTTCCGCGCCGCTTGAATGGCAATTGTGGTCGGATCGATCACTTGGATCTGTCTCCCCTGGACAGGTTCCGGTGCTTTCCGGCTTGCTTACAAAGACAATTTGTTAATTACCCCCTTTCGTCGGAGTTCATCCGAGAAGGACAGGTCCGGGCATGAAAGGTCCCCCTGTCACGATCGGTGCTTCGAGGTGTCCCCAGGAGACGAGGAGAGATAGTGATGAACCGCAGTCTCGCGCGCTTTCGCAGCGCATTGCTTGCAGTGCTGATGACTTTCATTGGTGCCCAAGGCTTCGCACAGAATTCGCTGACCATATCGAATGGTCAGTCGGCAGGACTCGCTTCCGAAACATTGAGCGTTCTCATGGACGCAGATGATTCGGTTGAGGGATTTGTTCTTGCCATATCCTATGACAGCGCGTTGCTGTCAGTGAGCGACATCGTCGCTGGATCCGCGACAGCTGACGCGCCATCCGAGTTAGTCGTGCCGGAAACTCTTCCCGGCGGATTCACTCTCGGTGTTGTTGTCGATGCAACGGCTCCATTCGACGGACAGGAGATTCCTGCTGGACCTGGTCAAGAGATCGCTCTCTTCACCATGACTCCACAGACGATCGTGAGCACCGATACGGTGACCGCTATCGCTTTCTCTGACGGTGTCCTCAACAATCCTCCTCTGGACAACTTGCTCGTCCAGAACGGTCAGAGCATCGATGCATCCAATGGGTTGCTTCTCAATGATGGCTCGATGACTCTTCTTCCGCCTCCGCCCGACAGCATGAGGATCGAATCAACTTCCTTTGATTCCGATTCAAATGGTTCTGCTCGTGTGCTCCTGTCCAACTCCAGTGGGCCGGTTCAGGGATTCGTTCTCGCCGTGGCTCATGACCCGAGCGTCGTGACCCTCCAGGGAATCACCCTCGGAGCAGACACTCTCGCCGCTGGCGCGGAGCTGATCGTTCCGGAACTCGAGTCGAATGGCGGAACCCTGGGAGTCGTACTTGACTTCGAGAGCCCGTTCGAAGGACAGACGATCGCCACAGGAGATGACAATCACATCGCCAGCTTCAACTACTCCTCCAACGCAGTCATCGAAGATCCCGCTCCGGCGGTCGAAACTGCCCTGGAACTGGTAAACAACCAGCTCGGTAGTCCTGCGCTCGAGAACGTGATCGTCGTTGCTGGTCTTTCGATCAGTCCAGCCCTCGAGGGTGGAACCGTGACCCTTCTGCCGATCATCATTCCGGTCAATGACACTGCGTTCTACATCGGACAGCGTGATTTCCCGGAGACCGGCACCAGTGGTGGCCTCGGATTCCCCGGACAGGAGATCGAGTTCTGTTTCTTCTACAGTGACCCGAACGATAACCTTCAGGGTGTCCAGATGGCCGTCTGTTACGACGACCTGCTGTTGATCGACGGTACCTTCTCCATCGAGGGTTCCATCGCCGACGAGCTGGGCGCGGAGTTCGTCAACTATCAGATCGATAACGACGACAATGATGGTGACGGACGCGAGCTGGTCGCTGGTATCCTCATGGATGCTCTTCCACCCTTCGAGAATCAGCAGCTTCCCACCACGGTGGAGCCTCTGATGATTGCCTGCGTGCAGGCAGAGGTTGACGGTGGAGCCATCTGTGGAGATTCGTTCAGCATCGATTTCTGCGACGGAATCAACGGTAACGGCATGGTCCCGATCAATAACCTCGCGGTTATCGAGTACCAGTCGATTCAGTCCTTCGAGCGTTTCGGTGCCACATACGAGATCATTCCGGTCCCCGCTTTCCAGCGTGGTGACTGCAACACCGATACCAAGGTCGACCTTGCCGACGCTGCCACGGTGATCGCCAGTCAGTTCCAGGGATACGAGGTCGGATGCCTCGACGCCTGTGACTCCAACGACGATGCCGTGATCAACCTCGCTGACTCGGTCTACCTCCTCAACTTCCTCTTCATGTTCGGACCGACGACTCCCGCACCGGGTCCATACACACCGGGTGCTGATCCGACTGAAGATGATCTTGATTGTGCCCTGCCGGCGTCTTGTAACTAACTGAACCAGGAAACCATAGAAAAGGAACTTCCTTCTGGAAGTGAGTAACAAAATGAATACTACAAAGATTGCTCTCGCCCTTGCCTTTGCGCTCCTGATCGGAGCCCCGGCATTCGCACAGTACGACCTGTCGCTGTCAAGCGCCTCTGGAGCACCCGGCTCCAGCGCTGATCTTCAGGTCCTCCTCGACAACAGTGGAGACGACATCCAGGGCTGGTCCTTCGGTGTCTGCCACGACGGAACGGCTCTCAGCCTGACCGCAGTTATTGACGGCGCGACCACCTCGACCGTGAAGAACGGATCTCCTCCTGACTTCAACCAGGTCAACGTGGATGCCGGTTCGGGATTCACCGTCGGTGTTGTGATCTGCTTCACCGGTTGTGCAACTCTTCCGACAGGTACCACGGGCAACGAGCTCAATGTCGCTTCTTACGACTTGACCGGTGCCGCAGGTTCCTCGACGACTGTGGACTTCTGCTCGACTCTGGGTAGCCCGACGGTGGAAATCCTCGTCGTTGTCGGTGGACAGTCGATCTTGCCTACCACCACCGGAGGCACCATCGATCTGGTCGCCGGACCGCCGCCCTACAACTACCTTGCAGGTGACTACTCCCTCGATTACGACGGACTGACCGGTGAAGCCACCGTGCAGATCTCTCCTGCCATCGAAGAGGATCCGGCCAACCCCGGATTCCCCAGTGACACCCAGGGTTTCTCCATGGGCCTGTCTCATGATGACAGCATCATGACGCTGGATTCGATCGGCTGGAACAGTGCGCTTGGCTTCGAGCCGGACTTCGCGGGAATGAACACGGACATCGCTGGCGGATGGACCATTGGAGTGGTTTACAGTTTCACCGGTCAGAACACCCTGGCCTTCGAGACTGCTACGGAAGTACTCCTCGTCGACTACTCGACGGTGGCTTCTGCCCTCGTCGATCTCGAGAATGCTACGACCACTTCTCTGAACTGGTCCAACAGTCTCGGTTCCCCCCCGGTTGTCAACGTTGTCGTGGTCGGTGGAAACAGTCTTGAGCCGTCCCTCACCGACGGATCAGTGACCCTCAGCCCGACTTACGCTCCGCCTGACACCCCGTTCGTCCGTGGCAACTGCAACGGCGACGACCTTGTCAACATTGCGGACGGAATCTGGATCCTCAACGAGATGTTCCAGGGTGGACCGGCCGGCACCTGTGCCGAGGCCTGCGACGCCAACTCCGACGACTTCGTAGACACTGCTGATGCGATCTTCGTGATCAGCTACAGGCTACTCAGTGGCCCGATGCCCTCCGCTCCGTTCCCGGAGTGCGGTATCGAGGAGGGAGCAGACTGCGAATCTGCTTCCAACTGCCCCTAATAGAGCGCTCTCACGCTCTTCTGGACACACGGGAAGGTCCGACGCGGTTCGCCGCGTCGGACCGTTTTTTTTTACCGGAAGTGTGTGACCAGTTCAGGCCCTGCATTGACGATGGAGAAGAACTGGATACGATGGAGGTAGCCTCGGGGATCACGCAACCGCCGGGTCTTGCCAGACATTCCTTCCGGAAGCTCCATCGTCGACGACCCCGTCGAGACGATTCAAGTCGTCGTGTCCACGTGGCCGTCAGAGAATCGGTTTCAACTTTGAAGCCGGATAACCACCGGTTCAGCATTCACTGCTGTTCCAGAATGACGACGGAGGCCGATCGATGAAGATCGCCCTGAATAACATCCCGATGACAATTGTCTTGGTCCTTACCCTGGGCCTCTTCGGTTGTACCAATCCACCCTCGGTTCCCTACACCAGTCCTGCCAACGGTGCATTCAATGTCCCGGTGAATACGACTGTAGAGGTGGCCTTCACGACTGCGATGGATCCCTCCTCTACGACCGATCCAGGTAGCTGGAGCATCATGGCCTCCCAGTCGGGAACCCACAGTGCGGTGGGGGCACTCGATGCAGACCAGCGGGTGTTGACCCTGACACTGGACGAACCATTCCTGCAAGGTGAATCGGTTACAGTTACCATCTCCGATGCTGTGAAGACCTCTGTCTTCATTCCCATCGATCCCATCCTCATCCAGTTCACCACCGAAGGAGCCGGAGCTTCTTCCGACGATTTCAATCCTGCGGATGATGAGTTCAGTCTGTTCCAGATGTCTCCCGTCACGGAAACCAGGTCGATTCCACTTCGTCCATCTCTGACGGCGAACTTTGACCTTCCCTATCAGGTCACCAGTGCTGCTTCGGCGGTATCTGCCCATGGAACAAGAACCGGCTCACGGGAACTTCAGTTCTCGCACCCGGGACAGGTCGGAGATCTCGCCGATGCACTGCAGATTCTCCTCCAGGGGAACTCTCCAGAGTTACATCCGGGAGAGTGGCTGCAGGTCACCTTTACCAATTCGCTGCTGTCGGAAATCCAGGTGGACGAGGATGAACCTCGCTTCCTGGTCCCTTACGTTGCTCGATTCAGGGCTCGCCTTGGACACGCAACCGGAGGCCTCGGTCCGAGAGAAGTGCTCTCGGCAGCGGGGACTTCACCGATCTTGTTCGCGGAGGCAGGGGAATTCCTGCCCTACGCCGGCCTCGAGATGCTGATCGTTCGTCCCACCGGGGAGGTCGTTCTGCTCAGGCGTGGCGTTTCCGGTGAAGCGTCCTCCTGGGTGGTGCAGTCGCAGATGCAACTCGACTCAACTCCGGTATGCGCCATCTTGCTCGACCTGGACGGGGATTCCCGCAGCGAGGCGCTGGTCTCCTGCGTAGATGGCACCCTTCGCACCATCGGTGTGCAAGGACAAGACCTTGCAGAGGAAGCAGCACCCGTTGATCTCCAGGGGGTGATCGCTGACACCATCGCCTGGACCGAACTTGACGGCGATGGTCTCCCCGATCTACTGCTCGGATCTGCCGATGGTCTACGAGTACTTCGCCTGATCGTGACACTGGATCCAAGCACCTTCGAGTTTGTCGAGGAATGGGTCGTGACCGGCCTGATGCCGCTAGGAGGCCCGGTGCAGTCGATCGAGGTCGCTGATTTTGACCGTGATGGTCGAATCGATCTTCTCGTTTCTGCTGGCGACGGATATCTGTTGCGCGGCGCAGGCAACGGAGGATTCCTCGAATCTGCCATCCTTTCCCCTGCACCCCAGGGCGAGGTAGCCCTTGGAGATGTCAACGGGGATGGCTGGGTCGATGCGGTGGCGGTAGCAGCCACGGGCCTGTCGATTCACCTACATCCTGGTTCGATGCCAGAGGAGTTGTGGGAGGGGATCCCATTCCTCACCGGTGGAGCGGTACAGGATATCGCAGTGACCGAGGTGGACGGAGATCCGGTCGCCATCGATGACATCGTGGTGCTTCAGAATGGAAGCAGCGATGCATTGACCTTGATCCGTAGACTTTCCGCTGATCTGGGAGATTCGGAGGTTGTCTCGCTGGAGGCGCCACAGAATCCTTCCGCAGCTACGTTGACCCTGGTCGATAGTGATGGAGATCACGGAACCGACATCCTGCTGACTCTCTCCGAGGCCAATGCAGCAGGGACCGGATCGTTGTGGAGATCTGCAGCGGTGGTCAGTGTCGATGACTCGACGCTGGTCTACACCTTGCCTTCACAGGTAACGGTGGGGCTCGGGGAGTCCGAGGTGACGATTCCTCTGACCGCAGATTTCGAACAAAACGTTTCCCAGTTCAACATCGCCATCGAGTTCGATCAGTCCCTCTTGCAACTGGTACGGATCGAGGCGGATCCCGCGAACTTCCCCTACGGATCGGTGATCGTCAACGAGTACATCGACCAGTCGGAAGGGATCGCTGCGGCAGAACTGGAGATCAACGGTTACCTGCCGGCAGGGAACGATGTTCCCGTGGCTCGAATCATCTTCCAGCCACAACCCAGCATGCTTGGTGAGGCGTCCTATCAGCTCGCCGATGGCCTCCTCATCGATGGGGTTTCCTGGTCAAACCAGTCGATACTTCACGGCGATGGAGCGCTGGTCAGCGCCGAAATTTCGGGAGCACAGGGGGTCGTGTCCATCGAGTCGACGACTCCCTCTCCGGAAGATCTCGTCTGTACACCCTCCTCTTCAGGAGGTGTCGACGAGGTGTTGCTGGAGTGGACCAATCCTGTGACATACGACAGTTCTGGAGGGATCGAGATCACCAGAGATGGATCGTTGATCGCAAACCTGAGTGGTACCGATTCCAGCTTCACCGATCCCTTCCCCGGCTCCGGCAACAGCGTCTACGCTGTTACGGGAATCTCCGCAGGCATCGCCTCGGTGCCGGTGACCTGTGAAGTGGTCCTGATCCCTGCTCCGGTGCTGCAATGTCAGCGTCTGGTGAGCCTGCCCTCGACGGTATTCCTGTCGTGGGGCTTTGTTTCGGGGACCAGCAGCTGGGAACTGAGAAGAGATGGAAACGTGGTGATTCAACTGGGAGCTTCACAGCTTTCGTTCAACGATCCCACCGATCTGAATGCGCATGATTACGAACTTCGGTCAGTGCAAGTGGGGCAGCAGGCCTCTGCGCCGGCCCTCTGCTCCGTCGACGATGCTGGAGGATCAGGAACGGTCGATCCGACCGCTGTCACCTCGGCCCTGATCGACGACGATGATGTGCGAATCACCTGGCACAATGGCGAGTCCTACGATCACATCGATGTCTTTGCCAATGGTCTACTGGCTGCGAGCTTGCCAGGAAACTCGACGCAATATGTCGCCAACGATCTACTCCCCGGAGCGGTGCAATTCACCGTGCAGTGCTTCGGCGACGGAGGATCGAGCAATGCAGTGGCAGCTCCTGTTGTCGATGTACCCCTCGCTCCTCCTGCCGGCATCGAGTGCCAATCGTTGGGATCGGATGTGGAACTGAACTGGCAAAATGGTCCCACCAACTTCGACTATGACGAGGTCGTCGTGGAGAGATCGGGGCCTGGCGGCACCGACTTCTTCAGTCTTCCAGGTACAGCCACCACTCACGTGGATGCAGCAGGTGCAGGAGACTGGACCTACACGGTCGTCGGTTACTTCTTCAACGAGGGTGTAAACCATGCGGCTCCGGGAGCGGCTTGTAGCGTCTCCAACAGCGAGCGAGTCTTCTATGACAGCACCACCGTGGTGGTGGGGAGGCCCTTCAGTATCGACCTTCAGGGTCAGTTACTGGAACAGGTCTCCGGCTGGTCCTTGGTCCTCGATTACGATTCCAGTCGCCTGCAAGACATCTCCGTCTTCGTTCCGGGTGTGACGCCAGCGGGTGTCAGCACCACCGATGAACCGCTAGGTACCTTCGCCGGGCTACGTCGTCTGACGGTAGCGGTCGAGGGGGCTTCCACTGGACCCAGCAGCGATGCGATCCTGGCAACCATCTCCGGATCGGTACCGGCTGACTTCTCCCTGCTTGGCTCTGCACTGTGCCACCTGGTGAGTGCGACCATCGAACCGGTTTCCGGCGGTTCGCCGAGCTCGCCAGCGCTTTCCGACGGTGGGGTCATCGTCTCCGGCAATGCGCTTTTCGTCGAGCCGGCGATCCTCAATCCTGGCGAGGAGATCGTGGTGTGGGCCCGCGGAGTGTGGGTGCAGCCGTTGACCGGGTATTCGGTGGTCTTGCAGTGGGATCCGTCGATCTTGACCTGTCTCGAGGTCAGCAACATCGGAACCGTGGGTGAGGATCTCAGTGGTCCCTTCTCGGCGTTCTTCTCCGGAATCGATGCCTCTGCGGGTACCGCCTTCGGATCGGTGATCTCGGCGTTCTCCAGCATTCCTTCGTCCCTCGACTCGGAACTGGGATACTTCCGCTTCATGGTGTCTCCCTCTGCTCCGATGGGGCTCACCACCGAGATGCTGTTCGGTGAACACCTCACGGCGAACTCATCCATCACGAACATCTTCGTCGATGACCTGGCAACCTCCATCACGCCAACCACTGTCGGTGCGGAGTTCGTGGTCCTCTCCGATTCTCAGCCTCCGACCCTTCTCTCCATCTCCCCGACCTCCGGCCCGGCGGCTGGTGGTACCGAGGTGCTCTTCAACGGAAACGGATTCACACCCGACACCGGCGTCTTCTTCGGAAGCGAGCCCGCCTCCTCGGTGGTGGTGGTCGATGTGGGAACCATCCTGGCGACCACTCCGGCAGGAATGAGCGGAAGTGTCGATGTCTCGGTATTCACCGTCAATGGTTCGGCGACCCTGTCGCAGGCCTTCGAGTACTACGAGACCAGTGTCAGTGGATACGACCCGGCTCAGTCACCGCTGTGCGGCATGATCGAGATGACGGTGACAGGTTCCGGTTTACCGCCGACCCTGGGAGTCCTGTTCGGATCGCTCCCCTCGACCTCGGTAGAGGTGGCAGCCGATGGAAACAGTGCCACCGTACTGGTGCCAGCTTCCTACGATGCAGGAGTGGTGGACCTGGTCTTTGTCGACGGATCGGGAAACACGATGCAGACCTTCATCGAAGGATTTACCTACATCGATGACGGCATCTTCCTGCGCGGTGATGCGACCTGTGACGGTTCCGTCAACATCGCAGATGTGGCGGCCATCGCCGGATATGTTGCTGGAGCCGGTGTTGTACCCATCATCCTCGACTCCGCAGATGTCGACGATAACGGAGTGGTACACATCGGAGATGCAGTGCTTCTTGCCAGTTTCCTCTTCTCGGGAGGAGCTCCTCCTGCGTTGCCCTTCCCCGATCCGGGTACTGACCCGACAGCGGACGGCCTGTAGAGGTACTTCGACCCGACCACAATCGGTCCTGTTGGGCCCGGCTCCCCTGTTCAGGGAAGCCGGGCCCTTCATCATCCTGGGCTGTATGGGAGGCCCTTGAATTCAGAATCGCTCGAGCCCGTTACTTTCGAAGCACAAGCGCGGCCCGCTGCGGACCTTCGATCCCTCTCCGATGAGCAACTGCTGGAGACGATCGGCAGCCTTCGATCCTCGGTAGTGGCACGGGAGGATTCGGAGGCTCCGGGGAGTTGTCCGTGCATCGTCGATCGCCTCGAACTGCTCGCCAGCGCCGAACCGAACCGGTTCCTGGCATTCCAGGGGGTCGGGCGCAAACGAGCGACGCAACTGGCTGCGGCGGTGGAGGTCGGACGCAGGGGGGCACTTCCGCGCTGGCGACAGGGGGTCCCCTTTACCGGTGCCGCTCAGGTGTACCGACACTGTGCCAGGCGACTTCAATGGCAGTCGAGGGAGTGCTTCGTGGCCCTGATGCTCGATTCGAGGAATCGTCTCCGTCATGAGGAGGTGGTCTCTGTGGGCTCCCTGGCGACCAGCATCGTCCACCCCCGAGAGGTGTTCAGCTGTGCCATTCGTGTGGCTGCGGCGTCGATCCTGGTGGTACATAACCACCCCTCTGGAGACTCTCGACAGAGCGAGGAAGATCTGGCTGTGACCCACCGCCTTCACCGCTGCGGCCGGTTACTCGGGATTGAATTGCTCGATCACGTGGTCATCGGGCGGGGGGAGTGGCTCTCCATGCGAGACGAGCAACTTGGCCCCTGGGACCGTTGAGGGGGTGGGTGAGTCCTGTTTCCTGATCCGGTACAATCTTGCCAGCGGCCCGGGCTTCGCTGGTAACATCCGGGCCAGCGGTTAACATCCGGACTTCCACTTCCGTCGGCCAGGTGTCAGATCCCAGCCCCCGAGGAGTGGAGGAGAAGGTGTCCAGGTCAGTGATCGGAGTGGACAAGGAAACGATGCGTACGGCCATCATCAGCGACATTCACGCCAATCTCCCCGCACTGGAGGCGGTCCTCGAGGACATCGATGCCTGCGGGGTCGACCGCATCTTCTGTCTTGGAGATGTGATCGGATATGGTCCCGAACCGAGGCAATGCCTCGAGATGAGCACTCGCTTCCAGGTCAACCTTCTGGGGAATCACGAGGAAGCGGTCCTGTACGACCCCATCGGTTTCAATCCGAGGGCCAAGGCTGCAGTGGAATGGACCAAACAACAGTTGATGAGTTCCGATGTTCCGAGGGAGGAAAATGCTGTCCTGTGGAAGCACCTCGATTCGATGGAGGAAACTCATGAAGAAGGGTCGATTTTTCTCGCCCACGGAACTCCCCGCCAGCCTACCCGGGAATACCTGTTCGTGCAGGACTGCGTCGATGACCCCGGAAAGGTGGAGGATCTATTCGTCAGTTTTGATCCCGCCACCGCGTTTGTCGGCCACACCCATGTCGCGGGTGTCTTTACCCCCGGTCCTCGATTCCAGTCACCTTCAGAGGTGGGAGGAAAGATGCAGATCGGTAAGGAAAACACCATCATCAATGTTGGCTCGGTGGGGCAACCACGAGATGGAGATCCTCGGAGTAGTTATGTCATCGTTGACGGGGATGAGGTCGAGTTCCGACGGGTTGAATATCCTGTCGAGGATACGATCCGTCGATTCAAGAGAACTCCACTACCGGAGAACCTGGCACTGCGTCTCATCGAGGGCCGCTGAGGAGACAAGAAACTAATGGATAAGCGATTTCTGCAGACGATTCTGATCTGTTTTGCCATCTCCTTCATCTACATGGATTGGATCACCCCCGACAGACAGCCGGGAGGTGGTGGTGAGCCGCAGTCGCCAATTCCAGCGTCAAATCCACAAGAGATCAGCCAGGGGAACCCAGCGGTGGATGAAACCGTATCGGTGGATCCCGGGGTGGAGCCGGTAGAAGAGCATCAGTTCATTCTCTCCAACGCTCAACTGATCGTGGAGATCACCAACCGAGGAGCTTCGGTGGTGAGGGCAGCACTGCCCGGCTATCACGAGGAGGTCGCCACGACCGAGCCGATCCTCTTGCTCGATCCCGAGTTCCAGTCGGGGCCGGCGCTGGCGGTGCAGATCCAGTCGCTGGGAGTCGATCTGTCACAACGACTGTGGGAGGTGAAATCATCCTCCGACAATCGAGTCTCCTTCAGGACGTCGCTGGGATCGGGAAGAGCGGTGGTACGGGAGTACCATCTTCCCGAAGAGGGTTACGAACTCGAGAACTCGATCCAGTTCGAAGGGGAGTGGTCCGCTGCTTCCGATACCCTCTACGAAATCCTCGGGGCGAAGAGGATTCGATACGATGTTTCGGGGCGAGCAGCATATCCCAATCAGTGGGTCGCAGCTTCACGCAACAGAGATGGCACCATCGGAGAGGTGGAGCGCCGGGCGGTCGAAGCGGTGGAACTGGGAGAAATTCGAAAAGATGAGATTGCCTGGGTCGGACTCGAGAGCAATTACTTCGCCCAGGTATTGAGACCCCTGCCGACAGCCCAGGAGCCGGCGCCATCGCTGGGACTGCTGGCATACGGTGCCAGGCCTGGAGATGAAGATAAAACGGAGTACTTCGATTCTCTGACGGAACAGGGAATACAGGGCTGGCCGTTACGGGTTGGATTTCGGCGAAAAATCGATCCATCTGAACGCCATGAGTACGCACTGTTCCTCGGGCCAAAAGCACCACTGATTCTCGATGAACTCTCGTCATGGAATGCAGTCAGCCTCATCGACTACGGATTCTTCGGCTGGTTGGTGAGACCCTTCCTGTGGTTGCTGAGAACCTTCGATGGGGTGATCGGTTCCTGGGGACTGTCGATCATCCTGTTGACCTTCTGCATCCGCGGAGTGTTACACCCTGTGAACAAGAAGAATCAGAGACAGATGCAGATTCAGCAGCAGGGGATGGCTCGTCTCAAACCCCAGATGGACGAGATCAAGGAGAAGTACAAGAATGATGCCCCGTTGCAGCAGCGCAAGATTCAGGAACTGTTCCGCAAGGAAGGTGTGAATCCTGCAGCGATGTTCGGGGGCTGTCTCTTCATCTTCCTGCAATTGCCGATCTGGTTGGCGTTGATCCAGACCTTCACCATCGCCATCGAGTTGCGACAGGCCAGTTTCCTGTGGGTGGACGACCTGACCAGGCCAGACATGATGTTCCAGATGCCATTTTCCCTGCCGTTCCTGGGTAACTGGTTCAACCTGCTTCCCCTCCTCTACGTGATCGTGACCCTGATCAATCAGAAGATGATGCCAAAATCAGAGGACCCGCAGGTCGTTGCTCAGCAGAAGATGATGTCGTTCATGATGATCGGCTTCGGGTTCATCTTTTACTCCTTTGCTGCCGGACTGATGGTCTACTTCATCACCTCTGCACTGGTCGGAATCGTCGAGCAGAAGATGATTCGCAAGGATCTCAAGGCAGCCGGTGTGATTCCTGCCAGCGGATCTTCCGATCCAGCAGGTGCCAAGGGACCGAGTGGGCCGGGATCGACTGGGCCTGCTCGTCCCGGCCAGGGGAAGGTGCACCATCGCTGAGAGGTGGGGGGCTTGGAAGAACTGATCTACGCCCTTTCCAGTCCGCCACCACCCGCCAGGGTGGTGCTGATCCGTCTCGACGGTGCTGAAGCGGTTCGCTGCATCCAGTCACTGTGCGCAGATCAAAGCAGTGGTGAGAAGCCGATCCTGCTTCCCCGCGTTCCTGAACAACTGAACCTCTACTGGAATCCCTCGGCTCCGGCGACCCCTGCGGTGGCGGTGCAGTGGCAGCGGGGTGCATCGTGGACCGGCAACGAGGGTGTTGAGTTGGTACTGCCCGGGGCCACTCCTGTGGTCGACCGATTCCTCGCTCGACTGGAAGAATCGGGAGCACGGCTCGCCACCCCTGGAGAGTTCACGCGACGTGCGTTTCTCAACGGCCGCATCGATTTGAGTCGAGCGGAGTCTGTGGCAGCGCTGATCGAAGCGGAGGACCGAGCGGAGGTCGCCGCAGCGAGAAGGGTTCTCGACGGGGAACTGGCCCGACACATCCGGTCGACGGGGAGCACACTCCTCGAGGTGCTTGCTGCGCTGGAGGCGGGACTCGACTTTTCCGAGCAGGAGGTGGAGTCGCCGGGGAGTGAAGAGGCGCGTCAACTGCTGGAACCGGTTCTGATCGATCTCGAACAGCTGCTTTCTCGCAGACAGGGAGCAGAGGTGGCCAGCGGCAATCCCCGGGTTCTTCTGTGGGGACGGCCCAATGCCGGCAAGTCTTCTCTCCTCAATGCCCTCACCGGGAATCCGCTGGCCATCGTCGATCCTGGCGCCGGCACTACCACCGATGCCGTCATCGGAACCATCGAGGGTCCCACATCTTCGGTGGAGGTGGTCGACCTACCGGGAAATCGGCAGTCGGTCGGTGAAGAGGTGGTGGGGGAGGTGGAATCGCAGGCTCTGGAAAGGGCCAGGGCGATGATCGGAGGCGATGATCCGGTGCTGTGGGTCATCGATGCCTCACGGGAACGAGATGAGATCGTCAAGGAGCTGGAGGAGCTGCCGGTAGAGCGGCAGCAGCGTCTGAAGCCGGTGCTGACCCAGTGTGACCGACCCGGATGTGTCGAGGAACTGGGTTTGCCAGGGGCGAGGAGGGTCAGCTCGGTCACGGGAGAGGGCATCGAACAGTTGCGGGAGGAACTGTTGGAGTGGGGGCGCTGTTCACCTGCGCAGCAGCGGGGGGATGAACTGCGCTTCAGCGAGAGGCAGTGGCAACTGATTTCGCGCTGCCGAGAGCGTCTGACGGTGGCGATTCACCAGGCGGATGCGGGTCCCGAATTGCTGGTGGAGGATCTGAAGGATGCTCTGACCTGTCTTGAAGAAGTGACCGGGGAGTCCACTCCTGAAGATGTCCTCGATCTGATATTTTCTCGCTTCTGTCTCGGGAAGTGATTTGCGGGCAAATTCTGGCCCCAGCGGTAATGCTGCCCTCGTTGAGCGACGCTCCTTCGTCGGATAAGATGACTGCGAGAGCCGGGGGAAGATCGACACCGAATCGACCGGATTCACCGGTCTGGTCAACTCCAGGATTCGAGGGGTTGCACCGGGGATCGAGTTCCCGTCCGCGACCAATATGCCGCCAGATCCATTCACCAGGGGAGAGGAGTTTTCAGATGAAGTGTCCCTACTGCAATCTGGATGACGACAAGGTGGTGGATTCCAGGACCATCTCCGAGGGGAGAGCGGTAAGGCGTCGCAGGGAGTGTAACGGCTGTAACAAGCGAATCACCACCTACGAGCGCATCGAAGAGGTGCCGAGGCTGGTGGTCAAGAAGAACCAGAGTCGGCAGGCATTCAGCCGTACCAAGGTGCTTCAGGGCCTGATCACGGCCTGTCAGAAGAGGCCGATCTCGGTCGAGCGTATGGAATCCATCGTCGATCAGGTCGAGAAGAAGATCCGTGAGGGTTTCGATCACGAGGTGCCTTCCGGCTTCATCGGAGAGGCTGTCAGTGAACAGTTACGAGAACTCGACCCGGTGGCGTATGTGAGATTTGCATCGGTCTACCAGGAATTTGCAGATGTCTCGCAGTTTCTACAGGAGTTGACCAACTTGATGGACAAGAGGGAACTGGAAGATGTGCGCTGATTCTCAGGATAGCGCAGTCATTCTTGGACAGCGCATCCGTCAGATCCTTGATACCATCCTTGATCCGGACTTCGCTGGCGCGGAGATTCCTGACGAGAATTGTACGAGTGCAATTGTCGAGGCCGTTCTCTCCGAACTGGGGAATCCGGCGACTCACTGGCAAAGCCACGAGTTGATCGAAAAGATCTACCTGGTATGCAGACGAGATGGTTATCAGCAACACCTCAGCGCCATCGATGATCTGATCAGCTGGCCTTCTCGGGATGTCGATCAACACGACACCGTGAAGTTGATCGCGGATCGGATGGCACAGTTCAGCGGTCCAACCGAGTTCGAGTTCGCCATCGCAAACTCGTACCTCTCGATGCTATGGCCTGTGCATGAGGGTTTGATTCCAACTGCTCCATTTCAGTTTCTCTCCAGGAGAATCGAGACTGAATCGATGTGTGGCAGGGATGCCGCTTTCCAGCACATCGGGGACGCTGTCATCCGAGAGGTCCCCTGGGTCTCCGATACGCTGGTGATCGGCGGTGCACTGGATGCACTGGGCGGGGTGCCCGGAGCCGATCTGGATCAGCGTTGGGATCTGCTTCAGGCGCGCCTCGGGGGATACCTGGAGACGCTCGGTCAGGCTCCGAAACTACTGTGGGAGGTGCCAGCGGTGCCAAACGCTGCCCAGGGGTGCCTTTTCGTGGACGAGGCCGATCTGGAGCAACATCGAAGGTTCCTCCTCAGGTGTAGCGAGCAATCGACCACCACCACCCTGCGGATCCTGGTGCCATTGCCGGTACCACCCTCGACCCGGGCACTCCTCGCCCGTTGCCTGCAAGGCCCCCATCCTCCGGAGATCTGCTGGGAGGATTCGACGAGTTCTTCCATCGTGGCGGGGCACCTGCATTCCGATCCGAACGGGCTGAAGACGATGGTCCACCGCATGAGGGCATTCGATCACATCGCAGAGCATGGCGAGTTCATTCCGTGGGCCAGTGATTGGATCGCTGCCAGGGAGCGATCGGAACCGCTGTGGCTCGCCAGTGAGAGAACCCAGTTGAACGAGGCAGTGGAATATCTGAAAAGGAGTTCCGCTTCAACCCTCAGTATTCCGGTCATCGGGATCGAGGGTCGCGCCAGGGAAAAGGCGAGGAGGCTCCTGGATAAGATGATCAGAAAGATAAGCAGACGCCGTGGGGGCGGCTGGGATCGACTGGAAGAATTACTACAAGATGTGGCGATCTCACCAAGACTGCTGGCTTCAACCGTGGATCGGGCCTAGGGTTTCCCGGGTCGAAAGGTAACAGTGTACCTCAAGCGAATTTTCCTCTCTGGTTTCAAGTCCTTCGCGGATCCCATCGAATTTGAGTTCGATGAGGGGACCAGTGGTGTGGTCGGTCCCAATGGCTGCGGAAAATCGAATGTGGTGGACGCTTTCCGCTGGGTGCTGGGGGAAAGATCAGCGAAGGGACTCCGCGGAGCGGAGATGCTCGACGTGATCTTCAAGGGTACTCGTAATCGACCAGCTCTATCGCGGGCGGAAGTACGACTACTCTTTGACAATGACGATCGAGTGCTCCCGGTCGATGCCAGCGAGGTGGAGATCGGACGGATACTGCTGCGGGACGGTACCAGCGAGTACCAGGTCAACCGCAAGAGATGTCGACTCAAGGACGTCCTGGCCATCTTCGCCGATACCGGAGTCGGTTCTGACGGGTACTCGGTGATCGGGCAGGGAAAGGTCGATGCCTTCCTCAATTCCAACTCCAAGGAGCGCAGGCGCATCTTCGAGGAGGCTGCAGGGATCTCCAGTTTCCGCAAGCGGAGGGCAGAGGCAGAGAGTCGCCTGGCCCGTGGAGAACGGGAACTGACCAGGGTCACCGACCAGCTCTCGGAGATCGAAAGAAGGATCCGTAGCCTCAAGATGCAGGCGGGCAAGGCTCGCAAGTACATCGAGGATCGAGATCGAGGCCGCATGGTGAGTACGGTGATTGCCGCTCACGAGGTAGACGAACTGAGCGAGGAGGAGGCGCGAGTCTCCTTCAGGCTTCAGTGGCGCAACACACTGCGGGAGATGCTGGCGGATCTGGCGGGATCGATCGAGGTTGAGATCGATGAGATCGGGGCGAGACTCGAAGCCGCTCACAGAAAACTGGACATCACGAGTCGCCGGGAGACGGAACGCCGGGTTGCCATCGAGGGAATCGATGCGCGTCGCGGTCAACTCGATGACCAGAAGAATCAAGCAAGCCAGAGAAACGAGAGTCGAGGACAGGAGCTGCACCGACTGATGGAGGTGGAGCGCGAGTACCAGGAGCGTAGAGTTGAAGTTCGTGAGCGGCTGAGGAGCACCATCGTGCTGCTCCGCAAGTGTCGAATCGACCTGGCAGAGCAGGAAACTCTACAAGTTCGTCTTCTCGAGGAACGAGATCACCTCGATTCAGGAATCCGGACCCTCAAGGACCGTGATCTGGAACTGGTCTTCGAGGAAACCCGGCTGAAGAATACCGTCGTTGGTTTGGCCGGAGATCTGAGAGCGCAGGACACCATCCGCGAGCGGCGATTGCTGGAGGAGAGCGAGTTCTCCCATCAAATGGTCGAACTGGGCGAAGTGACCCGACGCCACGACACCCACATCATCGAGACGCTGGAACTGGAACGCTCCGCCAACTCCGCAGCAGATCGTCTGCGCGAGGAGGTGGAGAAGCGAGAAGCGGTTCTCGACAAGGCTCGAGGTCATCTGGCGGCTCTCCGTTCCGACAATGAGAGCCGTGAGGGTCGTTTGCGATTCCTCGCAGAACTGGAAGATAGCCTGGAGGGCCTCGGCAAGGGGACACGCAAGTTACTCAACTCGGAAGAACCTGCTGCCCGCGATATCCGTGGTCTGCTGGCGAGATTGATCGAGGCCGATGCCGACTCCGCAAGGATGGTGGATGCGGTCCTTGGAAGGGTTCTCGAGACGGTAGTATTGCAGGGAAGAACTCCTCTCGATAACCGGATCCGCGCCCTGACCAAGATCCTCGAAGGGGAGTCGATCTCCATCGTGTCGATGGAAAACCTGGTCGAGAACAGTGAGAAGCCGACATTGCCTGCCGGGGCGACGACCCTCGCTTCTCGGGTGCAATGCGAATCGATCTGTCGTCCCATCGTCGATGCTCTCCTGGGACAAGTTCTCGTCGAAACCGATCTGGATTCGGCACTCGAGTTGCACCACAAGGCTCCGGGGTACTGCATCGTCACTCAGGATGGAACCGTCATCGAGTCCTGGGGTGCCGTGAGGATTCCCGCTTCCACCAAGGTGGGACTCGTCTCGAGACGGGTCGAGATGAACCGACTGCGTGATTCGATGGAGGAGATCCGTTCTCGCCTGGAAGAGGTGACGGGACAAGAACTGGCACTCGAGGAATCAATCTCCGCACGACGAGGTGAGATCCAGCGACTGGAGCAAGAAGCTGGCAGAGCCCGCATCGAGGCGGACCATGCACGCCGTGAGAAAGACAAGGCGCACCAGTCGTCGAGAAGGATCGAGGATCGCCGGGCAATACTTCGCAGGGATCTGAAGCAGGCTCATGATCACTACAACGAGATGGTCGCACTCAAGAAATCCGCTGGTTTCGATCTCGATCGACTCTCCATCGAGCGGGAGGATCTGAAGAAGAAACTGGCAGGGCAGGAGCTGAGAATCGCTCCTCTCGACGAGCAACTGGCCCAGCTCGATTCCGAGCTCCAGGGTTACAGATTGACGGCGACCCGGGAGCAGGAGCGGATCGCGTCGGACTGGCGGGAGCAGCGCCGCCTTGCCGATGAGGTGGAGCAGCGCCGACTGCAGCGTGATCGGATCTCTGGGGAGATCGTGGCGGACCAGAAGCGATGCGAGGGCTACCTCTCTCAGATCGAGGATCTAGGGGTGGAAGAGAAGACCCTCAGTCAGGAGCTGCAAGAAATCGGCAGATCCAGGGTCGAACATGATCGACAGCTGGAAGTTTGTCGCCAGGAGAAGATCGCTGCCGAGAAACGTCGCAAGGAGTGTCGAACTCAGGGGGAGACGATCGGAGAAGCTCGGGAGGGCGATTTGCTGCGGGCCAAGGAGTGTACCGTCCGCATCGAGGGGATCCGCGAACGAGTCCTGGAGGAGCTGGAGATCTCCCTCGAGGAAGCGCCGATCGAGGAGTGGCGGGAGCGGTTGTTCGAAGGAGTTGAGATTACTCCCGACTTCTTCGTGGAACTGCGTAAGGAACATCAGGAGATCCAGGGCCGGATGCGCCGCAATGCGAATGTGAATCTGCAGGCGGTGGAGGAACTGGAGACGGAGGAGACTCGACATTCTGATATCTCCGTTGAACTCGAAGACCTCACCAAATCGCGAGATCTGATCCGAGCAGCGATCGAAACTCTCGACGAGCAGTGCCGTTCTCGTTTCATCACATCCTTTGAAGAGGTTCGTGCCAACTTCAAGGAGATCTTCAGCATGATGTTCGGTGGTGGAGTTGCCGATCTGGAACTGGAAGAGGATGAGGATCCTCTGGAAGCGGGGATCCTGGTCAAGGCACGCCCTCCAGGAAAGCGAATCTCCAGTCTCGAACTGTTATCTGGAGGAGAGAGAGCGCTTGCAGCCATCTCCGTGATCTTTGCCCTCTTCAAGTCACGTCCCAGCCCGTTCTGTATCCTGGACGAGGTCGATGCTCCCCTCGATGAGCAGAACACCCGTCGATTCGTCAAGGTTTTGCAGGAGTTCGCCAAATCGTCTCAGTTCCTGGTGATCACCCACAGCCGTATCACGATGGTCGAGGCGGAGCGCCTCTACGGGGTCACCATGGAGGAGGAAGGGGTCTCCCGTCGGGTGGTGGTCAAACTGGAAGATGCCAACCGCTGGGTGGAGGAATCGATCCCCGCCTCGGAACGAAAAGGGAACCTTCGCACCGGCCGTAACTTATTCCACGAGCGCCAGTCGATCGGTTCGCGTCGCGCTGAAGAAGACTCCAATCGTCCTTCAGAGCCCCACGATCAGGGTATTCAGCAATCTTGACCGATTTCTAGCGGTCGGCAAATTTGACGGTATTTCCAATAGCAGGATAGTCTTTCTGGACAACGACCTCTTTCCCCTCTTCGGAGGATTGCACTTTTCCAGCATCAAACGGCCTCCGGCCGAAACGGGAGTTCCGCACCTACTTTTTGGTAGCGGGTTGGGAGAGTGCCATGCACGCGACAGACCGATTCGATCCGATCATTGGAAGCAGTGAGGTCATCCACGACCTCCGTTCCTTCGTGATCAAGATGAGTGAACTCAAGGCACCGATCCTGTTGATGGGACCTCCCGGTGTGGGGAAACGGCTGGCGGTTCGAAAGATGCATGCCGCAGGCCCGGTCCCGGGAGCGCGATTGCTCAATACCACCGGTCCTGAATTCTGTCTCTCACAACTTCGTGCCACCGAAGATGAGATACCCGCACTGGTACAGATGGGAACGGTTTACATAGGACAGGCCCATCGGATGACCCGGGAAACTGCGCAGGGATTGAAAGATCTGCTGATGAGTTGCCCGGATCAGATCCCCAGAATCGTTCTCGGGGTCGACTCCACCGAAGATCACGGCGAACAACGGATGCCGACAAGCAGTCCCCTCACCGATCTGGAACTGGGTGGCTATTTCTTCATTCCGCCGCTGAAGGATCGACCGGAGGACATCACCACCATCTCTCGATACCAGGTCTGGTCCTGCTCCAGACCCGAAGAATTCGAGGAGAGATGGAAGGAGTTCACGCTGAAGAAGCTGGGTGAAATCCTTACGGAACCGTGGAATGGAAATGTACCGGAACTGATGACCTCGGTTCAGGCGTTTTGTAACCGGGAATCGGAGCGGTCGGGGACAGCTAACCTGGGGAATCTATCAGAGTCCGTATCTGCTCACTGGTTACAGGAGCAGATCGACCGGATGCATGAGTCCTTGATGGAACGGTGGACCTTCGAGGCCTCCACTCAGGGGGATCTGGTTTCCGGGGGACGGAGAACATTCCAATGAGTAGTTCAGAGCTGAAGATTCTCGTGGCGGACGATGATGCCGGTGCACGTGAGTTGATTGCAGCAATCCTCGATGCGGAGGGGTGGCCGACACCCACTACCGTGGAGGACGGAGAGATCGCATTGAAGTGCATCGACGAAGATCACTGGGACATCCTGGTGACCGATCTCGATATGCCGCGGATGCGTGGTGACGAGCTGGTGGTCAACGCTCTCCTGAGCGACCCGGATCTCAGCATCGTGGTCACCACCGGAGATGGCACCGTCGGAAATGCGGTGGATCTGATCAAGAAGGGCGCCACCGACTTCATTCCCAAGCCTTATGACGTCGATGAGTTCCTCGCCTCGATGGAGAGAGCCAAGAAAAGAGCACTTGGAATCCATGAGGTGAAGGGGATGCGGCAAACGGTGGAAGCACTGCTGGTCGCTCTCGAGAGCAAGGACCGTTACCTGAACGGCCACTCTGCTCGAGTTCGTGATATGGCCGTGAAACTGGGAGAGATTTCAGGCCTCGATCGAGGACAACTTCGCGCCCTTTCCCATGCGGCGCTGCTGCATGACATCGGAAAGATCGGTGTGCATGAAGATATCCTCAACAAGCCCGAGGCACTCACCGAAGAAGAATATGAAATCATCAAGAAGCACCCGGTCATCTCGGCGGACATCATCGCGCCGGTGCCGTTCTTGCAGCCGAGTCTGAAGGGTGTTCTTCACCACCACGAAAAATGGGATGGCAGTGGTTATCCAGATGGCCTGGCAGGGGAACAGATTCCCCTCATGGCCAGGATCATCGCTGTTGTCGATGCCTTCGATGCGATGACGAGTGATCGCTCCTACAGGGGAGCGTTGACCACGACGGAAGCGGTGGAACGAATCCGCAAGGGGAGCGGGAGTCAGTTTGACCCTCGTATCGGACAACTTTTTGATAAACACAAGGACGAGATCCTCGAGAGAGAGGAAGTGATCTGATGAATTCTCCACTGGCCGAATCTGGTATGTCTCAGAAAAAGTCGGTTCTTCACCTACCCGTATTCAACGAGTCGGGAGGAAAGGACATCTTCGTTGCAGGAAGTGATCCTCGTACCCTCAGGGTACTCAGGACCCTGTCTGCAGTAGCTCCCACCGATTCCACCATCCTCGTCGGAGGAGAAAGTGGTACCGGAAAGGATCTGATCGCCAGGCTGGTACATCAAACCAGTACCCGACGCGACGGTCCCTGGGTTACTGTCAACTGCGGTGCGATCCCAGGATCCCTCATCGAGAGTGAACTGTTTGGAGCACTGAAGGGTGCCTACACCGGGATCGACCGAGACAAGATAGGTCTCATCGAGAAGGCTGACGGAGGAACCCTGTTCCTCGACGAGATCGGTGAGTTGCCGGTGGAGTCCCAGGTCAAACTTCTGCGAGTACTTCAGACCGGTCGGATCCGAGCGGTCGGTTCAAACGAGGATCGGGCAGTCGATGTACGCATCATCGCTGCGACCAATCGAGATCTTCGTGAAGAAGTCTCTGCTGGTCGATTCCGTCTCGATCTGTTCTACAGAATTCATGTGGTGCATGTCGAACTTGCACCATTGCGTGATCGTGATTCTGAATTGCCACACATCGTCGAGTCGATTCTCGATCGACTGCGGGCTCGAGGAATTTCTGTGCCGTCGCTGACTTCGAGTGCGGTAGAGATTTTGACCCAGCATAGCTGGCCCGGGAATATCCGCGAACTCGAGAATGTTCTCGAGCGATCGGTATTGCTGAGCGGCGGTGAAGAGGTCGATGGCGAGATGGTTCGTGAGCAGATCGCTGCCTCGCCCATCGATCTTCCCAAACAGACGGAAGAGATCGGTGTATCCCAGAACGGATACCCAGTCGATATGTCCCTCAAGGAGGTTGAAGATCAGCACATCGCCAAGGTTCTGGCATATCACGGCGGGAACAAAACCCGTGCAGCCAGAGATCTCGGCGTGAATGTGAAGACGATCTACAACCGTACCGTCGCCAACAAGCGGGGTGACAGCAGCGAATAGGGGAAATGGGCGGAGGGAGATCGGGACAGGTCGATAGGAGTCCAGCCTATGGGCTTCTATCGATCAGAGTCCAGTTGATCAGAGTCCAGGTGGGGCGATGACGAGTGCCACCGAGGATCCCCTTCGCTCGATCTCTATCACCACGGGATTCCCCGTGCGAAGTGAATCGATGCTATCGCCATGGGCGTCGAGACAGTCGCCGATGGAGGTGAAGTCGAGTGTCACTCCATTGACCGATTTGAGTATATCGTTCTCCCTCAAACCGACCCGCTCGAAGAGGGAGCCCTGGGCGATCCCCTTGATCTTGAGCGATCCATCCTCCTGCTGTTCACTCGAAGCCTCCATCAACACCTTCCTGCATTCGGTCAAATTACCGAGCCTCTGCAGGAGTGGCCTGTTGATCTTGTAGACTTCCGACTGGGGGCGTCTCGACGTGGTACGACCGGGGGTTGTCGACGGTGCAGGGGTGAGTAGTTCCGTCAGCATCTGACTCTGCTCCGAGGTGATTTCACTCCTGTACTGCTGTTCGGAGATCTTCTCGGAGGACATGGCGATGGTGGGGACGGTACTGGGCAGTCCGAACAGGAAGCCCCAGCCGAGAGCAGTCAAGGTCAACAACACGAACCCAGCCAATACCAGCTTTTCGAAGAAGTTCATTCAGCATTCCTCCGGGACTTGAAGTCGTTCCCTCATGCGGGGTCACTGTTTCTTACAGATCAAACCCTGTCGATCCGTTGCATCCATGATACCGGATCTGGATAAAAAGTTGAGCGTCACTGAAAAGGTCGAGTGGAAGGAGGGAGCAGTAGTTGAGGTTGCGGGGGGAAGGTGGGGGCATTCTCCGGTAACAGGGCAGAGGGGCAGCCGATGGGGGTGATCCACACATCTCCGGAGGATCGCAATCCCGCCGGCTCCTGTAACCCCAGATGGGGTAAGCACAGGGCGATGGTTGCGGTGGCGATCACCACTGCGCCTGGGCACTCTCCCGTGTCCGCCACCATTCCCGAGGGGAGATCGACCGCCAGCACCGGGATCGATTGCCGGTTGATCCATTCGATCGCCGTCGCCATCTGCTCCCTCGGTTGGTCGCGGGTGCCGCTTCCCAGGATGCAGTCGATGATCAGATCTGCGTCGCTGTCCGATGGAGGCAATTCCTCGACGATGGGGATGCCGATTTTCTGGCAGATCTGCCGATTGGTGCGGCGATCGGTATGCCGGGAGGACGGGGCCAGGTCGATGATCCGTGTCTCCACGCCGAGGGAGTGAAGATGGCGGGCGGTGGCGAAACCATCGCCGCCGTTGCCGCCAGGACCGCAGGGGATGATGACGCGGGAGGGGGTGGCAGTGGTGGTGGATTCCGCCAGCATCTCCATCGCTCTCCTGGCGATACCGATGGAGGCATGCTCCATCAGGATCAGAGAGGGGATTCCAAATCGATCGGTCGCTTGCCGGTCGATGTTCTCGATCGCTTCACGAGTACAGTCTTCTCTGCGAAACATCGGAACCTTTCTTCGATGGTGATCAGCGTTTCCGGGGAGTTTGCGTCAGGCCCAGTCGAGCGTGCAACGGTGTGTACCTGTAGTAGGATTCAAAGGTGAGAATTCCCAGTGCAGTCTGGGCGACGCGACCGCCAGCGGCGCCGATCCAGTTGGGATCGGGATCCCATGAACCCATCGCATCTCCACTCTTCTTCTGAAGGGGGAGAACATCTTCCAGCAGTTTCTGATTCCACCTTTGCCACGGTTCCCCTCCGCCATGAAAGAGCGACAGGGTTGCCGTGTACCAGTAGTACATCGATTGCGGGTGCTGATCCCATTCTGCTCGAAGGTCGGGTCTCGGTGGTTGGTCGGCGATGCGCTGGGCGGCAGCGAGACATCGGTCGGAGAGGGGGGACTGACCCAGAGAAATCATCGAGATCAATCCGACGGCATCGATCCCGAATCCCTTCCGACCTCGCCCGATCCCGCGGTCGGCGTAGGTTGAACTTCCGTCCGCATCGATGGCACGGTCGATGAAGCGTTGCGCCGCGGCGAGAGTATTCGCAGCGGGTAGTATTCCCGCCTCGATTCCCGCATGGATGGCGAGGAGTTGCCAGCCGGTGATGGAGAGGTCATTGCGGAGGGTGACGGTGGCCGCGTAGTCCCAGCCGCCACCGGGCTGCTGAGCCTCTGCGATGAATTGCAGCGCCCGTCTGGCGGCTTCCTCGACCACCGGGTCATCGATCGATCGAGCCACCTCGCAGAGGGCGAAGGTGCCGATTCCATGATCGTACATGTTGCGCATCTTTGCGTCCTGGCCGCTGAGGAGGCAGCCTGATCGATCCTGTCTGGCGAGAATCCAGTCGAGAGCGATGCGCGCCGACTTCTGGTACTCGGATCCATCGGTAGCGGGTTCATGACCATCGCCGACGATTGCAAGAAGAGACAATCCGGTGATCCCCATTCGATGATCCCGATAGCCGGGTCCTCCGCAGGTGGGACCGACTCCTCGACAGCGCTTGTCGAACTGGTCGGGGGACCAGCTGCCATCCGGATCCTGGTGGCGAACGAGCCAGTCGAGTCCCGCCTTCACTGCGGTTTCGGTCGAAGAGTTTCCTCCGTAGAGAGTCACCGCTTCTGCTCGACGTTTTCCGAGCCGTGGATGGGAAGAAGCGGACGTCGACCCGACCGCCATCACTTCCACCTCCTCCCGATCGGTGACCTCATCGCTCTCTGTATCTTCCGGTTGTGGCTCCGGGGTCGGTTCCGGTTGTGGTTCGGGTGGGATCTCCGGTTGTGGATCCTCCACCGGAGGAACTGGCGGGGTGGGTTTCTCCGGCTTCTTCTTCTCCTCGAGCCGCACCACCAGATTCCAGACGGGGATCGGTTCCTTCTCCTCGGGAATCAAGAAGGGCACCAGCACCAGTAACAGGGAACCGTGCAACACCATCGATGCCACCACCGAGGAGAAGGGATCAGAGGGGGAGTGCTGGATCTCTCTCTTGAGCGGTCCGACCCGGTCGGTGGGGATGGCGGGTCGAGGTTGCCGCTCCCGAAGAGTACGTCGTTTTGGTGGCGACGTCTCGCTCGCGGCAAGAGGAGAGCGAGACGCTGGGGAGCGATCGGGGCTTGGAGGCAACTTCTTGCCTTCGCTGGCGCTCTTGTGGAACTCCCCGTCCTTGCCCCGGATCTTCTGCTGCGGGGTCTGGGCAACCTTTTCGGAAGCGGATGGAGAGGCAGATTTTCGGACCCTCCTGGCAGCAGGGGCCTTCCTGGAGCCGAATATGCCAAACAACCTGCGGAAGCGGGATCGCAGCCAATCCAGCTCTTTCTGGAAGATTTGACGCAGGAATCGACCCAACCGAGGCTCCTTTCGCGATTCTGCACCGCTCGACGCTGCCGACGAACCCATCCTGAAGGGAAGTGGTGACGATTGCCACCCCCGCAAATATTGACTCTTCTCGTATCCGGTATACGATGCCCCACTGTCCCCGTGAGGGGATCTCCGGTGGGAGAGTTGTGTCGCCTCCGGTACTCGAACAGGAATCACAGTTTCGTATCCCTGGCGTCCGCGTCGGGGGGGCGATCTCGCTGATGATGCGTGTCAATCCTGGCACATTCGGGGACAGAGCGTCAAACTCTCTTGACGACCGATGAAGCCAGTAGATTTCAGATCACTCGGAAAAGGGGATTTCCCCTCTTCAGGGTGTGCTTCATGGGGAATGGCCGTAGATTTGCATGTAGTTGATCATGAATCAGGAATGGAACCGTTGATTCTCCAAACTTCCCAGGAAGATTTGCCGGAGTCATTTCCATTCTCATCGAAGTGAAGTAGCCCAGCCCCGTCTCCGGAGAGCCCAAACCGGTTGGTCGCGGGGGAAAGGAGAGCCAGAGTGCTCTACTCGGACTTGCCATCTCGTACGACCCGACTCGTACTCCTGTCCATCATCGTGTTTGCAGTCTTCTCGGGAGGATGTAACTCGGGTCACCGCTTCGGCGGTCAGTTCGGCGATCCACCGATCACCGAGCCACCGCCGCCACCGCCAGAGCCGGACTGCATCTCTCCCAACTTCAACGAGCTTTCTCCCGATCCCGCCCAGGGCGGACCGGGAACGATTCTGACCCTCGGGGGAGTCAACTTCAGTGAGATTCTGGAAGAGAACCAGGTTCTGTTCCGTAGTTTCAGTAACGAGACGGTGATCGATGGATACGTGACCAATGTCATCGTCGATACCAATCCTCCCAGCACTGCCTGCGGAAATCCGTCTTCCCTCTCCGTCATCGTCCCCAGTGGGGTACGAAGCGGAACGGTGGAATTGATCGTCAACGGTGTGTTTGCCGGGGCCAATGTGTTCTCCGCCGCTCCGGAGATCGTCGGATTTGCCGTCGGTGAGGATGGAACTTCCATCTTTGCCAATGCCGGTGGCCAGGTCGTACCCACCGATGAAGTGGTGATTTACGGATACAACCTGAACAATGTGACCGGTGCTTCCGTCGATGACGGAACCACCAGTCAGGCGTCACCCTCGGTGCAGGCCGGTACCGGTGGCGTCAACTACGATCTGCCCGCGGACATGGAAGCGGTGCGGGTGCAGTTGCCCACGGGAATCTTCCCCTCGGGAGATACCTCGATCCTGTCGGTCAGCGTCAGCGCTGCCACGGGAGGCTTGCCTCTCAACAGTTCATCCATCGATGTTCCTCTCGCCACTGCACTGGCACCGGGAGAGAACTCCGATCTTCCGCCGTACCCCGTTGCAGGATTGATTCCCGCCGGGATCCGTGCCGGAAATATTCCGCTGCAGTTTGTCGTGCTGTGCGATCCTGTCCGTGGGCGCTTCGATGCGATCCCCGAATTCGAGGATCCCATCGGTTCTGGCGACTGGGTAGAGTGTGCGGAGGTGGAAGGCACCTTCGATGGGCAAGGGATGGTTCCAGGCGGATTCAACTTCGTCAACGCCGCTCCCTTCTCGGTCGCTCCCGGTCAGCACATGACCTTCATGTGGGACAGTGCCTCCCAGTTGACGGGGGGACTGGTGACCACCAGGATCCGTCTGAAACTGGCAGATCCAGTGCCCGCAACTGCGGCACAGGATGAGCCGGGAACATGGATTTCCGGTCCGCTGATCGTCAACAACGTGGTGGGCGGAGATGCGTCCGGAGTCGTGGTCGAGACCTTCGACACACTCAATAACTACGACCCACTCGCTGGAAATGCCCTGTGGGGTGGCGGCAGCCTTGCCTTCAATGCAGTGGCACCGGAAGTCAACCTTCCCTACCAGGTTGGTTCCTGCACCGATCCGACACCGGATCCCCTCGATCCTCCCTTCTGCGACGTGGTTCTGCAGGCGGATCGAACCTACGACATGAACACTCTCAATGGATCGATCTTCGATGTGACCGAGGATCCACCCATCGAAATCCTCGCCGGAGGAAATGCTCCCGGTGAGTTCCAGATGAGAACCTTCGTCATGGAGGAAAATGCCATCGTGCAACTCTCTGGCCCCACCGACCTTCCCATCGTATTGAGATGTGCGGGAACTGGAGACCCCAGCGACCTGGTATTCCTCATGGCCGGCCTCCTCGATTTGTCGGGGCAGAATGGTTTTGAAGGAGTAGGAGACGCAGGGGGAGAAGGAGGTTCCGGTGGACCGGGTGGTGGTGCCGGTGGTGAAGGTGCAACGATGACCATCAGCGGAGCCAGTCAACTGGTCGACAGCCTCGAGCCGGCAACCTCTGGTGAGTTCGGTGGAGGTGCTGGTGGTTCCATCGATCTCGTGATTCCTGCTGCGATCTACAGCACCCGTGCCGGAAATGCCGGTGGCGGTGGTGGCGGATCTACAGGATTCGATGGGATCAATACCTTCTCCTACAACCTCTCCAATCGATCGGACAACGGAACCGGCGGCTTCGCCACGATGGATTCCCTCGGGATTCAACTGATCGGTGGTGGAGGCGGCGGTGGCGGCGGGGCTGGTACCCGGCGTCCCACGACAACTGCGTCTCCCGTCGTCAATAACGGCGGCGGCGGCGGCGGCGGTGGTGGAGCCATCGGCATCGTTGCAGACGGGTCGGTACGGATCACCGGAACCATCTTGCTCGACGGTGGTCATGGCCAGAGAGGTGTTCAGGGAACCACGGCAGGTGCCGGTGGCGGAGGTGGTGGTGGAACTGCCGTCGTCCGGGCAACCGGTGACCTCGAAATCGGTGCGACTGCTCAGATCTCTGCAGTCGGTGGTACCGGAGGTGTCCAGCTCGAATCTCCCAATGGATCGCAGATCCAGAAGGGTGGAGCGGGAGGGGACGGCCTGGTTCGCTTCGAAACGAACGGATCTCTGGTGGCCCCTGGTACCATCGATGAGGGAGCGTTGTTGCCTCCGGTCGGTGTCGGAGCAGGTTCCTCTTACGGAATCTCCGCAGGCGAGATCGAGGTCGGCACCGGAGTTACTCCGATGTTGCTGACCGCTGCCGATTCACCATACACCGCCAATACCGATACAGGTGAGATCACCAATGGCAGTGGTAGTTTGATCTACGACAATGGTGTCGATGGAATCTTCGAGTTCAGTTCGATCCAGATCGATCCGCTGGCGACCCTCATGGGTACCGGCGCCTATCCTCTGGTGCTGCGATCCGCAGGGGTCGTGGATATCCATGGATTGATCGACGTCAGTGGTGAGGCGGGAGGCTATCCCGATCTTGCCGATCCGACGGTGGCGGCGGTGGGCGGAGCCCCCGGTGCCGGCGGCGGTGGCGGTGGCCTCGGTGGAGTTGCCCAGTCTGGTAACCTCGTCGACGGTGCGCCTGGACAGATTGCTTCCATCGTTCCGATAGAATTGATCTATGACGGAATCCCTGATCCTGGTGATCCCGGAGGAACGGTACCCCCCGACCTGATCGCGGCTCCGACCGGCGGTCAGTCTGCCGAAGGCTCCTTCGCAACCTGCACCGTCGGTGGTGGTGGTGGCGGTGGATACGCTGGCGAAGGAAATAGCGGAAGCGGTGCAGGAACCTGCACCACTCCGGAATTCCCTGCCGCCGGTCAGGGTGGAACATCCTACGGATCGACCTCCTTCGTGGTTCCCGATCCACTCGATCCTGGAGCCACCATCCCACTACTCGTGGGCGGTGTCGGTGGTGCTGGTGGCGGATCTCTCTTCGATCTAGACACCAGTGTGGTGATCCCGGGAACCGCTGGCGGAGGCGGTGGAGGTTGCGTTGAGATCACCGCCAATGGTCCCCTTCGCATCCATCCCACGGCGCAGATCTTTGCCATGGGCGGAAGTGCATACCTGGCTCCTGAGGGTTCAGCAGCCGGTGGAGGGGGTGCCGGAGGAGCGATCCGGGTCCGCGGACGCAGTGTCGTGATCGTCGATCCAGGCGCACAACTCGATGTCAGTGGCGGATTCGCCAACCAGCCGATTCCAGGGTCCCCCTACACAACAGCGGGACCCAATGGAGGTGGTGGTGGCGATGGATGGGTGAGGGTCGAGACTCCTCTGGGATTCTCCGACAACGGCATCGACGTCACCCCAGCGCCGCAAACCGGTGGTTTCACCCTCTTCGGTACTTCCCTGAGTTCCACCGCTTCGACTCCCTACAGTTTGACGAGCCTGGACGGGGCAGTGCACGGCAATCTGCTCCTGGAGAACGCTGTGGTCGATCTGGAGTTCGGATCTCCTGCCAACCTGCAGGTGCTCTACGAGGGCTACGGATCGAGCGATACCGCTTCGGGCCAACCGGGTCCGCTGCTCGGCATTGTCGCCGATCCCTCCGAACTGGAGAATTCAGAGTATCTCGTGGTGAGGTACTTCCTGTATTCGGATCCGATCAACATCGGATTCACTCCGCAGGTGAGCGAGGTCAGCGTCGGTTTTGACGTGGCACCGCCACCACCTCCGGCTCCGTAACCTGTGACGAGAGAATCGTTAGCGAATTGATCGGCGCAGAGGCCTTCCGGGATACCCGGAAGGCCTCTGTTGCCTTCCGGTCCACCTGTGGATTCCTGGTGGTACTGCTCGCATGGATCCGGGTCATCCCCTACCATCAAAGTGATGGTAAACCTCGCTCCTTCCCCGGTGCCACGTTGGCCCAGCGGTTCGATCGGGTAGCCAGTTCTTCTGGGGGAATTCGATGGCCAACATCGTACACGTGATCGGTACAGGTACCATCGGTGAGCCACTCATCGGCTTGCTGACTCATCTCAAGGATAAGCTGGGAATCGACGAGGTCACTTTCAACAAGAGATCTCCTCTCTTCACCGATCGTTCCAAGGTCAAGAACTTGCTGGATCGTGGAGCGAAGCTCTCGACATCCGAAGAGGCGATGTCGGGATTCAAAAAGCTGGGGATGAGGCCGTCCTATTCCACTCGTGACGCCATCAACCGCTCCTCAGTTGTCATCGATTGCACTCCTTCCGGTGCAGGCCTTGCCAACAAGGAGGAGTTCTACAAGAGCGCAGATTCGGTCAAGGGATTCGTCGCTCAGGGATCTGAGTTCGGATTCGGAAAGATGTACGCCCGGGGGATCAACGACGAAGCACTGGTAGCGGGGGAAGATCGGTTCTTGCACGTGGTCTCCTGCAACACTCACAACCTGGCTGCCATCATCAAGACGATGGCCCTCGCAAATGGGGCCATGCCAGATAATCTGAAATCCGCCGACTTCGTGTGCATGCGAAGAGCAAATGATGTGAGTCAGGATGCCGGATTCGCCCCATCGCCACAGGTCGGGAAACACAAGGACGAGCAGTTCGGTACCCACCATGCGCGTGATGCGTACCATCTCTTCCAGACTCAGGGATTGGAGTATCCCACTCTCTTCTCCAGTGCCGTGAAACTCAATTCCCAGTACATGCATACCCTTCGCTTCCGTCTCGAAGTGGAGAAACCGACCACTGTCGAGGAGTTGCTGGGGCTGGTGAAAGAAAATGATCGGCTCGCACTTACCTACAAGAAGTCCGCCAATCAGGTGTTCAGTTTCGGCAGGGATCACGGATTCTTCGGCAGAATTCT
Organism: Planctomycetota bacterium; assembly: GCA_965661685.1. Taxonomy (GTDB): domain Bacteria; phylum Planctomycetota; class UBA8108; order UBA1146; family UBA1146; genus QNYK01. The sequence goes on from CBFIET010000088.1 coordinate 41,126, forward strand.
CAACCAGACGGTGATTCCTCACGAGACACTGTCGGTGGTGGGCGGTACGCAGATCTCTGGCTTCTGCTTCACACCTCAGGATGGCAACAGTTTGCTCTCATCCGTGGCGAGTACCTGCTGGCTTCTCGATCCGGATCAATACGAGGATCGGCTGCAGGCACTGAAGCCGTGGTTCTTCGAGGAAGTCTAGGGGATCGAGAGTTGCACGCTGTCAGGTCAGTGCTCGGCTGCACTATTCCTGTTCCAGGTCCAGGTCCATCAGCAGTTCTGCATCGAGGTCCCCACCCGGCAGGCTCTCATCGCCGAGCCAGCGAACCACGTGTTCGATGGGGTCGATGGCGTATCCGGGAATCCCATCGGGGTGTTCTGCTAAAATTTCCAGTGCCTCGAGGATGAATACATTTCCCTGGGGAAAGTCACGGTCGAGAACCAGTTCGATGATATCGACCGCTTCCTGAACTCCGAGATGGGCAAGAGCCAGAGCCGAGGCTTCCTTGCGTTGCACCGGCAGGTCCGCTCTGGTGAGATCACTCCGAAGGAGATCCTCGACCTGCTCGCGACAGTGAGGGAGATCGTGAAGTGAAATTCCCTCGAGACACTCCACTGCCAGAGCAGCCACCTCTCCATCGAGTTGCGGGTCTTCCAGCAGATCGAAGATCCGCTCGAAGGCAGGGGATCCGATTCGTTGCAAGGAACGGGTCGAGATCTTCTGGAGAATCTCATCATCTTGCTGAAGGCACCGGATCAGAACTTCTGTAGATGGCGCACTGCGGGTTTCGCCGAGCAGCAGTACGCAACAGATGTCACCGTTGGAGAAGCCCTCGCCCTGGTCCAGCGCTTCATGAACCACCTCGATCATCTGCTGCTCCAGCTCTGGATCCTCGAAGATCTGCTCGACGAGGGCCAGGCAGGTTGGAGTCCAGATGGCAGCGTCCTCCTCGAAGAGAGGAAGTAATCGCGGATCTCGTGGGGTTCCCGTGGAATCTGACATACTCCGATTGTCCCGTTTTTACCGGGAAATTCCAGTCGATCGAAGGCTGTCAGGGACAACAGATGCCCTTATCCTCTCCCCATGTCACCTGTCGATCTGCTGGTCATCTGCGGTTACCTGCTCCTGGTTCTGATCGTTGGTCTTCGGGCCTCGGGTCGTTCCGAATCCAGGCCTGATCTGCTGCTGGCGGGCAGGAGCATCTCGACCCGTGCGGTACTTTTCTCGCTGTTGGCGACGGAACTTTCTGCGGCGACCTTCATCAGTGTTCCCCAGTTCGCATATCAACGGGAAAACTGGGCCTACCTCCAGTTTGGCCTCGGCGCACTGCTCGCCAAGATCGTCCTCTCCAGGAGTCTGATACCTCTCTATCACCGGCTGGGAGTGAAAACCGTCTACGGTCTCATCGCGAAAAGTTTCGGAGGAGGGGCGCAACGCTCCACTGCCGTGGCTTTCGTGGTGGGGCGTATCCTTGCCAGTGGAGTGCGGTTGTACATCGCGGCCATCGCCTTCTCGGCGGTGACCCACTTCTCCACCGGGAGTTCGATTCTGATCTGCACTGCCATCGCAGGTACCTACTCCCTCGTGGGGGGGATCCGTTCGGTGATCGCCACCGATGCAGTTCAGGCAGTTGTTTTCATCGGTGGTGCACTGGCGATGATCTGGGTTGCAGTTGGCATGATCCCCGGAGGAGTGGCGCAGCTGTTCGACTGGAGTGGCCAGCAGGATGCGATGCAGATCTTCTTCTGGTCGGGAACCTCGACAGCAGAGGGAGTCAGTTTCTTGCCGACATGGCTATCGGAGGCGATGATCTTTCCGGCAGCCTTGATCGGTGGGTTCTTCCTGACGATGGCAACCCATGGCACCGACCATGACATGGTTCAACGGTTACTGTCCGCAAGAGATGATCGATCTGCGGGTCGGGCACTGGTCGCTTCGGGGATCATCAACTTACCTGTGACGGCTTTGTTCCTGATGGTGGGGAGTGCTATCGCCTGTAACTGGAATCTGACTCCGCCCGAGTTCCCCATCGACCCGGAGCGGGTTGTTCCGACCTTTGCCGTACAGCAACTTCCCCCTGGATTACTTGGCCTGGTCCTTGCCGGATTACTGGCGGCTGCAATGTCGAGTCTCGATTCGGCAATCTGTGCCATCTCGGCAGCCTGGACCGTTGATGTTCTGCAGCGTGAGTCAAAAGACAGCGTCAAGACGATGCGCATCGTCTCGCTGGTGGTGACGGTGTTACTTGCCATCTCTGCCGGCGGATTCGCGCTCCTGATGGAGAAGCAGTGGGCTGCTGCCGACGATTTGATCTCACTGGCGCTGTCATCGATGACGATCATCTACGGTGCCTTGCTGGGAGTCTTCCTGTGCGCAGCGTTTCTGCCGGGCAGGGGGAGTTCAGGAAGTTCGAAGGTGGCGCTGCTGTGCGGCTCCTCGATGGGAGCATTGCTGTTCCTGCAGAAACCGATCGTCGGTAGTGTGGTCCTGGCATGGCCGTGGTGGATCGTCGTCACCACGCCCTTGACCCTTGCCATCTGTGCAGTGCAGCAAAGGAGATCGACGTGATCGGCACCCGGCTGTGGATCGGAATCCCTGAACCTCGGATTTCGTCCGAGACGAAGCAGCACCTCCAGAGGATCAAGCCCGGGGGAGTGATCCTGTTCAGCAGGAACATCGTCTCACATCAACGATTGCGTTCCCTGGTGACGGAGTTGAGGGATCTACTCGGGGATCAATTGCGAATCTGTATCGATCACGAAGGTGGACGGGTGGTGAGGATCGCCGACGGAATGACCCTCTTCCCCGGCAACCTGGCGCTGGGTGCAGCAGCGCTCGTAGATGAGGCGAGGGCGATGGAATTGGCGCTACTCCAGGGACAGATCTCGGGGCAGCAACTGCGGGAGATCGGCATCGATGTCAATCTCGCTCCATGCGTGGATGTGGTGACCAGCAGCAGGCAGCGGGGGATCGGTTCACGCTCCTTCGGATCCGATCCGGAACTGGCCCTGAAGCTCGCCACACAGCTGGGCCGCGGGCACCGACAACGCGGCGTCCATGATTGCTGGAAACACTATCCTGGAATCGGCAAGGTCACCGTCGATCCACACTTCGGACTTCCACGACTCGAAGGCGCCCTCGACGAGGATCAGATGGTTCCCTTTGCCGGGGCAGCGGCAGCGGGGGCATCGATGATGATGACGAGCCACGTAGTGGTGGATGGTCTCGACCCTCGGAAACCGATTACCACCTCTCCCGTGGCGCTGCAGCGACACCTGCGAGAGCAACTCCAGTTCGATGCAGTGACCGTCACCGATTGCCTCGAGATGGGCGGAGTTGCCGGGTTTGACTTCTCCGAGGTGATCATCGGAGCCGCCAGAGCAGGGCACGATGCCTTGCTGGTGTGTCACACTCCTGCGCTCCAGATGCAGGCGTTCGAACTGCTCGAGAAAGCCATCTGTGAAGATGCGGAACTCCACTCCTCCCACATGAAATCGCTGCAACGCCTCGACCGACTCTCGCACCTGTCGGTGACGACCGATGAGGAGATCGAGGATGGAGAAGCGATCGCCCTGGAGATCGCCCGACGGGGTACCAACTTGTTGGCGGGACCATCGGTGACCATCGATGGGGGAGAAGAGTCTGGTCGACCCCAGTGGCTACTGGTGATCCCGGAGGTGGAGTTCGCGAGTCCGGTAGAAGACGCCCATGGGGAGCAGTTACAGACTCTGGTCGGGGGCCTCGGTGCCCGGGTCAAACCGTGGCGGACTCGCTCGCAACCCTCCAGCGAGGAGTGTCATGAGGTGCTGGCAGCGGCGCAAGGATGTCACGGTGTGGTGGTGGCGGTGAAGGGGCTTCGCCATGGAGAGGCGGTTCAATCGCTGCTCAGCACCATCGCCGATCAGGTTCCACGGTTGGTCGTCATCCTGCTGGAAGATCCCAGAGACCTGGTGGCATTGAAGAGTGGCGAAAACATCTCCGTGATCACCGCCCACGGACATCAATCGGTGCATCAGCAGGCTCTCGTCGATGTGTTGCTGGGACGCTGTACGCCCTCGGCAACTTCGCCCCTTCTCCTCGATTGATCGGGAGAATCAGCCCACTCGATCAGAGACGTACGTATTCGAATTCCAGAGGCTGACCATTGATGCCCCGGGACGGCGGAGCGATCCAGTTCGCCATCTTTCCCGGTTCGATCACCTGATTCATGATGGAGGTCAGGTACGCATTGTCCTCTTCATTGAGGAGCCAGCGATCCTTGTTGGCGATCAGTTCATCTCGCGTGATGAGATTGCCTTGTGGATCAAAGGAATGATCCTGATAGATCCCCTGGTGACGGTGGAAGCGGCGACTGGGAAGGGTGATTTCGACGTCGACCCCGGCCTTCTCAAGCGTTCGATTCCACTTTCTCAGAGCCCGCTGGCAATCGTCGATGTACTCGTCTCGAAGAACTTCGTTGACGGCATTTCGGTAGGGGATCTCTTCGTTGGTGACGCGGCCGCCGATGATCTGTGGGATCACCTTCACGCCGTCCTTCATGATGTGGTCCTCGTAGCGAGATTGTTCCTTGTATCGACCCTTGAGGCCCTCGCTGAAGAAACTCGCAGCATTGGAACTGATCTCACCGCCGAACAGATCTAGGCTGTAGCTGAACCAGAAGTTGATGGCTCTCTGGATCATGTCGAGAGGAATCCCACCAGCCTTCATCGGGTCCCCGTCAGTCTCCTGCGTCAACTCGGCACTACGCTTGATGATCCGATCGAGTCCCGTCTCTCCGACGAACAGGTGGTGAGCCTCCTCGGTGAGCATGAAATCGCAGGTGCGAGCCATCGGTTCGAATCCACTCTCGGCGAGGGAGGCGAGCTGGAACTTTCCATCGCGGTCGGTGAAGTGGGTGAAGCAGAAGAAAGAGAGCCAGTGATCGCACGCTTCGTTGAAGGCGTTGAGGATCCTCGGCTTGTCCTCATCTCCGCTTCGTCTGGACAGTAATTCCTCCGCCTCATCGCGGCCATCCTTGCCGAAGAAGCGGAATAGCAGGTAGACCATCGCCCACAGATGGCGTCCCTCTTCGACATTGATCTGGAACAGGTTTCTCATGTCATAGAGTGAAGGTGCCATCGTTCCCAGAAAGCGTTGCTGTTCTACAGATGCGGGCTCGGTATCTGCCTGTGTGACGATGATCCGGCGAAGATTTCCTCGGTATTCTCCGGGGATCTCCTGCCAGGCGGGTTTTCCGTAATGATCCCCGAATCCGATGACTCCCTGTGATTCAGTGGGAGTCAGGAAGATTCCCCAGCGATACTCGGGCATCTTGACGTAGTCAAAGTTTGCCCAGCCTCCCGATTCCACCGAAACCGCGGTACGGAGGTAGATGTCGTTGGCCTGGAATCCAGCGGGACCCATGTCGTTCCACCACTCCATGTAGAGTGGTAACCAGTGTTCGAGAGCACGCTGCAGACGCTTGTCGCTGGCGAGATCAACGTTGTTGGGGATCTTCCCACTCTGGTCGACATTACTCATCGAATCTCCTCATCTCTCAAACGCGATCCCACGCAAAATCGGGACGTTCCGGTCTGCCGTACAGGGTCAACGCACCGCTCGGTCCAGTTGCGTTGGGGCGGATGAAGATCCAGTTTTGCCAGGCACTGAGGCGGCCAAAAATCTTGCTCTCCATGTTTTCCGGTCCGGCAAATCTGAGATTGGCTTCCATTCCCGTCAACGAGTCGGGGGACAGGCTGACCCGTTCCGCGATGGCGACTGGCACCATGTCCTCGTAGTCGAACTCGTCGAGTGCCTCGGTGATCAGCCCCAGTTCCTCTGCCGACGATGCATCGAGGCGGTCGTAATTTCCTGACGAGCTCTCCAGCAGTTCGGGGTTCCCCAGTAGTCGGCACTCGCTACGGGTGATGTCAGTGGTCATCGGCAGCAATCCCTCATTCATCGGGGAGCGCTGTACCTCGACACCATCTTCATCGAGCATGTAGATTCGATCGCAGGCGAGGGCGATTTCCAGCATCGTCCCCCCGAAGCAGGTGTCCTGCTCGACGAGGGAGAAGAAGCTACAGGATGTGCGCTCGAGTCGTTGAATCACATGGCTGGTCAGGTGCAGGATCTGGTCGATGAACCAGTCTCCCTGGTGGTCCATGAGGATCTGATCCCAACCGCGGATGTCATCGAGATTGCCGCGGGTACGGATCAGTGCCAGACCGATATCGTTGCGGTTGACTCGCAGGTCGAGGAGCGCGTCCTCCAGTTCCCGTGCGAATCGTAGCGGCCAGAAGGAATCTCCAGCGGCGTGAATTTCCTCCAGGGTAGCGGGAGCCTCGGAGATCGATGGGACGTCGAGGAGAAATTCGGCGACCCTCTCTTCCGGCTTGTATTCCACCGAGATGGTGGAACTCTTGCGAATCCCATCCACATCGGAAACCTCGATGGGGCCGAGGGTGATTCCTTTTCGCTCGGTTCGACCCTGGCGTTGCTGATCAATTTCTCCGAGATAGTTTTGTAACTTCTCCTCGAACTTGGAGCGTGGAGCGATGGCATCGACGAGTCCCCACTCCAGCGCTTTCTTCCCCTTGAATCCCTCTGCCAGGGTGCAGAAGACATCGGCTCGATCGCGTCGCACCATGCGCTTGTCGACGAGTCGGGTCAGGCCTCCGGTTCCGGGAAGCACTCCCAGGAGCGGGGTTTCCGGCAAGCTGACGGCACTGTTGCCATCGTCGATCAGCCAGATCTCGTCACACGCCAGTGCCAGTTCGTAGCCTCCTCCGGCACAGGGCCCGGTGACGGCACAGATGCTGCGAACATCTGCCTGGGCAGCCCAGTCCTCCAGTTCGCAGCGAGTCTCGTTGGTGAACTTGCAAAAGTTGACCTTCCACGAGTGGGAAGAGATTCCCAGCATGTGGATGTTGGCTCCGGAGCAGAAGACCTGCTCATGGCTACTGCTGACCACCAGCGAGGTGATCTCCGGGTGCTCGAATCGGAGGCGGCGGACGATATCTGCCAGCTCGATGTCGACACCCAGGTCATAGGAGTTCAACTTCAGGTCGTAGCCGTCCTTGAGGGGGAATCGGGGATCCACACTCATGTGAATCCTCATCACAGGACCCTCTTTGGTCACTTCCCAGTGTCGATACTGAGAGGGGTCTACCTGGAAGCAGATCGGTTCCATCCACGGCTCCCTTCAGGGGGGGCTTTCTCGAGATGGTCCCGGCACTGGACGCAGTGCAAATTTCCTCAGGGACCTCGATCATCCTGCCGTATGGGGCACGATGGGGCAACCTATCCGGGCTTTCCCACACCAGAATCTAGCGTCCGGATCGGTTCGATTTACTGGTTCCCGCCTCCCCCGACAGGATATGATCTCCATTCGAGAGAGATTCCCTTCAGGTGAGAAAGGACGGCTCCTGTCATGTGGCGAACGATGCTGCATTCGAAGATTCACAGGGCTACCGTCACCGGTGCTGACCTGGAGTACGAGGGCAGCGTTTCCATCGATACCGACCTGCTCGAGGCAGCGGATATCGTTCCGGGGCAGCAGGTCCATATCTGGAACGTGACCCGGGGCAGTCGGATCGTCACCTACGCCCTGCCGGGGGAATCGGCATCGGGAACCATCTGTATCAACGGGGCAGCTGCGCACCAGAACTCCCCCGGAGATCTGGTCATCATCTCCAGCTGGGTCAATCTCGAGGAAGCGAAGATTCGAGACCATCAACCCCGGGTGGTGAGGGTCGATTCGGAGAACCGGATCATCGGAACCTGGCAAGAGGTTCCGGGGCCTTCGCGGCCCATCGATTCGGTACTACCTACCAGCGAATAAGTGCCACCGATCGGGGGGAAATGTCTCAGGATCGAATCACTCGGACTCTTCAGGTCAACGGTGAAGAGCAGCACATCGTCTTTGCCGTGCACCATTCTCTCCTGGAGGTCCTCCGTGAAGAGATGGGCCTGACAGGAACGAAGCACGGCTGCGAACTGGGGGAGTGCGGCACCTGCACCGTCCT
>CBFIET010000089.1:0-23085 GCA_965661685.1 Planctomycetota bacterium
CGGTCTCATCGAGGAGCGAGGAGAGTGTCCTGAAGGAGGTCGAGGCACTCAATGATCTCGATGGATTCAAGGGTGTGATCAGCGATCTCGGTGGTCCGACGGCCAACATGTACAAGATGACCTGTACGCGACCAGAGATCGAAGCCCGCTGCCGGCGACCATCTTGCGTCCACCCGACGATTTGCAAGTTGCTCGGTACTGACCATGGTCCCGTGAAGCAATTGATGGAAAAGGTCAGGGAGTCGGATGGAATCAAGATGGTCCACGTCGCATCGGGAGTTCGCATGGACCTGGCAAATCGCGACCAGGAGTACATCGACGACCTGGCTGCCCATCATGTCGGGGGGCATCTGAAAGTGGCACCGGAGCACATCGATGATGAAACTCTGCGACTGATGAAGAAACCGGGGATGGATACCTACGTCGAATTCGAGAAGCGATTCGAGAAAGCCAGTGATCGTGCCGGTAAGGAGCAGTATCTGGTCCCGTACTTCGTATCCAGTCACCCAGGATGCGAACAGGATGCGGCGGTACGCATCGCAGAGTTTCTCGAAGCACGTCGACTCAAACCGCAACAGGTTCAGGATTTCATCCCGACACCGGGAACCCCCGCTACCTGCATGTGGTGGACCGGCATCGATCCGACTCGTATGAAGCCGGTTTTCGTCGAGAAGAAGATGCGCAGCAAACGCAAACAACGAGCGATGCTGCAGTGGTGGAAGCCGGAGAACCGACAACTGGTGCTGGAGATGCTCCGGGAGAGTGGCCGTGGAGATCTGATCGGCGATCATCCGGGAGCTCTGGTGGGAGCATCTGCCGGGGCGGGGCAGAAATCCAGAGGGACTCAGACGAAGAAGCGGCTACGAGGTGGATCGGCAGCGGGATTGCAGGGAAAGAATCGCCGGAAGCGGCGCCGTTAGTCCTTCTCGTCGGTTGTTTCGGTAGCCTTGAACTCCTCCAGGGCAGCCTTCAATGCCGGATCTTGCGGGTGGATTTTCAGCGCTTCTTCGAGAGCAACGATGGCTGGCAGGGTTTTTCCTGAGTCCTCCAGTGCAACGGCATGAACCAGTGCGTATCGGGGAGCTCCAGGAGCCAGCTCGACCGCCCTCTTCAGCGAGTCGATGGCCAATCCCTTCTCTCCGATCCGCACCAGTGCCAGTCCCAGTGCATGATGCAGTCCTGCATCTTCCGGGACGTGGGTGATCGCTTCAGACAGCACCTCGACACCTTCCTGATCGCGTTGAAGACCCCGCAATGCGTCGGCAAGATTCACCGATGCGGGACCGAAGGAGGGCGTTCTTTTCAGGGCTTCTCGGTAACAACGAACCGCTTCTTCCAGATCACCTCTTCGGATCGCCAGCGAGCCAAGATTGACGTGGGACTCGGGGCGATCTCCATTGACCCGCTGCATCGACAGGTACTCGGAGAGAGCCTTGTTGAAGAGGATCGACTCGGGGAGCTCGGGATTGGATCCGATCTCCTTTTCGAGGGGACTCAGCAGCTCTGCTGCTGCAGATCTGACGATGATGCTCGGGTCTGTCAGGCTGTTCAGGAGGATGCGAAAGGTGTCCTGCAGCGGTATTCCATCCAGACCGAGGACAGCCTGTCTTCTCACCAGTGGATCTGCATCGGAGAAACCAACCTGTAGCAGGTCGATGTTGGTGCCGTCGAGAAATGGAATCAACTCCGACAGAGCAGTGGCCCTGACGATGGCGGGGGTCTCCTCGTTTTCCAGAACCATGCGGATCAACTCGGGGGCGACCCTCGAACCGTTTCTGGCGGCATGAAGCGATTCTCCCCAGTGAAAATCGCCTGAACGACCATCCGGATACCATTCGGCGACTTTTTCCGCTGCCCAGGTCGGTTGCTGATCTTCATGACAGCCGTTGCAGGCATTGGGTGTGCCGATCCGGACCGAGAGATCGGGGCGTGGAACCCGGAAGGAATGATCTCTGCGGGGATCCACTCCCATGTACGTTCGCGCCACCATGTGGCAGTTGACGCACGAAGCACCTTCGGTTCCTTGCACATGGTGATGATGGGTTGGCTGATCATATGCTGTCGCATCATGACAGCTGATGCAGAGGGAATTGCCAGGAAGATGAAGTTCACCACTGTGGGCATCGTGACAGTCGGAGCAGGTGACTCCCTCGGAATACATCTTGCTCTGCAGGAATGAACCGTGGACATAGACCTCGTCGAGGATCTGACCATCATCGTGGTAGAGACCCTCGGAAAGAAGACTGAGAAGGTGAGTATCGGAAAGATCCTGACCTGGTGTCGAGCCGTTTTGAAAGGAGGATCTTCGCGAGTGACAGCGAGCACAGGTTTCCGTCTCCTCGTGACGTGTTCGTGGAACCGTCCGTCGAGCGACCTTCTCTCCCTCGGGGCGAACCCAGGTGGCTCCATCTCGTTTCAGGTCGACGGGGAAACCAGAGGAACGAATCTTCCCGACCTCTTTGTTCTGTTCGGCGGCTCTCATAATTTTTACATGATCACTTCCCGGTCCGTGGCAGGCTTCGCAGGAGACATCGATCTCCTTCCAGCTGGTGTGGAAGGAGTCGTCGCTTGCATCGAAGTTCTTTTCGACTCCGGTCGAGTGACATTCAGCACACATGTGATTCCAGTTGTTGAGGATCCCATTCCAGTGGAGAGGGTCTCCGGGAGGGGTCTTCTCACCGGGAAAGAGCGAGTACCAGCGAGGTGTGCCCTTCGCTTCTTCCGTTGCCCAGGCGATGGGGTAGGACTGTAATCGGCCATCGACACCATCGACCAGCACCTGTTGACAGGGAGAGGTGCCAAAGAAGTATCGAACAGCCAGTTCAGCAGATCCGGATGAATCCTCCACCTCGATGACGGGACGATCCTCCTTCATGACAAATCTCGACACGACACCACCGGTAGAGACCTCGGAACCGTCGAAGAGAGCTCGCACGGAGTCCTCGCCAGGAAGGGTCATGGCGAGGTCGTGGTGGGAGTTCAGCCACAGCGAATGCTGGGTGGTGTGGCACTCGATACAGGTGCTACGACCGACATGGGTCAGTTGGCCGTGAACGATGACAGGAGTTGCCGTGGCCATCATCAGGAGTAGCGCCACCGACCTGAGTAGTGGCCAGCGGTGGGTGGGGGTCGATCTCATGCTGCACTCCTCGGCTCAGGATCGAGATCCGCAACCACCATCCGGTTCCGATCGACCCAGATGGGGATGATGATCGAACCTCCCGCCGATGTCGAGCAGTCGCTCGGACGAATCAGGGACAAGCAGCAGTGGGAAGGCAATCGAGCGAATCGTCGCTTGGATCGAGCCCGCAATCTGTCGATCCCGGAGCAGGGATCGCTGCACCTCCTGAGAATAGCGTGGCAAGTCCGGTGACCGCATCGGCGATGTTATTGGAGCCATCGTCATTCATGTCACATGCATCGGTGCACTCGCCCGAGGGACCGCCACTGAACAGGGAAGCCAGCAAGAAGACGCAGTCTGCGATGTTGAAGGACCCATCGGAGTTGCAATCCGCTCTACGGAAGGTCGTACCCGAGGGAGGTGGTGGCGGTGGAGAAGCATACTCCCCGGCGGTGATGGCGACGTTGTCTATCGCCCAGAACCACTGATTGCCAGGACTGGTGTACTTGAAGAGGAATGCGACTTCCGCTTCGCCGGCAGCGCGGGGAACCTCGAAGACGAAGTTGCCGTACAGTGGATCTTCATTCGGCTGTGGATAGGTGTCGGTGGGTGCAGTGAAGATTGCAGGTCGTAGGAAACTGACCCCTCCATCGGTACTCAGCAGAACTTCAACCGTCTCCGAGGTGTAGGGCATCATCTCCGAATCAAAGTGCAGGTAAACATGATCATGATTGGTGCAATCGACAACAGGTGTGATCAGTCTCTCATCTTCGCTGGGGTCGGGGTTGCAGTCCGAATCGATGATCGCAAAGAAATCACCAAGGCGATTGACAGCTCTTCCGTCAAGGTAGGGGAAGGTGCCACCGTTGTTGGCAGTGATCGAACGAGTGCACGGATCATCGGCATTCCAGGTATTGAGTGCGGACGTGGCATTGAGGCCATCGATCTGCCAGGTTGCAGGAATCCCGGCGGAGAAATCCTCGGTGTCGAGCAGGGTGGTCACTCCTCCAGGCTGGAGGAGAATGTCGTCGACCATGACATCGTCGATGGCGATCCACCAGTCCCAGTTCGGTTCGAAGTGTCTGAACCTGACCCTGACGGCGGGTTCACCGGCGGCAACGTTCGTGATGTCGACCTCGAGCACCTGGTACACTCCGTCAGCGGTGGTCACATTGACAGGGGGCTGGGCCGTGACTCGAGCCGGCGCAACGCGGCGAAATACATTTTGCCAGGTCGTGCCACCGTCGCTGGTGACATCGATATCGAAAATCGCATTGCCATTGTTATTGAGCTGAGCGCACACAGAGGCGTGAAGCACAACTTGACCCATCGTTGAGCAGTTGATGGTCGGTGTCCAGATGTCGTGAGACATGCCGGAGGCGATGGGGTTCGCATTTGTTGCACCACCAAAATCACTGTCGGAGATGATGAAGTTGCCACGGCTAGCGTAACCATCGATTTTTGGAGGAGCCTGTCTGCCGAGGGGATTGGTGATGGTCCAGATCGAATCCTCCAGCGGAAGATTCTCCTCTACGATGGCCCAGCCTCCGGCTCCCTCCAGTTCGAGGTCGGATGAATAGCTCTCGAAGTCCTCGAAGAGAGCGATGGTGCCGGTTGAGTAAACTGCACGGGAATCGAGGTCGAGACACGGTGCAGCAGTTCCGATCGTGACCAGCACATAATTGAGCACATGGCGCCTGCCAGGTGCGAGACTGGAAAGATCATCTACTGCAGTTGTTGTGGCGCCATCGACGGTTGCTACCAGCTGGTCATCTCTGTAGATTTCATAGTCGGTTGCCCCTGGGCCGGTAGCGGGAATGCTCCACTGCAGCACCATCTGACCCTGTGCGTAGTCGGGAAATGACACGAAGTTTTCCGGGCATGACTGGGCATAAACCACACCTGACGAGGTCAGGCTGAAGTAGATGGCTGCCAGGTAGAGAGAAATGACTGGAACTTGATTTAGTGACACCTGAGCACCTCCATCAATACTCGCTCATCGATCGATGGTAGCCAGATTTGGATTCCAAAGGTAGTGGCTAGAGTCACATCCGGATGACCTGTGGATGATGAAGTAAATATGGTGTAACAGAACAGCAGCCAGTGACTTAGGTGTATGACTTTGATAACGAGAAGAAGTGAACCATGACTCCCAAGAGGCTAGATCATCATCTGCAAACGTTGATTGATCCCGATCGATTCGCAATCTATCAAGCGATCGGTCGTTACGCCGACGATGTGATCGGACCGAAACTCCTCGAGTGGGAGCGAAGCAAGGTGTTGGTCCCTGACGAGATCATCGAACAACTTGGACAACTGGGGGTCTTCGGTTTGCCGATTCCCGAGGAAGAGGGTGGTCAGGGGGGCGGGATGACGGACCTGATCCTCGCCGGCCTCGCACTCTCCTATCAGAGTCAATCGGTGGCGATCACGCCGGGTGCGGCGGTGTCTCTCGGAGCAAACCCCATCCTGAAGTTTGGTAACGAGAGTCAGCGTAAGGAACATCTCTCCGATCTCGCCGAGGGGAAGCGAATGGTCGCCTTCGGATTGTCGGAACCGGGTAGGGGTTCAGATGCTGCAAATCCGCAGGTGACTGCGATCGCTGATGGAGATCGTTTCATCCTGTCGGGGGAAAAGTGCTGGAGTACCAATGCAGCCTGGGCGAGCCACATCGTGGTCCACGCCATGACCGAGCCCGATGGGCGCAATGGACACAGGAGTACCTGCTTCCTGATTCCAAGGGACCGGGAGGGTGTTCATTACCAGGAGATGTCTGGCAAGACGGTGTGGCCATTATCCTCCACCGGTTCGATCGCGCTGGATAACGTGATCGCCAGCGAAGATGAAATTCTTGGCGAGAAGAACGAGGGTTTCAAGGTGATGGTGACGACCCTCAACGGTGGCCGTCTATTCGTTGCTTCACTGGCCCTGGGCTCCCTCGCCTTCGCGCTCGACAAGACGAGGCGGTATGTCCAGGAGCGAGAGCAGTTCGATGGGCCCATCGGTCGTTTTCAGCGGGTGCAGGATGTGATCCTGGAGATGGATCTGGCGCTGGAGCGAAACCTGACCTGGCTGATGCATCTGGTGGGTCGACATGATGAGGGTCTCATGGAGCGTGAGCAGGCTTCAAAACTCAAGATCGATTGCAGTCGTACCGCCTCTACGCTTCTGCTGGAGGCGATGGAAGTCTGTGGTGGAGTGGCGGGCCTCGATGAGTTTGGATTGGCCCGACATTGTGCCGACCTGTTCGTGACGAGGGTGGGAGAAGGGTCGAATCGAGCTTTGATGAGCCAGGCAGTTCGCCCGTTACTCCCCGACATCGCCGATCAGTTGCAATGAATCACGATCCCTGTGGACTCTTCCCCAGGTGATCGATCACTCACCCGGCATCGGATAGCAGTACTGGGTGTACGGCGTTTCAGATTTACTCTGTAGTTCAAGATGTCGCACCAGCAGTGATGGGCTGATGGTGGAGACGGGAACGAAACCACTCTCTGCACCACACCAGGCATTGTCCAGTTCAGGCCTGTCGCCGGCGGCGAGAATGCCGTGGACTGCGTTGAGTGGTGTGCCGATGAAGTTGACACCCTTGACCAGTTCTTCTCGACCGTCGGGGTAAATCCTCGACGCCAGGTTCACTTCACCGAGAAATGCCTGGAAATCGTAGGCTTCGGTGGCTGTTTCACCGCCGGTGGCATCGATGATGCGAATGCCATAGGGCAATCCCTGCGCCTTGATCTGGTCGATCAACTGTTGCCGAAGGGATTTCTCATCATGGGTGGTGGTGGCCTCCAGCATCGTCACTCCCATGCGGCTCATCGATCTCTCGTGTCGCCTCGATCGGGAGTGTCCATTGGAGCGATGGCGTGGACCGACAGGAGTTCTGCCGGTGAGGAATCCGGTGAGCACTCCATCCTTGATCAACCCGGCGTTCTCGGCAGCGGTTCCCTCGTCATCGAAGAGGTAATGTCCGACGAGGCCATGTTCTTGACCCTGATGATCTTCCCAGCATCGGATGGTGGGATCGTCGCGAAGGGTGAGAAACTCGGGGAGAACTCTGGTTCCGAGCGAATCGGCAAAGGTCCGTGCCTCACCGGTGGCACGAAGTCGATTCCCCTCGAGGCGATGTCCCAGGGCTTCATGAATCAACAGCCCTGCGGCAATCGGTTCCAGCAATACAGGACCGGAGTAGGAGTGGATGCGGGGAGCCTCCGCGATCTGTTCCAGCAATCTCGCAGCGGTCCTGATTTCACGACGAAAGGTATTCAGATCGGGGAGTTGTTCGGGGTGCGGGGTGAAGTGGCTGACGGTCCATGGGATTCCGTCGCCATCCTTGCTGAGGAACCAGAGGTACGCCTCCAGTTGCCAGTATGCGAGACTCTCGATCGACAAGGAGCCGTCGGAGTTGACGAACAAGTTGGTCTGGTGACGAACCTTCAGACCGACGTGACTGTTGCGGATCCGAGGAAAGTCGAGAAGCGTGGCACTGGCCTTCTCGACATACTTCGACCAGTAGTCCCCGTCGATTTCGGGAAGATCGACAGCACCGAGATTTTCTTGTGGTTTGCATCTCTGCCATGACCCGAGGTGCTCGCTCTTGTCGAGGTAGGTCAGTTCGTGGGCCCTCTTGCGCAGATACGCTTCTTCTGCTTCCCGGTACTTCGCATCGGTCAGCCTCCACAGTCCGATCTCCATGGCACTGGCTCGATCGGAGATGGGCAGTTCCACGTAACCGTGTGACTCGTCCTCATCGGAGTTGTCGAAGAGCCCTCCGTCGGTGACCTGGTCCTTGCGTGCACTTCCCACCCTCGCATCGGTGAGGCAATTTCTTCTGTGGTAGCGCTCATCCCTGTAGAGCGCGCCGTAGCGCGCCTCGACCTCGTAGATTTCGAGATCCCTGATGAGGTACGAGAGGTAGTACAGTTTCGGGAATCCGGGCTTTCGGAGTCCCCCCGTCGCTCTCTTCGCTTCCTTTGCTGCCAGTCGTGAAAGCCGTAGAGCAGTGCTTCGGTTCAACCTTGTTCCTCCAGGATGGAGAAGATCCGCGTATCCATCAGCTTGGAGCGACCGTCTAGAAAACTGAGTTCCATCAGGAATGCGCAGCCGACGACGACGCCTCCCATCTTCTCGATCAACTCACAACAAGCCGCCATGGTGCCGCCCGTTGCCAGCACGTCATCGACGAGGAGTACCTTCTGGCCAGGTGATACCGAATCGGAGTGCATCTCGATGGTGTCGGTTCCATATTCGAGCTGATATTCGATGGAGTGGGTGTCGCGAGGTAACTTGCCGGGCTTCCGGATCGGTAGAAATCCTACCTTCATCTGCATCGCCAGTGGAACGCCAAAGAGGAACCCTCGAGATTCCGGTGCCGCGATCACCTCGACTCCAAGATCTGTGACCAGCTGATGCAACATATCTATGGAAGCGGGAAGTGCTTCGGTGCAAGCGAGCAGCGGGGAGATGTCCTTGAACTGGATGCCGGGCTCGGGGAAATCCTCTACCGTTGCAATCCTCGACCTCAGAAGATCGACACCTGCTTGCCACGATTCCGACATGAGAATCCCCCTTCTGGAGAAGCGGTTTGCTGACCGCCATCTTCCTGAAGAGGGAATGCTATCCGAACCCCGGATGGGGGGGAAGTGTCACCGAAGAATCGAGTCTAGCCGACCGATTCTTCGTACTGTTCGTCGTAGATCTCTGGCTGTTCGATCTGACCGTCCGCTACCAGTTCCTGCAACTTGGTCAGGGCATCATTCTCGATCTGGCGGACGCGTTCCCGGGAGAGCTTCACTCTCTGTCCGATCTCCTTCAGAGTCATCGGTTCTCCGTTGTCGAGTCCATAGCGCATACGGATGATCCTGGTCTCGCGATCATCGAGGTGCTCGAGCAGATTCTTGATCATCTCGACCTGGATCTTCTTCTCGAGGGAAGCGTGAGGCTGGGTCTGAGAGGGGTCCTCGATGATGTCGGAGATGGTCCAGGAGTTCTCGATGGAGATGGTCTGACTCACCGAGTCAGCCACATGGAGAGCATTCTGGATGATCTCGGTCTTCTCCATGGGGATTTCCATCCGCTCGGCGATCTCATGGAAGAGCGGTGGGCGACCCAGTTCGATGGTCAGATCTGCAGCAGCTTTTTTCCACTTGGTGATGGTCTCCACCATGTAAGAAGGAATGCGTACTGATTTGACGGTGTCGATCAGTGCGCGTTTGATCGACTGCTTGATCCACCAGGTTCCGTAAGTACTGAACCGGCACTCCGCCGCAGGGTCGAATCTCTCGACCGCTTTCAGCAGGCCAAGGTTGCCTTCCTCGATCAGATCGAGCAGTGGCAGCCCACGTTCGACGTAGTGCTTGGCGATACTCACCACGAGTCGGAGATTTGCTCGAACCATCTTGTCGCGCGCCTCGGGATCACCCTGGCGTACTTGGATGGAAAGTTCTCTCTCTTCATCTGCGGTGAGGAGTGGGTGGCGATTGATATCCAGGAAGTATGCCTCTAGGCCAACCTCGCGTGCCTTCATCTCTGTTGTCCCTTCCACTGGGATCGGTGTGAGCTACCGCTCTGCGGTCAGCCGTTTCCGGGCAATCTTGCCCATGGAAGAGTCATCGGTCGCGAGGAGGGTTTGACTTTACTGGATCCTCAGATCTTTCTTTTCTTTCGGTCCACCATTGCTTCCAGAGGTCCGATATTTCCTCCTGAGCGACGATTCTCTCGGCGTTATCGGTGATGGAAAAAGTGTTCCACCAGCCCATGTCTTGCCCGGTAAGGCGTCTCAGCATCGGAATGGCATAGTTCCGAAGCGTCCTGGAGTCACATCGAGCGACCAGCGCTCCTGTCAGACGCTCCCGGGGAAAATATTCCGGATCACGCTGATTGGAGAACCACGATTCGATCGATCGCAGGGCAGTGGGCAACTGATTTTCGAGGTTGCGATCTCGCTCTCCTGGCTCGGTCTCGAGCCATTCCAGAACCAGATTCAGAGCTTCCGGGTCTCCCAGCAGCAGCAACTGTTCCAGCGATTTCTGGGTTTCCCGTGTGACCCGGCTCGACATCCCCCGGATCCCTTCCATCAAAAGATCCCTACCGCGGGAGTCGCCGAGGGAGAGCAATGCCCTGGCAATCGATACCGATTCCCGCTCAGCCCACGCCTCGATCAGCAGGTCGCGTGCCGATTCGAGTTGCAGGGTGGTGACGATATCCATGGTGGAATCTCTGGTGACCCGATCAGAAGAGTTCAGTTCGTCGAGGATCTTCTGCTCGATTCGATCCCACCGGGGTGACGATTCCCAGTGAGGCTCTTCTGGTTCTTGCTCCGGTTCGATCGGTTCCATCAGGACGACGGTATGAAAGCTCACCATCGAACGGGCCTGGGCACTCTCGGCCCCCAGGCGGGAAGAACTGTAGCGATACCTCCAGCGGCGCCACCGAGGACGCAGCCGCGACATGGTAGGCCGTTCTTCCACCAGCATGATCGATCCGGACAGGCGATATGTGTTTCCACGGGTCTCCGTGATGTGTATCGACTCGTCTTCTCCACTATCACTGGTCGCATGGAATCGTTCACCAACCGGGATCACCGCGCTCTGCATCCTCAACAGGGAGGTCTCCCCTTCAGGATCGATGCGGAAGTCGGCGAGGGAGATTCGCTTCCACGAGCTCTCTTCCTTGGCGGGGTGGAGCTCTTCATCTCCCAGAGAATCGAGATCTTTCTGCCAGGAATCCGCGCGTTTCGTCCAGTAGGTATCATCGACCTTCTTCACCTGGCGAACAGCGGAGGATCCCAGCAGTAGATTGAGCAAACGGTCGACGGTAGAACGCTGACTGCTGTCCCCATTACGGATGGTGTCGACCAGGACCTGCAGGAACAGCCGACGAGATTCTGCCGGCAGGAAACGTGATTCGAATAGTCGGTTTGTGGCATTCCGGACTCGAAAACTGATGGTTGTATCTCCAGTAGAGAGCCCATTCTTCAACTCCTGACAGACGAGCTTCCATACCGTTTCACTGACTCCGCCTCTGATGTGTTGAGCGGTGAGAACTCCAAGGGCAACCTCAGCATGCTGTGTCGAGATCAATCGAGCGACGACGAGCTGCCACCGCTCGGGAAGAGAATGAGAACGATTGGCCATGTGCGATAGAGTTCCCAGTACCAGCGGTACACGGCCGGTGGACTGAGCAACATCCTGTCCGATGGCGTCCTCGATGCGTTCATCGAGAACCTCGAGCCATATCTCCCCCGGTACCTTGCGCTGCAAGGAGTTCCATAACGAGGCCAACCTGGAGTTGGTCCAGCGCAGAATTGGCAGTGTCTCGGGGGCCAGCAACGCCCGGATGATGGTCACTCCATGTTTCGCTGCGAACTCCTCATGCTGGATCTTCTCCTGAAGAACTCGCCAGGTGAGGTGCTGTCGCCACGGCGACAGATCGCCACAGTGCCTCTCGAAGAGTTCAAGAGCTCCGGCGATCCCCGATTCGAGGGCGACGGGAATCAGGGAATCGATGCGGTCCGCAGTCAGTGTCCCGGATCCGTCGAGGTGCGCTGCGATCTGCTGTGACAGAAGAGTCCTGGCGGATTCGTCGCCTCGACCCAGTCGTGCCATCAGACGTGCGTCCTGCAGCCTTTCCGAGGCGATCCCTGTCACCTGAGGAACAGTGATGGAGGAGGGTAAGGAGGCGGCAATTTGCCACAGTTCAGGATCATCACTGGTGGCCAGTTGGTCGTCGATGGCAGCGAGAATCCTCTCTTCCGGAGATCGCTGCAGTAACTCCTGCTCATCCACCAGCTGAGGATCGGGGAAGTGATGCAAGAGAGCGATCCAGGTGGCGAACTCACCGCTGGTCCTGGTGTTTCCCAGCGCCTGCTCCATCGAGAGCAGATCTTCCGAGTGAATCACCCAGGGGATTCCCGGCTGGACGCCACGGGCGGGAGGCCCGGTGACGATGGTGCTATTGACTCCGGGGAACAGCACCTCTACCGAGTAGGGAGGTTCGCTTCCGCGAATTTCGATCTGCACCCGTCGCTCCTCGGCAATGGAAGTGACACTGGTCTGAACCAGGTTGTTGCGGGTGAAACGAACCGATGTTCCCGAGATCTCGGGAGAATCGGATACTCGGGAAGATGGAGATCCTTCGCCGACACGAAGCAGGTCGACGATGAGCAGTGGGGGGGAGAGAAGGGTCAGCATCTCCTTGAGACGAGCCCTGACCTCTGGATCGGGGTTGTTGAGAGAGTCTCGCAGTGGGCCGATCGCCGCGGGACCTGCCTCGAGGATCTTTCTGGCCGCATCTTCTCTGAGTACCCAGTCGTCGGATCCGAGCATCTCGATCCAGTCGACTACCGGATCCGATTCATCGTCGATGCCGTGTACCGGGGCGGTACATGGCTCCACCGGAGAAATCGTTAGTAGAATCCACAGCAGTATCGGCACGTCTCTGACCGGGCACCATTGCAGATGGCCCGGCAATCTCCTAATCTTCCGCCTGAGGCGGGAAAATGTACTTCAGGTTCAAGGGCGTACGAGCCGATATAAACCGGTGAGGGTTCCTTCGGGGCCTCTTACTCCCTGATCCGCAGCAAAAAGGTGGTACAGACACCATTTCCTGACGGATCACTGGGGCCGTCAGGTACTTCTTTCAGAAGGATAACCTGAATCGGGATCGTATGCAGGTCCAGCAGCGTCTGGTAAGTGATCGAGGTAGAAGCAAGGAGTTTGAGCGGTGGAGCATTTCCTGAAACCAGATCTACTCGGAGAACTGCAAGACTTCGAGGAAGTGCCGTCGAAGCGGCGTGGTGAGATGCTCGCAGCGACTCTCCTGGGGGTGTTTCTCGATACGTTTGGCGCTCGTTGCGGCATGGCATACCTGCTGAGCAGTTCGGAGCGGGATGGAACGAAATCGCTGCTGGAACTGGCGACGCGGACCACTGGTGGACAGCGACCTGCCAACTCAATCGACCATCAGCACCTGCTAAAAATTGCCAGCGAAGACTCGCCAGGGAGATTCCATGTCGAACAATCTTCTCAGCTGATCCCGTACATCGCCTGTACCCAGGAGATTGCGAATGTGGGAAGACTGTTGTTCCTGCTGGAAGGGATCCCTGGAAGTTCTTTTGATGCCGGCTCCGATTCGACCCTGGAGCAGATGGTTTATCAGGTCGAGAGCGAAATCCAGGATGCACTGCTGATCAGTACTCAGGCACGGTTGATCGAGGAGATGGAATCTCGCATCGAGGAGTTTGAAAATCTGGTCGTCGAGAATGAGATCGAGGTGCCAGTTGCGATCGAAACGACACAGGAAGAAGGCGTTGCCTCCTCCCCGACCCTGTCGTTCGGAGAGATGCACAGTTCACATGAATCGATGATCGATCTCTTCTCCCAGGCGCGCAGACTTCGCCAGTCCAATCTTGCTGTTCTGATCTGTGGTGAAACGGGAACCGGGAAGAGTCAACTGGCAAAAGCGATGCACGAGGGAACCGAGAGGGAGAACTTCCCCTTCGAGGTGGTTTCCTGTGGTGCGCTCACTCCGACCCTCGTTGAAGGAGAACTGTTCGGCTGGCGCAAGGGCGCATTCAGCGGAGCAGACGATGATCAGGTGGGAGTCTTCGAGCGAGCCAATGGTGGCGTGATCTTGCTGGAAGAGGTCGGGGATCTACCGATGGAGATCCAGCAAAAACTGTTACGTGTCCTGCAAGAAGGTGTCGTCCGTCCCATCGGAGGATCGGAACTGGTTCCCATCGACGTCAGAACGGTGGCTTCTACCTGCCAGGATCTTTCCGAACTGGTTCGGGAAGGCAAGTTCAGGGAAGACCTCTACTACCGGTTGGCAGGATTCGTCATGGATGTGCCGCCGCTACGAGAGAGAGCCGTGGATCTTCCACAGCTGATCGCCAGTTACCTGGAGGAAGCTACCGCTGCCGATGCTACGACCAAGAAGTTCTCGGACAGTGCGATGAAGGAATTACTAAGCCATCCGTGGCCAGGAAACCTGCAGCAGTTGAAGAATGTCGTGTCTCAGGCGGTGCTGACCAGTGAAGGTCGAATCATCCCGCGCAAGACGATCGAGAGCTGTCTTCAGGAAACACTGAGTGAGCGGTTACAGGGCGAGAGGGTCCAGTCGACCCAGGAGGATCTGGTGCTGCGTATTCCCGCCACCGAAGGATTCAACGACATCATCGCAGAGGTCGAGCGCCTGGTACTACTGACTGCCCTGCGCAGAAATCGTGGCAACAAGTCGAGAGTAACCAAGCAGTTGAAGATTCCTCGCCAGACTCTATACAACAAGCTGGAGCGTTACGGAATCGAAGAGGACGAATACAAGTAGCGAGTCCTTCGCTCACAGCGATCTCATCACCCACTCCGCCACTGCGATGAATGTGATGGCTGCTGTCACATCATTGAAGCTGGTGATGAATGGTCCTGCCACCAGGGCCGGATCGAGACCGATCTTTTCACAGAAGATGGGTAGAGCAGTTCCACAAGCGCTGGCGAGGATGATCCCTGCACCGATCCCTGCGGCAACAGCGAGGGGAAAGTGGAACCAGTTCGCATCTTGACCGGTACCGATGACCACCGCCAACACCACCCCGACCACTGCGCCGATGGCGATCGCGATGACCATTCCGATGACGATCTCCTGGCGGAACAGTCGCTGGGTGGTTCTTCCCAGCTCGATATCTCCCACCGCCATCCCTCGTACGACCATCGTCGCAGACTGAGTTCCGACACCTCCTGCGATTCCCATGACGAGTGGGATGAAGGCCGCCAGTAACAACCGGAGGTCCGATTGGGAGGAGAGGATATCGGCAAGGGGGCGATCATCCGGGTGCATCCAGGCCAGGATGAAACCACTGATCACGGGAAGGAACAGCCACGGAATACGCAGTAGAGCGCGGCGCAGTACCTTCTGCTGTGCAGGGTGTACTTCCGGAGCACCCGCCAGCCTGTAGATGTCCTCATCTGCTTCTTCGCTGATGATCTCGACGATGTCATCGATGGTCGCCACGCCGAGCAGGTGATCGCTTTCATCGACGACGGGGATCGCCTGCAAGTTGTATCGTCGAGCGTGCTGGGCAACCGTTTCCTGATCTTCGTCAACTGTTACCGAGATGATTTCGGTGGTCATCAGTTCCGAGACGTGTGTTTTTGGATGTGATCCAAGAAGATCTCGGATGGATGTCACTCCGATGAGATGACGCTGATCATCGATCACGTAGACGTAGTTGACCACTTCCGTCTCGATGTGCTCCTGGATCAGTGCGATGGCATCTTCAGAAAGTAAATCGGGACTGACGGCGAGGTAGTCGAGGGTCATGATTCCGCCGGCACAGTCGGCGGGGTGTTGCATCAGTCGTAACAGTTCCACCGTGGTGGATGGATCCATGCTGGAGAGAACCTCTCTCCGTTGCGACTGAGGAAGTTCGTTGAGGAGGTCGGTCGCCTCGTCGGGAGGCATCTTCTCGAGGATCGACTTCAGTTCGGCGACTTCCAGGTTCTCGATGACCAGTTCCCTTGAAGTGGGATCGGTCTCGTCGATCACCTCCGCCTGGGTTTCCGTCTCGATGGCGTCGAAGACCCTGAGTTTCTGCTCCGGGTCGAGGTCGTCGAGGATGTGGGCGATGTCCTCCGGGCGAATCCGGTCGAGGGCCTGGCGCAGGCGGTCGCTGGTGTCGGCGGTTTCCAGCGCCATGCGGATCTCTTCCAGCAGGTCAGAGGGGTCGTGAGACGGTTGAGACATGATCAGGACTCCTTTCCTTCGCTGGAAGAGCTGCACAGATGGTTCCCATCTGGCGCAGACAATTCAACAGATCCACGGAGAGTCAGGACTGCCACCGTGGCAGGAGTCTGCCGTCCTTGCGGCACGGGACTGTCATTGTGGCAGTTGTTTCGAGGGGAGGGATCCTGGCCTTCACGATTTCTGTGCCCTAACACCTTTCAATGCAATGACTTAGAAGAGGGGCTGGAAGTCGTGTCAGTGCGGCACGATCGTTGCGAAAAAGGGGGATGACCGGGATAGGTAGTGACTCGAAAAGGGGTTCCTCGATGCTCTCCGAGATCATTCATGGAGGAGTTCGCTCCTCCGGAAACCGTTATCGGGTACTGCTCGCCGACGATGATGCCGGAGTGAGGGGAGCGCTGGCAGCGCTGCTCGACGGCGACGGATTTGACACCGAGGACGCCGGAGGAGGCGTGGAGGCACTGCAACTGCTCTGTCGGGCCCATGACGACACGAGCAGTTCGGAACCGATTCGCAAGCCCTTCGACTTCATGGTCCTGGATGTTCACATGCCGGATCTGACCGGGGTCGAGTTGCTGCGTAGGGTCCGAACGGAGTATCGCTGGCAGTTGCCGGCACTCTTCGTCAGCGGTGAAGCGAGTCATGAATTGCACAGAGATGTGGAAGAGGTGGGAGGCTTCGCCCTGTTGTCGAAGCCCGTTGAACCAGATCTGTTCCGGAGCAGTATCCGGGATCTGATTCAGACGCTTCTGTTGAATTGAAGTGAAGTGGATCTCTGACGAACCCGAAGAGGGTACTTCAGAAATCATGAAGTGAACGCCCGGATATGGGCATGAGAAAGAGAGGCAACTCCAATGGCGAATCTCAATCTTCGTCCGCTGAACGACAAGATCGTCGTCAGGCGACTCGAAGCTGAGGACAAGACCAAGGGTGGGATCTTCCTGCCGGATAATGCGAAGGAAAAGCCGAGTGAGGGGCGCGTCATGGCGCTCGGAGACGGCAAGCTCCTCAAGGATGGCAATCGCGCCAATTTCCAGGTGAGCAAGGACGATCGCGTGATCTTCAGTTCCTATGCAGGAACGCAGATCAAGGTAGATGGCGAAGAGTACCTGATCATGAGTGAGGACGATGTTCTCGCGATCGTTGGCTAATTCATTTCGAGTTAAACCCAGGCATTCTGTCCGATTGACGTTTTTGAATGCCAATAATAATGAGAGGAAGCGACAAGATGGGCGCAAAGCGCATCGCGTTTGACCACGAAGCTCGCGACGCCGTACGCAGAGGTGTACAGAAGCTCGCGAAGGCCGTGATGGTCACGCTCGGCCCCAGGGGTCGTAATGTCGTTCTCGAGAAATCATTCGGAGCTCCCACCGTCACCAAGGACGGTGTGACCGTTGCGCGTGAGATCGAACTCGAGGACTCCTTCGAGAACATGGGTGCACAGATGGTAAAGGAAGTCTCCTCGAAGACCTCCGACAACGCCGGAGACGGCACCACCACTGCAACAGTTCTCGCCAATGCAATCTTCCACGAAGGACTTCGGAATGTCACCGCAGGTGCCAACCCGGTCAGTCTTCAGCGTGGAATCCAGAAAGCAGTCGAGGGAATCGTTGCTCGTCTCGGAGAGATGTCTACCGAGGTGAAGGACAAGACCGAGATTGCACAGGTCGGAAGTATCGCTGCCAATAACGATCCTGAGATCGGCAACATCATTGCTGATGCGATGGAGAAGGTTGGTAAGGACGGAGTCATTACCGTCGAAGAAGGCAAGTCTCTCGATACCACCGTCGACTGGGTCGAAGGTATGCAGATGGACAAGGGATACCTGTCCCCGCACTTCGTCACCGATACCGAGGAGATGTCCTGTGTGCTGGAAGATGCATACCTGCTGATCCACGAGAAGAAGATCGGTTCCATCAAGGATCTGGTTCCGCTGCTCGAGAAGATCGCTCAGTCCGGAAAGCCGATCCTCGTGATCGCCGAGGACATCGAGGGTGAAGCTCTGGCAACTCTTGTGGTCAACAAGTTGCGAGGCACCTTCTCCTGCTGTGCGGTAAAGGCACCGGGATTCGGAGACCGTCGCAAGGCGATGCTCGAAGACATTGCTACCCTCACCGGTGGCCGTGCCATCTTCGATGATCTCGGAATCGACCTCAAGAATGTGGATATCTCATTCCTGGGTCGCGCCAAGAAGGTCATCATCGAGAAGGAAGCGACCACCATCATCGAAGGTGCTGGCTCCTCCGAGGATATCAAGAGCCGCATCGATCAGATTCGTTCCGAGATGGAGAAAGCCTCCTCCGATTACGACCGCGAGAAGCTCCAGGAGCGCCTGGCCAAGCTTTCCGGTGGTGTTGCCCAGATCAACGTCGGGGCAGCGACCGAGGTCGAGATGAAGGAGAAGAAGGCTCGCGTGGAGGATGCGCTTCATGCGACCCGTGCAGCCGTCGAGGAAGGAATCGTTCCTGGTGGTGGCGTGGCCCTGCTGCGTGCCAGCCTCGTGCTGGACAACCTCACTACCGTCCAGGGAGATGAAGAGATTGGTCTCGACATCGTCCGCAGGGCGGTGGAGGCACCGATCCGTCAGATCGCCGAGAATGCGGGCCATGATGGTGCCGTCGTCAGCGAGCGCGTGAAGAAAGGTGAGGGAGCACAGGGTTTCGACGCACTCAACATCGACTACGTCGATATGATTGCCGCTGGAATCATCGATCCAACCAAGGTCACACGTACCGCACTGGAAAATGCGGCTTCCATCGGTGGGTTGTTGCTCACCACAGAGGCCGTTGTCAGTGACATGCCAAGCAATGACGATGCTGGAGGAGCGGCTGCTGCTGCTGCCGGCATGGGTGGCATGGGCGGCATGGGTGGCATGGGTGGCATGGGCGGCATGTACTAGCCCCGGCATCCTGCTTGCGAAACGAAGGCCCCGTACCGCTCGATGCGGTACGGGGCCTTTTTCATCGGTAACAGTTCAGGGGCCATCACGATGGAGTAGATGCAGATGGCGTAGAAGGTAGATGGAGTAAAAGGTAGCTGGAGTAGATGCAGAAGTAGATGGAGTAGAGGAGGACACGAATCGCTGGCCTGATGGGTCAGCGGGTGGGCTTGCGACGTCCTCGTCCTTGCGAACCGCCGCCGCCGCTCCTACCCGATGGTCTGCCGCCACCGCCTCCGCGACCTCTGCCGCCACCACCACCACTTCCACTTCGACCTCTGCGTGGCGGACCTCCACCGTGTCGTGAAGGGGATCTGCGGGGATCCCGATGGTTTCGATCGGGTCTCGCTCCCTTGGGCGGTTTCCATTGATCCTCGTCGATGGGAAATCCTGTTTCCTTGAGGATTCTGTTCCAGGGGAAGCGGTCCTGGGGGCAGACGAGGCTGAGAGATTCTCCTGCAGCACCAGCCCGGCCGGTTCGACCGATCCGGTGTACATAGGTCTCCACCTCATCGGGAATGTCGTAGTTGACTACCCGTGATACCGCTTCCACATCGAGGCCCCGTGCCGCTACATCTGTGGCGACGAGGGTCGTGATCTTCTTTGCCTTGAAACCCTCCAGCACCTTGAATCTTCGTTCCTGGTCGTGATCGCCGTGGAGTGACCCGGCGGGATAGCCCCGACCCCATAGATCTCTATCCAGTTCGATCACCGCCCGGCGGGTGTTGCAGAAGATGATGCAGGTATCGTCCGGGTTACGGTCGATAAGCTCATGAACCCAGTACTTCTTGGCCCAATCTTCACACCGTACATATTTTTGAACGATGTCAGGAACGGTGGCGATCTCCTTGATGGTGGAGATCAGCTCGGGGTTCTTCATGAAGCGTTTGGTCAGGGACTTGATCTTGGGAGGAAGTGTTGCGGAGAAGAGAAACGTCTGTCTCTCCTGTGGAGTGTGATCGAGGATTTCGGAAACATCATCGATGAATCCCATGTCGAGCATCCGGTCCGCTTCATCGAGAACGGCGTGATCGACCCAGCCGAGTCTGATCTTCCCGCTTCGAAGAAAATCGAGGACGCGCCCCGGCGTTCCCACGACCATCTGAGCACCACGACGCAACTGCAACAGTTGCTGAGACTGGTGGACTCCGCCCACCACCAGTGCGACGCGAATTCCCATCGGCTTGCCCAGAGCTGAGGCAACCTCTTCCACCTGCTGGGCAAGTTCCCTCGTCGGGCACAGTACCAGTGACTGGATCGCGACCCGTTCCGGATCGAGTTTGCCGACGATGGGGCAGGTGAATGCGAGGGTTTTTCCGGTACCGGTCTCTGCTTTACCGATCAGATCTTTCCCCGTCATGGCTACGGGAATGGTGAGTTCCTGGATGGGGGTTGGATGTGTGAATCCGAGTTCGGTAAGCCTACTCAGAACGCTTGAAGACAGAGGCAGGTCAGAGAAGAGCTTCCGGTCGGAATTCTTCAAATCGTCGTCCTGTGAGCCACTTGGCTGTGGTTGGTCATCTAGACCTGAAAGGAAATCGTCGCTATCCATGCTCACCATTGTACGCATCTAGACCATCCAGCGACATCGGACCTTGTGGAATTCCTCCACCTTTGATGCCGAAAGGTGCCGCCTCTGCTATGATCCATGAGTTCTTGGTGATTTCCCCGGGGACTTCGGACCGGTTTCAATCAGGATATTTGGAGAACTCTCGATCATGAAGATTACGATCGTTGGGACGGGTTATGTTGGTCTGGTGACGGGAACCTGCTTCGCAGAGAGCGGTAATACCGTGACCTGCGTCGATCGGGATGAAGCCAAGATAGAGAGTCTCCTCAGCGGCCAAATACCGATATATGAGCCCGGTCTAGAGAAGCTGGTGGAGCGGAATACCGCCTCAGGAAGGCTGAAATTCAGCACTGACCTGGGAGCCGCCATCGATGGCTCCGAGGTTGCATTCATCGCCGTTGGTACCCCTCAGGGCGAAGATGGGTCGTGCGACCTGTCGGCGGTGAAGGCGGTGGCAGAGCAGATCGCCGAGGCGATGAAGGGTCCCCTGGTCGTCGTCAACAAGTCGACCGTTCCGGTGGGGACAGCCAAGATGGTCACGGAAATCATCTCATCCAGAAGCTCTCATGGGGTCAGCGTCGTCTCGAATCCCGAATTCCTCAAGGAAGGGGCGGCAATCGACGACTTCATGAAGCCCGATCGGGTGGTCATCGGATCGGATGATCCGGCTGCTTCTGAGTTGATGAATGAACTGTACTCTCCCTTTGTTCGCACCGGCAAACCGCTGCTGGTGATGGACCCTGCTTCCGCCGAGATGACCAAATACGCTTCCAATGCGATGCTGGCCACGAAAATCTCTTTCATGAATGACATCGCACGCCTGTGTGAGATCGTCGGGGCCGATGTTTCTCAGGTTCGTAGAGGAATGGGTACTGACCGTCGAATCGGTCCGCACTTCCTCTTCCCGGGTGTGGGGTACGGAGGCTCCTGTTTCCCTAAAGACGTGCGAGCACTCTCTGCGCTGGCGAGAGAACAGAACAGTTCACTGGCGATTCTTGATGCCGTGGACGAGGTCAATGACCGTCAGAAGAAACTCCTGATCGAAAAGATCGTGAAGAAATTCGGGGAAGATCTGACGGGACACACCTTTGCCCTGTGGGGACTGGCATTCAAGCCGAGTACCGATGATATGCGAGAAGCTCCATCGGTGGTGATTGCCCGTGGATTGGTGGAGCGCGGCGCGCGAGTTCGGGGACACGATCCGGAAGCTCTCTCCACTGCCAGGCAGGAGATGGGCGATCTGATCGAGTATAGTGAAGACCAGTACGAGGTTGTCCGAGATGCCAGTGCATTACTGCTGTTGACTGAATGGAACGAGTACCGGAGACCCGATTTCAAACGGATGAAGGAACTCCTTTCCACCCCGGTGCTGTATGACGGCAGGAATATCTGGGGAGATGGCATGACGGACAGGTACGGACTCGAATATCATGGAATCGGAACCAGGAGTAAACACGATGCCTCCCAGTAGAATTCTCATCACGGGTGGTGCCGGATTCATCGGCTCACACCTGGCTGATCTCTTCCTCGATCGGGATTGCGAGGTTGTCGTCATGGACAACCTGCTCACCGGAGACATCCGAAACATCGAGCACCTCATCGGAAATTCCAGATTCCAGTTCATTCGACACGACGTGACCGAGTTCATCCATGTACCGGGAAAGATCGACTCGATCCTCCACTTCGCATCGCCGGCGAGCCCCATCGATTACCAGGAGTTCCCGATTCAAACACTCAAGGTCGGATCTCTCGGCACGCACAAGGCGCTTGGACTCGCCAAGGCGTGTGGTGCCAGATTCTTGCTGGCCAGTACCAGCGAGGTGTACGGAGATCCGCTGGTTCATCCGCAGCCCGAGTCCTACTGGGGCAACGTGAACCCGACAGGGGTGCGAGGAGTGTACGACGAGGCGAAGCGATTTGCCGAGGCGATGACCCTCGCCTACCATCGCTATCACGGTGTCGACACGAGAATCGTGCGGATCTTCAACACCTACGGTTCCAGGATGCGACTCAATGATGGAAGAGCCCTGCCCAATTTCATCTGTCAGGCACTGAATCAGGAACCGATCACCGTGTTCGGAGACGGATCCCAGACTCGCTCCTTCTGCCATGTCAGTGATCTGGTGGATGGAATCTACAGATTGCTCGCCTCTGACATCACCGATCCGGTGAATCTTGGAAATCCAGATGAGATTCCGATCATCGATTTTGCTGGCGAGGTGATCAAGGCAACCGACTCGAATAGTAGCATCGAGTTCCAGGTTCTTCCCGAAGACGATCCCAAGATCAGGCAGCCAGATATCACCCGTGCCAAGGAGCTCCTCGGCTGGACACCCAAGGTAAACCTCGTCGAGGGTCTCAACCGCACGATCCCATATTTCGAAGAGAAGTTGCGTCTTCTCGGAGACGAGTCGGTCTCCGTCAGTAAGGCTTGAGTCGGAGGGATCTCGGTGCAGAAACCGCAACGAATCCTTCTGGTCGCAGAATCTTCATCCCTGGAGATCGCCGAGTTCATCACGGCTGTCACCCGGTCGCTGACCGAGGCAGGGATACAGACTCGCACATGGTCACCGGGGACAGGCCTCGACTCGAACATCTACGAGGATCTCATCATCGTCATGGGTGGAGATGGCTCGCTGATGTCCCTTCTCCGGGAACTGGATCATCCGATCGTCCCCATCTATGGAGTCAACTTCGGCAGGGTGGGATTCTTGATGA
>CBFIET010000090.1:0-34634 GCA_965661685.1 Planctomycetota bacterium
GCCACCGGAGACCGCATCGTTGACCCTTCCTTCCAGGAGCAGTGCGGCATCCTCATCGATCACCGTACCGACACGAGTCGCCTCATCCTGTGGATCACCACAGCGATACTCCCGTGCCTTTTCCACGAAGGCGGCGGTGAAAGGCTCGACCACCGACCGATCGACCAGCAATCGTTTCACGGCGGTACAGCGCTGACCGCTATTTCTGAAACACCCCTCCGCTGCGAGAGTCACTGCAAGTTCGAGATCTGCATCGGAGTGGATGATGAGTGGGCTGTTTCCCCCCAGCTCCAGACACAACTTCTTGTACCCGGCAAGCTGGGCGATGCCCTTGCCGATCTTGGTTCCACCAGTGAAAGAGACCAGCGAGACACGGGGATCCTCGATGAGGTATCGAACCGTCGTCTCGACCGGACCCACCACCACCGAGATCATGTGGGGGGGTAAACCCGCTTCCAGTAGTAACTCGACGAAATGAATCGCTGCTGTCGGAGTCTTCTCGCTCGGCTTGAGGATCACCGGGGTTCCTGCAGCGATGGCGGGAGCGACCTTGTGAACCACCTGATTGAGGGGATGATTGAAGGGGGTGATGGCGAGAGCCACCGGAAGAGGCTCACGAATCGCCAGGATTCGCCGCTTCTTTCCATGCGGTGAGACATCTCCACAGATCACTTCACCGACATCACGAATCGATTCCATCGCTGCAAAGAGCAACACATCGAGGCAGCGACCCACTTCGTAGCGAGCTTCTCGGATGCAAAGACCTGTATCCTTGAGAATGTAGCCGGCGAATTCTTCCTGTCGCGCTTCGAGCAAGGCTCGAACTGCGGAGAGCACCTCGTATCTGGAGTGGTGGTCCTCCATCGGGCCGCCCTGCAAGGCCACCTCGATGGCCCGGTTTCCATCCTCCGGGGTCAACATCGGAACACGACTGACCACCTCTGAAGTGTAGGGATAGCGCACCTCGAGCAAGTCATTCGAACTCACCTCATCGCCACCGATGAGACAGGGAAGTACAGGGCTGGATGATGTGGTCATCGTCAACTCTCCTTCTGCATCAGATGATGGTTACAGGCCAGATCGAAGACGTCAAAGTTACGCAGCTCTGAATCTTCGCCAGTGAAAGCTTCCGAGACAATCATCGGCACCATCTCCTCGAAGCGGCCGCCGTGCGACCTCAAGCGACCATGAAGCTGCGACAGATCGTGATCCGCTGGCTGCTTACCGAGAACCACATCCTGTGCCGACAGGATGTACAGGTCCCCGATCCGATCACCCGGCAACTCCAGCTGTTCCTGCGCTTGCGACCTGGAGAGTACCTCGGTGACTCCATCGAGCCCCTTGATGAAGGTCGCCACCGCAGTTGCATCGAGGGAATCCGCCAGGTGAACCGTCACCGCCGAACCGAGGGCACCATGGTGCGCCACGTAGGGGTCCGTGATGGGGCAGATCACCGTCACTCCCTCTCCGAACTGTTCCGTGAGGACCTGCTCGAGGAAGATGACCTTTGGAGATCCATCCTCGTTGACCTTGTAGTTCATTCCGTGATCCGCAGTGGCGGCCACCACGCAATCGAGGGCCAGCAATCTACCGATGGCGTCATCGATACCCGCCATGAACTCGAGCATCTCCGCTTCTTTCGGTTCGTGTGCATGCTGCATGAAATCGGTCAGGGAAAGGTAACAGAAGTCTGCCATTCCACGCTCGATCAATGCCACTCCGGCATCGAGAACGTAGAGGCTGGCATCCCCGGAATAGATCTCCGGTTGCGCACGACCAACGACCTCCTCCACATCGCCGAGTCCATGTGTCTCCTGACACGCCTCCGATGCCTTTTCCGTCGAAAAGGCGAAGGCCTTGCCGCTGGAGAGTGGAAGATCAAGGGAAAGGATGTCCCTCAACTTCTCCTTGGCCGTGACCATCGCGACTTTTCGTCCCGCTGCAGATGCCGCCGCCAGGATCGTCCCGCAACGAAGATACTTCGAGGAATTCATCATCACTGCTTGCTGGCTGTCAGGATCGAGAAAGTAGTTTCCCGAGATTCCCGTCTCGATGGGAGGCACACCGGTGACGATGGCGGAGTTATTGACGTTGGTGAAGGAAGGAAGAGCACCTCGAGCCACTGCCCGGAATCCCCCCTCGATCATCTTCTTCAGCACCGGCATGCGGCCATGCTCGATGGCTGTATCGATGTAATCATCGGAACAACCGTCGAGGCATAGCACTGCGATGGGGCGCGCAGGCGGCTGGTAACTGCGACCATTTACGGCGAAGTGATTGGCAGCAATGCTATCCATCGGGTTCCCTTCCAGGGAAATTGGAGACTCCTTGCAGATTGTCCGCTGCCGAGCGGGTCAAGTCCATCGTCCGCAATCGATTCTCGGGCAACATCTTGCGCCCATCATTCCTGTCTCCCTCTCTCCTCGTTCACTCGCTGAACTTCTGCTAGATTGGTCACTCACACATCTGGCCAACAGGAGAGGCTCCTCCATGTCCCGGTATCCCGGCGAAACAGAACACCAGTTCCCCTCGGTTCCCAGACGGGTCTTTCTGCAGCAGGCAGGAGTCATCATCGGTTCAGCACTCTGCTCCCTGTCACTCCCTTCCCTCTCTCGTGCAGCCATCGGACTCCTCAGGAAGCCGATCAGGATCGGTCTCATCGCCGACCTCCATCACGATGTGATGCATGACGGACCGGCCAGGCTCGATGCATTTCTGGATGCGATGAAACCAACTCCCCCCGATGCCATCGTGCAACTCGGAGACTTCGCCCAGGCCAAGGCGGCGAACCGCCCGCTGGTCAAGAAATTCAACGAAGCACATCCCGTCTCCCTTCATGTGATCGGCAACCACGACACCGATGGAGGGTTGAGTTCCAAACAGGTCGTGAAGGAGTGGGGGATGAAGGGGCGCTACTACACCCACGATGTCGAGGGCCTGCGACTGATCGTCCTCGATGGCAACGACAAACCAGCAGGGCATGGCGGTGGCTATCCGTCACACATAGGAGAGACCCAGGCGAAGTGGTTGAAGGAGCAACTCTCCAGTCACGAGGGGCCATTCCTGGTGCTATGCCACCAGCCACTGGCGGGCCCGTGGGCCATCGACAACGCCGAAGAGATCCAGGGAATCCTCGCCGAAGCCGCCTCCCGGATCATCATCGTGATCAACGGGCACACCCACATCGATGAAGTGGTCCGTGTCGGTGACATCGCTCACCTGCATCTCAATTCTGCGTCTTACCAATGGGTCGGGGGAGCCTACAAGCACACCAGTTACCCCGAGGAAGTCCATTCGGAACATCCGTGGATCAGTCACACGTGCCCCTACGAGGAATCCCTCTACACCACCCTGACACTCGATCCGGACACACTACAGATAGGACTGGAGGGGAAGCACACTCGCTGGGTCGGGAAATCTCCGGCGCAGCTGGGTATCGACTTGCATCCCGATTTGATCGATGGAGAGCAGATCGTCCCTGCGATCCGCCAGCGAACCATCCGGAGACAGAAATCTCTCTGAGTTTGCGGCTGTCTCAGGTTGCTGGAGAACTTTCAGCATCGGTCTCGTCGCTGACCAGATCGACCTTCACACTCGCCCGCTCAAAATCCCTCGCCTCGTGATATTTTCGCCGGCGCATCCGCGCGATGGATCGAAACAGGAGGTCGGGGAAGCGTTCGATACGCTCGTTATTCTCCGCCACGATGTCGTTGTAATAACCGCGAGCCAGGGCAATCTTGTCTTCCGTATTGACCAGTTCATCGTGTAACTCCTGAAAGAGAGTGTCCGCCTCCAGGTCTGGATAACTCTCCTTCAATGCCAGTAGTGTCGGAGAACAGGCTGTAGCGACATCGGAAGAATTCAACTCACCCTCACGGCGAAGCAGGACCAGTTCTTCCTGGACATCCTTTTCGTACTGCTTGTACCCCTTGACCACTTCCACCAGTCGGGGAATCAGATCAAAGCGTCTTTTCAACTGCACATCGACATTCTTCCACGCCTGCTTCACACGGTTTCTCAACGCCAGCAGGCTGTTGTAGACCATGATCGCCCAGCGAAGCAGTGCATACGATGAATAGATGAGTCCACCCATCAATCCGATGAGCCATGGAGTAACTCCCTGCACATTGGTCGCCAGCACCCAGGGCGCTCCAACATAAATCGCCAGTCCCAGGAAGAGCAGGCCCCAGAAACGGAGTGCGAAACTCTTTCGCTTCTGCTCCTCGGACTTCACCGAAATCAGGAACATCGGTGCGTCCTCGTCGCGAGCAATCTCCGGTGCCACCACGTCCTTCCTCAACCGCGATGCGCCCATCACGTAGATACGCCGATGCAGTGGTATCGCATACTCCACGAAGCTGCGCGTACCGGTCGAGCCAATGACGCTGCGACTCGGTCCCTTCTGATAGTAGAGGGCGCTACTTGCGGAGCAGGTACGGGAAAATATGGTATCAGCATCGATATCTGCGCCACTGGGTCTGATCTTCAGCAGACCGGAATCATCTTGCAGGTAGAAGGGGGTATTCCTGGAACCGCGGTCGACCACATCCCAGCCGGTTTTCATGCGGGTTCTGATCTTTACCCTGCCCTTGCTATCGGTGTAGGTCTCCGTGACCAGCCTGCGCCATTGTTCGGAAACGGTGTAGTCGTAGTGAACGCACAGCTTTTCAGCGAGATGGCTTGTCAGGGGATCATCAGACTCTGCGGTCCCCTTCACCTCGACCAGGCCTATGAATACACCGGCGGTCTTACAGGTGGGGATATCGTCGATCAATCGCTGCTTGCGACGCTGCCGTACAGAGAACTCCACGATGGTGATCATGCCTACAACGGCACCGACAGCAACCGCGAGAACTTTCCATCCTTCTCCATCGGAAGAAACTTGAGAAAGAAACGGCTGCACCTCACCGATGCAGAAAGTCAGCAGTGAGATCCCTATCTCCATCAGGAGAAGGACACCTTGGGTGCTTCCCGCTGCTCCGGAGAATCGATCTCGAACAGGGTCGCGGGACCGAACTTGAACATGCTGGCAACGATGGTATCGG
Organism: Planctomycetota bacterium; assembly: GCA_965661685.1. GTDB lineage: Bacteria > Planctomycetota > UBA8108 > UBA1146 > UBA1146 > QNYK01. The sequence goes on from CBFIET010000090.1 coordinate 5,046, forward strand.
GGAATGACTCACGCTGGATGTTGTAGCGCGTCACCTCGTTATTGTAGCCCTCACGGGAGTAGGAAACCTTGTCCTCGGTATTCGTGAGTTCTTCCTGAAGCTGAAGCATATTGGTGTTCGCCTTCAGATCCGGATACGCCTCCGCCAGCGCGAACAGTCGACCGAGACTTGAGGTGAGGGCCGCCTCTGCTCCCATCAACTGCTGCATCGCCTGGGGATCCCCGGGGGAAGATGCTGCTCCCTTTCCTGCGGAGACCGCCTGGTTACGCGCCTCGATCACCGCCGAGAGGGTTTCCTTCTCGTGTTTCATGTAACCCTTGGCAGTCTCGACCAGATTGGGGATGAGGTCGTGCCTGCGGGTCAATTGCACATCGATCTGACCGAATGCGTTCTTGTACCCGTTACGTTTCGCCACCAGACCGTTGTAGATCGCCACCCCGTAGATGAGCAGGATGATGCTCACCACGATCAGCAATCCAATAAAGATGAGTGGCAAGAAAACCAGCCACTGAGACATCGACATTCCTTGTTCGGTCACGACTTACCTCCCGATTCCCATTTCACTTCATCCGCTACAGGATATCAGATTGAAGAGGATATCCTCGTCAAATTGGCACCCCCCGTCACCAATTCACGCTATCCTGATCCTTGGTGATTGAAGCGGTCCAGAAGGAATTGTCCTCACGCTCGATGCCCACAAAACGATACGAACGAGGAGCACAATACGATGGAAGCGGGAATTGTCGGCCTTCCCAATGTGGGCAAATCGACTCTCTTCAACGCACTCACTGCGGCAGGTGCACACGCAGCCAATTACCCCTTCGCAACCATCGAACCCAATGTCGGAGTGGTACCGATCCCCGACCCAAGACTTGCCATCCTCAATAGCCACATCGAAACGCAGAAGCTGATTCCCACATCGCTGAAAATCGTCGACATCGCCGGCCTGGTTCGTGGTGCCAGCACCGGTGAAGGACTTGGCAACCAGTTCCTCAGCCATATCCGTGAGACCGATGCCATCATCCAGGTGGTTCGTTGCTTCGAAGAGGCGCCGGGCGGCGAGGAAATCATCCATGTCGATGGCACCATCGATCCCGCTCGCGACATCGAAACCATCGAAATCGAACTGATACTTGCCGACCTGCAGACGGTCGAGAGTGCCATGAAGAAAGCGGTCCGGGCGGTACGCAGTCGCGAGGAGGAAGACGTCCTGCGACTGGCACTTCTCGAAAAACTACATCCGGTACTGGCAGAAGGCCGACCCGCACGAGAAGTAGAGATCGGCGACGATCTCCGTACTCCGGGAATCCTCAAGGGTCTCGGCCTCATCACCACCAAGAAGCAGATGTTCGTGATGAATGTCAGTGATGACGATGTACTGGGTGAGGGAGAGCTCGCCCAGCAGGTCAGATCGATGGCAAGGGAACGAGGAGGAGAAGCGGTTCCGGTATGCGCTCGCATCGAAGAGGAACTCGCGGAACTGGATGAGGAAGATCGTGCCGAGATGCTCTCCGATTATGGAATGGACGAACCTGCTCTGAGCAAGCTGGCCCGAGCCGCTTACAACCTGCTCGGATTGCAGTCCTTCTACACCGCCGGCGAGAAGGAGATCCGCGCCTGGACTGTCCGTCAAGGATCGACTGCCCCGCAGGCAGCAGGAGTGATCCACACCGACTTCCAACGCGGCTTCATCCGCGCGGAGATTTACTCCATCGCCGACATCGAGGAGTACAAATCAGAAAAGGCGATCCGCGAGGCGGGAAAACTACGCGTCGAGGGTAAGGACTACATGATGCAGGATGCGGACGTGTGCCACTTCCTGTTCAATGTCTGAGAGGATCCGAAATATGAGCCGACTCTTGATTCTGAGTCTATTGCTGTGCGGCTGTGCAGGCAGCCATGACCTCGTCCAGCAGTACGGTGGCATGCGAGATGTATTACGAATGGGCAATACCCAGCCGCGAATCTCTTTCGAGGCGATGTGCAAGCAACCCCATGCCATCGGAGTCGGTGCATTGTCACAACTGCAAGGGGAGATCACCGTCCTCGACGGTGAAATCTACGTGGCCACGACACCGGATGGACTCAGCGCTTCCACCACCAGTGGCGACAAGAACCCCGGTTCTGCCACCCTGATGACTCTCGCTCACGTGGAGAGATGGCACCACGACACCTTGCCCGATTCGATGCCTCTGGAGCAAGCGATCGAGACGGTGGCTCGTTCTCATGGCATCGACAGCGACACACCCTTTCCCTTCATCATCGAAGGCGTTGCAAGAAGCTACGAGCTACACGTGATCAATGGCTTCTGCCCCGTAGCAACTCCAGACCTCGCCCCGGAGGACCAGCCGTGGCGGACGCGGGGAGAGTCCACTGCGCTGAAGGTGGTCGGTTTCTTCGCGAGGGATCAGCATGGAGTGATGACGCATCACGGTTCGAATCTGCACATCCACGCCATCATCCACGACGGCGATGAAATCATCTCCGGCCACCTGGATGCCATCGAGATGGATCCCGGTTCGGTGCTGTCAGTCCCTGATGTGAAGGTCAACCGATCTTGATCCGCTTCTCCGGGATCAATCTCCTCGGGTCAATACTGCATACTGGGGAACACCGCAGCCGTAGATGTCGCAACCACCCATCAACATCGTCAGCTGAGCTTCCAGCACCGCCGGATCATCGGATGCAGGACCATGGCTGCGAACAAACAGATGAATCTCGGCATTGTCCATATCGGTCAGCCCGGGTCCGGTGACGATCTCACCGGCGGGTTCATTTTCGATAACGATCGCTTCGAACTCGAGTTCCCCATCTTCATCTGCAATGAGTCCAACTCCGGTCCACAGGATCGACCAGCCATCGACACCGAAGTCTGAGATGTCACAATCTCCAGCACATTCGTCCGGGTCATTGAATACCCCGGCCCAGATGGTGTAGGTGAATCCAGGCTCGAGCCCGGAAGTCTCCGCCTCGATGTAGAAGCCATCATCAAACTGCTCGAAGCGAATCTCCGATTCGTCGATGGTAGCTCCCGAAGCAGAGGTCTCGAGAGGGCTCTCCATCATGAACTCGATAAATGAGTACTCATCATCATCGTCATCGTCATCGTCATCATCGTCATCATCATCGCCATCATCATCATCGCCGTCATCGTCATCGTCGTCGTCATCTTCAGCGACCAGAACCGCATACTGAACGTCGTCGCATCCAAACTCATCACAGCCGCCGCCAAAGGTGGTGATCTGTGCTTCCAGGAGATCGGGATCGTCGTAAGCGGCAGGCCCGTGATATCGAACGATGAGGTGGATTTCGGCGTTTCCTGCATCGGTGAGGCCAGCGCCCATCAGGACCTCACCGGCGGGATCGCCAGCCATCATGACGGTTTCGAACTCCGCTTCTCCATCTTCGTCCGCCACGAAACCGATGCCGGTCCACAGTGCAGCGAAACCTGAATCGGGACCGATATCGTCAGCGATCTGGCATCCATCGTTACAACCATCCGGATCGTTGAAGACGAGAGCCCAGATGGTATAGGCGTGGTCAGGAAGCAAACCCGAGGTTTCCCCCTCGATCACCACACCACCATCGATCCGTTCCAGTTCCACCTCGGTATCGTCCACGGGCCCACCAATTATCGACTCCGGGAGCGGGTCGACCAGTGTGAAGTCGAGGAATGGAACATCGTCATCTGCAAATACCGAGGAATTCAGGAAAAGAAACACGATGAAAGCAAGTGAATGAAATCGGGACATGAGAACCTCCCAAAAAAAGGTGAAAATTAAAACGGGTTTCCCTCCACGATGAAGGGAAAGAAATTGAACTGAGCTAGAAATCACCGCCAGTACATTTGATGGCTCCAACCACGCTACTATTACCTCTACAGATCAGATTCCAATTTCAAATCGGACGCAATTTCTGACAAGAATAACAAGACACCAACAAAGTAAATAACAACCGTTCGGCGAGGGAAGGAGATCTATCGGTTACCATTCTTCCTGAGACTGATCAGGTAAATGCTGTTCCCTGTTTTCAGCAGAAGTGGATGTAATGACAAGTTCACAAGTAAATATAAATCGCCAGTTCAGATCGAGGTCAAATCTCACGGGGATCTTCCTGATTCTCCTGTTGGTTCCAGCCATCACATTGCTTGCCGGAAAGGTCCCTTATTCACAGGAGCAGTTGAAGACTCTCTCGAAGGTGATCGTCACCGGCAAGATTGTGGCGATCGAGTACGAAACCGTGGCAGAGAGCAGTGGCTCCCTGACCGATCGCTGGACTGCAACGATGCGACCCGATGCCATCTTGAAAGGTACGATTCCAGACGGTGACTTGAAATTGAGTTACCTGACCAGTGGTGGCGGTTCGGTGTTGGTCCTGTGCGGACCGGACCAGAATCCTGTTCCCCAGATCGGGGATCGCTGTCGGGCGCACCTGGAGGAGATGACCATATTCGAGGGGGAACAGCTGTTCCCGGTCATGGCCCCCAATGGCTGGGCCATCCTCGACCAGAGTGGTCGAACCGGGGAATCCCCTTCCTATCGTGTCGACGAATCGGTCACCCTGATCGAGTTGATCGTGATCATCTCCCGTGGTGATCAACAGGCGTATCTCGAACAGGCAGCGAAAAAGGGCATCTATCTGTCCGTTCCAGCGAGGATCTTGCTGAGTGATTACGGGGTCGCGGTGCTGTTGCTTCCAGTGGTCATCGTCATGACGATTCTGGCGCTCTGGATCGACAGGAGAGTGAAGGCCAGAGCTGCTCGCAAACTCTCCGAGGATACCGATGGACAGGAGAGCGAGTAGGATCACCACCAGGGCGGGGGAGCATCGAGCCCAGCAGCCCCAATCCTGCCACAACTGGCTCGAAACGAAATTCCAGTCCTGACAGCTTTCCTTTCCGGATACTAATCTCCTGTGGGGATGCTCCCGAGGGACTTGCAGTGCGTCATCGCCTGCACAAGGAGGAATCATGCGTCCAATTCATCTCTTACAATTTGCCTTCATCGCTCTGCTACTTCTCACTTCCGGAGCGGTTCATGGACAGACCTTTCACCACCTCACAGGAGGTGGGTTTGATGACCGTCCCAGCTGCATCGAAAAAACCATCGACAACGGCTATATCATCTCCGGAGAGCAGTCGATCGCGGTGAATACCTGACCTGCGCCCCCGGTGAGCCGGTCGGCCACCCTGACCCGGATGAACGCAAACTGCCAGGTGATCTGGAATCGATCTTACAAGGTAGGGGATGTCGCTCGTGCCAGCGCGGTACGACTCGCAAATGACGACCCTTCAAGCTATGTGATGGCAGGGCACAGCGGAAACTGGAATGCCGACGGAGTTGTTTCCACATCCAGCATCTTCGCCATGAAAACCGATGTCGCCGGCAATCAGATGTGGCTACACCGCTACGGCCACGGACCCTCGAAGCACTACTCCACCAAGATCGAGATGAAGAAGTGCGAGGGTGGCTACATCCTGTGCGGCACGCTGATGTATGGAGATGGCTTCAATATCGCGGACAAGGGCTTCCTGCTGCGAATCGACGACAACGGCAACATGATGTGGATGAAGTACTACTCGATGGGAGATGTCAGTCCCAGCGTCACCGCCTTCAAGGATGTTGAGGCTCTTCCGAACGGCAATTTCGTGGTCACCGGTCACACACTGAGCCCAGCCGCCGTTGCCAACTACGAGACGGAAACGATGCTGTTCGCAGTCGATGGATCGGGCAATCCCGTCGCTGGTTTCCGTTATCCAACCGTTTCGATCGATCCTGACGGAACCGAACATCGAGAAATCAACAGCGGAGAATCGCTGAGAGTGCTTCCCGATGGAATCGCAGTGGTCGGACACGTGTTGCAAACAGCAATCGACAACAGGGGCACGGAACTGTTCACCGTCGACAACAATGGAATCCCCCTGTGGTATCGATTCATCTCCAATGTCCTTCCAGGGGAAACCGAGGTTGCCAATGGCACCCTGCGTAGTGCTGACGACGGAACCCTGACCTTTGCCGCCAGGGATGCTGCCGCAGCCATCGTTCAATTCGATGCGGGAGGATCCTATCTGACCGGGATGAAGTACGGGGGATATTACTGGAGCAATACAGCAACCAGTCTCTACGCCGAGGCCGATGGAGGATTCACCTTTGTTGGAGTCAGTGAGGTGTTCCCTCCCACCGGTTCCACCTTCGTCAACAACAAGGACTACCGAGTAGGAAAAACATCCGCTGGAACCCTGAGCACCGGATGTGACGAGGTCCCCTTGACGCTGAATGTGACCAACCGGGAGATTCTGGCCCAGGATATTGCTGCCAATGTCGAGGTCGTCCAGGAGTTCACCGACGATTTCGCCACCGAAGATCCATTGAACTGGACCCGTCATGTGATCTGCCAGAATTGTTCCTGCCTGCCCGTGATCGATGTCTCCGTAGTCGTTTCCACCTGTCCCAACTGCCCGGTGATCGTCATCATCGATTGGGACCCGGAGGGGCCGGGAGTCATCGGAAGTGTGGAAATCAGGCGAGATGGAATACTGATCGGACAGGTCGATGGAAATACCTATACCGATCCTTCCCCGACGGGAGTGCACCGCTACGAGCTCACCTTCAATCCAGCGGATCCCACATGTAATCCCGACTACAAGACCGTCACCGTCGATGCTACCGAGCAGGTTTCCCTCTCCCTGGTGACCGACCTGATTCTGGTACAGGAGCAGGGCGATCTGACGGAATGCCTTTGCCTGGAAAGCAACCTGTCTGAACTGGGAAGAACTCCGAAGGTAATTCGAGGCGATGACCAGGTGCTCTCTCACCTCAACGGCGAATTCGGATCGGACCGACCTGAGTTCAATCGGGTGGTCTGGGTACTCCTCGGAGAAAGCCCCGATCAACAACCGCTGTCTCAGATCTCCAATGAACTGCTGAGCCAGTTTCTCACCGTCGGAGGATCGCTCTACATCGAAGGGGCCGACGTCGGATCGAGCATCTCCGATGAGCTTGCGAGTCTTTCTGGTGTCACCTCCATCGATCCAGGTTCGCAAACGGGTCAGGTTGCAGCCCTGGAAGGACTCGATTCGGAAGTGGGCCTCGACCTCTCCGATCTGTCTGCGGAGTACGGAGGATCGGGTCAAGATGTAGATAGTTTGATGCCGGTGGGGGATGGATCAGGAGCCATCTTCCGCAACCTGTCCGTCGATGACCAGATCACGGCGGTTTACCACAACAATCTCTTGCTGGGAGGATCTCACCGGGTCATCACTTCCTCGACACTTCTATCTCGATACCTCGGTGATGAACTGGCCCTCGTGAGTCGACTCTCGTCGGCACTGGGCGATGTGATCTTCGGGGATCCTCCCGAGTTCATCCGCGGAGATGGCAACATCGACGGTTCCGTCGACATCGGAGATGCCGTATTCGGACTCAATTACCTGTTCGGTGGCCTGGCAAGTTTCTGTGATGATGCCCTCGACACCAACGACGATGGCAACGTTGACATCGGAGATCCCATCGCCGTGCTGGGTCTGCTCTTTTCCGGGGCTGCGCCGCCGCCGGCACCGTTTCCTGGATGTGGACAGGATCCCACCTCCGACTCTCTCGATTGTGAGTTCGGTCCAGACAGCTGCCCATGATCCATTCCGTGAAATGGAAGTGCCTCGCTCTCGATGAAACGGAGCGTGGCACTTCCATCTTCAGGGCTGGGGAATCAATCCAAGGCAAGGTCCAGATGCGATCGAACCGTCAAGGACACCCATCAAAAGCAACGCAATCGAGAGAATCCTCGGTGGGATCCGCACCACACACCATGAAGGGTTCCGGTGGAGCCGCCGTGCCCGAGAAGAGATAGCCGAGCAGGTAGATGGCATCTGCAATGTTCCACTGTCCATCGTCATTGGAATCGTGGGCATCCAAACATCCCGGGAAACACAGGAAGAGACAGGTCAGATCCCAGATCGGATCACCGATGTTGATGGTGCCGTCCTGGTTCACATCCGAACGACGAAAAGCGGTACCGACGGTGACATAGCCGGAAACGGTCGAGGGGGTGACCTCGATGTAATTCCCATACTCGACGACACGCGTGTGCACGGGCGGTTCGCCGAGGGTGTCGACAAAGTCGAGAGCGATCACATCGCCGACCTCTCCGAGAACCTGGTAGCGGACCGTGAACAGCGGGTAGGTGCCCTCATCCCACAAAGTTTGGCCGAAGATGGCAACGATGATGGCGCCGGTCCAGCCTCCATCTCGGGTTTCGAAGATGACAAAATCGATGTCGTCGGTGGCAATGTCGGGGAGCACCTCCGTGAAGGTAAGGGCGGTGGGATCATGGGCGACCCCGAAACTACAGGCCGCTAGCGATCCCCCCTCAAGAATCTCCAGCTGCACCTCCACGGGAATCGTCTCCCCAGGGGCACCCTCTCTGCCAGTGACGGACAAGATGAAATCGGTATCGAGGGGCGGTGTGGGAGGCGGCGTCACGCAGTCATGTTGATAGTTGTTACAAGAGAGACTGTCGCCGCTCAGGTCGGGTCCGCAATCGGGGAAGGGAGCAGGCGGAGGGACTTCACCCCCGAACAGGTAATTGAGCAGGTAGACCGGGTCCGGGATATCGTAGATACCGTTGTCATCGGCATCGCAGGCGTCAAGGCAAGGTTGCACAGCTCCGTCACAGATGGTGCACATCATGTAGATCAAATCTGAGAGTTCGACGTTTCCATCAGCGAGGCAATCGCCTCGAACGAAGTCGTTCTGAGCCTTCGCCGGTGTTGCCAACAAGATCAGTACAAGAACGGATGCCACAATAAGGTGAGGGCGAGAGCGAGGGGTGAGCTCCTGGTGGTTACCACACATCGACCTGCTCCTTTCATGGCGGGCAGATTCCGACGGTACTACACCCATCTTAGCAGTCATCCGTGTGCACGGAAAGCGAGTGCACACTCCACCCACAGCGCTCGATCTGTGTTCCTCACTGATTATTGACTACTACTGGTCTTCTTGCGTCTGGCTTTCTGTACCATCGATTTCACCTCGGAGCCGTCGGGCATCAAGTAGTACATCGTAATCTCGAACTCATCATCGGAGATCACCTTCTCGACAGCACGGACGTCCATTTCGCTTGCAGAAATTGGATCGGTCATCTTCCAGGCCCAATCGATGGAACCGTCCTCGTTTTTTGTACCACGACCCGTCGCGATCCCTGTCCCGAAACTATCGATCCATGAAGACACGAAGATCTCTTGTGCGTTGTCGTACCCGATGAAACCCTTGGCACCAAATGTCATGCCGGAGTAGTCCATGTCGTGAACCGTCTGGGCCAGGTATCGGGCACCCAGTACCGCCTCATAAGTGGCGTTCATGGTGCTTTCTATCGGCGGAGCATCGGGCTGAACCCAGTGGGTAGTGGCAATTTCCCAGTCTCCCACGCGGCCAGCGAGCCACTTGTGGTTTTCACCCGGAGTCATGAACTCCACCCAGGCTTTCATCGACTCATCCTGGTCAATAGCCGGGTCATCCGCTTTTTGAACTGAACTGCCGATCGACCCCATCAAAATCATCAACACGCCGCCGAGACAGACCATCATCAACTTCTTCATCCTGTTGCTCTTTTCTCATGAAGGGAAATAAACGATTCGATACCGTGCCACCTCATCATATGGAGATCAACCATCAAGGTATCAGCGGAAGCACATCATGGATCACCGCTTCCAGCTCGCCAATCAAGAACGGCTTCTGCAGTCTCCCCTTGAATCCAAATGCCTCCGGTGAGGCGAGTACCGAGTCATTCCCGTAGCCACTCGCAACGATCGCGCAAATCTTCGGGTCAATTTCTCTGAGATGCTCGAACGCCCATCTCCCACCAAGTCCGCCCGGAACCGTGAGATCGAGAATGACAAGTTCATGGGGGTTGCCCATTTCCTTCGCATGTTTGAACTCCTCGACGCATAGCTCGCCATTACAGGTCTCTACCACCTGGTGCCCCAGGGATTCCAGCATCAAGCGCAAGACCTGTCGAACCTGCTCATTATCATCCATGATGAGGACACTCAGGCTTCGCTCATCCGATTTGATGCACGACTCTATAGCACCAACCTCAAGTGTGTTTTTTGTCAGCGGAAGGACGACTCGAATCGTCGTTCCGCTTCCCTGTTTGCTTTCGATGACTAGCCTTCCATTGTGACGCTGAACGATCCAGAACGCTGTGCTCAACCCGAGTCCAGTTCCGTCCACCTTGGTCGTGTAGTAAGGATCGGTGACCAGATCGATCTCTTCTTCAGGAATGCCAACACCCTGGTCCTCAAATTCGATAACTGCGGCATCTAGATCTGCTCCCATACGGGAGTCTGCTGCCAGAAAACCTCTCTTGAGCCGGATCTGCAATTCACCACCTCGAGGCATCGCCTGATCAGCATTGATGATCAAATTGCCGAACACCTGGTGAATCTGACCGCTGTCGACTTCCACAGCTGGCATCGATTCATCGATATCCATGACTATCCTCAACTTGGAGCCATGTGCATTCATTGCGGCAGCATCTCTCACGATGTCAACGATGGAGACGATCTCCGTGATCGGTGCGCCACCCACGCTGAAGGTGAGCATCTGCTTGGTGATGTCACTGGCCTGTTGACTCGCCATGATGGCCATTTCCAGTTCTGACTTGGCCAACTCGATGGTTCCTAGATTGATCTGTGCAATGTTCAGATTTCCCATGATGACTGCCAGGAAGTTATTGAAATCGTGAGCAAGGCCACCAGCGAGCCTTCCGATCGATTCCAATCTTTGAGATTTGAGTAGCTCCGCCTCATGCCGAAGGCGAGTCGTTTGGTCCTCGAAGGTGCATAGCAATCCACCATCAACGAGCTTACAGATTTTAAGATTCATCCAGGCCTTGCGATCATCTTTGTCGATGATCCTGACCAGATGCTCGGGGAGATCCACCTCACCCTGCTCCACCATGCGCACGAGTTCCCTGCCGTGCTCGACATCCTCCGGGTGGAGAATATCGAAGACACTGGTACCGACCAGCTTTGACTGCTGGCCAGGTTCACAACTGTCGCCCCACAACCTACTAGCAGCAGCATTTGCATATTCGACACAAAGAGCCTCGTCGAGCAAGGTCACTGCCACCGGTAACGATGTCAGGATCTCTGCCTGACGATTCCGGGAGGCAACGATCTCCTCGACGAGGCGTTGCTGTGCTTCAACTTCGCGATCGAGAGGGATGAGACCCTCTTGGCTCATACCTTTACGCCGACTTTCTGGATGAAACTGTTGTGGTCCATGACTTCTGCGAAGTACGGGAACAACTCATTGCAGAACATCTCCTGCTCGACCTGAGTGCGACCGGATACGCAATCGGAAAGAACCACGACATTGTAATCTTCAGCAGCCTTCATGGCGGTTGCATTCACGCAGAGAGAAGTCACTGCTCCACAAACGACAACCGTTTCAATGCCTTTGTCCGCAAGAACCTGGGCAAGATCGGTGTTGCTGAATGCGTTGAAACCGATTTTTCCCGGAACCTCGACGATCCATTCTCCGTACTTGGCAATCGCGTCGATGGTCTCTGCACCCTTGGTACCGGCCTTGAATGCCTCGGCATCTTTGATCATCTTCAAGATTCCGATCGGGTTCTCCAGCTCGTTGTGGTACTCACTGAATGCGATCGGAACAGAGATGATGGCCATCCCCGATTCGACAGCTGCGTTGAGCAGAACTTCAGTGTTTGCAACGGTTCCACTGACGGCACTCGACTCTTCGATGACACTGTTGAAAATACCGTCACTGTCAAACCAGTCGCGCTGATAGCCGACCAGAAGGATCGCTGTTTTCGCAGGATCAAAACTCAACATCGCAAACTCCTATTCTCTTGCCAGAATCTGGCAAATTCTGAATTTCTGTTGCCCGATGGCTCCATTGCCAGCAGGCAGAAACTCTAATTTCAACTCATTGATCCCCTGGTGTGCTGGTGTGCTGAAGTGTTTGAAACGCACCCTCACATGATCAGAGGCACCAGCACATGATCAGAGGCACCAGGCTCAACGCAGGTGGTTGCATACCGGTTCCCCGCTCCGGCTGAAATCTACGAAATTGAAAGAGGAACTTGCCCTGGGCACTCCGCATACCGGGAGACCAGAATTTCAGGGGGTCATGTGCCGATCGACGAAGTCCGTGGCGATATCAACGGTTTTCGTCTGATCCTTCTCGTTTTGCTGCCGGAACTGAAGGACGTTTCAGGTGATAGGTGGTCGAACGCTGCCATGCACTCCCCAGTGCCACCAATCTCGCCTCATCGTAGGGATGCCCGATGAAGGTCATCGCCCGCGGCATCCGGTCCTCCTTGAATCCACACGGTGCAACGAGACTCGGATGGCCGGTTAGATTCGTCACCGCCAGGGAATGGAAATCACCCGCGGGTGCAACAAACGCATCCACACCTGTAAGAGCCGTTGCTGTGTCTCGCATCAACAAGGTGCGCAATCGCTGGGCCCGGATGTATTCCACTGCAGGAATCAGCCGGGCAGCACGAAAACTGTTGGGCCAGGACTGTGGACCCTGCTCCACCAATTCATCATCACGACCGTCTCGAGTCAGTTCATCGAAGGCACTGGCACTCTCTGCGAACAAGATCACCATCATCGGCCACACCGGATAGTCGGGTAACTGAACCTCGACCAGTTCGGCACCGAGAGACTCCAGTTCTTCCAGCACCGTTCGATGGCTACTGGCCTTCTCGAAGGCGGCGCTGGAGTATCCGATCTTCCACCCTTCGATCCCGGTCTCGCCAGGAACCTCGAAGGGACGATCGATGACAGCCAGATCGTTTCCATCGGACCCCTCGATGATGTCGAGCACCACGGCGGTGTCCTGCAAGCTGCGACAGATGGGACCGAGCTTATCCATCGACCAGGAGAGCGCCATCGCTCCATGGCGAGAGATCCGTCCGAATGTCGGTCGAAGCGATGAATTTCCGCAACGCGTCGAAGGGCTGACGATGGAACCAAGTGTCTCTGAACCGATGGCAAAGGGGAGTGCTCCGGCACCAACCGCCGAGCAGGAACCCGCAGATGATCCACTCGATCCACGGTCGGTGTTCCACGGCGACAAGGTCTTCCCTCCGTACCAGATATCGCCCATCGCCAGCGCACCCAGTGTTGTCTTTGCAATGAGGATGGCCCCTGCCTCATCGAGCCTTTTTACCACCGTGGCATCGACCTCGATCACCTGTTCCTTGTAGGGCATCGCCCCCCAGCTGGTGACGGTCCCCTTCACCGCACACAGATCTTTCACCCCGTACGGAATGCCGTGGAGAGGCCCGCGCCACTTCCCTTGCGCCAGTTCTTCGTCGAGAAGTTTGGCCTGTGCCCGTGCCCGATCTTCGGTGTAGGAGATGACACAGTGAAGTACAGGGTCGACCTCCTTCAATCGCTTCAAGAAGAGCTCCGTCATCTCGATACAGGACACCTGCTTCGAACGGATCAAGGATGCAAGTACAGGAATCTCCGCCCACAGCAATTGCTGGAGATCTTCCGGTCTCTTCACCTCGGGCAGAGCATCGGTACCAGGTAAGGTGTCCATCGTCACCGACATCGCACTCTCCAGCGGTTGAAAGATGGATGCGGGAGCCACGGAGTTGTCCACCGCCATCGAGCGCAGTGCCGCATAAGCTCCTAGACGATCGATGGCCGCCGGCAATACCTGCGCCAGCTCCTCATCGGTGTAGTCGAGCCCCACCAGTTTCAAGGCTTGCCGCAATTCGTTTTCATCGAAAGGGCGAGCAGCCTTTACATCCTCGATGGGTGCACCTTCACCTCCCTGGCCATCTGCCTGGGGTGAAAAGAGAGCCAGGACCAATCCGAAAACCATCATGAAAACTCCTTACCGATGTCATTGTGAAGGGCAGCCACCGGAGCGGATAGAGACCACCACCGACGTCAGGAGCTTCACGATTTCAGCGAGAGGGATTGCAGATCATCGAGATCGTAACTGGAGAGAGAAAGAGGTGGGCCGACCAGATCCCAATGCAAGCAACCATGATGGATTCGGTCGAGGTTGCCCTCGTTATCTTCCTTGCGCAGTCTCATCACCCATTCCACCACCGGAAAGGCGAGTTCTTGCCAGGGGATCTCATTCCAGTCAAACCATCGAACTTCCAGGCTCTCTGCCCCGGCAGCGAATTCGGTGCCCACCAGCTTTGCCAGGAACATCTGATGAATCTGTCCGATTCGAGTCAGGTCGATGCGAGCGAAGGGGCGCACGATGGAGACCTCGGCACAGGCTTCCTCCAGCGTTTCCCGGGCGGCACCGGCACTCATCGATTCGCCCATCTCCAGGAAGCCCGCCGGTGGTGTCCACAATCCCAGTGCCGGTTCAATCGCCCTGCGACACAGCAAGATACGACCGGAGTCTTCGATGAGGGTTCCCACCACCACCTTCGGATTTCGGTAATGGATCTCCCCGCACTCGGGACACACCTCTCGCTTCCGATCCTCCCCTGTGGGGATCTCCTGCACCACGGATGCTCCGCAAGCGATGCAATTCCTCGGTATCGGGACGATCAATCCACACCTCGATCCTGCCAGTTCGATCCTGCGAGTTCGATCCTGAAGTTGTACGCGATGTCGGCGACCCCGAGAGGCTCGCAGAGTATCAGCACCACCACAAGGCCGAGGTTTAGCGGTAGCCTTTCGCACCAGGTTGTGGAATCCTCTCTCGACTGGAAGGGACACTCCGATGACTCGACTCCCAACACTCCTGCTTCGATGCTCGATCATCTTCCTCGCCGGGTGTGCAAATCTATCGACCAGCGAGCCGATGACACCCCCTTCCTACGTGATCATCCTCGCCGACGATCTGGGCTGGGCCGATGTTTCCTGTCAGGGGAGTCGCTGGGAAACCCCCGGCATCGATGCCCTCGCCGCAGCGGGAATCCGCTTCACTCGCGCCTCCTCCAATGGACCCAACTGTGCTCCCAGCCGTGCCTGCCTCTTCACCGGCACAGACGTGGCTGAACATGGGATCTTCACCGTCCGACCTGCCGCCAGGGGTAAGGCAAAGAACCGCAAACTGGTGCCGCCGAAAACCCGCAGAGCCCTGGCGCCCGAGGCGATCACCGTGGCAGAGATGCTGAAGGAGAGTGGCTACCGGTCGGCACACATCGGCAAGTGGCACCTGGGGGAAGACCCGGCCCGGCAAGGATTCGACGTCTCCATCGCAGGGGATCAGCGTGGGCATCCGAAGCGACACCTCGCCCCGTGGAATCTACCCAACCTGGCGGAACAGGCTGACGGCACGCCACTGGCAGATGCCCTCACCGACCATGCCGTCCAGTTCATCGAACAATCTGCCGACCGACCCTTTCTACTGGTGCTCTCCCACTACGCAGTTCACACACCGGTGCAAGCACCCCCCGACGAAATCGCAGCCTGGGCCAAGAAACTCCCCGACGAACCGAAGAAGCGGCTGAAGTATGCTGCGCTGGTCGACAGTGTCGATCGATCGGTGACCAGAGTACGACAGGCACTGGAGAACAATGGCTGTGCTGACCGCACCCTCCTCATCTTCACCAGCGATAACGGTGGACTGCTCAGTTACACCGACAACGGCCCACTTCGAGGAGGCAAGGGGATGCTCTTCGAAGGGGGTGTGCGGGTTCCCTTCATCGCCTGGGGGCACGGCACTGCATCGCCCTCACGGGTCATCGATGTGCCGATCCAGTTGACCGATCTGGTGCCAACGATGCTGGAGATGTCAGGAGTCACCGCAGACCCATCGATTCCACTGGTGGGAGAGAGTCTGGTGGGTGTCCTCGATGGCAAGTCGAGTCTCCCCGACAGGAGCCTGGTCTGGCATTTCCCTGCCTACCTCGAGGGAAAATCACAGCTCTTCAAGAACTGGAGAACGACCCCGGCAGCATCCATCGTTCGAGGGGATTGGAAATTGATCCAATTCTTCGAGGACGGCCGCCGTCTCCTCTATCAACTGCGCGAGGATATCTCCGAAAAGAACGATCTGTCAGGGAAACACCCCGAGCGGGTCGAACAGATGGCTTCTGAACTGAATCTCTGGGCCACGGCACGAAAAGCACCGATGCCGATTCCCGCTTCACGCCCCTGATCCCTCGACAAGACTCTCTCCAGGGTGTTTCTTGGGGGAACGATCCAAGGCTGGGTAAACGAGTCCGACCACCGAGTCACACGACCCACGCTGCCGTCGCCACGCTTCCGCAGTACCAGGAGAGCAGATGATTCCCCTCAAAGCTTTCCGCTTCCTGCTGCCACTGATCGTCAAGGAACGATCGATACTGCTGATCGGCGCCGGCCTGATCGTGCTGAGCAGTTTGTGTCAGGTGGCCGTTCCACGCCTCATCGGGTTTGCCGTCGACCGACTCGAGCGAGGAGTTGGCATCGACCTGGTCTTTCCCATCGCCATGTCGATGCTGGGAATCGTTCTGGTGAGAGGAATCACCTCCTTCTGGGCGCGAAAGACGGTGATCGGCTCCAGCCGTCGGATCGAGAAGCGGCTGAGGGACCACATGTTCAGACACCTCGAGGATCTCGACGGCTCCTTCAATGCCCGCTTGCACACCGGGGATCTGATGAGTCGCTTCAACAGCGATGTCGAGGCGGTTCGAATGATCTTCGGACCGGCACTGATGTACTCGGTTCAGACCATCTTCATCCTGATCTTTTCCATCACCTTGATGCTTCAGATCGACTGGCAACTGACCCTCTGGTCCCTCTTCCCCCTGGCACTGATCACCGTCACGGTGCGATTCATCGGACCCAAGGTCCACTCCCAGTCGATGCGTGGACAGGAGATGCTGGCAGACATCTCCGTTCACGCTCAGGAAAACTTCGCAAACATCCCGGTGATGAAGGCATTCGTCGTCGAGGAAGCCGAGATCGAACGGATGCACCAGCTGAGCCATAGCTACTTCCAGCAAAATCTACGCATCGCAAGACTCCGTGCGCTGACCGGTAGCGCATTCTCACTGTTCGGAGATCTCGCCCTCGTCACCCTGTTGCTGGTCGGCGGCCTACGCATCCTGTCGGGAGAACTCGGTCTGGGAGACTTCGCCACCTTCAATGGCTGCCAACTCCTGCTGATCTGGCCGATGATCGCCCTCGGCTGGGTCATCAACCTGTTCCACCGCGGCGCAGCCAGTGCCCAGAGAATCGAGGAGATCCTCGCTGCCACCCCTGCCGTCGATGACTCCAGGGCTCAGGATCAACTGACCATCGAGAAGGGTGCCATCCGTCTCGACCAGGTTCACTTCAGATACCCGGAAGCAGACGATGCGGTCCTCAAGCAGATCTCCTTCAACCTGCCCGGCGGTCAAACCCTCGGCATCGTGGGTGCCACCGCAAGTGGCAAGACGACCCTCCTGAACCTGATTCCCCGCCTCTATGGCCCCAGCGATGGAAACATCTTCATCGACGAGATTCCCATCGAGAATTACTCCCTCGATGCGCTTCGTTCAGCCATCGCCACGGTTCCCCAGGAACCATTCCTGTTCAGCGCGACCATCGCCGACAACATCTCCTTCGGAGTTGACGGGGCAACCCAGGCCGATATCGAAAAAGTCGCCAGGCTCGTCAAGATGGATGAAGAGATCTGCAAGTTCCCCGATCAGTACCAGCAACGAGTGGGGGAGAGAGGCGTCACCCTCAGCGGTGGACAGAAGCAGAGACTCGCCATCGCCCGCGCCATCTTGCAACGCCCACAGATCCTGATCCTCGATGATGTTCTCTCTGCTGTCGATTCCGAGACGGAGACGACGATCCTCGAGGGGCTTCGAGATTGGACCGAGGAACTCACCGCCCTGATCGTCACCCATCGACTCAGCGCCATCGTCCATGCCGATGAGATCATCGTCCTCGACGATGCACGGATCATCGAGCGAGGATCGCACGAAACCCTGCTCCAGCAAAAAGGGCACTACTGGCGACTGTGGAAGCGCCAGAGCGTCGAGAGTGAACTGGAGGATCTCGAATGACCTCCAGACCGAAACCCAACGACAAGAAGAAACACGACGACGACGAGGTGGAGGACTTCCATGTCGAGGATGTCATCGACCGCCCCTTCAGCAAGAAGCTGGCGAAGAGGCTACTCGGCTACCTTCGTCCTTACCGCTGGATGGTGTTCCTGTCGGTAGTGCTGATCCTGCTCAGCACCATGATCTCCCTGGCGGGACCGCTGCTGGTCAAGGAAGCCATCGATGGCCCCCTCACCATCAACTCCGGGGACGGCAGTGATGCGACAGGAATCTCCAGGTGGATCCTCGAGATCGGCTCCTACTTCGGACTGGAAGGGATCTCCGGCTCTTCCGACTCGCAACAACGAGCTGGCTGGCTGTGGGTCATCGCCTGCGCCTACGGCATCATCCTGCTCTTCCAGCTGGCAACCCACTACGCACAGACGATGGTCCTGGAAAAAACCGGGCAGAGTGTCACCAAGGATCTTCGGCTGCAGATCTTTTCTCACCTGCAGAAGCAGAGTTCCAGTTTCTTCCACATGAACCCCGTCGGCAGGTTGGTGACCCGCGTCACCAATGATGTCGAAGCACTCAACGAGCTGTTCGCCAGCGGCTTCGTGGCACTGGCAGGTGACCTTCTGGCAATCACCGGCATCATTGCAATGCTCTTCTGGACCGATTCTGAACTGGCGATGATGGTTCTCATCGTCACTCCCATCGTCGTCTTCGCCACTGCCATATTCCGGAAGTTTGCTCGCAAGCATTATCGAGAGATGCGACGAAGGCTCGCCCACCTCAACGCCTTCACCCAGGAATCGATCAGCGGCATGGAAGTGATCCAGGTGTGCCGCCGAGAAGAGAAGCAGGCCAATCGCTACTCGCAGATCAACGCAACCCTGCGAGAAGCACACCTCAAGAGCATCTTCTGGTACGCCGTCTTCTTCCCCACCGTGGAACTGCTCTCGGTGATTGCCATGGTGATCATCGTGACCCAGGGAGGGGCAAGGATCGAGGCAGGCACCGCTACCTTCGGTGAATTCTTCCTCTTCTGGACCTACCTGACACGGCTCTTCTCACCGCTGAGAGACCTGGCTGAAAAATACAACCTCTTGCAATCGGCGATGGCCTCCAGCGAGAGGATCTTTGACATCCTCGACACCGATTCGTCGTTGCCAGAACCCGATCAATCTGCCGCCAGCAGTGGACGAGGGAATGGAGTCCGTTTCGATGATGTCAGTTTCAGTTACGACGGGGAGACTCCGGTCCTCAACAACATCTCCTTCGAGGTGAAGAAGGGTGAGACCATCGCCGTCGTCGGTGCAACGGGAGCGGGCAAGAGCACCATCATCAACCTGCTGCTGAGATTCCATGATCCTACATCCGGTGCGATTCACATCGATGGGGCGGACATCCGTTCGATCCCGCTGCGGCAACATCGAGAGCGATTCGGATTGGTCCTGCAAGATGTTTCGGTCCTGTCGAGGACCCTCGAGGAGAACATCAACTTCGACAGGAACATCAATAGAGAGCAGATCATGTGGGCACTGGAGCAGGTGCGAGGTCTCCCCATCGTCGACCGTCAGAAAGAAGGACTCGACGAGCCGATGATGGAACGGGGCAGGACCCTCTCCAGCGGGGAGCGGCAACTGATCTCCTTTGCGCGGGCACTCGCAGGAGATCCGGAGATCCTGGTTCTCGACGAGGCGACCAGTCATGTCGATACCGAGACGGAAGCGCTGATCCAGGAAGCGATCGATCGACTGGTCGAGGGACGCACATCGGTGATCGTCGCCCACCGTCTCAGCACGGTGCGAAAGGCCGATCGCATCCTCGTCATGCATCATGGCCACCTTCGCGAGGAAGGCTCTCACGCTGAATTGCTCGCACTCGATGGAATCTATGCCCGGCTGGTGAAATTGCAGTTCGGTTACGAGTAACGGCCTGTTGCATCGCCACACTCCGGAGGCGATGCTGCTCTTCTGCATGATTCTGATCATGAGCAAACATCTCCCACGAAAGGTCGAAGATGAAACTCACCTCAATCCTTATCGGAGTCGCACTCCTGCTGGTCCCCGGCCAGTCCCAGGCAGATGACCTGGCACGCTTCTACCCGGCGAACAGTTACATCTACATGGGGAGCAGTGGCTGGAATGGCATCGAGGATTCGTTCCAGCGCAGTCCCGCAGGAAAGGTCTGGTCGCTACCGAGGTTCGCAGGCCTTCGAGAACATCTCTGTGAACTTCCCTCCATCATCTTGTCCGACATGGCAAAGAACCAGATCAAAGTTGGCTTCGACGAGGAGAACCCGCTGCCGATTCCAACGATGGCAGCCTTCGATCCACAAATGCTCCGGAAACTGGGGAAGTATGCAAAGCTGGGGGTGGCTCTCGGGTTCCCGGCAGTGGACATCGATCCGATGGATCCAGACATCCAGGGATACCTCATCATCGATGCCGGTGACGAGGTCGACGAGGTACGCAAGACCCTCACCAGGTCACTGATGAAACAGTTGCTCGATGATCCGGCACTTGAAAAGATGGGGGACATCGAGTGGGCGATGGGCGCACTTGCCCTCGAACCTGCCGTCGAACTGTGGTGGGGGGTTCACCAGCAAAGGTTTGTCGTTGCACTGGGCGAGAGCAGCATCCGGACCTACCTCGATGTTTGCCAGGGAACCACCGAGAGCCTGGCACGATCTAAACGGTATCAAAGGGGAATGCAGCGCTGCATCGGCACGTCGCGGATCAATGCTTCCTTCCATCTCGATTTCCCGGCGATCCTCGACCAGATCGTCGGCATCATCGATGAGTTCGGTGCCATGATGCCACCGGAAGCAGAAGCACTTCTCGATGAGATCTCCAGGATCGGCACCATTCATGTGGCCGCCGGAGAGATCGGCGAGGAGGAGGTGGCCTTCACCGTCGGTAGTAGCATTCCCTTCGCCGAAATGGTCGGCGGCGGTCCCCCTCTCACCTCCGAGATGTTCGACATCCTGCCGGTCGATTCGCTGCTGGTTGCTTCCGTCAGTTTCGATCTCGGCGCCACCTACAACCAGCTGACCCAGAGCATCGAATCGCTGTTCCCAGAAGAAGAGGTGTGGAAGGTGGAGCAGGGCAAGAAGACCCTTCAAGCAGTACTGGGTAGCTCCATCGATGAACTTCTCGCTGCCGCCGGCCACCGCATCACCTTCTTCGAAGAATCGACATCACGGGGTGTTCTTCCCGGAATCGTTTGTTCCGTTGCGGGAGCCAACGGTGAGCTGTTTGGCAACATCGTCAGGAAGCAGTTACCGGTGATTCAGATGCTGTCGGGCAATCGCCGCGGACAGTGGCAGCTGCGCACGCTGGAGATTCCCGACGACGAAGGTGCTGGCACCGTCATCCACTACCTCGACACCGGTTCCGTCACCGGTCCAGTCACTCTGTCGTGGACCAATATCGACGACCAGATGTTGCTGGCATTGCACCCGACCGTTCTGGAACAAACCATCGCGCGCCTCGAGGCACGCACCGACGCAACTCCTCGCTTCGAGATTCCTGGATTCCCCATCGACTCGACCCAGGATCAGTGCAATGGACTGCTGAGCCTCGATGTGGGGGGAGCCCTCGAGTGGATCTGGCCCAGTGTCGTTCCGATCTTGCAGTTGAAGATCTCCGAGGGGATTCCGGGACTCGATGCCGGCGCGATACCCCCCGCCCATCTGTTCCAGTCCTGGAAGATCCATGGCAGATCGACCGTCGATGGCAGTGGATATCGTGAATCGATTGTGTCTCCGGCACCGATCGGTATCGAGATGCTCGGAGGAGCGCTGCTCGGTATACTCGCCTACCTCGACGAAGCGCAGCAAGCACCTCCACTGGTGATCGTCGATGAGGCGATGCCACCGGTAGAGGTCGAGCCAGAGGAACCGATGGAGGAGCCGAAGCCTGTCCAGCAGGAACCGATCCGATCGGAACCGCTGTAGATCGATCTCAGACGGAACCGATCGCTGGCAACTCTCCGACGATGGGAGTCGCATAATCGATGAAGTCGGAGGTCACATCGCAACCGTCCTTGATCCACGAGGTGGGCACGAGACGCGTCTTGCCCGCCACCTCCTGAAGAGGCACCGGCACGTATTCCACCTGGTACGGTGAATCGGAGACGCGACGGATCGTCATGCTCGCTCCGGCGACACCATCCGCAGCGGCCAGCACGGCGGCACGACCACTGGCCCGCGCTTCCTCGGCATCGACTGCGCTGACACACCCGGCGAAGGAACGCTGCAGGTAACCGAAGGTATCAGCCCGCACCCTCAACTTCTTACCGAGCCGATCACGGATCAACCGGGCCAGGAAATCTCCGAGAGCACCGCTGCCCGACAGTTGCACGTTGCCGTGGGCGTCACGCTCCACCTCGCCGGAGAACTGCTCGGCAAGTTTCTGTGCGATGGGAGTCCCCGATTCATCGTGGATTCCCTCGCTGACGGCGATCATGCAACGACCCACCTCGCTGTAAACCCGATCGACGTCGGCGATGAAGCGATCGATCTCAAAGACCGATTCGGGCAGGTAGATCAGGTGCGGTCCGGTGCCATGCTCGGTTCGAGCCAGTGCACTGGCGGCGGTGAGGAAACCGGCGTGACGACCCATGATCACATCGATCTTGATCCCTGGCAGAGCTCGGTTGTCGAGACTGTCTCCCATCAACGCACACGCCACGAAGCGAGCCGCAGATCCATAGCCGGGAGTGTGGTCGTTGAGAACCAGGTCGTTATCGATGGTCTTGGGAACATGGAACGCCTGGATGTCGGTACCGGCGGCGGCGGCCACCTCCGAAACGATGCGACAGGTATCGGCGCTGTCGTTGCCCCCGATGTAGAAGAAGTAGCGGATCTCCTTCTGAGCCAGTTGCTGGAAGATCTTGCGACAGAACTCCTCGTCAGGCTTGTCACGACTCGATCCCAATGTCGCCCCGGGAGTGCCGGCGATCAGATCGAGATTGCCGGGAGAGATGTCGGTGAGATCGATCAGATCCCCCTCCAGCATCCCTCGAACAGCATGGCGTGCTCCGTAGATGCGGGTCGCCAGAGATGTCTCCTGGATCGCCTCGATGACCCCGACCAGCGAGGAGTTGATGACCACCGTCGGTCCGCCTGACTGGGCGATGACAGCATTACCTGACGCACTCATGGAGCCTCCTCCGGTGGAAACGATCTCGTTATCACAACAACAGCAACGTCAGCATACACCGGACGGCAGGTGCGGTGCGACCAACTCGGCATCTCACTTGCCCGGCAGCACCGGGGAGTGGTCGATGATGATCTCATCGGTGATGACTCCATCGGATCTGAGATTTTCCATCGTCAATCGATCCCCCTCGACGGTGATCAGTGCGGAGCCATAAATCGCCTCGCTGACCACCATCACCGGATGATCTCCGACCTTCTTGACGTGCCCTCCGCCGTGGCCAATCACCGCATAGACGGTGCCTCCGGTGGCAGTGGTCTGGTAGACCTCGCCCTCCCACTGGATGATCTTTCCATCCTGGCGCAGTTGATCGGTGGCGGCGACGACATGGTCGGGAGCCTCCCCGTAACCGTGAACACCCTGGATCAGTGCAGACCTCTCGTAGATGTGAGAATGTCCAGTCAGCACCAGATCGACACCCCCCGCCTCGAGGATCGGCACCACCACCTCGCGCATCTTCACCAGTCGTCCCTCGCTATCGCTGTAGCGGTCCGATCGATGCGACCCACGGCTGTAGGGCGGATGATGGAAGAAGGCGATGATCCACTGGCGATCGGTGGCGGCCAGATCTTCCTCGAGCCAGCGCACCATTGCCCCCTGTGGATCGATGGCATCGCCACTCGAATCGAGGGAGATCAGGTGAATCGGCCCGTAGTCGAAGGAGTAGTACGCCTCGGTTCCGCTCGCCACTCCGCCACACTCCCCCTGACGAGGAAGGATGTAGGCCTCGAAGTAGGGCCCCGACTGCAGCTGACTGTCGGCACTCTTCATCTCGTGGTTTCCCGGAGCGGGCCAGCAGGTGATGGAGGCGAGTTCCTTGCGATACGGTCGGAAGAAGCGAGCACTGAACTCGCCATCTCTTCCACGGCTATAGGCCATGTCCCCGACGTGTAGCAGCATGTCGAGGGGCGTATCTGCCAGGAACTTGCGCATCGAATCTCGAACCTGGTACTGCACCGGACCACCGGTCCCTGAATCTCCCAGCGCCCAGATCCTCACCGGCCCATCGAACCCCGCCTCCGGGGCGGATCGGAAACGACCACTACCCATCAACTCGGAACCGTTGAGTGCCTGGTAATCGATCTCGGTGGAGGGAGGTAGGTCCGTCACCAGCACCCGATGATCGTGATAATCGGCACCGAATTGGGAGGGGATCGAGCCCCCCTCGACCTGATTCCACTGCGCCGAAGGATTCTCATCGTCGCGAATCTTCCAGCGCAGGGTCGCCGTACCGAAATGGAGGGAAGAGGTGCGCCAGGCGACGATGGCGCGATCCCCGGAAACCTGTTGAAGGTAGGGTCTTCTCACCTTGTCGCCGGGGATCCACCCCCTGGTGTCGATGTGGCGGACTCCCAGCAGCAGGGCGATTGCCAGCAGCACCAGCAAGAAACCGCGTTTCATGAGAATTCCTCTTCCATCGAAAAAACGGCCCTCTGAGGACGGGTCCGATTCGCCTGCGGAACCGAAAGCGGTACCATTTCCTTACAGGAGAAACATTGCTTCAGATCCAGGGAATCCGCAAGGCGTTTGGCGAACAGATCCTCTTCCAGGAGGCCTCCTGTCTCATCGAGGCAGGGGAGAAGGTCGGCATCGTGGGCGCAAACGGCCACGGGAAGTCGACTCTCCTGAAGATGATCCTGCGCGAGATGAATCCTGACGAGGGCCAGATCAGCGTCCTTCGTGGCATCCGCGTCGGCCATCTGTCCCAGCACCTGGTCTTCTCCGAGGCCACCGTTCTCGATGAAGCGTGCCTCGCCCTCGAGCTCAAGGAGGAGGGATACATCGAGACCCATCGCGCCGAAGCGATGTTGATGGGTCTCGGTTTCTCCCTCGAACAGTTACAGCAACCCCCCGCGGAGTTGTCCGGTGGATTTCAGGTACGGCTGAATCTGGCCAAGGCTCTGCTGGAAGATCCAGACCTGTTACTCCTCGACGAACCCAACAACTATCTCGACATCGTCAGCCTGCGGTGGCTTCGAGGGTTTCTTCGCAAGTGGCGACGAACACTGCTGCTGGTCACCCATGATCGAGAGTTCATGGACTCCGTCACTACCCACACCCTGGCGGTCCACAGACAGAAGCTCCGCAAGTTTTCCGGTGGCACCGAGAAGGCGTGGGATCAGATCTATCTCGAGGAAGAGATGCACGAGAAGACCCGGGTCAACTCGGAGAGAAAGATCGCCCACGAGATGCGATTCGTTGAACGTTTCCGGGCCAAGGCCAGAAGAGCGAGCCAGGCCCAATCAAGATTGAAGCAGATCGCCAAGCGCGAGCGTCTCGACAAACTCGACGAGATCTCGTCACTCTCCTTCTCCTTCAATCACACGGCGAACCCCGGCAAGTGGTCCGCCGAAACACGCAAGCTTCAGTTCGCATACCCCGATGGGCCGATCCTCATCGATGGGATGGAATTGCACATCGGAGCCCGTGACCGGGTGGGGGTGATCGGACCCAACGGCAAGGGCAAGTCGACGCTGCTGAGGCTTCTGGCAGGGGAACTGAAACCCATCGACGGGGAGGTACGCACGCACCCCTCGACACAGATGAGCCTGTTCGGCCAGAGCGCCATGGGAGTACTCCAGGACAAGCGCACCATCGAGGACGAGATCAACAGCGCCAACACCATGCTCAATCGCACCCAGGTCAGGGACATCTGTGGTGCCATGATGTTCGGCGGTGATCTGGCCCTGAAGAAGGTAGAGATCCTCTCCGGAGGAGAAAAATCGAGGACACTGCTGGGCCGGGTGCTGGCGAGGCCCTCCAACCTGTTGCTCCTCGACGAACCTACCAATCACCTCGACATGGCCAGCACCGAGGCTCTGATCGAGGCGATCCACGTCTACCCGGGTTCGGTGGTGATGGTCACCCACGTCGAATCGGTTCTACGAGATACCTGCACCCGCCTGGTCGTCTTCGACGAGGGAATCGCTCGGGTCTTCGAGGGAACCTATGACGATTTCCTGCAACGCTTCGGCTGGAGTGCCGAGGAATCGGACAGGACTGAAGCACCTCGTAGCAAGAAGCGGGAGAACCGCAAGGATCTCAAGCGCGAGAGAGCGCAGTTGATCCAGCAGCGGTCGCAGATCCTCAAGCCACTCAAGAAGACCATCGACAGCAACGAGAAGTTGATCCACGCCCTCGAGGAGAAGGTCGAGACCATCGAGAAGACCCTCATCACTGCCTCGGAGGATGGCGACGGAGAGGCGATCGCAGCTCTTGCACAGGAACTGAGCAATCTACGCTCATCCATCGACCGCGCCTTCGCGAAGTTTGAGACCGCCAGCGAGGAACACGATCAGCAGGAAGCAGAGTTCGAGAGACGCATCGACGAACTGTCGGGTAACTGAAACGGGAACCCGATGACTGCTACGGAATCTCCGTGTACTTGCCGTTGGTGCGTCTCGATAGCTCCTGAAGGAAACTGGAAGCATCCCCCGATGTCGCCTGGAAGCCGACGGTGTGGATGGGGATGTGCTCGAAGCGGTTGATCTCCTCGATGTGCTCCAGCAACTCCAGCGGATCGATGGGATCCCGGGTCCGGAACGGCATGCCGTCGGAGAGCAGCACCATCGCCCGCACCCCGGGGATCTTGAACGCCGCCTCCAGCGCCCTGTCGGTGGAGGTGAGTCCCTGCGGGTTGAAGTTATCGATGAACTTGAGGGCACGTCGTTTCTGGGTGGGGGTCGCCTGCACCATCTGCAGGCTCATCTGATCGACACTCTCGTCAAAGGAGACGAGGCAGAAGCGAAAATCCCTCGGCAACTCCCGCACCATCCGCTTCAGTTCCTTCTGAACACGTCGCAATCTCATGCGGGAATCGGGCAACTCATCGTCACCGCCACCCTTCTTGCCACTGTTGACCGAGGATCCGCCTCCCCCCTTCCCGGAGGTGCCGGAATCGGGTTTCGGATCCTTCTCCTGCATCGAGATACTGGTGTCGAGGATGAAGACGATCTTCTCACTGACCAGTTCCTGCCCGAAGAACTCGGGAGGATCCACCTTCACTCCGGTGCCCTTGAGGATCAGCTTCGAGGTGTCGACCTTCTTGCCATCCCCCAGTTCATCCTTGTTGCCCTTCCACAGTGAATCCCATTCGGAAGCGGCAAACAGGTCGGCGCCGGTCATCTCCTTCAGCATCTCGCGGATCCTCTCCGCCACCAGCGAGAGCACGCGGTCCTGATCCTCCTGGTGTTGAAGTGCGCGGACCATGTGTGGGATCGAGCCGGCGTGATCCTTCTCCTGGAGGACGGCGATGGCTTTCAGGACGACGCTATCCTCGGCGTCGTAGAGTCCCTGGAGCACCACCCGGAAACATTCCTTCTCGCCACGTTTTGCCAGGTACCCCAGCAACAGATCCCGGATCTCCTTGCGTGGATGTTTGGTTCCCTGGGAACAGAGCCAGTCGAGTCCGGTCCCCGGCTTCAATCGCTTGAGACCGAGCAGCGCCGCCTCTTCCACCGTCGGATTGCCGGACAGCAGCGCCTTCTCGATCACCTGGTTCATGGCAGAGGAAGATCCGTCGCTGGCGAGAGCCTCCACTGCAGCCTGGACCTGCTCTGCATCCGCCGCTGCCACCGCCTTTTCCAGTGCGGTATCGACCGCCCCTGCAAGGGAACCAGACCACAGCAACAGGCCAAGTAGCACACTACAACGCATCCGGACGCTCCTCTCGATGGTGCGAGTGTACCGATGCAACGGCACCGGGAGGAGGTGGTTGTTGCCACAAGATCGCGGGTTCATCATTGCCTCTCCCCGAAAGGAACCCGATGAACAGGAATCTCACCTCGCCACCATGTCTGTTCGCCTTGCTCGCGCTGCTGCTCGTGCCCTGGGGTTCACAGCTGTGCTCCCAGCAGATCGACCTCAACTGGAAGAATGAGGAGGATCGCAGCTGGAGCGGAGATCAATGGAACTCCAATCGCTTGCAGGACTGGGCGGTGACAGACGGATCTCTACGTTGCATCAATTCGCAACTACGCGACCCGGTACGAACCACCATCCTGCTGACCCGGGAGTGCGATCCGTCAAAGGGGTCCTATGCACTGGCCACCGACATCGCTACCGGCTGGGAAAATGACGCCAAGAAGGCATCCTTCGGTGGCTTCCTCTTCGCCATCGGCGGTCCCGAGGTGGACCACCGGATCCGCTCCATCGTCCACGACAAGCCCGCTGCAGATGGAGGCATCCTGGCGGTGGTCCACCCCGACGGTCGTGCTGGCTTCCGCGATTTCAACAAGGGCGGCGGCGGCGGATCGTGGTCGATCGGTGGACCACTCAAGGCGGATCGTGGTCAACTGATCGACTCTCAGATTCGCCAGGGAGATGGAGGGGAAGGGCCATGGACCCTGCGCCTCAAGGTGATGGAAGATGGCGAGGGCACCTACCGGGCACTTCTCACCTGTCATCAGCAGCCCTCCAACCAGCTCATCTCCTCGGCGGTGTTGCAGGGTCTCAACGCCGAACAGGTCGACGGATCGTTCGGCCTGGTCAGTCACCTGGGGGGCAAGTCGAGTGACTCCGGCTGGCAATTCGACAGCTTCCAGGCGGGGGGAGAGGGACTGACCGCCCATCCAGAACGCTCCCTCGGCCCCATCTATGGCGTCCAGTACTGCACCTCCCGCGACAAGATGGGGACACACACCTGGAAGTTGACCGCACAGCTGGCACCGCTGAGTGCCAGCGAGATCGGTTCGTGCCAGTTGCAGGTACAGGAAGAAGAGCAGTGGACCACCGTCGCCGAGGGCTTCTTCGAGCCGCTCTCCCGCACGGTTCGCTTCCGCGTCGACCAGTGGAAGGCGGACCGCGATCGCCACTACCGGGTGCAACTGGAGACTCAAGATGCAGAGTTCGAGAAGCGGGTCCATCACTTCGGGGGAACGGTTCGCAAGGAGCCGGAGGCTGGATCTGGCCCGCTGGTCATCGGACTCCTGTCGTGCATGAAGAACTTCACCGGCCAGCTGGCGTGGAACTCCTCATCGATCTGGTTTCCCCATCAGGAGGTCGCTTCCGGGGTCGCCGCACACCAGCCAGATCTGCTCTGCTTCGCCGGCGACCAGATCTACGAGGGGGACATCTCCCGGGCAGAGGGCGGCCCTCCCGACAAGATGCTGCTCGACTACCACACCAAGTTCCTGCGCTGGTATCGCTCCTTCGGCGAACTGACCCGCAACACTCCCTGCATCACCATCCCCGATGACCACGATGTCTATCACGGCAACATCTGGGGCGCCGGCGGCAAGCGCGGCCGCAAGGAGCCGGGCACCACCGCCCAGGATTCCGGTGGCTACAAGCTGGCCCCCCGGGAGGTCAACGCCATCCACATCACCCAGACATCTCACCTCCCCGATCCGTTGATCCCGGGACCGATCGGCGAGGGCTACAGCGT
>CBFIET010000091.1:0-14875 GCA_965661685.1 Planctomycetota bacterium
GATGCCGCGCGAGACCTGGCTGAACAGTTACGGGTTGCCGGTCTCGACTCCGTTGCGGTGGAGGATGGAAGACGGCAGTCGTGGATCAAGGCGATGCTGAATGCCGGGCTCAATCCAGTGGCTGCGCTTCTCGACTGCACAAACGGAGAGGTTCCCGCTTCTTCCTGTTTTGACCTGTCGGTGGCGGCGGCGCTGGAAGTCGTGGAGGTTGCGGGTGAACTCGGCATCGACCTCTCCGACCAGGACCCGGAGGTTGCGCTGCGGCGTCTGTGCCACGACACCGCACCCAATCGTTGTTCCACCCTTCAGGATCTCGCCAGTGGTAGGCGTACCGAGATGGAGTGGGTTTGCGGAGCAGTGGCGCAGTTGGGGCAGCGGGTCGCAGTGGAGACCCCCACCAACCGCTTGCTGGCGAAGATGGTCAGTGACCTCGAACTGATCGGTGCTGTTTCGGTAGAGATGAAGATGACTCGAAGAGAACTCGAATTGAATTGAACCAAACTGACTGCGTGCGGTCAGCTGAACCAGGAGACCCAGAGCGATGAGCGAAGAACAGAGAATCCAGTCACTCTCCCTCGAAGAGGAGATGAAGGGTTCATACCTTACCTATGCCATGAGCGTGATCATCCAGAGAGCACTTCCCGATGTCAGGGATGGGCTCAAGCCTTCTCAGCGAAGGATTCTGGTCGCGATGAATGACCTCAACCTCGGGCCTCGCTCGAAGC
Organism: Planctomycetota bacterium; assembly: GCA_965661685.1. Lineage (GTDB taxonomy): Bacteria > Planctomycetota > UBA8108 > UBA1146 > UBA1146 > QNYK01. Next base: position 726 of record CBFIET010000091.1, read on the forward strand.
ACAGAAAGTGTGCCAAGGTTGCCGGTGATACCTCGGGTAACTACCACCCACACGGTGAGTCGGTGATCTATCCGACACTGGTACGCCTGGCGCAGCCCTTCAACATGCGCCAGACAATGGTCGATGGCCAGGGCAACTTCGGATCGATCGATGGCGATCCCCCTGCAGCGATGCGATACACCGAAGCTCGCATGACCGAGGCATCGATGGAGATGCTTGCCGACATCGACAAGGAAACTGTCGACTTCGAGAGGAACTACGACGACACCCGAGATGAACCCCAGGTTCTTCCAGGGAAGTTCCCGAACCTGCTGGTCAACGGCGGCTCCGGTATCGCTGTTGGTATGTCGACCAACTTTGCTCCTCATAATCTTCAAGAGATCTGCGACGCTCTGCTGATGGTTCTCGACAACCCGGAGACCCAGCTGTCGGACCTGATGAACATCGTCGAGGGCCCCGATTTCCCCACGGGGGGAGTGATCTGCGGCCGCCGCGGAATTCTCGATGCGTACTCCAAGGGCCGGGGGTTGCTCACCCTGCGGGCGCGGACTCACTTCGAGGATGTGACCAAACAAAAAGAAGCCATCATCATCACCGAGATCCCCTATCAGGTCTCGAAATCAAAGCTGGCCTCAGACATCGCCGGGCTGGTCAAGGATGGCAGGGTCACGGGAGTTTCGGATATCCGTGATGAGTCTGACCGAACCGGAATCCGCCTGGTCGTGGAGCTGAAGAAGGACGAGAACGCCCAGGTGATTCTCAACCAGCTGTTCAAGCACACCCAGCTGCAGACCACCTTCGGTATCCAGCAGATCGCTCTCGTCGATGGAAGGCCGAGGACGCTGACGCTGCTCCAGCTTCTTCATGCATATCGCAAACATCGCGGTGTGGTGATCCGTCGTCGATCCAGGCACTTGCTCGCCAAGGCGGAGCGAAAGGCCCACATTCTCGACGGCCTGATCATCGCAACCGACAACATCGACAGGATCATCGAACTGATCCGCTCGAAGCATAGCGAGGACGATGCCCGGGAAGCGATGATGGCAGAGTTCGGTCTGACCCGGATCCAGTCGGAGGCGATCCTGCGCATGCAGCTCCGTCGCCTGACAGGGCTCGAGAGAGAAAAGTTGCAGGCGGATCTGGCGGAAACCCGCGAAGAGATCGCCTATCACCGCAAGGTGTTGACCGATGACTCGGTCGTTACCGAGATCATCCGCGAGGATATCCACGATCTGAAGGAGCGCTTCAAGGACAAGCGCCGCACCGGATTCGAGGAAGCTGCAGAAGAGATCAACTACGCAGACCTCATCACCGAAGAAGACGTGGTCGTGACGCTGACCCATCAGGGGTACGTCAAGAGAACTCCCTTGACCAGCTACCGGTCGCAGGGGCGCGGCGGAAAAGGTGTTTCCGGCGGCGCTGTAAGGGAAGACGATTTCGTGAAGAGCCTGTTCGTGGCAGGAACCCACGACACCCTGCTGCTCTTTTCCAACAGGGGAAAGGTGTACTGGCTGAAGGTATACGAGCTTCCTGATATGAACCGCACTGCCCGCGGCAAGCCGGTGGTCCACTTGTTGCCGCTGGAGAAGGATGAGCACATCCTTCGAATGATTCGTGTGGCGAATTTCGACGACCGCCAACTGCTCTTCGCAACTCGCCTCGGCAAGGTCAAGAAGACGCCACTGGTCGCATATTCGCGCCCCAAGAAGACCGGTATCAAGGCGATCAAGATCAACGATCAGGACCAACTGATCGGTGTCGCCATCACTTCCGGAGAAGATGAGGTGGTTCTTTCCACCGCCTCGGGAATGTCGATCCGTTTTTCGGAGCAGGATGCCAGACCGATGGGTCGAGACGCTGCGGGGGTGAACGGAATCACCCTGTCCGGTGACGACCAGGTGGTATCGATGACGGTGGTGGTTGAGGACGGTGCCTTGCTGACGGTGTGCGAACATGGATACGGCAAGCGCACGCAGTTCGGTGAGTACCGGGCGCAGAAACGTGGAGGCAAGGGTCTCATCGACATCCGCACCACCAAACGCAACGGTGCGGTGGTGTCGGCCAAGGCTCTCTCGGGAGATTGCGATGCGATGCTGATGACTTCATCAGGAATGCTGGTGAGGATCTCGCTCTCTGATGTTCGCCCCATCGGAAGAAACACTCAGGGTGTTCGATTGATCAACGTGAAGAAGGATGACCACGTCATCGGCATGGAATTGGTGGAGTCCGTGACGGGAACACCAGAAATTGACGGAGATCAAGAGTAAACAACTCGAAAATGGGTGGTAGATTCTTCCTTCGGTTCATGGCATATCATTCTTGATCGTCCGATGTGTATAGAGCCTGCTGAGTTTAAACTCTCTCGATGTGGGAAGTCGTGAGGGGAACCAGCACAAGGGCTCTTGCGTTCGGACTATGTGGTTCAGGGTACTGCTCACATCGTTGCGACATCGATTCGGGGAAAAGGGGATTCAGGGGAATTCGATGTCCATTGTGGCGTAGGGGTACTTTTCTTCAGCTCTCCGGCAGATCATCCAGGGCACAGGGAAATCCCTGGGTTTGATTCGGTGTAGTTGAAGTTCCATGTCGGCTTGCTGGACCCACGAGGAGGCAGCCGATCTTTCACAAGGAGATTCGTCGGAACCTCGAAGAGGTGATCGCGAGAAACAAGGAGTTCTCCGGTTGCTGTGGTGGTAACACCTTGTCGAGATTCCAGGCGCCTGAAAATGAGTACTGAAGAGAAATCGCTCATCGTGCAGAGCGATGGGACGCTGCTGTTGGAGGTGCATCACCCGACAGCCCAGCGTCTCCGACATGAACTGGCGGCATTTGCTCACCTGGAGAAGAGTCCCGAGTACTTTCACGAGTACCGGATCACACCCATCTCCCTGTGGAATGCTGCCCAGTCCGGGTGGAGCCAGCAGCGGATTATCGACCTGCTGGAGGACAATGCCCGCTACCCGGTTCCCAAGGCCCTCATCGAGATCATCGAGAAAGCGTTGGCGAACTTCGGACGCTTCGAGCTGGTCAGGGATGAGGATACAGGCTCCCTGAGGTTGCGACCCCGGGATGTCTCTGATGACCACCTCTCTCTTCTCGCCAACAGGCCCTCCCTTGCCAAGATCCTGGTGACTCCAGGTGAGGAAAATGACTTCATCATCGATCCAGCGCATCGCGGTGCACTGAAGGTCGCGATGATTCGCAGCGGCTTCCCCATTGCTGACCGTGCTGGATTCAAGACAGGTGCCTCCGTCGGCGTGGAGTTTGATGAAGCTTCAGGTTTTGAGCTGCGCAACTACCAGGTGGAGTCGGTGGACTCCTTCTTCTCCGATCAGGGAGGAGGGGGAGGATCTGGTGTCGTGGTGCTTCCCTGCGGTGCAGGAAAGACGATGGTGGGTATCGGGCTGATCGAAAAGCTACGCTGCCAGACATTGATCCTGGCTCCTAACATCACGAGTGTCCGACAGTGGCGGAAAGAAATCATTCGCTGGACAAACCTTGGCGAGGACGATGTCGCCGAGTACTCGGGAGCACGCAAGGATATCGCCCCCATCACCGTTGCCACCTACCAGATCACAGCACACCGCAAATCAAAGACAGATGAATTCACCCACCTCGACCTCTTCTCCAACAATGACTGGGGTCTCATCATCTATGATGAGGTGCATATGCTGCCGGCGCCGGTCTTCCGGTTCACCGCAGAGATCCAGGCGCGTCGCCGCCTCGGGTTGACCGCTACTCTGGTTCGAGAGGACGGAAGAGAAGACGAGGTGTTTACCCTCATCGGACCTCGTATCTACGACATGCCGTGGAGGGACCTGGAGCGAGAGGGGTTCATCGCAAAGGTTCGCTGTGTCGAGGTGCGCCTCGATCTTCCAGAGGAGGAGCGAGATACTTATCTGGCGGCGGATCGTCGTCACAGGTTCAGGATCTCCTCCGAGAACCCGATGAAGCTCAACCGGCTGCACACGATCCTTGCCCGCCACAAGGGGGATCGCATCCTTGTCATCGGCCAGTACCTGAGACAGCTACGGGCGGTGGCGCGCTCCATCGGAGCGCCACTCATCACCGGGCACACCCCACAGGATGAGCGAGAGAGACTGTACGCTGCGTTTCGTGCCGGAGAAGTTCCCGTGCTGATCGTCAGCAAGGTTGGAAATTTCGCCGTCGACCTTCCCGATGCTTCCGTGGCGGTTCAGATCTCGGGGACCTACGGTTCGAGGCAGGAAGAAGCGCAACGTCTCGGAAGGGTATTGAGACCCAAATCCGATGGTCGGGAAGCGACCTTCTACTCGCTGGTGACACGCGATTCACGAGATCAAGACTTTGCACTCCGCCGGCAGAGATTCTTGATGGAGCAGGGATACCAGTACGAGATCGAGGAACAAGAAGAGGTACTCCAATGAGCCTGGTCTGTCAGTATCTGAAAGGCCTGAAGAAGGCCGAGTTGCAGACGATCCATCAGTTCTGGTTGCCCGGTGAGTCGGTTCAGTCGAAGGCGGAAGATCTTCGAAAGCGAGTCTCTGTTGCCCTTCAACAGGGGACCGGCATCGAGGAGCGGGTCGCGAGGCTGAGTCAGTCGCAACGGCGTCTCATTACCGCAGTCCTCTCCAGGCCTGCGCCGAAAGCGCCGCTCGGTGAACTCCAGGACGTCCTCTCAAAAACCGGAGCTTCTCGCATCGAGGTGGAGTCGACGCTGCGTCAGTTGATCGAGCGTGGTTTCATCTCCAGGGGATCGGCCAAGGGAGCTCCACGATCGGAGATTCTTGAGATCCCCGAGGAGCTGGCGGGCCACCTGTCGAGGGTGCTGGAGGTGGACGAGGAGCCAACCTCTGCTGCGGATGTGATCAGCCAGAAGAGGCTTCCCTTCGAGATCAATTTCGAAGAAGGAACCGTCGAGAGTCGCATCGATACCCTGAAGGATTCAACGCTCTCCGAACTGTGCCTGCTGGCATTGAAGAAGCGCGGGATTCTTGACCTGAGTTCCGATGAAGCGATCGAAATGCTGGAGGCTGCTGGCATCGATGAGCCGGACATCTCGACCTGGAAGGACCTGCTGGAGGAGTCGGGGATCGGCACCATCGGCAGCATCAGCCTGCAGGATTTCGGGATCTCGATTCCCGATCCGGCACTTGTGATTTTCCAGGAGTGGATCCAGAGGAGAGCCAGGGCGCGACTCGATCAGGAGATCGAACCTGATCGTATCATCGAAGCGGGGGTTGACCTCTACATCGATCTGGAGCGTCTGGCCCTACACGTGCAGCAATCGCCGATCAGGTTGACCCGGTCCGGCAGTTTCCCGAAACGCCTGGCGGAGCAACTGCGCCAGGAGATGTTGCTGGAGCGCTGGGTCGACCACCTCGAGGGGGAGTCGGTGATGCGGGTCCTCAAGGTTGGAATGAGACTGGGGATCATCGAGAACTTTGCTGGAGAACTGCGGGTCAACGATGATCGATTCAGCTCATGGAGAGATCTCGAGTTCCGCCGAAAGGTGGACCTGCTCCTCCAACGGTTTCTCGACGAGACGGTAGGAGAACGGTGGTCCTTCCATCAGGAGGGGCTGAGAAGCATCCTCATCGAGATCCTTCGCACCAGGGGCTGTGGTCAGTGGATTTCATTCGACGCTCTCATCGATCAGTGCGTGGGAACCTATCTACTGGAGCTGGAAGAGCGCGAAGTTGCCAGCGCCTTGCGTCTACGCAGGGAAGAGGACTTTGCCCAGAAGAGACTGCAGAGTCCGTTCCAGAGACTCGGCACCGATCTCGCCTTCTGGATCGTCAATCGCATGCTGTGTCTCGGGATGTGTGAGATCGGACTCATCGAGGGTTCGATGTCTGCATTCCGACTGACGGAGCTAGGCCTCGATCAACTCGGCCACCCCGGGGAGCCGGGGGAATGCCGCATCCTCGTCAATCCAGATCTGGAGATCATGCTCTTCACTGGAGGTGTCGACGGGATGTGCCTCGAATTACAACTGGCTCGTTTCTGCGATCGAGTTTCCGCCGAGAGGGTGCGCAGGTTCCGGGTGACACCGGAATCGATGCACTGGGGCATCCGATCAGGGCTGACCATCGATGAGGTTCGCAAGGTACTGGAAGACGCCAGTGAGTATCCCTTGCCGGAAACGGTGGCGGTGTCGATCCGCGACTGGGGCCGAGATATGGATTGGGTGCTGGCGCGCCCCGCCATCATCTTCACGGGACTGCGACCGGACCGCTGCAAGGGCCTCAAGGACCTGCTCGATGCCGAGCGCGTGAAGCATATCGAGCTGGGTCGTGGTGAGATCTTGATTCCGGGGAGCACGCTGACCTCGACGGACGGGGCAACACCTGCGTTCTTCGAGCGACTGAAGGAGGAAGGCTGGCTGGTGCGAGTCGAAGCGGATTCCGCTCTTCAGTTGAAGTCTCCCGGCAAGGAACCCGGATGAGCGAATTGCCCACCGCACCGGACCCGAGCACCCTCGGTGTTTCTGTCGACCTGATCCATCTCCCGGTCCAGGTCACCACCGAACAGTTACGCGAGGTATACCTGGAGGTTTCAGGTACCTGCGGATACGAGAACTTCACCAGAACCCCAACAGGTGCCAGCCTTGAATCGAGTCCCGGTAGCGAGTCCGGTGTCTCGAGGGTGACCTTCGGCAAGGATCGAATTCAATTTGCAGAGCAGGGATCCGGCGTCGGTTCGGATGTTCTGTTCCGGCGCATCGAGGAGGTCTTCCGTTCGCTGCGAACAAGGGTAAACATCCCCATGATCGTTGCCCGTACCAGGACCCATCGAACCTTGATCCAACTTCCCACGGGAACCGACGCCAACAGTTGGCTTACGGAGCATGTCTTCGCCCTCGAAGGGGAGGACTTCAATGCTCTGGGACGCCCTGCGACCCCCAGCGGCATGAGGCTTCAGTTGCCTCCCCAGGTGCAAGGGGAAGCGCACCACCTGATCCGCGTGGAGGCGTGGCTCAGGGACCCCAGGGCTCTATTTGTCGAGGATGTTGCCACGTGGCGCTTGCCGCTTCCCACCCAGCAACTGGAGCAACTCGGTCAAGAGTTGAGGGATGCGGAAGAAATCACCGCTACCGGAATTCCGGCATGGATCGCCGGCCAGGGCCGCTGATCCTGCGCTAGTTCCTCCTCCAGATCACCACCCCCGGTTGCTGTTTTTCAGCCATGGTGGAGGTGGATTCTCGAGGTCGTCTTCTTCTTCAAGATCTCGCACCGGAACATCGAGAAGCTTGCGAACCTGCTCCGCCCAGGCGTCATCAAGTTCAGTCTCTGCTTCCAGGAGCAGCAGGTGTTTCGCCGAATCCTCGGGGATATCAAGGACTCCATCGTGAAGGATGATGGTGTACTGGTCCTTCTCGGTTCTCCGATCGAAACCACGCTGGTCCCCCACTGCATCGGCGCGGATCCCCAGGGCGGTAACACGGTCGAAGCAGTTCATTCGCAACTGAGAATCGGAGCACGCAACGAGCGCCTTGGGTCCAGTCATCGGTTCCTCCTGATGGAATTGAACATCATTTTTGATCTTCCTTGTTCTTCAAATAAACATCGCGCTTCGGATAAGGGATTTCGATACCTTCCCTCTGAAGGCACTTGTAGATCTCCTTGCCAACGAGGTGTTTCATCAGGCCTCGTTGTACCGGTTCATGAATCCACATCAGCAATTCAAGATTGAGTCCGGAGTCTCCGAATGATCGGAAACGAACCCTCGGTTCCGGTATGTCGAGAATTTCTTCGTGAGAGTTTGCGATCTCCAGTAACAGGCTTTCGACCTGATCGAGGTCGCTACCGTAGGCGACAGCCACAGGCACTCGAACCCGTTCATTCTCGTGTGGACCGCCACTTTCATTGGTGATCTTCGAGTTCCCCATCACCGAGTTAGGAATGGTGATCTCGATATCGTCGCGAGTCAGGAGCCGGGTGCTGCGAAGCCCGATCTGGGTCACCTTTCCCCGTTCTCCGCTGTCGAGAATGATGAAATCACCGAGCTTGTAGGGGGCATCCGCAAGGATGAACGCTCCAGCAAACAGGTTTGCCAGGCTGTCCTTGGCAGCAAAACTGAGCGCTACTCCGATGATGCCAGCGGAAGCGAGCCATGCGGTCAGCTCGATCTCCCACGCCAGGAACAGGAAATAAACCGCAGCAGCGATGATCAACAGCAAGCTTGCGTTGTAGTACAGCGGCACCGTTCTCGGTTGGATCATTTGGTATTGATCTCGAACGTGGCTGACAGAGGTGATGATCAATCTCGATGCCCGGATGGAAAAGACCGTCAGCACGAAGATACCGATGGTCTGGAGTATCGCCTCCATCGTGAAGATGGTTGAAGGGCCAAACTCGAGACTCCTGGCCGCCAGGCCGATTCCCAGTAACAAGACCAGCAGAAACACCGGCTTGTGCAATTGTTCCACCAGCTTGTCGTCGATGGTCGTGGCGGTTTTTTGGACCCAGCGACCTATCATGCTGACCAGGATCCAGTCGATCAGCTTGGCAGCAAGGATCGACCCGACGATGATCAGCCCCGCTTCGGCGGGGCCGGGCAGCTGTTGCCAGAACTCGACGATGCGATCGATGGTCTGGAGAAGTGATTGCTGCAGTTCACTCCCTGCTGGTGTGGTTTCCTGGATCGCTCTCATCACCAAACCCTGACGCTGAGGGATCTGTGATGGGGTCGATTGCGATGCTCGAAGATGAACAGGCCCTGCCACTGTCCCAGATCGAGCCTGCCATCGGTTACCGGTAGATTTTCACAGGTCCGGGTGACCGCAGCTCGCAGGTGCGAGGGCATGTCGTCGGGGCCTTCAGCGGTGTGGGTGTAGTCGGGATCGCCTTCTGGGGCCAGCTTCTGGATCCAGTTCTCAAGGTCGTGCCGAGCAGAAGGGTCGGCATTTTCAGTGATGAGGAGGCTGGCGCTGGTGTGGCGAAGAAACACGGAGCATAGCCCTGTGTCCACCTCTGCCCGATCGACGGCGTCATCGATGGCTCTGGTGATATCGTGTAACCCTCTACCAGGGGTTTCAAAGGTGATGGTTTCGCCAAACAAATTATCCCCCACTCCCCCGCTGCAGGCTTGATCGGCAAGTCTACTGCTTCGAGAATCACTCGCACAACCCACAGACATGAAACGGAAGCGATGATGTCACCCTACCTTCAAATAGTGTTGCTCCTCCCCGCCCTGCTCGTCGGCTGTATCGATCAATCTCCGAGTGGCTCTCAGACCCGATCGGGGGAAGTGACCCAGGGTTTGCCCAGGCTTGTCGACAATCAACCGGGGGAAAGCCACTTCTCGACGCTGATCCAGCTCACCGATGGCGCAGAGAATGCAGAGGCTTACTGGAGCTTTGATGGGCAGCAGTTGATCTTCCAGACCAATCGCCCACCCCACGGTTGTGATCAGATCTACACGATGGATGTGGACGGGGGGAACCTGCGCCAGATATCGAGCGGCGAGGGGCGCACCACCTGCGCGTATTTTCTCAGCCCGGATGATTCCACGGTTTTGTGGGCATCCACCCATCTGGGTTCTGCCGACTGCCCACCGGTTCCCGACAGGAGCAAGGGATACGTGTGGCCCATCTACGACAGCTACGACATCTTCATGAAGGAATTGCCAGACGGAGAACTGGTCCAGTTGACGGACTCGCCCGGCTATGACGCAGAGGCGACAGTCTCCCCTGACGGTACCCTGGTGGTCTTCACATCGATGCGCGATGGAGATCTCGACATCTACACGATGGCCCCTGACGGTTCCGATGTGAAAAGGCTTACCAGTAAACCTGGCTACGATGGAGGCCCCTTCTTTTCACCGGACGGTTCGAAGATCTGTTATCGAGCGCGCCATCCCGAGGGAGAGGAGCTGGCCGAGTATCAGGCATTGCTTCGCCAGGGCCTGGTGCGCCCCTCTCGAATGGACCTGTTCGTGATGAATGTTGATGGCTCGGGGGTTGTCCAGGTCACCGATAACGACGCAGCGAACTTCGCCCCGTATTTCACTCCCGACGGCAACAGCCTGCTCTTCTCTTCCAACATGGGGTCTGAAAGCGGTCGCGAGTTTGACATCTTCAAGATCGACATCGACGGCGGTGGCCTGGAGCAGGTCACCACCGCAGAGGGGTTTGATGGATTCCCGATGTTCTCTCCCGATGGGAAGAGGCTGGTCTTCTGTTCCAACCGTCACAACAGCAACCCCGGAGAGACCAACATCTTCGTCTGCGACTGGCTGTCGGAAGAGTGAGTCGACTCCGGAGGAACTTATCGCCGAAGGGTCAAATTGCCAAGGCTGCGGTCCTTGCCCTCTTCCACCGAGGTTTCTAACCTGAAATTGCCGACCTGGGGGTGGCTGATGGAGACGGTCCAGTCCCCCGCCGAGAAAGGTTCGGTTCGAAACAGGCCGTCGGGCATCGTCTGCGTCAACCGCGGCGGGGGCGCCTCCCCTTCTTCAACACCTCTTGCTTGAATCAAGACCGTTGCTCCGGCGATCGGCTGGCCATTTGCTGCAACCACCACGCCGCTGATTCGCCCACCGGGTCTCAACTCGATGGTGAGTTCCCCTGGACCCTCTTCTGGCATCGTGAAGCGATAGGTTCTCGGAGGCAGGACGATCTCCTTGCCTTCTGATTGATAGCGATGTTTGGCCTGTATGAAGTAGGTCGCGCCACTGGCGAGGATCGACATCGCTTCCGAATCGGATGCCTTGCAACTGACGACCTTGAGTCGATTGCGCTTGATGTAGACGCTGGCGTCGGGAAGTTCAACACCATCTCCGTTCGTGACGACGAGCTGGAATTGGTTCGCAGGTTGAACGAGGAAAGGCCTCCGGATGCCGATCTTGTCGGCTGGAAGGATTATCTCGTATAACGATTCCTGGTAACCCGGGTGGGTGATGTGAACCTTTGCGTGCCCGGCGATCAAACCGGGAATGCGAGCCTTGCCCTTGCCATCGGAGATCCCTTCGATCTCCTTCTCGATCTCGTTGGAGACGCGGACTCGCGCTCCGACCAGCGGTGTGGAGGGGCTCATGACGAAGGCATCGAGGGTGACGCCTCCGGGTAGGACGAGATCTCGACCGAGTACCTCATCGCGCCCGACCTCCAGGTCGTCAAAGCGCACATCGGCGTGTGTGTCCGATCTGACCGTGACGATGATCTTGCCGGGAGGTGTGGTGATCCGGTACTTCCCCTCGGCGTCGGAGACTACCTCGCTGAACCAGCCTGCCTGGCCCGACACTTCGACGATGGCTCCGGGAAGAGGAGCGGGAGGTGGAACCTCTTCGTCGCTGTAGACGAAGACGTGGCCAAGAACCTGGCCAGCAAGAGTACCTCCCCGATACAGCGTGTAATTCCAGTCGGCAATCGAGGCAAGATTGGTACGGATCTGGTAGTACCCATCCGCCTCGATGGTGACCAGTGGCGATGTTTGAGAGAGATCGTCGCTGCTGATCAATAGAAGGAACTTGCCATCGTCGTCGCTATTCGCCACGACCTTCTTCTCTGATAGACCCTGAAAGGTGATGAGTGCGCCGGCGATCGGCTTGCCGAGGGCATCGCTGACGATTCCAGCCCATGGTTGTTTGGGAGCATCGTCGTTATTTTCGACCACCTCGACCGTCGTTTCTGTCAGTTCGATGGCGGTGGTTGCGATCGGAAGATTATTGGCGGGAACCATCGGTATCGAACTGCTAGAAATGCGGAAGGCAAAAAAGCCACCAAAGAGAATGAGGGGCACAATTGCAAAGATGAACAGCACTCCCGTGGAATTTCCTTCTGAGCTCATCAGGGTGTCACTTTCACATCTTCAAGACCGAGGGCCTGTTTGACCCTCAGTGAGTAGCGGATCGCTTCATCGCGTCTATCGAACCTGCCGGAGAGGATCCGGTGCAGCGGAGTTCCCTTGCGTCCCGGCATCCTGTGTTCTGCTGGCAGACCGGCAGATTCCAGTTTCTTGAGAAGTCTCTGGGCGTTCGATCTGTCAAGAAAGGCACCCACCTGTACCGTGAACCAGGGATCGTGCTGAAGTAGCAGGCGAGCCTTGGCGGAGAGACCCTTCGACTGTTCCTGTTCGGCGCAGCGAAGCAGTGGCGATCTCGCTTCCTCGAAGCGGCCGCTGCGCTGCAGCGCCATGCCGTGCTGAAGCCAGCCTTCTGCCCGTGTCTCCGGATCGAGCGCTGTGCTGGCGGCTTGTTTGAAGCAGGAGACCGCAGCACCGGGTTGTTCGGTGAGGAGCAGGTATCCACGCTGCATCAGGGCCCTTGCTGCTACCGCACCTCCACGAGCCTGTGCCTCCCTCAGCAGGGCATCTGCTTCCACCTGTCGCCCTCTTCTCTGAGCACAGATGCCTGCAGTCAAGAGCGCTTCACCACTGCGAGGATCGTGTGGGTTGGCCTCGGCAAATCGGGAGAAAGCGATCTGGGCGGTGGAGACATCATCGAGGAGCCAGGCGGTTCTGGCACTGTCCCACTGCCGTTGCGTGGCGGGGTCGTGGGTATTCGATTTTTCAGGGAGGTTGCGAGGGGTGTGGCCACATCCGATCAGGCTGCTGGCGACCAGCATCATCCAGACCATCGGCAGCATCGTCGACCTTACCGATGCACAATGTTGCCAGGAGATGGCCATTCCAGATTGCATCCTACCTCTTTCAGAGGAGCATCTTGACGGGAGAGGGATAATGGTGCAAGGGCAGGAGAGAAAGTTGCGCATCGGTATCGATAGCGGTGGGACTTTCACCGACTGCATCGTCGATTCTGGAAACGGAATCGAGGTGATCAAGGTTCCCTCCACTCCCGACGATCCAGCCAGAGCAATTCTGGAAGTTTTGTGTCGGTATTCCCCCGCTGAGGTGATCCACGGATCGACGGTGGCAACCAACGCTCTTCTGGAACGCCAATATTCTCGAGCGGCCTTCATCACCGTTGCTGGTTTCGAGGATCTTCTCGATATCGGCAGGCAGAACCGACCTGATATCTACGATCTGCAGCCATCTCCGTCGCTGCCCCTGATTCCTCGCGAAGATCGATTCGGGATCGCTGGACGAATTGGAGCCGGCGGGCAAATCGTCGAGGATCTCGACGAGGGCCAGCTGGCAGATCTGATCGATCGCCTGGCCCGACAGCGGTACGAGGCGATTGCTGTCGGCTTGTTGCACAGCACCGAGAATGGTGAGCACGAGGAGTCCGTCCGCACACAGCTCGCTGCTCTGGGAGTGCCGATCGTCATCTCCAGGGAGGCGGCGGCGGAACCTCGAGAGTGGGAACGGTTCACCACCGCAACGGCCAGTGCCGTGTTGACCCCGCTGATGAGAGATTATCTCGAGAGGCTGGCGACCGGTGTCGAGCCTGCGACGATGAAGGTGATGGACTCCGGCGGCTCCGTGGTCCCATGGCAAGGGATCGCAGATCGAGCGGTTCGAACGGTTCTCTCCGGTCCGGCAGGCGGAGTCGTGGCTGCTTCTTCACGTTCGGCGGGAGCTGCAGCGATCTCCTTTGACATGGGCGGCACCAGTACCGATGTCGCCCTTGTCGATGCGGGCAAGGGAGCTGCTCGACAGCATCGATTTCACATCGGAGGGTTACCCCTGGCGGTGCCGCTGCTGGAGGTTCATACCGTCGGCGCTGGAGGTGGATCCCTCGCCTGGATCGATGCCGGTGGAGCATTGCGTGTCGGGCCCCAAAGCGCCGGGTCTGATCCCGGACCAGCGGCGTATCGACGAGGAGGAACCGGCGCGACGGTGACCGATGCCCACGTGGTTCTGGGGCGACTCCCCGACGATATCAAGCTGGGTGACACGATATCTCTCGATGCGGAGGCAGCCCTGCGCGCGGTACGGGCGCTGGCCGATGAACTGGGCCTACCTGTGGATACGACAGCGTGCGGAATCATCGAGGTGGTGGATGCAGAGATGGAGCGAGCACTGCGCCGTGTCAGCCAGGAGCGTGGCGTCGATCCCAGGGGGATGACGATGGTCTGCTTCGGCGGTGCAGGGGGGTTGCACGCGGTTTCGCTGGCTCGTAACTGTGGAATCGGAGAGATCCGACTGCCCGCCGCTGCCGGGGTGCTGAGTGCCATCGGAATGCTCGAAGCTCCGTGGAGCGAAGAGCTGGAAGAGGTGCTGCTATGCCCCATCGGAGGAGATGGTCAGCTTCGCTGGCGGGAGAGG
>CBFIET010000092.1:0-6376 GCA_965661685.1 Planctomycetota bacterium
CGTGCTGGCAGGCTCGATCCGGGATGACGGACCGTTACCGGAGACGGAGATGGATCTCTTCCAGGCACAAGAACTCTATGCTCAGCAGCTGCAGGATGCGGGACTGGTGGTGGTGCTCGCCTCGATGCTCCACGGGATCGGCGTGGGCAACATGCTCCCGGGCAAGGTGCCGCTGGTTTGTGTCGACATTCATCCGGCAGTAGCGACGAAGCTGGCAGATCGGGGTTCTGCCCAGACCTTCGGCATCGTCACCGATGTGGGGCTGTTCCTCCGTCGTCTGCGAGAGCAGTTGATCCCCTAGAGTTTCACTTTTTTCTTTTCCTGCTGCACCTTCTTCGTCTCTCCGGCGGAAGGTTTGTCCTTCTCGTTGGGGCCATCCTTGCTCTCCGCTGCTGCGATGCGCTTGGGAAGTGGACTCTCGTTCGCCCGGAATGCCAGTACCGTCATCGCTGTTCCGTAGGAAGAACTGCGTGGAAAGACGCGATCATTCCACGATCCGTCATCCCCTCGAACCTGCCACAGTCGGGCCAGGATCCGCTTTCTGAGTGGATCTCTGTCCTTTTCGGGTAACACCTGCAGCGCCCGCGCTGCGTGAGTATGGGCGTAGAAGAAGTAGTAAGGAGCGATGTAGAAGGGAGGATTGTGGGTTCCAGTTTGAGATCTTCTCTTCTCGAGCCACTCCCAGTGCTCGAGAAATGCATCGACCGCCGAGCGTACGCGATCGACATCCCCTCTGCCCCCCAGCCATAGTGCCGTCTCCGCCACGGCCATCCGTGCGCAGGCTCCCTCCACTGCTTCGAATCCTTCCCCTGTGACCCGGTCAGGATTGGTGGAGTACTGAAAGGCACCGGACTCGAGACGAGCTGCTGCAAGAGTGTCGAGAGCACGGTCGATGACGGTCGTATCGAATTTGAATCCCTGATCACGAGCACGCATCAGTGCCATGGCAGCAGGGGCGGTCATGAATGGAGAAGCAGGGCTGGCTCCTCCTCGTCTTCGTCGGGAGTAGTTCCAGCCACCTTCAGGAATCTCGTTCTCGATCAGGGTGGCGATGAGATCTTCGGTCAACTGCAGACAGCGTTTTTTCACGCCGTCGGGAATCAGACCCAGTTCGCGCATTCGTAGCAGTGTCTCGAGACTCTCGATGTGTCCCCAGTCACGTACGTCATATCCGCCCTTGAAGCCGACACCCATGCGCGGGGATCGCAGTGATTCTTCGAGCAGAAAGGAGAGGCCTCGCATCACGGACTCTCTTCGTGACTTGTCCTTCTTGAGACCGGGAATCTCCACCAGTGAACGCATCACGATGGCGGTTCCGCCGACGCGGTATCCCGGAGGGATCTGCCCGCCTTCTCGATAGACACCCTCGTAGGGCCACTCCTGAACCTCGGCGACCTTCTTGGTTGCCGCGAGGGATTCCTGATTCTCCACCAGGGTGGCGACGGAAGAGGCGATCGCCTGCTCCCAGTCCGCTTCGTCGTCGCCAAAGGCAACGGGCTGAAGGGTGGTGGTCAGTACCAGTGCAAGCAGTGAAATCGACATGCCGAACTCCCTCTCGATGTGGGTTTTGCGGGATCCTCCCACGAGAGAAGGGAAAAGGAAACGCTTGAAAGAGGTCCCCATTTCGGGAAGATGTGATCAAATTCACTACACTTTTACCTGAAATGGGAAACTCATTGGAGGTAGAGGGCAGAACCGGCCTCCAGGTGGGATCGGCGAGCGAAATCATAAAGAGTTATTTTGTATGAGTTTATGAGTTTTTTCGTGGGGCCAGGGAGGTCGTAGCTTCCGATTCTGCGGTCCGGGAATGGTCTTTGCATGATATCGGAGGTCCACGGAGCGGGAGAGTCTGCTCTCTCCGCCTCACCGAAAGGAACAAAGACGTGTCTCGCTGGAGCCAGATCTGGAATCTGAGGGTCAAACTGGTGTTGCTGCTGGCGTTCCTGCTGGCGGGAACCCTGGCGGTCCAGGGATGGCTGGAGGAGCGAAAGCGGTTGGCCCTGGTGGAGGCAGTCGAGCAGATCGCTGCCGACATCGCTGCCGAAGCCGCCGAGATGATGATTCATGCTACCGCTGCCATTCCCATCCCGGGGGAGCAGGTCAAGATCTCCTTCCTTCCCGGATCCAGTTCGCTCGGCGGGCGCAACCTGCAGATCGATGAGCAATCGAGCAAGATGCTGACACGACTCAATACCCTGCTGCTGCGGCAGGTCGAGGAGAGTTCAGAAAATTCGGACAGTACCGATGAAGTCACCCTCAATTATGAACACGCCCAGATCGAAGATCTGATGTTTGCCCTGATCATCAAGGGACATCCAGAGTTCGCCTACGAGTCGCAGCTGGCCTCCGATTTCATCCTCCATAATCAGCCTTCGGCGAGGTTTCAGTACAAGCCTATCGAGCTGGATGAGGAGGTTCTTCTGGAAGCCACTCTTGCGAAAAAGGAGTTTTCCTTTCCAGTACTGAACAAGGTCCGCGAGAACATCACGGGATTGAACCGGCGTATCATGTACCTGTGGACTGCGGATTCAGAAGTGGCTGACAGTGGTCTGGCTCTCGGTAGAGGGCATCCCGAGGATAAATCGCACAAAAAGAGCAATTTCTACGGGGCAAGGATGCGCACTCCTGAGACGGGCGTGGATGAGCGAGCGAGAGAAACTGGCGAAGCAGAAGCGGACGTGTACGAAAAAAAAGTCGAGGTCGCCCCTGAATCCCACGGTTCTCGGGATAGTTCGCCGGGAGATCCGGACCAGGTTCGCAGCAAGGGAATCCAGTTGCAGGTGCACCTCGATCGATTGCAGAAACTGGTCAACAAGGCGAGGACCGACGATCTCGTGGCAACCATTTCGGTGTACCTGGTCGGCCTCATCTTGGCGTGGATACTGGGAATCCGACTGATGAAGCCGATGACCGAGGTGGTCAACGGAATGCATTCGGTATCGGAGGGGGACCTCTCCGTGAGATTGCCGGAGCGCAGCGATCCTGAATTCGGCCCCCTCAACAGGCAGTTCAATGACATGGTTCTGCGGATCGAAGATGCCCGACGGATCGAGAGAAGTCTCGAGCATCGGGAGCGAGTCCAGACGATGGGAGATCTCGCCGCAGGAGTTGCCCACGATATCCGCAATCCTCTCAGTGCCATCTCACTGCATGTCGGCCGGATTCGCCGAGATTTCATCCCCGAAGATGCCGAGTCGAAGGAACGATTCCTCAACTTCACAGGGGATGTCAAGGAGGAGATCGAGCGCCTCGACTGTCTCGTTGGAGACTTCTTGCAGCTGGCACAACCAGCGGCGCATCAGTCGGAACGGGTGAAACCAGGTGAGTTACTCGAAGATGTACATCGATTACTCCAGAAGGAAGCGGCGGTTCGCAACGTCGTACTGGAAATCGATGTACAGAAAGAGATGAGTGAGGCGATCTGGAATCGCATCGAAGCCAAGAGCGCGTTCCTGAATATCGCCATGAATGCCATGCAGGCGATGGAGGGAGAAGGCGGACTACTGAAGATGTCAGTGGCTTCCGACAATCAATGGATCGTCATTTCATTCGTCGATGATGGGCCAGGGATACCCGAGGAAGATCTACAACGGGTGCTGCTCCCTTACGTCACGATGCGACCGGGAGGTACCGGTCTAGGACTCGCCATCGCCAGGAGAGTGGCGGAGAGACATGGCGGTCGTCTCGAACTGGACTCCGAACTGGGAGTTGGGACCGAAGTCCGCTTCCTGTTGCCCACAGAAGACGGAGGTACGACATGAGCGATCGACCGGTACGGATCCTGGTCGCCGACGACGAGAGGCCTCAGCGAGAAATCCTCGTCTCATCCCTGCTCACTGAGGGGTATCGCGTGGAGGGGGTTCCAGGCCTTCCTGAAGCACTCGAGTCACTGCGGATCGCCCGGGAGGAGGGGGATCCATTCGGCGTGGTGGTGACCGATCTTCGCATGCCCACCGACAAGGAGGGGCTGGAATTACTCCAGCATGCGAGATCCGATGACCCGCTGTGCGAGGTGGTTCTGGTGACCGCCTACGCCTCCGACGATGTCGCCTTTCAATCGGGTCAGGCGCGCGCCTTCGCGTTCCTTTCGAAACCACTCGACTTCGAAAAGACCCTCATCACCATCTCCTCTGCCGCAGACAAATCTCGCCTTGCCCGTGAAAACGTCAACCTCAAGCGGTTGCTGAAACCTGACGCCGATTCCTTCTGTGGAATCGTGGGCAAGAATTCAGCACTGAAGAATCTGTTCAATCTGATCGAAAGGGTCGGACCTACAGAGTCCACCTGTCTGATTCGAGGAGAGAGTGGCACGGGAAAGGAACTGGTTGCCAAGGCGATTCATCAGATGAGCCATCGGAAATCGGATCCATTCCTCGCCATCAACTGTGCGGCGATCCCCGAAAATCTGATCGAGAGCGAACTGTTTGGTCATGAAAAAGGTGTATTCACCGGGGCTTCTGCCAGGCGCACCGGTCGATTTGAAGACGTGGGAGCAGGTACCCTGTTTCTCGACGAGATCGGCTCGATGGAAACGAGCCTGCAACCGAAGCTCTTGCGTGCTCTTCAGGAGATGGAGTTCTCCAGGGTAGGCTCCGCAGAAACGGTTCCCTTTCGTGGTCGGATCGTGGCGGCTACTGCACGTGACCTCGACGAAGCAGTGGAGCTAGGAGAGTTCAGGCAGGACCTGTTGTTCCGTCTCAACGTGATCGTCCTTGAACTACCACCGCTTCGACATCGAAAGGACGATCTGCCGCTGCTGATCGAGCACTTCCTGGCCAGGGGTGGGCGTCGCCACGACAAGGAATTCCAGGGGGTGACCCCTGAGGTTCTGGCGATCTTCGAGCAACACGATTGGCCCGGTAATGTTAGAGAACTGGAAAATTCTCTCGAGCGGATGATGGTCCTGGGAGATTCCGGTTGGCTGGGGGCGGATCTGTTGCCTCCCGCCATTCACGCACGGAGATCCGCCGCTGACGACGATCAGCAAGGAGCCTTCCACCTTCCGGTGGAGGGGCTGGTACTGGAGGAACTGGAAAAAGACCTGATCGAGCAGGCGTTGACGCGGACTGACGGACGGCTGGAACCCGCTGCTAAAATGCTCGGAATCACCTACAAAACACTCCAGTACAGGATCAAGAAATACCGATTGAAGAAGAGGAATACAGTAATGTCTGATGATTCTTTCCCCGAGGAGGGTCGAATCGCCTAATCTCTGGAGCGGAAGGTCCGTTGTAGAGAAATGAATGTGAATAGCCCTGACTCCAGCGAGTCGTGAAGACGTTCTGGAAGTCGTATTTGAATCTGGCAGTGCATGCTGTGTTGACGGCTAGTCATTGCGAAGGAGTAGTTCGATGAATATGGCGATGAAAGCCCTGGTTTTGACCGGTCTGATCGTGCTGATCGGATTCGGATTGATGATGTTCTTCGGAGATGATTCCGGAGGCCCAACCCTGCCGAGTGGAGTCTCCATCGAGACAGATAGCGGCACGGGCGATGAGGGTACCTCCATCAATCGTCTTCCTGCCAGGGAGGTCCAGACCGCCAGCATCTCTGGAATCGTACGGGACGATGCGGGAGCACCGTTGCCCGGAGTCCGTGTCTCCATCTCGAAACTGCAGGGAGGCAGCAGTATTTCCGCTGCCAACCTGCTCTCACAGTTGCAGAGCAGTGATGGGCGCTTCAGGTTCGATGATCTGGAAGCGGGTCTTTACCGCTTCCAGGCGAGCCTCAGTGGTTATCAGAGTCGGAAGGTAGATGTCACCCTCATCGATGGAGTCGATCCGGATGAGGTGGTGTTGGTTCTGACCTCGGGGATGACCATCAGTGGCAGCGTCTTCGATCCACTGGGCAAGCCGATTCCAGGTGCGCAGATCGCCGCATTCGTCGAGCGAGTTGAACAAGAAGCACCGCTGCAGAAGCGATTGCAGGTTCTTCTCGAACTGCAGGAGATGCAGGAAGAGAACGGAATCGTTGCGGTCTCGGATGCCTCTGGAAACTACCAGATCGCCGGCCTCGAGAACCTCGCATACCGCCTCCAGTCGGTGGTGGGTGGCTTCTCTCCACAGGAGAAGCGATACATCAGTGCTGGCAGTACTGACGTCAACTTCAACCTGGAGGTGGGAGGCGTTCTCTCCGGTACAGTGCAGGATCCAGGTGGAGTCGCGATTCCCGATGCGATGGTCGAGGTGTTCCGCGAGACGGGAACCCAGGACATCATCGAGATCATCCAGGAGAGAGCGATGCCTCCACTGGCCTCGCTGGAGACGGACGGAAGCGGATTCTTCCAGTTTGACCAGCTCGGTGCCGGTAGTCAGTACCGTCTCGTCGTTCGTGCCTCCGGCTTCCAGCCGAGGCAGTACGGGGAACTGGTCGTGTA
>CBFIET010000093.1:0-58188 GCA_965661685.1 Planctomycetota bacterium
CATCCAGAACTCGGTCAGGTGTCGACGGGTTTTCGATTTTTCTGCCCGGAAGGTGGGGCCCAGACAGTAGGCATCTCCGAAAGCCATCGCAGCCGCTTCCATGTACAGCTGGCCACTCTGGGTCAGGAACGCCTTGTTGTCTTCGAAGTAATCGACCTCGAAGAGGGTGCTGGTGCCTTCACAGGAGTTGGGAGTGAAGATGGGAGCGTCGATGCAGGTGAAGCCACGCTCATGCATCTCATCCCTGATGGTTCGAAGTACTTCGTCACGGATGTGCATCAGAGCGACTTGCTTGCGCGACCTCAGCCACAGGTGCCTGTTACTGAGGAGGAAGTCCGGTCCGTGATCCTGCTTCGAGATGGGGTACTCTTCTGCGCTTCGGATCACCTCCACACCGCTGGTGTGAATCTCGACTCCGCCGGGTGCTCGTTCGTCGACGTGGGCGATGCCGGTCAACTGGATCGAGGACTCGTAGGGGATCTGGCCGATCTTCGTGAACTCTTCTTCACCGAAGTCTTCCAGGGAAACGATGCACTGGACGATTCCAGAACCGTCGCGAAGTTGCAGGAAGTGGAGCTTCTTGGAGGAACGACGATTGTAAAGCCAGCCCTGCAGCGTCACTTCCTGCTCGGCAGCCTCTGGTAGATCTCGAACCCTCGTCCTCGACATCGTGATGTTCCTTTCTGGCGTGGAAGCGATTCAGTCTCGCTTCTCGGCACTTCTCTTCCTCGTCACTGCTGATGGTGCAGGGTTCCTGCCGGGGATCAAGAAGAACGCTGGTAGTACCAGCCGCCCGATTCGATCATGGCGAGAACCGACTCCGGGATCCAGTTGTCGACCGCCTCACCAGCACCCAGCATCGCCCGGATGCGGGTGGATGAAATATCCACATCAATCGCTGGCAAACGCCACCGATCGATCTGCTGCCACCGCTCGTCTTCGATGAAGGGCAACTCTTCTCGCTTCAATTCGCCGATTGCCCCGGGTCTGTGAGCAACCACCGGGACCGCCAGATGCCACAATGCCTCGGCATCCTTCCAGCGACCGATCTGATCGGCATTATCGGCACCGATCAGCCACAACAGTTCCTTGCCAGGATGAACTGCACCGAGGGCACGCACCGTCTCGATGGTCCAGGAGGGACCATCCCGGTGGTACTCGATCTCGTCGCAGACGAATCCAGGTCGATTGGAGCAGTATTCCTTCACCATCTCGAGCCGCGCTTGGGGGGGAGCGAGGGGTGAAGCCTTATCGTGGGGAAGTTCCTTGCAGGGGATCCAGCGGACCTCCTCCACTCCATCGATCTGCAGCGCAGCCGTGGCCATCTCGACATGACCGAGGTGCAACGGATCGAAGACCCCGCCCAGCAGGGCTACGGGTAGTTTTGCGGGAGACTCGTCGGGCATAGCTGCCTCCTTCAGCGATCGAGGAGTGGCAAGTCACTGCCCGTATCGAACACCTTCTCGCTACAGGAATCCAGTCAACAGCAGATGATCCTACCGATCCCGGTCGTTGACCTGTGAAATTTCTCCGGTCAAATGCAGCGGGGGTAGATTCCGATTCTCGCAGAGAGCCCTTCAGCCCGAGAAAAGGTGCCCGAGAAAAGGTAAAGGTGTCCGAGCAACGGTAAGGAGTCGTTCGATGCGTAGCGGAATCGAGTCCGTCCAGTTTCTCCAGCAACTATCCGAGGAGGATGCTCGGTGGATCCTGGACAGTGGGCAGGAGATCGAAGCCCCTGCCGGGACGATCCTGATCCAGCAGGGGCAGCCGGGCAGCAGGATCCTGATCCTGATGCAGGGGCTGCTGGTGGTTCAGGTCGACGAATTGCCCCTGGTTGAACTTTCGTTGCTGGTCCCTGGAGAGATCGTCGGAGAAGTTGCCTTTCTCGAGGCTGGATCCGCATCTGCGACGGTTGTGGCGAGGGAAAGCAGTCGGGTCCTCTCCATAGATTACGAGCAATTTCATCGCAAGTTCGAGGAGGACGAGGGCTTCAAGGGGCGCTTCCACGGCGCCCTCGCAAAACTGCTGGCTCGCAGGCTACGGCGCAACGCACAGCGGATTCCCGATCATGTCCAGGGAGAGATGGGAGAGATCGAGGCGAAGTTGGTCCCATCGTTGCAGAAGTTCAAGGAGTGGTACCTGAGAGCAGAAGAACTGGAACGATCTTCATCGGAGGGGATCGACGAGGAGTTCTGCGAGCAATTTCTGGCGCAACTCCAGCAACTGGAGCTACAGACGAACGAAACGATCGGTGCCGCCCGCGACATGTCGCCGGCGATGCGAGAGCATCTCTCGCGCCGGATGACCGCGGAGTTGCTGCCGTACATCCTTAGCTCGCGCATCGCGGAGAGATCTTATACAAAGCCGAGGGGATACGCAGGGGACTATCTCACCATCGAGTGGCTCTATCAGGATGAACCCTCCGGAGTCGGCGCACTGGGTACCCTCTTCGACCGGGCCATCCTTGGCCTCGGCTGTTCCAAGGCGGTTCAGCATCGAAGGAAAATCCTCAGCGATCAGATCAGTCAGGTGGTCAAGGAGCGTGCCGGCGATCCTGCTGAGATCACCAGTCTGGCATGTGGGCCCGCTCGAGAGGTGTATGACCATTACGTCGGAAATCCGCACGGTTCAACCGTACGATCGCACCTGGTCGACCTCGATGCAGAGGCTCTGGAGTTTGTCGGCAAGTGGCGCGATGAGCTGGGCTTGACCACCCAGATCGATCTTCACCACCTGAATCTGGTTCATCTCATCCTCGGTCGGCATGTTCTCGATCTTCCCCAGCAGGATCTCGTGTACAGCATCGGGCTGATCGATTATTTCGACGACAACTTCGTGATCCGTCTGCTCGATTACATTCACGGCATTCTGCGACCTGGCGGAAAGGTCATCCTCGGCAACTTCCATCCTTCCAATCGCTCGAGGGGACTGATGGACCATGTTTTTGACTGGAAGCTGATTCACCGGGATGAGGACGACATGAACCGGATCTTCGAGAAATCGGTGTTCGGAAGGGGATGCACGGAGATCCTCTTCGAGCAGCAAGGGATCAACCTGTTTGCCTGCTGTCAGCGGTGAATTGGGCGGGCGAATTCGACCGATGAGTGGCGGTGATGAGGATACGGAACCGAAATCTCCTCTACCTGGTTTCCACGGCGCCGCATCGCTTGTCACGGTATTTTGTCAGAAGTAGAATCCAGGACCGTAGTTGTAATACCTCAGTCAGGAATGGCCTTGTGCCATTCCCGGGAAGCCCGTGGCAAGAGGTAGCGGTTTCGCCTTCTGGACGGGATCATCCGGGTTGAACGCCTGCACGGGCGTCCAGTCCGATGACTCGCAGGGGATTGTCGGGGATCAGGGTTTCGATAAAGGAGAAAACAGATGCAAGCCCGCACCATCGGAGTACCTAAGGAGATCAAGCAGCAGGAGCAGCGTGTTTCGCTGGTTCCATCGGGTGCCTTCATGCTGACGAAGGCGGGGCATTCCGTCATCGTCGAGAAGGGAGCCGGCCTTGGCAGTGGGATCACTGACGAGGAGTACATCAGCGCCGGATGCCGCATCGTCGATGAGGCTTCGAGCGTCTGGGAACAGTCGGAGATCATCGTAAAGGTCAAGGAACCGCTCAAGGAGGAGTACCAGTTCCTCCGATCGGACCTGATCGTCTTCACTTACTTCCACTTCGCCGCTTCCAGGGAGTTGACCGATGCCTGTCTGTCATCCGGGGTGGCAGCGGTGGCCTACGAGACCATCGAGGGTGCCGGAGGATCACTTCCTCTGTTGACCCCCATGAGTGAGGTTGCAGGTCGCATGTCGGTGCTCGCCGGAGCGAGAAACTTGCAATGTCAGAATGGTGGACGGGGTGTCTTGCTACCGGGAGTTCCCGGAGTGGAGCCTGGTCGTGTGGTGGTACTGGGGGGTGGAGTGGTGGGAGCCAATGCGGCTCGCATGGCAGCAGGCCTCGGTGCACGGGTGAAGATTTTCGATATCGACCTCGAACGACTCCGCTATCTCGATGACACGATGCCAGCCAATGTGAACACCTGCTTCTCGACGCCGTTCAGTGTCCGCGAGGCGGTCAAGGATGCGGATCTGGTCATCGGGGCGGTGTTGGTGGCGGGGGACCGTGCGCCGGTGCTGGTCCCCAGGGAGTGGCTGCGGGAGATGCCAAATGGCTCCGTGATCGTCGATGTGGCCGTGGATCAGGGAGGCTGCGTCGAGACCTGCAAGCCGACCACCCACGCCGATCCGACCTTCGTCATCGATGGTGTGGTGCACTACTGCGTGGCGAACATGCCCGGAGCGGTGTCTCGAACCTCGACCTTTGCCCTGACCAATGCGACACAGCCGTATCTGATGAAACTGGCGGCAGACGGCCTGGAGTCGTTCGTGCGACGCGACACCCTGCGAGGACAGGGGCTCAATGTCGCCGCAGGAAAGGTGTTCCACCGCGGTGTCAGCGCCGCGTTCCAGTTGCCGTTGCACCCCATCGACGATTTGCCTGCCATCGGTGGACAGGTCAGGTGACTTCCAGCAGCGGGGGAGCCGTCGAAGAGAATCCCATCGACAGGTCGCAACGGATGGCCCGGCTCTATCAACCGATCGAGAAGGACCTCTCTCGACTGAGGAGTTTCCTGGAGGGGGAGTTCGCCTCCAGTGAACCATTCGTTCACGAGTTGCTGGAGCACCTCTCTCAATTTCGAGGCAAGCAGATCAGACCGGCGTGCGTATTCCTCGCCGGAAGGTGCTTCGGGGAGATCGAGCAGGATCACATCAAGTGCGCTGCAGTCGTCGAACTGATTCATACCGCCACGCTGGTCCACGACGACCTCCTCGACGAGGCGAGTATCCGTAGACGGGTCGAAACGATTCACTCTCGCTACGGTGATCGGGCAGCGATTCTCCTCGGCGACATCATCTACGCCCGTGGATTCGTGATCTCCACCGAGGTGGAAGGTGCCGCGCGACTCCTTGCCGATTGCACCCGCGATATCTGTATCGGGGAGATGCTACAGGTGGGAAATGCCGGCAATCTGGAACTGACCCTGCAGCAGTACCAGGAGATCATCCACCGCAAGACAGCCATCCTCTACGGTCTCTCCTGTCGGCTCGGGGCGCAGCTCTCCGGAGCATCACCCGATCAGGTCGATTCGATGGAGCGATTCGGCAACTTGCTGGGTGTTGCATTCCAGATCGCCGACGATGCCCTCGATGTCATGGGGGATCCTGAACTGGTGGGGAAATCACTGGGGACCGATCTCGCCAACGGCAAGATGACTCTTCCACTGCTGATCCTCAGGGATTCCCTGGAGGAGGAGCAGCGCAAGTTGCTCCTCGAGATGATCGCTGTCGACGATGGGCAGCGGCCCGGGGACGAGGTACAGGCGCAATTGCTGCTCTGGCTCGGGGATCAGCAGATCTTCCAGCAGGTCCAGGAAAGAGCGGAGCAATCGATCGCTGATGCGATCGAAGCACTGCACCTCGCTGCACCGAAGTGTCTCGCCAGGGATCGCCTCGAAGAACTCGCCCGATTCGTCGTGCAAAGAGAACTGTAGGAGGAGATCGATGGCGACAGGAAGTGATTCCCAGCTTTCCCACATCGATGCAGATGGAAATGCCCACATGGTGGATGTCGGGGACAAAGCAATCACCGACCGAAGAGCTACGGCAGAGGGATTCATCCGCATGAAGGCGGAGACTCGTCAGTTGATCCTCGATGGTGGGGTGAAGAAGGGTGATGTCGTTGCCGTGGCCAGGATCGCAGCGATCCAGGCGGCCAAGCAGTGCAGCCACTGGATCCCCCTTTGCCATCCCTTGCCCCTCGACAACGTCGATGTGGAGATCGAAGATGGCGTGGGGCCGGAAGCAGCCTGGTTTCGTCTGCAAGTCTCGACCCGTGTGCGAGCCAGGACAGGAGTAGAGATGGAAGCCCTCACCGCAGTCTCGGGTGGGCTGTTGACCATCTATGACATGTGCAAGGCGGTCGATCGCGGGATGGAAATCTATGACATTCGCCTGCTCGCCAAGAGCGGTGGGCGCAGTGGAAACTGGACACGCTGAACTGAACAAGGCTGGAGGAAACAAGGGATGGCACAGATCATCGACGGTAAGGCCAGGGCCAAGGAAATTCGCAAGAGTCTGAAGGGCAGGGTGCAGGCCTTCGAGGAGGCCGCCGGCCATCCTCCGGGACTGGGGGTGATCCTGGTGGGAGAGGACCCCGCCAGCGCGGTCTACGTCAGGAACAAGGAGCGCGCCTGCGCCCGCACCGGAATTCGTTCCTTCCATCACCAGCTCCCGGTCGACGCGACCCAGCAACAGGTCGAGCAACTGATCGATCAGCTCAACGATGATCCCGAGGTTCACGGCATCCTGCTGCAACTTCCCCTGCCAGCTGGACTCGATTCCGATCCGCTGCTCCTGCGCATCTCTCCATCGAAGGATGCAGATGGCTTCCATCCGGTCAACGCCGGTCAACTCGCCGTCGGACAGCCGGCGTTTGTCCCCTGTACCCCGCTGGGATGCATCGACCTGCTGCTCGATGCCGGTGTGAAACTGCAGGGAGCAGATGCGGTGGTGGTGGGGCGATCCAACATCGTTGGCAAGCCGGTGGCTCAACTGTTGCTTGCTGAGGGTGCCACCGTCACCATCTGTCACTCCAAGACGCGAGATCTCGCTTCTCATGTGGGGCGAGCGGATGTGGTGGTTGCGGCGGTGGGAAGACCGCAGATGATCCTCGGAGAGTGGATCAAGCCAGGAGCGGCAGTGATCGATGTGGGCATCAACCGACTCGACGATGGATCCATCGTCGGAGATGTAGAATTTGCTGCGGCCAGCGAGAGGGCTGCTTTCATCACCCCTGTGCCTGGCGGCGTGGGGCCGATGACGGTGGCGAAGTTACTGGAGAACACCCTGGAGGGGGCGTTACGCTTCGAGGAGTGCAAGATACAGGAGTGATGGAGCGGGATAGAGCATGCCGGGAAATCAGATCATCAAGTTGCCAGCACTGCTGGTCGATCAGATTGCAGCTGGCGAGGTGGTCGAGCGACCTTCCTCGGTGGTGAAAGAACTGGTCGAGAACTCGCTCGATGCAGGATCCTCCAGTATCGATGTGGAACTGGTCGATGGCGGCAAGCAGTCGATCCAGGTCACCGATGATGGCCAGGGGATCTCTCCCGACCAGTTGCCGATGGCGCTGGAGAGTCATGCCACCTCGAAACTCAGCAGTGCAGAGGATCTGCACCGGATCCTGACCCTCGGCTTTCGTGGTGAGGCTCTCTCGAGCATCGCATCGGTGGCGGTGGTGGAGATCACCTCCCGACCTGGTGGCGAGGAGATGGCGCACCGTGTTACCGGCAAGGCGGGAGCCATCGAGATGTTGCCTCCGGTGGCGATGCGGCATGGAACCAGGATCCAGGTCAAGGAACTGTTCTCGGCGGTGCCGGCGAGAAGACGATTCCTGAAGGCCAGTTCAGCGGAAGTCGCGCGCTGTTCCACTGCCCTGAAGGGGGCAGCACTGGCGCATCCGACCGTTGGCTTCTCCCTGACTCACGACGGCCGTACCGTTCTGCGCTATCCCCCCGATCAATCGCTGCCGGAGCGGATTGCCGAGGTACTCGGCTCCGAAGTGGCTTCCAGGATGGTGCCGGTGGTCAGCGACGAGGGGGTCGCAGGGTGGATCGCCAGACCTGATCTCCAGCGGCGAAATGGCGACGGGATCTGGACCTTTCTCAACGGCCGCCCGTTGAAAGATCGAGTGCTTCAGCATGCGGTGCGGGAAGGTTTCCGAGGTTTTCAGATTCCCGGGCAGTATCCGGTGGCAGTGATCGGCCTCGAGATCGATCCGGAGGAGGTGGACGTCAATGTTCATCCATCGAAGTTAGAGGTTCGATTCAGGAACCGGGAAGATGTTCACCGACGCATCCGTAGAGCGGTTCGTGATGCCCTGGAGGTCACCGGATCGGTACCGGATCTTCCTCTCACGCAGACCGATTCAGCGGAAGCGGTTCTTCCCACGGAAACCGCTGAGTCCACTCTCGTGGAAGCGGGGGGAGATTCCGATCAGATCGGTGAGTCCTCAGGCTCCTACGGGTCCGGTGGCCCATCCGGTGACTCATCCGGTGACCCATCGGATCAACTGCGGCTGCCGTCGGAGTCGGAGTTGATGGTAAGAAAGACCCATTCCGTTTCCGATTCCGTGACTGTTTTTCAGGTTCGCGACTCGTTCCTGGTTCTGGAGGAGACGGACGGCCTGAGGGTGATCGATCAGCACGCTCTTCATGAGAAGATCCTCTACGAGAAGATCCTCGCCGCTCGGGAGCAGGGCACCTCGAGCCAGGGGTTGCTGGTACCGGAACCGGTGTCTCTCGATCCGGAGCAGTGGTCCCTCTTCGTCGAGTACCGGGAGGCACTGCAGGAGCTGGGTCTCGAAGCGGAGGAGTTTGGCGATGGCATGGCGCTGGTGAGAGCGGTTCCCCAGGGCTTCGAGGCGAGAAATCCTGCGGATCTGCTGAGAGAGGTGCTGGTCAAGTTCGATCCGGTCCGGGGCGCAGGTGCACAGCCCCCCGACCTGCGGGAGAGATTGCTGCAGACGATGGCGTGCAAGGCGGCGGTGAAGGCGGGGCAGCGGCTGTCGCCGGAAGCGCAGGAAGATCTGGTGAACGG
Organism: Planctomycetota bacterium; assembly: GCA_965661685.1. GTDB lineage: Bacteria > Planctomycetota > UBA8108 > UBA1146 > UBA1146 > QNYK01. The sequence goes on from CBFIET010000093.1 coordinate 8,659, forward strand.
GCGTGAACAGGCGTTTCAGCCGTGGAATTGCCCCCATGGTAGGCCCTCGGAACTGTTCATCTCGTGGCAAGAACTGGATCGCCGCTTCGATCGCAAATGACCCCGGTTGACTACCGGGCACGGTTCCCCCGTGGTAGTTCTATAGTCACGGAGACAGGCACCTTTGCCGATCTAATGAACCTCTCGAGTCTGGTTTTTGTCACACGAGGAAACGATGGAACAGAGCAATACTGCTGAAATGATCGTGATCCTGAGTTCAGGACTCGCCTCACCCTTGAGGCGGAAGATTCGCGATCGACTGGAGTCGCACGGTGCAACCGTCATTCCAGTCGAGGGAGAAGGTCGCCATTACTTCCAGGTCAGCGGTGAGATCGCTGCCCTGCAGACGCTGGCGATCGGTCACTGGCCAGGTGTCGAGAAGTGTGTCGTCGTCGGCCAGCCGTCGACTCACTGGGCAGCGAGCACCACCAGTGCCACGCGATCGGTGACGGTCGGATCGACCATCGTCGGAGGCGGTGCCCTCACCATCATCGCTGGCCCCTGCGCCGTCGAGGATCCGCAGCGGACCCTTCGCATCGCCGAGGCGGTGGCAGATTCAGGTGCAGACCTCTTCCGTGGGGGTGCCTTCAAGCCGCGCACCTCACCCTATGCATTTCAGGGACTGGGTGAAGCAGCGCTGCCGATCCTCGCCGATGTCAGTCGTCAGCATCAGCTGGGAATTGTCACCGAGGTCCTCGACCCACGAGAGGTGGAGCGTGTCAGCAGTGTGGCCGATATGTTGCAGGTCGGAAGCCGCAACATGCACAACTACTCCCTGCTGAAAGAACTGGGTCAGGGGATGACACCGGTGCTCCTGAAACGTGGCTTTGCTTCCACCATCGATGAGTTGTTGATGGCGGCGGAGTACATCCTCGGGGCGGGAAATCCCAACGTGGTCCTGTGTGAGAGGGGAATCCGCTGCGGGGCAGGGACACGCAATGTCGTCCTCGATCTCGGGGCGATTCCGGAGTTGAAGAAGCGCTGCAATCTACCGGTGGTCGTCGATCCCTCACATGGGTCGGGAGAGGCTTATCGGGTAGCAGCACTTGCCAGAGCCGCTGCCGCAGCGGGGGCGGACGGCATTCTCATCGAGGTCCATGATCGACCGGAGGAGGCACTCTCCGACGGGCGACAGGCGCTGACCCCGGCACAGTTCAGCGATCTGGTACCGATTCTCCGCAGGCTTCACTCCTCGGCGACTGACTTTCCCGGTCCCGACTGCGAGAAGTTCGAATCGCAGATCTCTGATGAAATCGTCGGTGCTTCCAGCGGGGAGGATCGTTGAGCGGACCCTCCTCCAGAAGCATCTCAGGATTCGAGACGACAGAGATCTCGCCGGGTCGGTCTTTGCATATTCGCCGGGAGGACAGAAGAAAGACGAGTCGGCTGAGACTCTCCTGGGTCACCGATCTTGGACCTGGCGCAGCACTGAATTGCCTGGTCCCTTCCTGCCTGCTGAGGGGCACCGTTTCCCATCCGACTCTTCGCGATATCAGTCGCCGCAGCGAGGAACTGTGGGGACTCGGCGTCGGTGCTTCCATCGATCGCTGCGGGCAGAGACATATCCTGTCGATCCAGGCCGAGTTTCCGGAAGACTCCCGCCTCCCGGGTGAAGAGAAGGTACTCGCCGACGCAGTCGAGTTCTTCAGGGAGTTGATCCACCAGCCACATCTGGTCGATGGCAAGTTTCCCGAAGAAACCGTCGAAACGGAGATCGCTCAGCACCGCAGGAGTATCGAGGGACGACTGGACAACAAGAGGTCCTGGGCCCTGCAACGCTGTGTCGAGGAGACCTGCCCCGATGAACCGTGGCGATTCCACGAGTACGGAATCGTCGAGGAACTTGCCGGTGCCACTTCGGAGACGATCTCCGGGCTGTGGCACGATGCAGTCGATTCCTATCATCAGTTCGTGCACTTCAGCGGAGACGTGGATCGTGCGGCGGTGGAACCGATCCTGATGCCGCTCTTTGGCGAAGAGAGTGGTCCCACCACGGCTCTATCGGAGCGATTCCCGCTGAGGGGATCGGCACAGATGCGCCAGATGGAGGAGCAGTTTCAGGGGCAGCAGGCGAACCTCGTCATCTCCCTGCGGACAAGCACCGGGCACGAGGATCCCCTTCACGAGGCGATGTTGATCACCAACGGAATCCTCGGCGGTTTCCCTCACTCGCGCCTCTTCAGCCAGGTGCGTGAGAAGCAGAGCCTGTGCTACTCGATCGGATCTCATGTCGAGGGAAGTAACGGAATGATGTTCATCTCCGCCGGAATCGATGGTGATTCGACCGAGCGAGCAAGGGATAGCATCCTGGAACAGGTCGAGGTGATGAAGCGCGGTGAGTTTTCACCGGAAGAGTTGCAGATGACTCTCAATGCGTGGGAGTCGCGTCTCCGCATGATTCAGGATTCCCCCGCTTCCCTGGCAGAGTTCGATCTGATCTCGAGGCTTGTAGATCGACAGCCATCGGTGGAAGCCCTTCGAGAAAAGGTGGCAACGGTGACTCGAGACGAGGTGGTCGAGGCCGCCAACCGATTGCAGCCTGATCTGGTCTACCTGCTCACCCCGGAGGAGAACTGATGACCTGGACCGGTGAGGAAAAGATTCTCGAGAATGACACCCTTGGCGAGAGGGTGATCGAGCGGATTCATGCCAGCGGGGCGACGGTGGCATTCTGCCGCAAGCCGGGCTACCTGCGCCGCTATGCCTGTTTCTCGACACGCTTCGGAAGCGTCGATGATCGATATCGCATCGGTGGTGGCGAAGAGGTACTCCTTCCCGACGGAATCGCTCACTTCCTCGAGCACAAGATGTTCGAGGGTCCTGAAGAAGATGCCTTCATGCAGTTCAGCCGCATGGGAGCCAGTGCCAACGCCTTCACCAGCTTCGTCGGAACCACCTATCTCTTCTCCTGCGTCGATCAGTTCCTTCCTTGCCTGGAACACCTGGTGAGATTTGTCCAGCAGCCACATTTTACTGACGAGAATGTCGAGAAGGAGAAGGGGATCATCGGCCAGGAGATCCGCATGTACGCCGACAATCCTGGCTGGCGCGTTTACTTCAATCTGCTGGAGGGGCTGTACCGGGATCATCCGGTGTCGAAGGATATCGCCGGCACCGAGCAGACCATCGCAGCCATCGATCCACACATCCTCAACAGTTGCTGGAGTACCTTCTACCACCCCTCGAACATGATCCTGCTGGCGGTGGGGGACGAGGACGAGGGCGGCTTTTTCGATGCCGCCGATTCTCTGCTGTCAGAGAAGGATCTCGGGCCCAGGCCGGATGTGGAAAAGATACTCACCCCCGAGCCACAGGAGATCGCCCAGCAGCGAGTTCTGCAGCAGATGCCCGTGGGGCGATCGAAGGTCCTGTTCGGCTGGAAAGATCTTCATTCGGGGATCTCGGGGCGGGAACGGATGCGCAAGGAACTGATCACCGAGGTGATGCTCGAGTGCGTATTCGGTCAGAGTGGTCCCCTCTTCGAGAAACTCTATCGCAAGGGGCTGATCGATGACTCCTTCGGTACCTCCTACCAGATTCATACCGATGTGGGTCACTCTGCAAGCGGTGGCGATTCCGCCGATCCCGATCAATTGCTGGAGGTCATCCGCAAGGAGGTGACCCGGATCCGGGAGCGGGGAATCGATGTGGAGGATGTCCACAGGCAAAAGCGATCTGCCATCGGATATCTGCTCCGTGCATTCAACTCCCTGGAACACATCGCTAGCAGTTACTGTGGAACTCGATTCCTCGATGCCGATCCTTTCGAGGTGGTCGATCTGCTCTCCGAGTTGACCCCTCAAGATGTTGAGAAACGGATGCAGGAGCATCTGGTGCCGGAGCAGATGTGCTGCTCCATCATCACCAGCTGAATTCCCGGGACAGGAGCAAGATGAAACAGCACTGGAAGATCCTGGTCTGGCTCATTGCCGGAGTCGTGGTCGGGTTGGGACTGCAGAACTTCACCGATGCCCCGGGTACCATCGGAGCCAGTTTCGAGGAGCAGGTTGTTGCCGATGATCAGGGGCAGCCGGTGGGGATCCGGGTCGGGAAGATCCAGCAGAAGTTACTCCCCAAGGGGAGGGATGCCAGCGAAGCACTGCGCGCTGGCGATGTGGTGGTGAAGGTCACCATCAATGCAGGAATGACTGACGAGTCGTCGGTTGCGACCGATACCAGGGAAGCACTGCTCGACTTCCTGGCGCAACGAGGTGCCGGGGGGGTCGCCACGGTCGATCTCGCCGGGGGCGGCAAGCGGAGTGCCCTGGTCGCCCTCGACCCCACTTCGTCCCGAGCGCAGTGGTTGGCACCCTTCAAGTTCCTCGCCGACATCTTCATGCGCTTGCTCAAGATGTTGATCATGCCGCTGGTGGTCACATCCATCGTGACCGGAGTCGCCGGTCTGGGTGGTGGATCAGATTTTGGTCGCATGGGGGGCAGGACCTTCGGCTACTACGCAACGACCTCATTCCTGGCGGTAGGACTGGGAATGCTACTGGTCAATCTGATCCAGCCGGGAACTGGAGCACGCCTGGGGATCTCCACCGATGCCTCCTTCGGAGAGCGGAGTGAGAACTGGCTCGACATTCTCAGAAGAATGGTTCCCGAGAATGTCTTCGAGTCATTCACGGGTAACGGCAACATGTTGCAGGTGATCTTCTTCTCGTTGTTATTCGGATTCTTCATCACGAAAACCCCCGAGAAGCCGAAGCAATTCATGCTGGATCTGTTTGGCGGCGCCTTCGAGGTCGTCATGCGAATGGCGTCGTGGGTGATGTTGCTGGTTCCGTACGGGGTCTTCTGCCTGCTCGTAAAGGTGGTGGGGGAGACCGGGTTCGATGTCTTCCGTCCCCTCGGTGCGTACATGTTGACGGTGATGCTGGCACTGATCATTCACAGTTGCGTGGTCTTGCCGCTCCTGTTGAAGACGGTGGGAAAAATTTCGCCGTTGAAATGGGTGAGGGCGATGAGTCCTGCCCTGATGACGGCGTTCTCCACCTCCTCCTCCTCGATGACGTTACCGACAACCCTCAACACCCTCGAGAAGCGTGGTGGGGTCTCGAACCGTACATCCTCCTTCGTGGCACCTCTGGGGGCCACCGTCAACATGGATGGAACCGCCCTCTACGAGTGCATCGGTGTGGTGTTCCTGGCACAGTACTACGCATCTGCCGGTGATTTCGAGCTGACCTTTGGCGCTCAGGTGACGGTGGTGATGTCCGCCTTCCTCGCCTCCGTCGGAGCGGCAGGGATCCCCTCGGCGGGGCTGGTGATGATGCTGACCATCCTCAGCGCCCTGAAGTTGCCGCTGGAAGGGGCCGCCCTGTTGCTGGCAGTGGACCGCCCCCTCGACATGTGTCGTACCGTGGTCAACGTTTGGAGTGACACGGTGGGTAGCGCAATCGTCGCTTCTCGCGAGGGAGAGACGGGGCTGGCGGAGGTTGCGGTGTCGGAGACCGGGTAGCTCTGTCGGAGACCGGGTAGCTCTGTCGGAGACCGGGTAGCTCTGTCGGAGACCGGGTAGCTCTGTCGGAGACCTGGTAGCGCTGTCGATTCGCAGTCTCAACGAAGCGTGGTATGCTTCCTGCAGCCAGAGAGTGACTTGACCGGAAGAAGAAGAGCATCAGTGGGTGCCCCGAAGCACCAGGAGAAGGAGAAGTGGATGGCGGTTCCAGCGACCCAGTTGAGGGTGGGCCAGGTGATTCGGTTCGAGGAAGACCTGTGGGTCTGTGTGAAACTGGAGCAGAAGAAACTCTCCAAGGGTGGGGGTGCAGTTCAGGCAAAGCTGAAAAATCTCCAGCGAGGCGACCACATCACCCATCGCTTCCGTTCTGCCGACAAGGTGGAAACTGCGTTCCTCGACAAGAAGGAGTGCGAGTACCTCTATCCAGATGGCGAGTTCTTCGTCTTCATGGACCAGGAGGACTTCGAGCAGTACCAGCTCCATAACGACTTCGTCGGCGATCTGATGCCGTTCGTGAAGCACAACGAACACGTGGTGGTGACCTTCTACCAGGAGAAGCCGGTATCGGTCGACCTCCCCTCGGCGGTGGTGTTGCAGATCACCGAGACGGAGCCGGGCTTCAAGGGAGATTCGGTCAACAACGTCTTCAAGCCAGCCACGCTGGAGACTGGGTTACAGGTGAAGATTCCCAATCACGTGACAGAGGGTGAACTGGTCAAGATCTCCACGGAGACGGGCGATTTCATCGAGCGCGTGAAGGAGAAGTGAAGTCCTTCTGTAGCTGACGAACCCCTTCACGGAACCGATTGTGTCCCCCCATCGAGGGGTGGCGGATGTATCCCGCATCGATTCCCAGTTGCGAGAGAACTCCCTGCGACACCCTGCCGATGGCGACCGGTACCGCATCCTCGAAGATCTCCAGGAATTTCACCAGGATCTTCTTCCCCGCTTCCTGGTCGGAGCGGGTCGGCTTGCGGTTGGTCAACGGTTCGTCGGGGCGGTGAGGGTGCCACGGCACCGCATTCCACAGGACGATGTCTCGATTGCCAGCGATCTCTCCCCACACCACCGTGGCGGATCTTTCCTTGTAGGGATCTTGCCGACGGGAAGATCTCCTGAGGGGCAGGCCGGTGGTCCATTCGAGAGCGTCGGGACCGGCGAACAGATTTTCCCCGGTGAAAGGAATACCGGTGAAGCGACATCCCGCCCAGCCGGCGGCTTCTCCCACCAGGATGGCGCGGGCGTGTCGATGAGCCTGGAGGTAGAGGGTGAGGTTGTCCCTGCGAATCTTCGCAGCACCGGCAAGATCGAGATCCTCATCGCGATCATGCCACGGATTGAACACGCCCTCCGGGGCGGGTCGACCGATGGCGCGGATGAAGGAATTGACGCGGCTGTCGAAATCAGCTCGATTCACGGAACTCCTGCCTCATGCAGAACACGCTGCCTCCTGACTTCAGAAACTCTCCCGTTTCCACCTCCAGCACCGTGAGCCCCTGCTCTGCGAGTCGAGCGGCGGTGATGGGTGCTCCAGCTGGTAACAGTACATGCTGGCGATCGGGACACCACATGTTGCAGGCAAGTCGATCCCTCGCCTCCTCCTCATCGACCTCGATCAAGCAGTCGAAGGCGCTCTCCAGAAGTGCGATTCCATCTCGATCAAAGGCTGCAGGAACCACGGCTGCCCGATCTTCATCGATCATCGCCAGCGCCGTGTCGAGGTGATAGAAGCACGGGTCGGGCAGTTTCAGAAGAGCCACCTGGTGACCGAGCATACGGCCTACCTCGAGGTGGAGCTGGGCGTTACTTCTCGGTCCTTCCCCGCACCACAGTAGTGATCTTCCCGGGTGCAGCAGGGTGTCTCCGTTTCCTTCCCACGTTCCGGGAAGTTCAGTATCGATCTCGAGGCAGCGGATGCCCAGTTCCTCGATCAATTGACGGTGATGCTGGCTCTCTGGTTGTCGGTTCGGATGGGTCATGCGGCCGAGTACCGCCACCGGGTTTCCACTGCCATCGATGGAGACCAGAGAGGGATTGGCGGTGAAGACCGCGTCCACCTCTCCTTGACGGGGGACCAGTGGATGAACCTGAAGGCCGATCGATTCGATGGTGTCGACCAGCGTCTTCCACTGTCTCCGCGCTTCATCGTGATCGATCGATCCGATGTGCTGGGCCATGTGTACGTTGCGAACGTCGATCACGTCGAAGTGATCGGGAGGGCACATCATTGCCCCCAGCACCGGAGCTTCTCGCTCCAGCGCTCGCGGGGTCGCAGCGTTCCACTCTCCGGCGGTACGAATCGGACTGATCGTCATGAGGGTTCTCCCACCAGTAACTGCTGAGCGGCGGCGATCGCCTTGCGATGAAGAGCTGGAACCCGGTCTGCTCGGTGGAGTGGGATTCGCTTCACCCCCGGGGGAACGGCACCGTTCCAGCGGTATACCAGCGGTCGCACCTGGAGTTTTCGATAGGTGATGGCGTGCTGATAGAGATCGCCGTGGCCGACGACATCTGGAACCGGAATCCCCATCTCCTCGAACTTCAACTTGAGGAGGGTGTCTGCGTCTTGCTCCGGTCCGGCCAGTCGCACCAGGGGGGTTCCCGCTTGCCCCTTGAGGAGTTCCACATCGCTGGGCCACAGCAACACCTCGTCCGCCGCCACGATCACCGCAGCCGCCCACCACTGTTCCTCCGTCGCCCTTCGCTTGCGCGGCTGAGGCCAGCGGGTGACATCGCCGCTCTTCGCAGCGCCACACTCCCCTGCCAGGGGACAGTCGCTGCAAGACGGATTGCGTGGGGTGCAGACCCGTCTGCCGAGATCCATCAGTGCCTGGTTGTGGTCGCCAGGGGCGTGTCGATCGAGGGCCTCCCTGGCAGCCTCTGCGATGGCGACTCGCGCCGCACCACTCTTCGGGTCTCCATCGATGCGATGAACTCGACACAGCACCCGTTCGACATTGCCATCGATGACCGCCAGAGGTTGCTGGAAGGCGATGCTGCAGATCGCTGCAGTGGTGTATTCCCCGACCCCAGGAAGTCGTCGCACCTGCTGTGGATCTTCAGGGAACAAGCCATCGTGTTCCTCGACGATCATCTTGGCGGCGTCATGCAAGTTTCTTCCCCGGGAGTAGTAGCCAAGTCCAGCCCACATCTCCAGTACCTCTTCGATGGGAGCCGCGGCCAGGGAAGCCGGGTCGGGATAGCATTTCATGAATCGAGTCCAGTAAGGAATCACGGTCGCGATGCGAGTCTGCTGGAGCATCACTTCCGAGAGCCAGATTGCGTAGGGATCGCTGCTAGCACGCCAGGGGAGTTCCTGTCGAGATCGCCGGAACCAGCTCGCTAAGTTGTCGGTGATGTGCGGCTTCATCGGTTTCATTTCGCGGTTGCAGTGATCGGACGATGAGGGAACAACTTCCCGGTTCTTGTTACAACCGGGGGTGCAGGATACAGCCGAATCCAGGTGATGTGATGATTCGCTTTTCCGGCAGTCGTTGCTGGATTCTGTGCGGTGGATTTGGAAGTTCAGATGTCAGTCGCTACGCCTCGAATCGGTTTCCTGATCGTTTTCTTGTGCTGCGGTTCCTTGTTGCCCTCTCCGTTTCCCGATTACGGAGACGATCCAACCGTTGATCCACTCACCTGCGACGAGAGCGGCTGCCCCTGACGGGGACCTGCTCCGCTGTTTCCCGCCGATGTGGGTGGCATCTGACCGGGGACAGACTACATTCCTGTCATGAGTAATACCTTCGGAGAGTACCTCCGCATCACGACCTGGGGTGAGTCCCACGGACCGGGAATCGGTGTTGTCATCGATGGTCTACCGGCAGGGGTGCCGGTGTCGGTGGAGACGATCGGTGCTGAACTGGCACGGAGAAGACCGGGTGGTTCCCTCGCCTCCCCCAGGCAAGAACCGGACGAACCGCGAATCCTCTCCGGTGTTCTCGACGGCAAGAGTCTCGGATCACCGCTGGCGATCTGGATCGAATCGGTCGACGCCAGACCGCAGGACTACGACCAGATCTCCGAACTGTATCGACCCGGTCATGCAGACTTCACCACCGAGGCTCGCTACGGTCATCGAGATCGACGCGGCGGAGGCAGGGCGAGTGCCCGGGAAACCGCCGCTCGTGTCGCTGCCGGATCGATCTGTCGCTCGATGCTGAAGCGGGAATACGGCATCGAAATTGTCGGCTGGGTCGATGAGGTTTCCGGCGTTCGTAACGGCATCAGCATCGATGAGATCTGTGCGGAAACTGTCGAGGCTTCCGAGGTCCGGTCACCGGATCCTTCCACCTCCCTCGCCCATGCCAAGATGATCGAGCAGGCCAGGGATGCCGGCGACAGCCTCGGAGGTTGGATCGGAGTCGTCGCCAGGGGAGTTCCCGCCGGCTGGGGAGATCCGATCTTCGGCAAGGTGAAATCTCTTCTGGCTTCCTCGATGCTCTCGATCCCCGCAGCGGTTGCCATCGAGATGGGGGACGGAATCGAATCGACACGTCGTACCGGAAGCGAGAACAACGACACTTTTGCGGCGGATGCATCGGGCGGGGTGACGCAGCGGTCAAACCGGTCGGGCGGAATGCAGGGTGGTATCACCAGTGGAGCACCGCTGTGGCTGCGTGTTGGATTCAAACCGACATCGACGATCGGGACGTCGCAACAGACGGTCAATCGACAGGGACAAGAGGTCGACTTCGAAGGTAGGGGTCGACACGACCCCTGTGTACTTCCCCGGGCAGTGCCCATCGTCGAGGCGATGATGTCACTGGTACTGGTGGATCGGATGCTGGCCCGGAGAGCAACTCCCCCCGCCAGTGGATAGGAGTGGCAGATGGCCTGGATCGAGCCCCTGAGTGAGGATCAGGATCACAGTGGTACGCTGAAGCGTGTCTACAGCGGGTCGAAGTCACGAGCGGGTGAGGTGGCCGAGATCATCCGGGTGATGTCTCCCCGGCCCGATCTGCTCGAGCCGTTCCTGCTCCTCTACCAGCGACTGATGCTGGCTCCAGAGACCACCCTCAGCCGCGCCGAGCGCGAGTGGGTTGCGGTGATGACAAGTAACTTCAATGACTGCCACTACTGAATCCAGTCACACCTGCGAGATCTCCAATCCCATCCTGGAGGAGAGGAACTCGCAGAAGCGATCCGGTCCGGATCGTCGACTCTCGATCAACGAAGAAGATCGATAGCAGCCTACACGGAGAAGTTGACTCGAACTCCTTCGAAGATGTCAGCAGACGATGTCGAATCGTTGAAGCGGGTCGGGTTTGAGGATGCGGCGGTGGTGGAACTGACACACATCATCGGCTTCTTCAGTCACATCAATCGGATTGCCGATGGCCTGGGAGTGGATCTGGAGCCCTGGATGGACCGGAACTGCGGTGGAGTCTGATTTGAAGATGTGGGGGCTAGGCCTTATCATGGGGTCAGGCGATCGCCGCCCCGACGCAGATCTCAGGTGATTTGCGATGATGTGTTGAGATGAGGACCTCTTGGCTTCGCAACAGGATAGAGTTCAGGAACTGGTTCGACAGTTACGCATGAGGAAACGGATGCGTGCTGTGGTATTCGGTTTCGGTAACGGGGTTGCCCTGGCTCTCGTCGCCATGACGCTCCTCGTCGCATTCGATCGCTTCCTGGCAATCCCGGTCGATTCACGCCTCGAGTTGTGGCTGCCGGTGGGGGTGCTGGCATTGTCCTTCCTCCATTCATTCCTGTCGGTGACAGTTGCTCCCGTCCACGAGGTGGTCGAGGCGGAGCAGGATCAGTCGATCCCCCAGACCATCTCCACTTCCCTACTGGCTCGCAGTGAGGGATTCAGCGATGAGGCGACACGGAAGATCGATTCCGATGCTCAACGGCTCGCCGGTCAGGTCGATCCCCGCCAGGCGATCCCCCTTGGATTGCCCGGTCATCCGAGAAGGGTGCTGGTTGCGCTGCTTTTGTGGATCGTGGTCCTTTTCATCCCGGGTCTGGATCTGCTGGGGATCGAGGAGGAGCAGCTGCGCCACAAGCGTGAAGGTCAGCGGACCACCCGCAAGGTGGCCTCCCTCGAGCGACGCCTCGGCGAGGTGGCAAAACTGGCGGATCGCCACGGCATCGATGCGGAAACCAGGAAATTGCTCCACGAGATGGCCAGGAAGAAACTGCAAGTCGAGCGTCCAGCGGCGGTCGGGCAGATCCAGAAATCGCGACGCCAGGTTTCCAATCGTTCCAGGCGGCCGGAATTGCAAGGAGCGAGGAGAACTGCCGAGCGGATCCGTCAGTCGGCGCAGGAGCAGGCAAAGCCTACATCCGAGGTGGGCAAAGAACTGGCGAAAGCACTTCAGAAGGGGGAACTGGGCCGTGCTGCTCAGCAACTTCAGGAGTTGAAGAAAGCCGCTGGCAAGTCCGGGTCGGAAGGGAAGCAGGCGAGAAACGATCTCAAGGCCCTCGCCAGGTCGCTGGGTCTTCCCGACAGCCTGACCAAGAAGCTCGGGGATTCCTCCGGCGAGTCGAAACCACTGACGCCTGAGGAGCAGAAGCAACTCGCCGAGAAACTGGATCAACTGGCGAAGTTGATGAGAGAGTCTGATCTTCTCGATCACGCCCGGCAGCAGATCCAGTTCACCGAGGCCGAGTTGAGTGCACTCCCCACAGAATGGCCCGATGGGCCACCTCCGGAGATCTGTCCCGACTGCCTTGCGGGAACCTGACAGGCGAAGTCGGGCGGTGGCACCTGAAGTGGCACCCCCGGTGAGCGAAGTTTCGTTCACACCATGAATCAAAAACCTGGATCGACTGTAGCCACCAAGCCGGGAGCGGGGGGCAGTGCGGGAGGAGCAGGGCAGGGTTTGCAACTGGGTGCCGGTGGCGGGACGCGACCGGAGGCCAAGGATGGGGATACAGAGAACCAACCCGAGACGCTGAATGGTGGCGGGCGAGGTGGAGTGACGGTGGCGACGATCCTGGTCGAGGGTGAAGCTCCCGCTGGAGACGCCAGGGTTTCCCTCCAGGAAGCAGTGGAGGCGAGCTCCCGCATCGCGGAGTCCGATCTCGACCGTCAACGAGTGCCTGCGACTCTTCGTCAACTTGCCGAGGATTACTTCGATCGCCTCAAGGGAAGAACCGAGGATTGATCCATCTCGGATTTCCGTGGCGCTACGAAGCCCGGACGGGGGAGCAATAGCATGGTTGCGAGGACCTGGATCCAGTCCTTGTTGGTCGTGTCCTCGATGTGCCTGGTCTCTTGTGGGTCGAGCAGTGATCTCGAGAAACCACTCTCGGACGTGACCGTCATCGGCGGACCTGGCCGGGGGGTGGGCCGCTTCTTTCAACCCCGAGCCATCGAATCCATTCCAGGAAATGGTTGTGTCGTCATCGATCGAAGCGGCAGAGCGCAGCGATTCGATGAAGAGGGGATCCTTCAAAGCGTCTGGATGCTTCCGGAATGGTCCGCTGGTCATCCCATCGATCTGTGCGGGACCGCCGAAGGAACCCTGCTGGTGGCGGATACCCATTACATGCGAATCATCGAATTTGATATCGATGGAAATGAGATCCGTCGATTCGGTGAAGATTGCGGACTGGAACTGGTTCGTGGAATCGACGTGGCTCCCGACGGTTCGATCCTGGTCGCTTCTTACGGAGAACGTGATCGTATTTTTCGATTCGATCGCCAGGGACTATTGCTGGCGGTGTGGGGAGAGCGGGGAGATGGCCCTGACCAGTTCCTGCGGCCGGAGGGACTCGCCGTCGATGTCGACGGCACGGTGCTGGTTGTCGATTGCGGGCATCACAGGATTCTCCGCTTCACACTCGATGGTGAGTACCTGCAGACGATAGGCGGGCCAGGAAGATCGCAGGGGCAGTTCGATACACCCTTCGATGTCGATGTGGTGGGGGATGGTTCTTTCGTGGTCATCGACAAATCCGGTTGCAGATTACAACGCTTCGATTCGAGCGGAAACTGGCTCGATACGGTGGGGGGAGTGGGCCGAGGGCGGGGACGCCTCAGTGAACCGCGGGGGCTTTGTGTGAAGTCGACGGGGCAACTGAGAAGGGTGCTGATCGCCGATACCGGCAATCACCGGGTAGTAGATGTCGAGTTGCCGGGGAGGAAACTGTGAGTATCTTGCCCATCGATTTCGAATCTCCACGGTGGCTGCTCGCCCTGGTTCCGCTCCTGGCCGTGATCATCTATTTCACATTGCGCAGTCGAGCAGGGTTACCCCCGGCGGTTCAAAGGCTGGCACTGGTACTCAGATGCGTGGCGATCTCCGCACTGATTCTTGCCCTCTCGCGAATGGTTCTCCTGTCGGGAGGAGACGGAGTCAGTGTACTGGTGCTGCGAGATCTATCCGCTTCGGTTCCCAGGCTGGTCAGTGACGAGATGGTAGAACAGACCTCTCGTCGAATCGGTAACTTGAACTTCCCCGACCAGGTGTCGCTCGTTTCCTTCGGAAAGGAGCAGCAACTGGAGCAGCCGATGGCGATGAGACTGGGAAGCGGAATCAGTGCAGATATCGATCGTAGTGGCTCCGACATCGCATCTGCGTTGCGATTCGCAGCGAGTTCGCTGGAGGGAGCTGCTCCCGGGGGATTCCGCAGAGTGGTGCTCATCAGTGACGGCAATTCCACAGAGGGAGATCCACTCCGAGAGGCGAAAAACCTCGCAGCTGCGGGAATCGCCGTCGATGTCCTTCCCGTCTTCTACGATCACGAGAAGGAAATTCTCCTGGAAAACCTGGAGGCCCCCGAGACGGTCAGGCCTGGTCAGGCCTACTCGGTGGATTCGGTGATCTGGTCGAGCGATACCACCGAGGCCACGGTGATACTTTCGGAAGGATCAGAGGTGATCGAGCGCCGATCGGTCACACTCGAGCCGGGCAGAAATCGGCAGGTCTTTCCACTGGTCGCCGGGGAGAGCGCTCTCCAGCGACTGTCGATCGCCGTGGAGACTGCCGAGGGAACTGATTCACTCAAGCAGAATAACTTCGGAGATGCGCTGGTGAGGACGCTGCAGCGTCCAAAGGTTTTGGTCATCTCCAACGATGAAGATCAAATGCTGCGCCAGATCCTCGTGTCGGGAAACATCGAGGTGGATCAATACACCCCTCAGGGGATGGGCTCATCGGTGGAGGGGTTACACGGGGTCGAGGCGGTCATCCTCGATGACGTGTCTGCTTTTGACTTTCTTCCGCAGCAGATCGAACTGCTGGAAAAGATGGTTCACACCACCGGTATGGGTTTGTTGATGGTGGGAGGTCCCAGTTCCTTTGGAGCGGGAGGCTGGAGAGGAACCAAGGTAGAAGATGCGCTGCCGGTCAAGATGAACATCGAGCAGCGGAAGAAACTACCCAACGGTGCGCTGGCAGTGGTTCTTCACACCTGTGAGTTTCCTCAGGGAAATCTGTGGGCCCGCAGAATCGCACACGCTTCCACGGAAGCACTGACTCCGCAGGACCTGTTCGGCGTGTTGATCTACAGAGGAGGTGTAGACCTGTGGGGGATTCCTCTCGCTCCCCTCGCAGATTCGACGGTAGTCAGCCGCCAGATCAATTCACTGGTTCCCGAGGATATGCTCACCTTTGGAAACTCGATGACGCTGGCGATCCAGGCACTGGTGCCAGCAAATGCGTATTCCAAGCACGTGGTGGTGATCTCCGATGGAGATCCCACGCCTCCTTCTCAGCCGTTGATCGACAGTTACATCGCCAATGGAATTCAGATTTCGACCATCTGCATCAACCCCCACTCGGGTCCTTCCGGTACCGGGACGATGAAGAAGATCGCTTCCCAGACCGGCGGTCGCTTCTACTTCGTGAGCAACCCAGCTGCGTTACCGCAGATCTTCTTCAGGGAAGCGCTGCAGGTGCGGAAAAACCTGATCTCCGAAGGAGAATTTACCCCGCTGATCGTCGATGTTGCCGACCCGATTAGAGGACTTGACGGATTCCCCCCGCTGCACGGCATCGTGCTCACTACGGTGAAGCCGATGTCCAGGTTGGTCCTGGTCAACCCGGATGAAGACCCGGTGTTGGCGCTGGGCAGGCACGGGCTGGGGAAGACCGCAGCATTCACATCGGATGCTCGTTCCCGATGGAGTGCCGACTGGCAGGGCTGGGGTGGCAACTCGACATTCTGGACACAACTGGTGAGATCGATTTCCCGAGAGGTCGAGGAGAGCGTCCTGGAGATCTCTCACACCGTTGAGGGAGATGAAGGTGTCGTGATCGTCGACGCCATCGATGCGGACGGTCGCTTTCTCGATGGGCTGGATCTACAGGGAGTCCTGATCGGACCCGATCTCACCAGTTCC
The DNA here is from genome assembly GCA_965661685.1 of Planctomycetota bacterium. GTDB lineage: Bacteria > Planctomycetota > UBA8108 > UBA1146 > UBA1146 > QNYK01. Next base: position 24,465 of record CBFIET010000093.1, read on the forward strand.
AGCATCGAGTTGAATCAACAGGCCCCGGGTAGATACATCGGTAAGTTTCCAGCAGATCAGGAGGGAAGCTATCTGATTCGCTCGAACTATGAAGACGGGAAGGGATCCAGAGGTGGACAGACGAAGGTGATCACCGTCGGATATCCTGCGGAGTATCGAGTACTCAGCAGCAACATCGAACTTCTGCGTCAGATCGCAGAAGCGTCCGGTGGCCGGGTACTGACAGACCAGGACGATCTGCTCGATCGGTCTCTGCCCAGTCGCAAGGACCGCAAGAGCCTGTGGCAGATGCTGGCGAGCATCGGCCTGTTTCTCTTTTTCATCGACATCGTGGTACGGAGGGTGCAGTTCCAGATGCCGGGTCGTAGCGCCAGGCCGATCGCCACCGAGGAGTCGGTCGACGGGGCTTCAGATCCTGCTCCCCGGCGCACCATCGCGGCGAGCCGTCGGGAGACGGTGCCACTCGATCGCGACCGATCTGCCCGAGAAGGAGCGGATGAGTCTGCCGAGGAAGAGCAGCAGGACGAATCTGAAGATCTGAAGAAGTTGCTCAGAGAACGGCGAAAGCGCCGAAAGAAGGGCATCTGAGCCCGAATTCATCGGCACAGGATTGTCGGTCCGGTTGACGCTGAGGAGTTGTCCCCGCAGCATCCTTGAGAAGATCCGCCGATGTTGTCCAGGAGAGGAGGTTCGCCGTTGTCTCAATCCACCACCGCGATCACTTCCATCTCCCGGATGGAGATTCCAGCGGCATCCTTGACCATCGTCGCCGCCGTTCTGAACGAGCGAGAGAACATCGAGCCGTGGCTCGAAAATGTCGGCTGGGCAGATCGAATCATCGTCATCGACCACGGTAGTAAAGACGGCTCGCGCCAGCTCCTCGCAGAGCATCCGGCGGTGGAGTTGATCGATGCGCCGGAGGGAAAGGGCTTGATCGAAGACATTCGTCGGCTCGGTCTCAGTCGGGTCGAGGAGGGGTGGGTCCTGGTGCTCGATCTCGACGAGCGGGTCACTGATGAACTGAAGATGGAGATCGATTCCCTGCGGAGACAGGACCCCGAGGAGTCGGGGTTCAGGATCCCATTTCGCCATTACCTGCTGGGCCGCTGGCTGCAGCATGGTGGCTGGAATGACCGCCACCTGAGGCTGTTTCGTGCGGGAGAAGGCGATTACATCCCCGGCTTGATCCACTCCGATGCCCTCGTCGAAGGATCGGTCGGTGATCTCAAAGGAATGGTGCTTCACTTCGCGCACCCGACGATTCATGACTTCCTGTCACGGATGAATCGATACACCTCACAGAGTGCCGATGCACTGGCACGAGGAGAAGTGGGTGGATTGCGGAAGAGAAAAATCCTGCCGGCATCGAGACTTTCCTGGACCCGAGCCAGCGCATCGATGTTCTGGGTGCGATACATCAAGGACAGGGGATATCGCGACGGCATGCCAGGCTTCATCGTCGCCGTGCTGCTTGCGGCTTACATCTTCATAGAGCAGTCAAAAGCGTGGGAAGTACGACAGGGAACGGCGATCGGATGAATGCTGCTGGAACCACCAATAGATCCGGAATCATCAGGCTGCTCGGCCACGTACTTCCTCATCGTAGGGCGATTGTAGCGATCTTGATCCTGATGAGTATCTATGCCGCCTCCAATAGCCTGAGACTGGGTGCGGTTGGACTCGTCATCGACGGGGTCATCGCCCCCAGGGAGGATGGATCGAGGGGGCGAACGGTTGCTCTCTTCGAGGAGTACCTCCTGCCGATGCTGCCAGGTGAGATCGAACTCTCGCACCGTAGCGAGAGCCAGTTTCGTGTCGACAGTGCGCTGGTGGTTGGTTTCCCCTCGGAGGTAGAAGAGGGGGAGGCTGCACTGCATTGGGAAGATGCCTACCTGGTCACGGCGCAACTCACCGGTGGGGGTACGGTAGAAGATCTGCGGGGGAATCTCGTTCGCTGGGACGGCGTCGTCGACAGCACGACGCGGGAACTGACCGCAGATCAACTGTCAGGGTTCGGTATCGATCCCGGATCTCGCTCACCGGATGGAGCGGTCATCGCAGAGTTGCGAGGAACCGGAAGGGTGACCGTCTTCAACGGTTCTCCCGGATCTGGCAACGTGACGTTGTTACTGGCGATCGCCAGCTTCATCGCCGTATTGTCGCTGGTCGTTGCTACCAGTAGTTTCTATCGACTGGTGCTGGGCCAAAAGGTTCGCATCCAGGTGGTGGTTGATCTCAGAAACAAATTGTTCCGCTACCTCTCTCGCCAATCGATCGATTATTTCGAGTCGAGAAGACATGGCGATGTGGTGTCCCGATCGGTTGGGGATGTCGCAAGTGTCTCTGCATCGGTACAACTCCTGTTCGGGGAGATCCTGCAGAGTCCATTGACGATTCTCTTCTCCCTCGCCATCGCCTTCATCGCCTCGTGGCAGATGACCCTGGTGGCGATCCCCTTGCTGTTGATGCTGGCGATTCCGGTGTTCCGGCAGGCGAAGAGGGTACGAAGTCGTTTCCGTGGTGCTCTGTCCCACGCCGGGGAGACTACCGAGGGGATCTCTCAACTTCTTTCGGGGATCCGTGTCGTCAAGAGCTTCGGTATGGAGAAGCAGCGTCAGCAGCAGTTCGAGGACACTTCCGAAGACCTGCGGAAAGCCCTGGTCAGTACCGAGATCGCCCGCGCCAAGGGCAGATCGATGGTGGAAGGGCTCTACAACCTGATGGCCGCGTTCGCCATCGCAGCGGGTGGATTCGTGATCACCTCCGGGTGGATCGCAATCTCCTTTGGAGACTTTGCAGTCTTCATGGCAGCGATCCTCTCCTGCTACACCCCCATCAAGAACCTGGCAAGGATGGCGACCACCATCGCTGAATCTGCGGCGGCAACCGATCGCATCTTCGAAGTTCTGGACACTCCACTCAAGGTTGTCGACAGTCCCGAGGCGAGGCCGATGGTTCCCTTCGGGGAAAGCATCGAGTTCTCGAACATCACCCACCGCTACGATGAACAGGATGAACCGGCGCTGAGTGAGATCACCTTGAAGATCAAGAAGGGCGAACAGGTAGCGCTGGTCGGACCTTCTGGATCGGGAAAGTCGACGCTGTTCGATATCCTGGCACGGTTCCGGGAACCTACCGAGGGCGAGGTCAGAATCGATGGGGTCGAGTATCGACTGCTGACCCATTCTTCGCTTCTGGATCAGATCGCCATCGTCGGGCAGGAGCCGTTCCTGTTCCATTCGACGGTGAGGGACAACATCCGAGGGGGATCACCGGAGGCAACCGATCAGCAGATCGAGGAGGCGGCCACCGCTGCCTCGGTCCACGACGAAATCCTCGCCCTTCCTCACGGTTACGACACCGTCATCGGGGAGCGGGGGGACCGCCTCTCCGGGGGGCAAAGGCAGCGCATCACCATCGCCAGGGCGATCCTCAAGGATGCGCCGATCCTGCTGCTCGATGAGGCGACCGCCTCCCTCGATTCGGAGAGTGAGAAGAGGGTTCACGGGGCACTGCAGCGGCTGATGAAGGATCGTACGGTGCTGGTGGTGGCTCACCGTCTCTCGACGGTGCGCGACGTCGACCGGGTGGTGGTACTCGACTCCGGCCGAATCGTCGAGCAGGGGACTGACGACCAGCTGCGATCTGCGGGGGGACTTTATTCCCGTCTCAGCGCGCTTCAGGCCACGGGATTGGCTGAAAATGGCCAATAGCGCCGGCTGAGGGTGGCCGGTACTCCTGTAGGCTTAGACAGTTGAGTTCAATAGTCACTTATAGACAAGCGAACCGGCTGAAATTCAAAATACCTTATTTTCGGACTCCTTTTGCCGCTATTTGGCGATATGGGCATTTCCTTGTAAAGGCTCGGTGAGTGGCACGGTGGTTGCTTGGTAAAGTTTACCTGGCGGGAATCGAGAGATCGGCCTGGTGATTATCCAAACTCTTCCTCGCTGTTGGGAGTGTGGCCGTCAGTACCCCTTTACTGATGTCACCTCCCATTTTTATTGGCTGGATGGCGATTCAGACCTGATCGATCGCTGCCATCACCTCCGACAGCGACTGGACCACCCGGGTCGGATCCCCTTCTTTCAGGCGGTGATGGACGGGTAGGGCGAGGACCGTGAGTGCCGCCCGATCCGCCACCGGATACTGTTCCGGAACTACCCCACTTGCCGCTGCGAAGCATCCCTGCTGGGGGAGGGTTCCCGGATAGTACACGCCGGTATCGATCCCCAGCCGGGAGAGGCCTTCGCGCACCTGATCGCGGCACTCCACCTGCACGATGAACTGGTGCCAGCAATGATCGGAGCCGGTGGTGCGACCGAGTGGTTTCACCTGATCGAGTAACTGGTATCGCTCCAGGGCAGCTCGATACTCTTCTGCGTTGCGCTTGCGAATCGCCTGTCGGGCATCGAGTCGCTGCAACTGGAGGGACAGGATCGCCCCCTGGAAACCGTCCATCCGTGCATTCCAGCCGAGCATCTCGTGTCGATATCCACCGGCATCTCCGTGAACCCTCAACTGCCCGATGCGGCGAGCCAGTTGCTCATCCTGGCACACGATCATCCCTGCATCACCGGCGGCGGCGAGATTCTTGGTGGGATAGAAGGAGAAGACTCCCGCATCCCCGATTGCGCCGGCGGGGCGATCGTTGTGAAAGACTCCGAACGATTGGGCGGCATCCTCGACCACTGCGATCTGTCGTTCCCGTGCGATCTCGAGGATCGCGTCGATGGCGGCGGTCTGTCCATAGAGGTGAACCGGCAGGATGGCCCGGGTTCTGTCGGAGAGGACTTGCCTCGCCGATTCAGCATCGATGCACAGGGTCGAGGGATCGATATCACAGAAGACCGGGGTGGCACCGAGCTGGGCGACCACTGATGCGGTGGAGAAGAAGCTATAGGCAGGAACGATCACCTCGTCCCCCGCCACCACGCCGACAGCAGCAAGAGCCACCTTCAGGCCGTCGGTTCCACTCGACACCCCGAAGGCATGGGCAACGCCGAGGCGCGTCTTGCACTCCTCCTCGAAGCGGGTCACCGTCGATCCCAGGCAGAAGGAGTTTGCATCGATCGCGCTGCCGAGAGCTTCGATCCAGGCAGCGCGTTCCGCTGCGTCATCCGGCCCCACGGCGACCATGGAGATGCGATCAGTGGTGGACAATTTGGCCTCCTGGCTCAACTCTTGCTCTTTTGATCCTGATTGACAAACCAGCGCGTGAATCGATCGATTCCATCCTCGATTGAAACCGATGGCTCGTACCCCAGTTTCGATCTGGACTTGTCGATACAGGCACAGGTTCGCGAGACATCTCCTGATTGATCGGGGTGGGCATCGATGGTGTAGGGCTGTCCACAACTGCGGGCGATCGTCTCGATCAACTGATCGAGGCGAATGCTCCGATGGTTTCCCAGATTGAAGATCTCGTATCCGTCGCATCGGTCAAGGGCTGCGACGGTTCCCTGGATGATGTCATCGACGTAGGTGAAATCTCGTTCTGCAGATCCGTCCCCGTACATCGGCACCGGCAGTCCCTGATCGATGAGGGATGTGAAGAGGTGGATTGCCATCTCCGGTCGCTGCCGGGGACCGTATACCGTGAAAAATCTCAGGCACGAGATGTTGATGCCGTGGAGATGATGGAAGGAGTGGCACAGAAGTTCTCCTGCCTTCTTTGTCGCTGCGTAGGGCGATACCGGGTGGTCCACCGGATCGGTTTCACGGAAGGGAGTTTCGGTTCGTTCTCCGTACACAGAGGAGGAAGAAGCGAAGACGAAATCATCGATGGAGTGCATGCGAGCCATCTCCAGCAGGTTGGCGGTGCCATTGAGATTGACATCGGCGTAGAGAGCTGGGTTTCGTATCGACGGACGTACCCCCGCCTTCGCTGCCAGGTGTACCACCGCCTCGATCTGGCGAGTCCTTCCGATCTGCTCGAGGAGATCACGATCTCGGATGTCGCCCTGCACCAGTTCGAATCCCTCCCTCGCCAGCAAGGGGTCGACGTTGGAGTGCTTGATGGTGGGGTCGTAATCATCGGTGAAGGAGTCGAGGCAGATGACGGAGTCACCGCGTCCGAGTAGAACTTCACACAGGTGGCTACCGATGAATCCGGCACCGCCAGTGACGAGAATGTTGCGGCTCACGACGAGTCCTTTCACCGAGACCAGCAGATATAGCCGAGGCAGTAGATTCTAGGGGAGTCGGCGATTCACCGCCAACGGAGCCGGAGAATCGGTCGATTTCTCCATTCCTGGTACCTGATCTCTATTCCTGGTACCTGGTCGCGTCCTCGACCGCAGCGTCCTGGAAACCCCTGCGCCGCAGTCCACAGGAGTCACAGCGCCCACAGGCTCTTCCCCGGTCGTCGGGGTCGTAGCAGGACAGGGTCAGGGAGAGATCCACCTGCAGGTCGGTGGCGGTTCGGATGATCTGTGCCTTGGTCATCTCGACCAGCGGGGCCTGGAGGCGCCACCACGACTCGTCACTTCGTGTCGAGCCCTCTCGCGAGCCGTGGTTTGCGGCGTTCACGAATGCTTCCAGGAACTCGGGGCGACAATCTGGATAGCCGCTGTAATCGAGAGCATTGACCCCGATCCAGATGTCTCGAATCCCCCGTGCTTCCGCCACCGCAACGGCCAGCGACAGAAAGACGAGATTTCTCGCCGGCACGTAGGTGGAGGGGATCTCATCGCGCTGACTGGCACCCTCCTCCGGCTCTCCGGGGATGGGGGACGAGCCGAGTAATGCAGAACCGCCGATGTGCTGGAAGGGGAGATCGAGGATCAGTGGAGGGGACAGTTGCAGAGAAGCGGTGATCTTGGCGACCTGTTCCACCTCCAGCGAATGATTCTGACCGTAGCGAAAGGTCAGGGGCAGCGGGTTGTATCCCCGAGACGCAGCGATGGCGAGGACGGTGGTGGAATCGAGGCCACCACTGGCCAGGGCGACGGAATCGTGAGGTTTGTCACTCATGAAGTCAGATCCCAGGGGGCCTCCTGCAGGGGAAAGGGGTCGCAACTCCGCGTCGGTTACCTGTTCCCGATGGTGAATATCTATCTGGTCGTATATCCTGCCCGATGTCGACGGGCAAGTACCCTGCTTCCGGTCGCAGGAGAATGGGGGAAGCATGAAGATCCTGATTGTGGCCGGTCGTCTCGACTGGTCCGTTCCCACGACCCATGCCCTGGGACTGGTCGAGGGTCTCATCCAGCGAGGGCATCAGATCCAGATGGTGTGCCGCGGAGGGGTATTCTTGCCACGATTCCGCGATCTGGGGGTGGATGTTTACGAGTATCCCTCCTCATGGCTCGCTCGCCGTAAACTGTCGCTGTTCCTGACGGAGTTCGCCCCCGACGTGATCCACGCCACCGGTGGGGTTGGAGCGCAGCGAATCACCGTCCGACTCGCCGCGATTCTCAAGGTGCCGACGGTCCACACCGTCCACTCCTGGTTGAGCAGGGAACGATCGGCGCGGGCCACGAAGCACGCTTCTGCAGTCATCGCCGTCAACCAGGACCTGCGGGAACACCTGGTCAGCGAACTGAGGATCTCGAAGGAGAAGATCCGCGTCATCCCCTACGGCATCGAGATCCCCGAGGGCGACGAGGAGCCGTGGAAACCGCGTGGGATTCCAGTCATCGGAACCGTCGGTAGGCTCGACAAGGGGCGCCGTCTCGATGACTTCCTCAAGGCCGCCAGCCTGCTTCGTAGCAAGATCAATGATGTGATCTTCACGGTGCTGGGAGAGGGACCTGATGAGCGACGCCTGAGATCGGTGTGCAAGTCGATGGATCTGGAGGGGCACCTGACCTTCGCAGCTCCGCCAGCCGATGTCGATGCGGTGTATCGAGCTTTTGACGTCTTGATGCTGGTGAGCGATTGGGGTGGAACCGGACTCCACATGCTGGAGGGATTGGCGAGAGGGATCCCGACCATCGCCACCGGTGGAGGCGAAGTACTGTCGCTGCTCGGAGAGGAGGGGATCTGTACCCTGGTCCGTCCGGGAGATCCAGAAGCGCTGGCCCAGGAGGGTGCAAGGTTGCTGGCGGATCCGCTACGAGCTCGCAAGCAGGTGACCCTGGGTGTGGAGCATGTCAGGTCCCACTTCCCCATGAGGGCGATGCTCGACAGGGTGGAGGAGTTGCACGAAACCCTCGCCAGGGTGCCGGCCATCTGATCGTCGCTGCCCGGGATTCTCCTCGATGTGCTACGGCGTCTCGGTGGACAGCAGCGCATCTCACCCTTATCCTGCTGCCATGGCGAAGTTGATCGTCATCCCTGCGCGTCTTGCCTCGCAGCGTCTTCCTGGAAAACTGCTGCTCGACGAGACCGGCTGGCCACTCATACGTCACGTTCACGAACGCTGTCTTCAGGTTCCAGACGTGGATGGGGTGGTCGTCGCTACCGATGGAAATACTCTCGCAGATGCGGTGGTCAAATTCGGGGGCGAGGTGGTGCTGACACCGGAGGAACTCCCCACGGGAACCGATCGTGTCGCGCACGCCTGCCAGCAACTTGGGCTCTCTCCGACCGATCTGGTGGTCAACGTGCAGGGGGATGAGCCAGAGATGGACCCGCAGCATGTTGAATTCCTGTTCCGATTGCTGGAGGAGCATCCCGACAGCTCCGTGGCAACGCTGGCGGTGAAGCGTTCCGGGGAGCAATCGGAGGCAGATTTTCGCAATCGGAACCGGGTCAAGGTGATCGCTGATGAGTCGGGGAGAGCGCTCGGATTCACCCGCAACCCGGTCCCTGCAGATGTCGAGATTGGCGTCCCAGAGGGGGGCTGGCTGCAACATATCGGCATCTATGGATTCCGATCAGCGGCCTTGATGCAATTTCCGGGGTTGCCGAGGGGGATTCTCGAGCAACGAGAACGACTGGAACAGTTGCGTTTGCTCGAAGCAGGGTGTGAGATCAGGGTTGGATTGGTTGATTCCGCAGCGAGTGGCATCGACACCGAAGCAGATTATCGACGGTTCGTGGAGAAGATTCGCAAGGCACGAGAAGGTCAAAGCGGTCCGGGAGAGAGCGGGAAGATTCCCGTGGATCAACCGGATCGAGGGGGAACGGACGATAGGTCATGACTCAATACATTTTCGTCACTGGTGGAGTGGTTTCAAGCCTGGGTAAAGGACTCACAAGTGCAGCCATCGGCTCCTTGCTGGAGAGTCATGGGTTGAAGGTCGCTCTTCAGAAGTTTGATCCATACATCAATGTGGATCCAGGCACGATGAGCCCGTTTCAGCATGGAGAGGTTTACGTCACTCCCGATGGAGCGGAGACCGACCTCGATCTCGGTCACTACGAGAGGTTTACCTCCTGCGAGATCAGTGCCAACTCGAACTACACGACGGGCAAGATCTACTCGACGGTGATCCAGCGTGAACGTAGAGGTGATTATCTCGGCAAGACGGTTCAGGTAATTCCTCACATCACGGATGAGATCAAGGAGAGTGTCGCCAGGATCGGATCGACCGATGTCGATGTGGTGATCACCGAGGTGGGGGGAACGGTAGGTGACATCGAAAGCCTTCCCTTCCTCGAGGCATTGCGCCAGTTCGGCCACGAGCATGGTCGAGAGAACACCCTGTTCATCCATCTGACGCTGCTCCCCTTCCTTCGTGCCAGCGGCGAGATCAAGACGAAGCCGACACAGCACTCCGTAGGTCGTCTGCGGGAGATCGGGATCTTGCCTGACATCCTCGTCTGTCGTACCGAGGTCGATGTCGAGCAGGAAGCCTGCGACAAGATCGCACTCTTCTGCAACGTTCCAAACGAAGCGGTCTTCATCGAGAAAGATGTAGAGACTTCCATCTACGAGTTGCCGCTGGTTCTGCGACAGCAGCAGATGGATCTGAGAATCCTCGAGCACTTCGGGCGCAAACCCGGACCTGGCAACATGGATCGCTGGATCGAGGTTGTGGAAGCGCTGCGCTCTCCCCAATCGGAGGTAGAGATTGCGGTCGTCGGGAAGTACATCGAACTGACCGATTCCTACAAGTCGATCTACGAAGCACTGACCCACGGAGGAATACACCACAAATCTCGAGTGAGATTCCGGCGTGTCCAGGCAGAGGATCTCGCCGAGGGAGATCCGGCCGCTGTGCTGGGAGGAGTGGATGGAATCCTGGTTCCCGGCGGGTTCGGAGAACGTGGCCTGGAAGGAAAGGTCCGCTCGATTCAGTACGCCAGAGAGAACAAGATCCCCTTCCTCGGCATCTGCTACGGAATGCACGCAGCAGTCATCGAGTACAGCCGAAATGTACTGGGTATCGAGGAGGCATCTTCCACGGAGATCCACAAGGATACCAATGAACCGGTCATCACCTTGCTCGAGGAGCAGGAGGATGTGTCGGAAAAGGGTGGAACGATGCGTCTCGGGTCGTGGCCCTGTCGCTTCTCCTCCGATTCGATCTGTCACTCCGTGTATGGCAAGTCGGAGGTGGGAGAGCGTCATCGTCATCGCTACGAATTCAACAATCTCTACCGCGACAGGCTTTCGGAAGCGGGGCTGCGAATCGCTGGTGAATCACCGGACGGCAACCTTGTCGAGGTGGTCGAGGTGGTCGATCACCCATGGTTCGTGGCATGCCAGTATCACCCGGAGTTCCAGTCGAAACCCTTCGCTGCTCACCCACTCTTCAGGGGGCTGATCGGTGCGGCGCTGGAGAGGAAATCCAGTCGTGGATGATTCCGACAAGCGCATCGACGATGACTGGAAGAAGCGAGCTCAGGACGAGAAGGCCAAGATCGCTCAGGAATTGCAGGGAGACGCACCCGTGGAAGCGGGATCTGGAGAGGCTCCCCAGGGGGACCCCCTCTTTCCTGCACTGGTGCAGCAGATCGCCTACCCTGCATTGATGGCCCTCGGCCAGATTCCCGACCCGCGCAGTGGCGAGCGGATGCTCGATCTCAATCTCGCCAAGGAGAGCATCAACCTGCTGTCGGTACTCGAGAAGAAGACCGCCGGGAATCGTGATCCAGAGGAAGAAAAGTTGATCCGTGATCTGCTGAGGGATTTGCAGATGGCATACTCTCAGACCGCCCAGGCGGCTCAGCAAGCAGCGACAGACCAGGCTTCCGGTGACCCTGCCGAGTGACGGAGCCTGGAAGGGGAATAGATGAAATCTCGCAGGGTCCTCATCACTGCGGCGTTGCCATATGCCAACAACCATCCTCATCTGGGACACATCGCCGGGGTCTACCTCCCTGCCGATACCTACAATCGATTCCTGCAGCTGATGGGGGTCGATACGGTATTCATCTGCGGTAGCGATGACCATGGTGTCCCGATCACCATCTCTGCCCAGAAGGAGGAGAGTACTCCGCCCGATGTGGTGAAGCGCTACCGTGCGATACAGGAGCAGGTCTTTTCTTCCCTCGATATCGATTTCGATCACTACAGCGGAACCTCCACCTGTGAAGGCCACTCCGAACTTGCACAGGAGTTTTTCACCAAGATTCTCGAGCGAGGAGATATCGAGGAGAAGGTAACGGATCAGTTTCGCTGCGATGGCTGCGAGATGTTTCTGCCCGATCGATACGTGGAAGGGGACTGCCCACTCTGTGGTGCCAAGGATGCGAGAGGAGATCAGTGTGATGCGTGCGGAGGGGCATTCGAGCAGGATCGCCTGATCGATCCACATTGCGCCAACTGTGGGTCAACTCCGGAACTGATCGGAACCAGGCACTGGTTCTTCCGCCTCGATCGATACGAGGAGCGCCTTGAGGAGTGGCTCGAGAGCCGCACCGGCTGGCGCGACAATGTCCGCAACTTTTCTCGCGGTATCGTGAGGGAGGGGCTTCCAGCACGGAGCATCACGCGCGATCTGGAATGGGGAGTTCCGGTTCCGCTGGAGGAGGCGAGCGACAAGGTCCTGTACGTCTGGTTCGATGCCCCCATCGGGTACATCTCATTCACACGAGAGATGTTCAGGGCCAAAGGGCAGGAAGATGAGTGGAAATCCTGGTGGGCAGATGACGATGTCGAGATCGTCCACTTCCTCGGTAAGGACAACATCATCTTTCATGCGGTGATCTGGCCTTCGATGTTGCTCGGGCATGGGGAGTATCAGTTACCTACATCAATTCCGGCCAACGAGTACCTCAACTTCAAGGGCGAGAAGTTTTCGAAATCGAAAGGTGTCGGAGTGACTGCCGATCAGATCCTCGAAGACTTCGATGCTGATCGAGTGCGGTACTATCTGACTGCAATTGCTCCGGAGGGGAAGGACTCTTCCTTCACCTGGGAAGACTTCATCCAGAGGAACAATGATGAACTTTCCGATGTGATCGGAAACCTCGCCCATCGTGTGTTCACTTTCACGGCCAAGAACTTTGAATCTCGCGTTCCTCACGGAGTCGAGAACTCCGAGTGGAATGCTGAAGTCCTGAAGGTGATCGATCAGGCGCGGGAATCGTGGTGTCGCGCCCTGGAGAATCAAAAGTTCAGGGAAGCACTGGATCAGGTGGTATCGCTCGCCAGGCATGGCAATCGCATCTTTGACGGGGCGCAGCCGTGGAAGAGTCGAAAAACCGATCCCGATCGATGCGGAGCGGATCTCGCAGCACTGCTGGAGCTGGTCCATGCCGTTTCCGTGCTGCTGGTACCCTTCTTGCCGACCAGCGCAGGGAAACTGACCGCCGCCTTCCACTCCGCAGCACCGGAGGTCTCGGAAAGCGTCACGAGAATCGGCACCGAGGCGGTTCTGACTCCCGGCTCAGACCTGGTGAGTCCGGGGATTCTCTATCCGCGACTGGAACTCTCGGAGGAGGAGTCATCGTGACTCAACCTGGTCCATTTGAACCAGGTGTCCTCGCTCAATTTCTCAGCTCCCCGCAATCGGCTTGAGAACAGCTCCCGGAGCTGCTCTCGTTTCAACCTTCCATCCATCAATGCCCGGTAGAGACTCTCGCCGAGACGGTATCCGATGATGTGTGCGGTACCGATGACGACATCGGGATGGCGGGTGGCAAGAGCTTGAAGGGTAGGTCTTCTACCTCCCGACTTCAGCCATCTTGCTTCTGAATCGATGTATTGCAGTGCGTCTCTGACCGTCTGACGTGTTGAGGTGAGAACTGGATCGAGACGGTGGCCCTTCAGCTCGCTGGCAAGGGCCTCCAGGTCATTTCTTTGCAGGCAATTGCGCTTGTGGTCGATGACCTTGGTTCCGAGGTATCCGATCGCTTCCCGGATGGAGATCTCGTAGAAGTGTTCGTGCTGATTGACCGCGTCGCCTTGATCCTTACAACAGATGAAATTGATGTGATGGGTCGCTTCTTCTGCTGCGTGTCGGATCGACAGATTACCGAGGACGATGATCTGTGATCCGGGGATGTAACAGGACTCTTCTCTCTCCAGTTGTGAACTGATCAGGTCCATCTGCTCCTGGTCGAGACGATGATCGCGATTGAGCCTGTCGAGAAGGTCGAGGTTTCTTCCGGTATAGACGGTGAATTCATCGAGTCCTTTGGTCGGGATGCCCAGAAAATTGCAGATCGATTCGATCAGCATCCATACCTGATCGGACATCACCGAGGAGGAGATTGACGGCCACTGCTCGATGCCGACCGACTCTTCCAGTTCCACTTCATTCAATTGCCAGTTGAGGTACGACTGGTGCTTTACCAGTGGGGTCGTGTTCACCAGGCAATAGCGGTCGCTGCCGATCTGTACCGCCTTGACGTCCTGTTCCATCTCTTGGTGTGCGAGATCCCAGTATACGCGGTCCAGGTTCTGGAAAATTGAAACCTGTTGTGGGGACGCAGTTTTTAGATCGAGTGCCAGGGTAGATACCTTCAGCGGGAGGTGATCGGGGGCAATGTGAAGATCGCCAAAGATCACCGCATGGATGGCATCCGGATGTTGCTTCGTTGATTCCATCAATCTCATGGCAGTGATCTGCTCTCGAGCAGCAAAGGTATCGCCAACGATGGTGGGTTCGGAGTTGAGAGCGAGGATCGGCAATCCACGTTTGCGGAAGAACTCGAGTTGCAGTGAATAATTACGCCATGGGAAACCCCAGCGAGATTCCCACTGCGATTCACGTAGCAGGGTTTCTTCGTCAATCTCGCCAGTACTCCAGCGATCGAGTATCTGTTGCGAATCGATGTGGAATGCCTCGGTGGCGAGGACTACCTGTCGCCCCCTCTTTACCCACCGTTCGATGATTCTGAGGGGGCCCTTCTGCGATTCTCGCAAGGTGTGATAGTCGCCGAAATATACGATCTGGTGCATCTCGGTCCTGTGAGCCAGGTCATCGAGAGAGATCGGTTTCAACGGGCCCTTGGTGCCCTGGTCGTACTTTTCTCGCCATCGAGGTAGGGAACCCGCGGGATCGATGATCGAGGCATCGATCTCCCTACGGATCTGTTCCGACAGATTTCGTTGGAGTTCAATCAGGCGTGCACGGGCAGTGAGGGGAGAAGGACTCACCCCGATTGCCCCAGATCGCTGAGGTCCTGGGGAGTATTCAGGTTCTGGAAAGGATCTCGCGTTGACGAAGAGATCTCATCCGGGAAGTCCTGTGGCCAGTTGAGCAGTCGAGTCGGGACTCTCCTTACCCACGCGAGCAGTGCGAGATCACCATCCTCCGGTTCAAGGGATTGGATCGCCGATGGATCCCAGACTGCTGCCAGTGGTTGCGCTCTCTGATCGGTCACCGCCAGCACCGACACGCCTTGTCGGTGTTGATGACAGATGTGAGTCACGACCTCCGGGGTCAACATCGGGAGATCGACTGCTGCGATGAAGACGGGAGCTGCGCAGCTGGAGATGATGGACCCCAGTACATCCAGCAGGCAACGCCTGGGATCGGGGTCGAGAAGGATGTCGTGCCACGGCAGTGGATCGATTTTCGAGAGAATCGATCGGTCCCTGAGGGAGATCGAAACCCGGGGAAAGATCTTCGTTAGCATCTGGTGTTGTCGGTGAAGCAAGGTTGAGGTGCCGACCTTCAGCAGTGCCTTCGGACCGCCCATGCGGGAGCCCTGTCCTCCAGCCAGGATCACGCAATCCTGCACCTGGTGCTGCTCAGCTGGATTCAAGGTCTCGCCTCCTCCTGGTCGAGGAATACCTGTTCAGGACCGCGCGGTCAACGATTCTGGTGTCATCTTCTCGACCACCTTCGTAGTTGACGGAGGGAGGCGGCCAGATCCTTTGGTGGCTCTGATCGAATCGTCATCAGTTCATCCGTTGCCGGATTGCGAAGCGAGATGGAGAGTGCGTGGAGACCCAATCTGCCCAGTAATGGCCGCTCCTGGGCATCTCTTCCCTTGCGATAGTTGCGCTTGAAGCTGGAGAGGAATAACCCGTTCCCATCGCCGTAGAGGGGATCCTTGATACAGGGAGTCCCCAGCTGCGACATCGCCATCCGTACCTGATGGGTACGCCCTGTCCTCGGTTGTACCTCTACCCAGGTGTGGTGTTGAAACGCCTCTTCCACCCTGTAGCGGGTGATGCATTCCTTTCCCCGCGAGCAGAATCTCATCGAACCGGGTCTTGCCCCGTTCTCCTCGACGTGGAAGACCAGTTCGCCATCTACGGGCGAGGGAAGATCGGTCACCAGCGCGCCGTAGACCTTCTGGACCTCTCTTTCCATGAACTGCTTGCGCAGATGGGACTGTGCAGCGCCATTTCGAGCGAACAGGATCACGCCAGAGGTTTCCTTGTCGAGGCGATGTACTACGTGAGGTTTTGGCGCATCAGGTTGTGTACGTTTCCACTCATCCCACAGGAGATCGATGAGGCAAACCCGTTGGTGATCCCATCTCTCGCTGACGGTGCTGAATCCTGCGGGCTTCGATACCGCACAGAACTCGGGACTGTCGTACAAGATCTCGAGAGGTTTTATTCGGGGAGAATTCAAGAGATACGGCTCTAGCGAGATTTCAGGCGGGTGGCTGCAGTCTCGAGTTGCTGGATTCCCAGGAGCGCGTCATCTTGCAGATCTCCGTCCTGACTGGCAACCTGAGAAAAAGCGCCGATCACCTTCAAGAATCTGTCATAGGAGCTTTCGTCTCCGCTTCTCCAGCGGGCAAATTCCAGCCAGCCGGTCGCGATGTTGATGGAGAAGGAAGCTCCTGGACCTGCTTCGGTGACTTCATTCATCTCGCTGGCGTGATCCTTCGCAGCGTCGAGAGAGTTCTGGAATGCCTCACAGGCACCGGTCCAGTCGGAGATTCCACACCGGTGTGCACCCAGTGCCCACCAGGCCATGCTGAACGGTACCGGTCCCTTGCTCAGTTCCTCTCGCCATCGCAGGCAATCGGTGGCACAGCGGATCCCTTCACTGAAGTGTCTCTCCAGGCGAGGTTCCTCATCCTCCGGCCAGCAAGGGGCAAGATCAGCAGCGAGGTTGTAGGAGAGGATGTTTGCGCCATCGAGACGCCGTTCTTTTTCATCCGGGTCCGACTGCGCTTCCGATTGGGAGGTGAACTCGTCGATGGCCGCTCGCGAGACCTGGATCATGTCATCGAGGGTGCGAGAGACTCCCTGGCCACTTGAAATCCTTTGACTGGCCATCAGGAACATGCCCCGGCGCTCCAGCAGATCATCATGCCCATCGATGAAGCGGAGCAGTTCAGCAACACCCTGCATCGAGTAAATTTCCTGCATGGCAGGCCAACGGTCCTCGAGTGGATTCCTCGGTTGGTTCATCAGATCTCCTCGAACTCAATATGGTCGAACCACACCGTACCGGAAAGTCCCTTCAGGTAACAGGCGATGTAGGTGGTTCGACTGAGCCCGGGACTCCACTCGAAACTGATGCGTGTCCAGTCGGTGTCGCGTCGAATCGGTTTGGAGCGAGAGGTCCAGGAGCCGAGACGGCCGGTGAAGAATCCGAGAAGGGCTTCGCCCTGGAAGTTCTCGGCCTTGACCAGGGCGGTAACTCGATAGCGCTTTCCAGGGGTGACGACGATCCGCTGGATGATCCCCCCGGCGCCAGGATTTACGACCTCACCCTTGAGGGCGGATCCTTCGATGGGCAACCCTTCCGTTTCTTCGGAGAAACGAATCGAACCACCCGGGTCTACTTCGCCGGCAATCCAGCCGTCGAGGTACCCAGCTGCATCGAAAGAGCCATTGATCAGCGGCTGATGGGAGTCAAGACGATCGATGACCTCGGTCAGGTTCTCCCCATGAGGTCCATCATCGAGCACGCCCAGCGGTACGGGAGTTCCCTCGGGAGTCATCACCTCGAGTCTGAACCCACGGGTGCCCACGAGCTGGGTTGCTGCCACCTCGATGATGTTTTCCCCCGCAAGCAACTTGATCGGGAATGGTTTCTTGTTGTTGAGCATCAACTCGTCATGCATCGGTTGGCTCATCTGTGCGCTTGCGTCGATGAATCCCACGTCGGCCCCGTTGATCTTCACCTGCATCTTGATATCAGTGGCGATGGCGAGTCGTGCATCGAGATCTTTCCGGACGACGATTCTCCTGAAAAGTAACCAGCGTCGATTTGTGGCGATCGGATCCTCACCGGCACTGAGATCGGTGAACGGAGTGGGCCAGACAACCCGTCTCCAGGGGGCCGCATCCCTCTTCTTGTCGTTACCCTCGACCGGTCCACGGATCCACCAGCCGTTGATGATCGATCCGTCGAGACGGTTGTAGTTGAGTTGTTTGGGATGTGATCTGGCAAACTTCACCGAAGACCCCCCCAGATCGACTCGATCGTCAAATACCGGCCACCCATTGGCCCGGAAGATCCACGCGATGTTTTTCCCCAGTGCGAGGGAGTACAACGCTGCGATCCTCTCGATGCTCGAAAGACCGTGAAGTCTCAACGTTTGTTCCGAGGCCCGGCGTTCGGTGAACATCTTGTGGTGGACTCCAAGGCCATGGAAGAAGCGCAATGCTGCAAAGACGGAGGGGTTCGGCTGCCAGGGAGTTCTGCGGTCACTCTCGTGGTTCAGTAACCAGTTCAGGGTGTTCTGGAATGCGCTGGCGTTGAGGAGTCGATAGCCGAGTTCTCCGTAGATTCCCTCATCGACTCCGCAATCAGCAAGAAGCATGTACGGGTCGTGACCGAACCCGATGTTGTGACCGAGTTCATGGGTATACGCTCCGGGTAAGATGTCTCCGATTCCTGTGTACTCGTGC
Organism: Planctomycetota bacterium; assembly: GCA_965661685.1. GTDB lineage: Bacteria > Planctomycetota > UBA8108 > UBA1146 > UBA1146 > QNYK01. The sequence goes on from CBFIET010000093.1 coordinate 42,577, forward strand.
AGTACTGCAGCGTCGAGGACGATCACGCCACCGCCACCGAGACCTCCAACTCCTGGAGGCAGGAAGATGTCAAAATCCATCAACAAGCGGAGAACTCCATCGGCACAACCGAGGTGCTCCTTGCAGCCCCTGAGACTTCGAGCGACCTCGGGCATCATCGCTTTCATCCGTGCGGAGAAGACGCTGGGGCCGGTCGCACTGGATCCGGAATCGTTGATGGTGACTGGAGTTTCGGGAGTTGCGAGACCGCGGATGGCCGAGTTCCCGTAGGGCACATCAATTTGAATCTGGATCTTATCGAGGTCGACTCGCTGCAAGGTCTCGGGCTCCTGCCAGCGCATCGGACCGATCTTCCTCTCGATCAGTACTTGACCCCTCTGATCCACTGCTGCGAGAGATCCCCTCTTTCCCGGTGGCTTCTCGAGAACTCGGCCACCGGCATCGGAGAGGGAAAGTCGCATCTGTATATTTTTGCCCTTGCGTTCATAGTGAAGAATCTGTGTCCAGGGTGCTCGTGGTTCGAGGTCGTGTCGCTGCCCCGTCTTCAGTTCGGTGCGGTAGGGGAGAAAGCGGCTGGTCTGCCTTCCCGGTAACTTGCTGCGCACGTCCAGCCGGTATGTGCCTGGAAGTACCCAGGCAGTGCGAGCGACCTTCGTGTCGAGGGTGAATCTTTCACGAAAACCATCGATGGAGATGACTTCGACGGTGCCATCACTGGCTCCTCCGAAGGCGGATTCCGCCGTGTACTGCAGTCTTCCCATCTTCTCGGGTACGACGGTGATCAACACCAGGTCCCGGTCTCCACCCGTTCGGTTTCTCATCAAAAATGGTTCTGCTGAAGCGGTCTGGCCCTGCACACAGATGTCGACGGGGTCACCGGAAAGGAGCAAGCGGAAGCGTCCCCCGGAGAGGGATCGCTGTGATTCGAGCCTGCCGCGACCAGCAACCTCGCGCGCAACTCTCTCCGTGGTATAGGCCTGCGCTACCGATTCGGGGGTGATCCACATCTGATCGACCTGAAGGCCCTTGCCGTTGACATCTTGAACCGAGACGACGGTGTTCTTCTGTGGCGCAAGGATCACCGAGCTCTCTCCATCTGCGATGGTGCCTTGCAGCAGATAGTATCGCTGGAGTCGTACCACCTGGGTCGGAGCGTCGGGGTCAACCTCGTCTTCGATCTCACCCTGTGCGACGACGGCCCACTCCCCGGGGATCGCCATCGTCCTCCACAGGCCTTCCGCATCGGTGCGACCTTCCAGGACTCCGAGGGTTTCGTTGGAAAGCAGTATCAGGTTGGCTCCTTCGATCGGCTGTCCATTTTCATCGACAACGTGGATCTCGAGAGGGCGCAACTGGAACTGATCGCGAACCCATTCTTCTCTTTCGCGCTCCCTGGCGATGGCGACCGCCTCGGGACCATTCTCGGTGATGCGTCCCGGACCCAGGATGCGTTCGATCCGATCGAGGGGTTCGCCATCTTCGTCGAGCATCTCGATCACGATCGGATCGCTTCCGGGGTTTTCTATGGCGATGAATCTTCTCAGGGAATGACCTGCTTCGACTGTGAAGCGAAGTTCCAGATCGTTCCGCAGAGGAGTCTTGATCTGCACGAGAGAACTTCTGTCGGTGGAGTTCTTGACCTCAACAGCGATCACACGGTAACTCTTCCGGTTTGCGGCTCCGCGTCGTTCCAGTTCCTTGCCCCGGCGGTCGATGAATGTTGGACCACCATGGTGGTCCTTCTGGTGATACTCGTAGGCGATGATCCGCTCCGAGGGCGGCCATCCATCGTCGATGAGGGTCAGGCTGAGGCCCTTTCGGTCCTCACGGCTGACGACCACCACATCCGGAATCGTCTCGTCAACGATCACCTGTGTCTCTTCGGAGCCGTCATTGTCGAAGCGAATCTCGAATCGAGCATCCGGTTGAAAGCCGTCCTTTTCGCTCCGGGTGATCGTCGTCGTCTCTTCTCCGGACTCCTCCGCAGTTGCAGGCTTCGTAGCTTCGATCTCGGGAAGAGGAACTTCGACGGATTCATCGCTTGCAGCAACGTTTCGCTCTGGACTGATCGAGGTGATCTTGGTGGAGGTCGTTGCTGTGGGGTCTACCGGTGCGAACAGGGTGTTGAGGCTGTAGCCGACGGCTGCCAGTGCCAGCAGCAGAAGAAACAAGGTGCCAGCCTGATTGGAGTTCTGCGTACGATTCCGGGTGATCCTGGGTGTCACCGATTTGGGTGCTGCGGCTCCTCTTCCTTGCGTCGTCGGGGAGGATCCCTCTCTCTTCGAGATCTCTTTCTTCTGTGTACTGGCGGTGCGCGAGACTCCCGATCGATCGTCGGTGGCAGCGATCTTCCCGGTGGATCTGTGCTGGATCTTAGCATCCCCGATCTGGATCGTTGATCCGCGGGAAAAGGGGGCTTCTCCGCGGATCGCTCGGCCATCGAGACCGGTTCCATTGGAACTTCCAAGATCCTCGACGATCCATCCTCGCTCACCGCGAGAGATCCTGGCGTGGCGTCGAGATGCTCGTTCATCCGAGATCAGGATTTCACATGCAGGATCGCGGCCGATGATCCAGGGACCATCTCCAGAAAGAGTCACCGAACACTTTCCGTGAGCGTCCGCGATACGAAGTGTCATGGAGGAGTCATTCGACATCGGATCAGGCCTCTTCATCTGTTAAGGACCAGTAGTTTACACGATCTCCAGGACGCAGCACCTCGGTACTGGCGGGGATCTGGATCAAGCAGTTAGCCCGGGCGAATCCCGCCAGCAGGTGAGATCCCTGACCGGTTGCAATCTCGATGTGATCGGGTCCACCTTGCGGGTCGGGAACCGCTCGTCCTCGAAGTAGCCTCAGGCGATCTCCGGCCATCAAATCACGCTCTGCCATCAGAACCCCGCATCGTTGCGGGAGGATCCCATCGTTTCTCGATTCCATCCTCGCCAGTGCCGGGCGGACGAAGACCTCGAAGGAAACCAGGGCTGCTGCGGGATTGCCCGGCAGTCCGAAGAATGGCACGCCGTCGATCAAGCCGTCGACCAGCGGTTTGCCCGGCTTCATCGACACCTTCCTGATCTCGATGTCATCTCCCATCTCGCGTGCGATGTCTCGGATGTGGTCGAGATCTCCGGCACTGATGCCGCCGGTGGTGACGATGGCATCCGGTTTCAGATCGAGGGTCTCCTGCAGGCCTTTCCGGATCTGTTCCCTGTCGTCACGGAGGACCGGGCGAAGAACTGGAATCGCTCCCCAGCGGGCGATCCGAGCCGCGAGTGAGTATTGATTCGAATTGCGGATCTGCCCCGGTTGAAGGGTCGACTCGATCGGTACCAACTCGTTACCGCTGGAGTGAATCGCCACCCGTGGGCGTCGGAATACGGAGACCTCCTGGGCGCCGACACTGGCCAGAAGTCCCACTGCTGCCGGAGTCAGCCTGGTTCCTCGATCGAGTACCGACTCACCTGCGACAACGTCTTCGCCGCACCGACGAATGTGCGCTCCGTCGACAACCTGATACTCGATGACAACCGTTGACCGGTCCGGTTGCCGGCATCTTTCGAAGGGGACGATGGCGTCTCCACCGGGGGGGATCACCGCTCCCGTGTAGATCCGCATCGCTTGACCTGCTCCGAGAGGTTCATCGCCTCGATTTCCCGCCTCGATGGTCGCCACCACTGGTAGGGTTACCGGCTGCTGTTGCGTTGCATTGACGGTGTCCTCCGCCCGTACCACGAACCCATCCATGGCAGTGTTGTCAAAAGGGGGAATCGCATCTGGTGACGGAATCGGAGCAGCCAGCGTCCTGTCAAAGGCATCCATCAGCGGCACCATCTCCGACTCCAGAGGTTGGATGCGCTGAAGAATCTGCTCTCTCACTTCGTCTAGCTGGATCACCCTGAATCTCCTCTCGAACTGGTCTCTTCCACCCATTGAATGTAGCGCTGCAATCCACCGGTGACGGGAATCACGATGACCTCAGGGCAATCGAAAGGGTGGCGATTCGAGATGACATCGACCAGTTCCTCCACCGGCTCTCGTGCGGATTTGACCAGGAGAAGAACTTCCTGTTCGTCATGGGTCTTGTTCTCCCAGCGATAGATCGATCGGGCTCCCGGGACGATGTTGACGCACGCGGCGAGACCATCATCGACCAGGCTACGTGCCAGTTTGTCGGCTCCGACGGGGGGGTGCGAGACCAGGATCAACTGCAAGACGGGCCTTTCTGTATCGATTCTCCCGCTCCGGGGTATCGGATGTGGGCCGTGTGGGTCGTCATGATCGTATCATGCCGTGTCGGTGGTGGGGACTGGTCGAGGATTGACGAGGAATTCCATCAACGGTTGCAGGAAATCGGTGTGGAGGGCAGCATCCGTGCCATGAACTGGCTTGAAGAAACAGGCGATGAGAGAACTCGCCATCTGATCCCGGAATCCGGGGATTTCATCATCGGGCGGGCACCTGGGAGTTCCCTTCGAATTGCGGAGCCGGGAGTCTCGAGATCCCACGCCTGCATCCGACATCATGAAGGAGCCGTGTGGGTTCGAGATCTGAACTCGAGCAACGGCACCTGGCTGTTGGTGTCGGGACAGCCACCCAGAAAAGTGATCGACGAGACCTCGTTACGGGGGGGCGATCGAATTCGCATCGGAACCGTTGAACTGTGTTTTTGTCAGCCGCAGACCGAACTGCTGGCAGGAGACCGCTGGAGTCAGGTCGAGAAGATCGGCTCTGGTGGGATGGGGCAGGTGTTGAGAGCGCTCGATCGTGATCTGGGTTGTACCGTCGCGGTCAAGAAGATCCTCTCCGAGGCGGGAGATCGCGCCCAGCTATTGCAAAGATTGCATGCGCGGGAGGCAGCTATCGGTCGTGGAATCGATCACCCCAATGTGGTCAGGGTTCTCGATGAAGGCATCTTCGCTGGCTCGTCAGTGCAGGTGATGGAGTGGGTGGGGGGAGGAGATCTTTCGGGGAGTATCCAGCGTCTTTCGAAGAATCCTGCCGAAGGTCTGGAAGTGATTCGCCAGGTCGCTCTGGGTCTCGTTGCCGCGCATGAGAACGAGGTGGTACACGCAGATCTGAAACCTGCAAACGTATTGCAGGTCGAGCAGGACTCCCCGGGAAAGTACGAAGCGGAACTCCTCGAATCGGAGCCGGATGAGTTCACCGATCCCTCCCAGGAGAAACAACGCAGCGATGCATACATCAAACAGGTCGAGTCCAACCTGGAAGATCCGCCATTCGTTTCTCGAAGTGGCGAACTGGCCCTCATCGAGGAGGTGGTTCGGTCGCAACAACGCAGCTGGGTGCTCATCTTCGGTGAGAGAGGTGTCGGAAGGAGCCGCCTGGCGAGGGAAGCGAAAGAGCGATTTGGAGACGCTGTACATGTAGGCGAAGAGTTCACGATGCCACCGGCGGATTTTCAAATGGTCTGGCTCACAACCATGCCCCAGCAGTGGCCCGACGAGAGCAACTGGATCGCCCGCCTCGATGCAGCGAGGGAGTCTGGAATCCTCACGGAAATCCATCTACGAGGATTGCTCCCCGGGCCTGCAGGCCGCTGGATCGAGATTCTACTGGAAGCGAGGAGCGGTGAGGGGGGGCTGTTCCTTTCACATCTGGGGATCGGTGAAGGATCGGATGGGCATCCGAAGCGATTGCTTCTCAGTATCGAGAAGAGTCTGTCCCGCAAGGCGTGGAGACCTGGTGAGGGAGGTGCCACCCTGTACCCACTCCGATTGCGAGAAAGCAGTCGTGATGAGGCGATCCGCCTCGGGGCAGTGCTGGAGAAGAGCACGCCACTACTTCGTCAGGTGCTGGAAAAGATCTCGCTCTTCCAGGGGAGCCTCACCGAGCGGCAAATTGCGTCAGTGATCGAGCAAGATCGGGCAATCCTCCACTCTCTGGTAACGGAGGCACTGGATCTCGAATTGCTGATCAAGGACGGGGATGGAACCGTATCTCCCGTCAGCGAAGGACTCGCAAGTGCGCTCGCCGCCAGGGTGCCGAAGACATCGAGAGAAAAACTGATCGGGGCCGCTGCGGATCTCATCGAGGACTCCCCACCTCCCCATCGCATGAATCCTGGCCAGTGGGTCAAGCGGGGAAGGCTTCTTCGGCAGGGCAGCCGCTACCGCCCCGCCATCGAGGCGTTCCTGATCGCAGCAATTTCGGCGCGATCACGATACGACCGAGCTTCCTTCATCGAATCACTCGATGAGGCTCGTTCTACCGTTCGTGAAGCTGCCACTGCAGGGGAGCGTCGTGCCATCGAGGAGGCGGAGAGAGAGATCCTTGGAGGAGTGCCGCGTGGGTTGGTGGCCATCGAGAGGCTCAGAAAACTCCCCATCGATGTTTGTGCCAAGATCGCCGACTTCGGCATCGCTCGCTATTCTGGTGAGACCAGCACTCCTGATGGATTGCCGTGGGGTACTCCTCGTTACATGTCGCCAGAGCAAGCACGCAAGCAATCGCTGACCCCCGCCAGCGATATCTATTCGCTGGGCTTGATGGCGAGGGAGGTTACCGAAGGGAAGCATCCGCTTGGCTCATCTCGGGGTGCCGATGCAATTCGCAAAATTTCCCGGGGAAATCTCGATGAGATGGAATCAAACGAGCTGGGATCTCGGTGGCAACAGATCCTCGAAAAAATGCTCTGCCTCGATCCAGAACTGCGACCCAGTGCCACCGAGGTGGCGGAGCAGATCGCGGTCATCCAGGTTAGGGATTAGAAGGGGATTCAATCTGCCAGATCAGGTAGACTGGATCCTCGGAAGGAAATGCCCTCTTGAACTGTATACATCGAAAACGGGGATTCAACCCGTGTGGAATTTCTGCACGGGGAGTCGGGTGCATCACCCTCATCGCAGCGTTGCTTTGCAGCAGCGATGGGCTGGGGCTTCGCGCAGAATCTACGACAGCGTCCCGTTCCTCCTCCTTCTCTGGCCCCGTAGCAGATCCTGTACTCGAGGAAGTTCGCTTTCTCCTCTATGGCCGGGAACGCAAGGAGGTCGCGGAAGTGGAGTTGAAGGGGGAAGAATTTGAAATCCATCTCTTCAACGACAATCTCGCTGCTCGCTATTCGGTGAGGATTCCCAGGAAAGATCTTCTGGAATCGGATCCACTTCCCTCCTCCAGGACTGCCGAGATCCTCAAGAAGAGAGCGGATCTGGTCGCCGCAAGAGAAGTGGTGCGCGCAGAGAGAAGGCGTGCTCGGATGGCCAGAAGAGATTCAGCGAGTCGTTCCGATGAGGAGGCTCGCCCCGGAGCAAGACGGACCTCGACAGACAATTCCGATGCCCAGCAGGGCTCTTCTTCTCTGTCCCGGCCGATTCCTGCCAAGAGCGATGCCAGGCAAGGAGTCGAGATTCTCAAGGGCTATCGACAGGTCGCGGAAGAACTTCTTCTCAGGGCCGCCCGGTTGGGGGCGATCAACTCGGAATGCCAGCTCAAGATCAAGAGGTGGAATCGTGCCAGCCAGCAAGGGTCGATGCTCTCCTCCCGATTGCGAGAGGAGACCTTTCACCTCGCAGACGAGGGAGAGACGGTCACGAAGAGGATCGAATCGCGGGTGAAGGAGATCGATCGTTCCCTCAAGGGGGTCGATGACGGATCCCTTCGCAGTCGAGATGTGGCAGAGGTGGCTGACCGCATCCGCCGCAGATTACTTCAATGCGAGCAAAAGGTGGACTCCATCGAAGCTCAGTTACTCGCGTGTTCCGATGGGATTCTGGGACTGGGTGATCCAGTGATAGTGGTGGCAGAGGTGGAGACGGATGAGAGAGAGTCTCGTCCGAGTCGAGCAACCTCCAGCGAGGATTCGAGAGGTCTCGTTCCAACCAGCAGCATCCTCGAACCGGAACTGCCGAGATCGACAACCACCAGAAACGTGGATCCGCTGCCACGACCCACGACCCGAGAAGTTGCAACTCCTGGTGAGGTAGACTCCGAAGAAGGAGAGACCAGCGATCGAACTGCGCCGGAGCCGCACAAGGATGTTGAACCCGATGAGATCGAATCTGCTTCCGCCGACGAATCGGCCCAGGAAGATGACGGGGAGCAAACCCGCCTCCTGCTCCTGGGTGGGATCCTGGGAGCGTTGGCCTGCCTTGGCGTGGTCGAGGTTCTCAAGCGAGCCTTGCCTCGCTAGGGACAAGCTCCCGATTGTTCGCAGTCGAGACCATCGGAAGACGGATCGGCACCGCAGTCAGGACCATTCGGAGCAGGAATCGGTGTGGATCCGGGAATGAACAGGTTCGACAACAGGAACACCGCATCCGCCACGTTTACTCCACCATCGTCATTGCAGTCCCCGGCATCGTCACAGTTGATCGGTGAGGATCCCGGCACGAAGAGACTTGCGAGGAGGAAGACAGCATCGGCGACATTCTGTCCCCCGTCACCGTTGACATCGCCACGCAAGAAACCGCTTCCAGGAGGAGGGCCGGATCCTTCCAGTGCGGTGAGATAGAGGGGCAGCACCAGGAACAGGTCGGAGGCATAACCCCCCAGTTCCCACGACTGGCTGATGACCGGCGCGATGGTGCTGTCGTAGTAAACTCCGACTCCGTAATCGACGAATGCATCGGATCCCATCCAGATCAACCCTGCCTGATTGCCGCCGAGATCGGGGTTCACGTCGCAAGGGACCAGTCGATCGGTGTAGTCGTTTCCGGGAGAGTCCTGAGCATAGGGAGCATCGAGGCCGGTCATGTCGAGTCCCATGCTGGAATCGACGCCTACCAGTTGCAGGAGTGAATCATCTCCATTGTCCACGTTGCCATATCCCTGGTCCTCGACACCGTCGTACTGTTCAAAGACAGTTGGAGTGTCGTAGGCCCACGCATCGTTGCTCTCGATGTAGATGGCGACGGGAGGACGCTCCTGTGAACCATTCAGACCGTCGTCTCCTGTATGAATCTCGGAGAGCAAGATCCCATCTGACGCGGTCAACTCGTAGCGCTCCGGGTAGGTTCCAAGGCAGCACCAGAATACTTCAGGAACACCGGTGCTCTGCAGTAGATCGGCGTCGAAGGAATCGATGATCATCACGGTTCTGCCCAGTTGTGTCAGTGTATCTGCAAGGGTGATTCCGCTGAGAATGTCTCCGCCAGTCTCACCGATCCAGACCACGTCGGTGATGGAGACACCTGCGGTGGCAGGCAAACTGGTATTGCTGCATCCGAGACCAAAGTCGAAACCGACAAGGCGATACTCGTGTGCTCCCGCAGTGGGAGTGTCGACGAATGAGGTGGTGGTTCCCGGAACTCCCGATGCGATCAGGACACCATTTCGGAGTACCTGGATCTCATCGTAACTGTTCGGGTTGGTCCAGTTCAGCGTGACATCGGTTCCGTTGGTTGTAGCGGTGACATCCTGAGGTGGAAGCGTCTGGCATCCAGCATCGATGAGCAGGCACCACCGATCAAAGGTAGAGGCATTGCCCGGGTAGATGTCCTCGATGCTCATCAGCCAGGGGCCTTGCGTCGGAGTATTGACGAAATCCTCCATCGTGCCCGGTCCACTCGGTTCCATGGCGCAGCCGCAGTCGTAGGGAGCAGCATTGGCTGCGGCTCCTATGCTGTATACGACGCTCATGTCGGTGTCCGCGCCCCCGAGGAGGTCATGGAGGCGGACCTGTACGCCACTCGGGGAACTCAGGTCGACGATCAGGTCTCCCACGAAGGGATGCCGCACGTCGAGTTGTACCTCGATATCACCGATGAGGTTGTTCGAAGTAACCAGGATGAAATCGGTGACGGGGCTTACTGCCTGGTTGATGGGAGTTGCCGGTTCGCGGCAGACGACCAGGTCACGGTCGATCACCAGGGAAACATTCTTGCAGACCAGTTCCGCAACGTTGCCGTTCTGGAACGCTTCGATACAGACGACTGCCGTTCCCGGCACCGGGCGTGGTCCACCAGACCAGCTGTTGACGTTTCCGGTAACGGTGCCTTCAAGTCCTCCATCGACATAGATCCTCACCTCGTCGTAGACGGAGGGATTTGTCCATGAAACTTCCAGTTCTCCTGTCCCGGCGGTCGAGCTGGCGACCAGATCGGAGATCGGTTCGACCAGATAATCGATGGAGCAACAGTTGGAGGGGATCACTTCTCCTGTAAGCAGGGGAACGATGCAGTACAGAACACTCGATGGGATCGTCTGGGGTGCGGTGGTGTAGCTGGTCGTGGTTCCGTCCGCGATGAGCGCTTCCAGTACTCCGTCGGCGTAGATCTCGAAGGAGTCATAGTTCTGTGGGTTGGTCCAGGTCATCTCGGCGGTCAGCGATCCCGAGGCGGCATCGCAAACCAGGTTGGTCACGCTTCCTTGCTCGAATGCGCGAATGCACCAGGAATCGAGCGAGCCGATGCGTGGGCCACCGCCGGAGAACACATCGTCGACGGTGATGGTCCAGTCCCCCAGAGTCGAGGTCCCGGCATAGTCGATCAGCGCTCCCGGTCCAGTCGGTTGAAGGGGGCACCCGCAGTTGATGGGCAGGGTTCCAGGTGCTGCACCGAGATCCCAGAAGATCGCTTCGATGGTGGTTGCTGCTCCACCGTTTTCATCGTGTAGCCTCACCGTGGTTCCACCGTGGAGAAGGTCGACGGTCAGGTCTCCGATGAACGGATGGTTCAGATCCACCTGGATCTGAAGGTCTCCGATGCTGATGTCATCTGTGATGGTGATCACATCCACGGTCTGTGGCACGGTGTTACCCACGACAGATCCGGGGGTGTTGCACTGCTGAATGGTGGGAGCCATCGGCTGCGTGGTTATGGAACAGCACTCCGACGCGCAAGGGGTTGCTCCGTTGATCGTGGGGAGCAAGCAGATCTCCATCGTCGTGCCAAGAGCACTGGAGACTGCAGTGTAGTCGGTAGCATCTCCCGCAAGCGTGTCGACAAGAGCACCGCCGATGTAGATCTGGATCTCATCGTAGGTCATCGGATTACTCCAGGTGACCTCGGCATTTCCGGTGCCGCCGATGTCGAGACACAGAAGATCATCGACAGCGAGTACTGCATTCGAGACTCCGCCGTCATAGGTGTTGAGGCACCAGGTGTTGAGTGCGCCGGTGGCACCTCCACTGTAACTATCGAGACAGGTCAATGCCCAGTCGCCGACGGAGCCCGCTCCGGTCAAGTCGGAGAGACTTCCTGGACCCGATGGCTGCATCCTGCAGCCGGAGTCCCAGGGAATGGAACCGTTCGGAGCACCCTGGTCATCAAAGATGACGAATATGAAATCGTTCGATCCTCCACCTGCGTCATGGATCCTGACCGTGGTTCCAGAGGGTGAGGTGATCTCGACGGTGACGTCGTCGATGTAGTCGTGGGTGATGTCTACGAAGACATCGATGTCGACTACCGCTTCGTCGGTGGTGACGGTGACGATGTCGATGGTCGGATTTGCGGCATCTTCCGAGATGGGGACCGGTGCCGTGAGAGTGCTACAGGAGATGATGTCTCCATGAACTGGAGATGTTCCCAGCAAGCCGAGGGACACCAGGATCGATCCTGTGTAGGCCAGGCAGCGCTCAAGGGTCGATTTCGCTCTTCTCATCGAGAGTCAGTCCTTTCGGAGAGTATCTTCGCCAGAGGCCCGATATTATCTTCGAGTGGCTGGCTGTCGCCCTTGGAGCGGTGCTCCATCGCCAGGTCATTCAAATCACCTCGGGTTCGCTCACCATCTCCATGATACCGGTGAGAATGGCCCCATGGGAACGGATCGACCCAGTAAATCTGCCCGATTGTAATCTCCTTCAAGGCGACTCGCAGTGGCCCCCAGATTGGCTAGAATGCCCCATCGGCCGTGAGCAGGTCCGAGGAAGAGGAGTCGTAAGGGTGACCCAGGGTGAAACGCTGATATCCGAAGAGCAGTCGCCAGGGCGAGGTGGGGGCTCTCGAGAAACACCGATGATGAAGCAATTCCATGCGGCCAAGTCGCAGCATCCGGAGGAGATCTTGTTCTTCCGGATGGGGGATTTCTACGAGATGTTTTTCGACGATGCTCGACTCGTCTCCGAATTGCTCGGGATCACGCTTACCTCCCGATCGAAGGATCGAAATGGCGAGCGAATCCCCATGGCGGGAGTGCCGGTCAAGAGTGTCGACGGCTACATCCGCAGGTTGATCGCTGCAGGGCACCGCGTCGCCATCTGCGAACAGGTTGAGGATCCTCGAGCCTCCAAGGGGATCGTCGACAGAGAGGTAGTAAGGGTGGTCACACCCGGAACCTTCATCGACGAGGATTCCCTCGACGAACACACGCCCCTTCACCTGGCCGCTCTCCGACCAACCACCTCCGGAAAGGTCGGGCTTGCATGGGTAGACCTTTCGACCGGTCGGTTTCATTGCGAAGAGTTGGATCCGGGGGAGGGAACCGAGACGCTTCTGGCCGTTGCCCCGCGCGAGATGTTGATACCCGAGGGTTTCGATGTCGAGAACGATCCTCACCTGCAGTGGATCCAGAATCACTTTCCAGCCTGTTCCCTGACGCGATGGCCCGAGTGGCATTTCGAACCTGAACCGGCACGAGAGAAGTTACTGGCACATTTTTCCCTGAGATCTCTCGACGGGTTTGGTGTCGAGCATCTGCATAACGGTGTTGCTTCGGCGGGCGCACTGATCGAGTACCTGGGACAGACCCAGCGACTGGCTCTCCCGCACATCACAGCACTACGAGCGGGTAGCCTCGGCAATCGACTCGGCCTCGACGCTGCCAGCCATCGGGCACTGGACCTGGTGGAGGTGGCTCGGACAGGCGATCGAAAGGGCTCTCTACTGGGGCTTCTCGACAGGACCCGTACCGCCATGGGAGCTCGGTGGATGAGGGAGTGGGTACAGGCTCCTCTGCTAGAACTGGAGCCGATTCGAGCTCGCCAGGCAGCGGTAGCGTCCCTGGTGAGAGACGATGAGTTGCGAGGGAATCTTGGCGAGACGCTGAAGCGTGTCCGGGATATCGAGCGGCTGGCTTCGCGGTTGCCGATGGGGAAGGTCAATGGTCGCGATCTTCGAGCGCTCTCGTCCTCGCTGGCAGTGGTTCCGCGGCTGAAGGAACTCCTCGAAGATCTCGAGCCTCGCCGGATGCGAGAGTTGAATGAGGATCTGCAATGGAGTGCCTTGCAGGCCATCGTCGTGCGAATTGAAGAGACGATTGTCGACGAACCGCCCCTGACAATTTCAGAAGGCGGGTTGATCCGCGACGGATTCGATCCTGTCCTCGATGAGATCCGTCTGGTCTCCAGGGACGGAGTCTCCTGGATAGCCAATTTCCAGAGCAGAGAGCAGGAAAGAACAGGAATCAGCAATCTGAAGGTCGGCTACAACCGTGTCTTCGGCTATTACATCGAGATTACCCACTCTCACAAGGATCGCATTCCTCCCGAGTACACCCGCAAGCAAACCCTCAAGAATGCGGAGAGGTACATCACATCCGATCTGAAGGAGATGGAACAAAAGGTTCTGGGTTCGAAGGAGCGAGCGGATGCGCTGGAGGAATCGATCTTCAAGTCGCTGAGGGAGGATTTGACCGATCAGATTTCATTGTTACAGGCGGTTGCAGATGGAATTGCCGAGATTGATGTGTTCCTCGCGCTTGCGGAGGTCGCCCGCCATGAACAGTGGGTGGCTCCGGAACTGCTGGAGGAACCAGTACTCGAGATTGAAGCAGCGATTCATCCTGTTGTTGGTGGTGGAACGGCGCGAACTGATTTCACTCCCAATGATCTGAGACTCGGAGGAGATCACGGAACCCTTGCCGTGATCACCGGTCCGAACATGGCGGGAAAATCGACCTACATCCGTCAGGCTGCGTTGATCTCGATACTCGCTCAGATGGGTTCGTTCGTTCCTGCCAGTAAAGCACGGATCGGAATTGCAGATCGTATCTTTACCAGGGTCGGAGCAGCGGACGATCTGTTGCGTGGCCAATCCACCTTCATGGTCGAGATGATTGAAACCGCTCGCATCTTACATAACGCAACTTCGAGATCGTTGGTGATTCTGGATGAAGTGGGGAGGGGGACCAGCACCCATGACGGAATCTCCATCGCATGGGCCATCGCAGAAGATCTTGCCAGGCGAGTGAGATCGCGAACTCTATTCGCCACTCACTATCACGAACTCGTGGCTCTTGCCGGAGAACTTCCTGATCGGGTCCACAATCTCAATGTGGAGGTCAAGGAGTGGCAAGATGAGATCGTCTTCCTGCATCGCATCGTTCCGGGGAGCGCTGACAAGTCTTACGGGATTCATGTCGCCAGGCTCGCAGGAATTCCCGATCCGGTGATCGAGAGAGCTCGTGGAATTCTCGAAGAGCTGGAGATGGACGGGGTGAGGACCATCACGCCGACGGGGCTGGCCGCCCCCTCCACTTCCGGGCACCCCATCCAGCAACCATCCCTCTTTCAGGAGGATTCAGACCCTTTGCGAGACCTGCTGAAGGGAATCAATCCTGACGAAATCTCCCCCAGAGAGGCTCAGGATCTCCTCTACCGGGTCAGGGATTTGCTTCGATAACTGAAAAATACCGCCAGAATATTCTGGCAAATCACCTCTATTTGTTCATTATCGGTACTGTCGAGAGAGGTGTGGCAAATTTCCCGATGTCGATGAGGAGTGAAGATTCCCCGCGTAATTTCGGGTGACTTTCATGACTGATTCGCTTGGATTCACAATAAAGTTGACGGTTATGACCGGAGTCGAGAGAATCGACTTTGTTAGTATGCGTAAATTGCCATGAATTGCCGCATCGGGGGCGATTTTAGGTGGTTTCGGGCTTTTGTAAGTACGCAAGAAATTTCAATCTTTTAGAGCCCATCCCGATCCGGAATGGGATCCGCCAGCGACCGATCTGCAGTTATCGGATTGGAAGCATGGATAAAAAGGGGTCACCGGCCCGAACAGGCCGGCGTCCAGTAGGAGGAAACTATGAGAAACGGACCGTCCCGTATTCTCCAGGGAGTCGCCCGCAATCTCGGGGCACTCATCATCTGTGTCTTCATCTGCACCGGTTCTGGCAACGTCGCCAATGCTGCGACGATGCTGCCGCTGATTCCCAACTTCCCGCTCGTCGATTGCAATGGCAATACGGTCGAAGACACCGACGATATTGCGAACGGAACCAGCCAGGATTGTGACACCAACGGTGTTCCTGACGAGTGCGATATCTCCTCAGGTACCGCCCTCGATTGCAACAGCAACGGTATTCCCGACGCCTGCGACGTCAGTGCGGGGACAGCCAAGGACTGCAATGGCAATGGGATCCCTGACACCTGCGAGATCATCGCAGGAGGTAGTGACTGCAATGGCAACAATCTCATCGACTCCTGTGAAGTTCTGCTTCTTGGAGCTCCCGACTGCAACAACAACCTGATTCCCGATGATTGTGATACGGACTGCGATGGGAATGGAACCATCGACGAGTGCGAAATCACTGCAGATCCGACGAAGGACTGCGATGTCGATGGAACCCTCGACCTCTGCGAGTACTCCACCGAGTACGGAGGGGATGCAGCCCTCGATTGTGACTCCAGTGGAGTCCTCGACTCCTGTCAGATCACAGCGGATCCGACCCTTGATTGTGATAGTGATGGCATCCTCGATTCCTGTG
>CBFIET010000094.1:0-2518 GCA_965661685.1 Planctomycetota bacterium
GCATAGTCGATCGCCCACTTGCCGGCCTTGTCTTTCAGCTGGGCGTCCGCTCCCAGGTCGAGCAACTGACGAACCACCCCAGGCATCGATTCCATCGCTGCACACATCAGGGCGGTCTTCCCTTCAGCACCCCTTGCGTTCACTTTCGCTCCCGCCTCGACCAGCATGGCAACGACCTCAACGCGCGATTCCTCGGAATACCCCTGAGCCGCAATCATCAAGACGGTCGAGCCGGCCTTGTCCTTCATCCGGACGTCCGCTCCCTGATCGAGTAGCAGACGAACCGCCGCCGGGCGCGCAAACTTCGCTGCCCACATCAGGGCGCTCTTCCCTTCAGCATTCGTTGCGTCTACTTTCGCTCCCGCCTCGACCAGCATGGCAACGACCTCAACGGACGATTCCTCGACCGCAAGCATCAAGGCGGTCGAGCCGTCCTCGTCTTTCATCCGGACGTCCGCTCCCAGATCGAGCAACTGACGAATCGTCGCCGGTGGCGCCCACATCAGTGCACACATCAGGGCGGTCTTCCCTTCAGCACACCTTGCGTTCACTTTCGCTCCCGCCTCGATGAGCATGGCAATGATCTCGCCATCCGTGTTCTCCAGCTCCATAGCCTCCATCAAGGCAGTCCAGCCGTTCCTGTTGACGGCATTCGGATCTGCACCTTCCTTGAGGAGCCACTCGATCAGTTCTACCTGGCTACCCCTTGCTGCCCCCATCAAAGGTGTGAAACCCCCTGACGGATTGACATCGGCACCATGTTCCATCAGCAGTTCCACCATCGAAGTGTTACCGGATATGCAAGCTTGAGTCAGGGGATAGCCCGCTTTAGAGAGGTGGTTGATTTCTGCTCCGTTTGCGAGCAGTAGCTTCGCAGACCTGAGGGAGGTTTCGTTTTTTCCATCGGCCGCATGATTCAGCGCAGTCATCTCGCCGTATCGGCACTTCGCTTCGATCTTTGCACCCGCATCCAGGAGCAACTGGACGATTTCAGGGCCCTGATCCACGGAAAACATCAAGGGAGTCTCACGCTCCGGGCTTGTACTGACATTTACATCCGCGCCATGAGCGATGAGCAACTGGACCATCTCCGGAGTGCAGATCCAATCTCTTTTGTACATTGAATGTCCTCTGCGGAGATACCACGCCAGCGGAGTGGTTCCATCGGTTCTGTCTCTGGGCCTGACCTTGCGATTCGCTGGATCACTATGATCCGATTCATGTCTCGCCCAGTTGACATCGGCTCCATTGTTCAGGAGTACTTTGACAATTTCATACTTTGCCCTGTCCAGTTCCGCATCCGTTCGGGTGCTACCACGTGGAACAGGCAGCAAGGTCTTGAATACCTTCGAGCCAATTCCCAGACAGTAAATCAACGCAGTGGCTTGCTTGTCACAGTGGGCATCCACCTCTGCACCACTGTCGATGAGGAACTGAATCATTTCTGGGGTGCTCAGGTAGAGTACAGCCCCCATGAGAGGAGTATGTCCACCTCGTTTCCCTTCCACCTCATACCGCATGTTGATATCGACACCACTGTCGAGTAGCGCCTGAACCGCATCCGTTTTCCCCTGGTAGATTGCCTGGAACATCGCGGATTGGGTCATCGCGGATTGGGTCATCGACTTCTGGGCAGCAACCATCGAACTGCTGCTGACCACCAGCAACATTGCGATGATCCACATCAACGGTAGATTCTTGTAAGACATCATTTCACCTTGATTCCACCCACTTGAATCCGATTCTGGCCAGCGATCGGACAGGGACCAAATTTATGGCGTATCCTGGCGAACAGGCACGAATACGGTGACAGCAGGTCGTGACAGCCGGTCATGGCTACCTTCAGCCGCAGTGCTCTCTCGCACCTCCAACCGGGCGCAACCACCGAAACAGCAGCAGCGCACAGCAAGCGCCGGTCACCGGGCCGACGATGTAGATCCACAGCGTCTCTAGATTTCCGGAGACGATCGCCGGGCCCAGACTTCGTGCAGGATTCATCGAGGCACCACACAACGGCCCGGCCAACCACGCTTCCAAGCCGACGGTGGCACCGATCACCAGCGCCGGGATCGGGCCCCGCGCCCACGGCTGTTCGATGATCCACAAGATCACGCCGACCAGCACCATCGTCAAAAACACTTCCAGCCCCAGACAGCCGAGCAGTCCCGGCGAACCGGGCACCGTCTCGCCGATAGATGTCGCCTCTGGAAAACTGAACGCAATCACCACGCTCGCCACGATGGCACCGCATCACTGGACGATCAGATACCCGGCCAATCGATTCGCCGGCAACTTCCCCGCCGCCACCATCGCCAGCGACACCGCCGGATTGATGTGGGCACCGGATGCTTTGCCAAAGATGAGGATCATCGACATCACGGCGAGTCCAAACACCAGACCGACGCCGGCGGCACCCAGTCGATAACCGAGTCCATCCATCGTCGCCGCCCCGGTCCCCAGCAACACCATGCCAAAGGTACCCAGAAACTCGGCGATGTAGGCACGGCGACCGGTGGTA
>CBFIET010000095.1:0-78450 GCA_965661685.1 Planctomycetota bacterium
AGAACTGGATGAGATGGTGGCTTCTCTTCGAGGCAGGGTGTACCTGGCAAAGGACACGACCCTCACAGCAGCTCTGCTTCGCGAGATGTATCCGCAACTCGATCGATTTCTGGAGGTCAGAGACCGTGTCGACCCGGCCCGCATCCTTCAATCACAATTGTCGAGGCGTCTCGACATCTGAGATTGGACCGATCTCCGTCAGTACTCCGCAAGTTTTTCTTCGTGTGGTGGAGTTTTCGATCCCCGAATCGCAACTGTAGAGGCGGGCTAGAAGGAGAAGCCAACTCCGACTTCGATCAGTTCAAGATTGACGTCGAGGTCGATCGGTCTGCCGTCTGCTTCCCGGGATAGCTCCAGGCCGTGGTTTCTGACACCGGCAAAAAGATCCCACCTTGAATCGGGCTTCCATTCGACACGAACCGATCCGTCGATGCTCTTCGCCTTGTATCCAGTGATCTTGTCGAGGGGGAGGAAGGTGATGATACCGCTAAGATTCCATGAGGGAGCTAGCGGTGCATCGACCTGCAAGCCGAGCACAGGAGCCGGAGCCAGCTCGTCAAACTCGGCGTAGATGGCAGGATCCACGGTGGAGTTGAGATGGATACGGATCGCCGTCAGGTCCAGACCCGCCAGCAGGCGGGCATCGAAATCGCCCTCTTCCCCCCGTGCTCGCGGGGTCACGGGGAATGCCATCAGCAGTCGGGTGCTTCCCAGTTCCACATCCGAACTGTAGTTCCCTGCGGGAAGGTCCGCTCCCGCGATGGCACCGGAGAAGAAGCCGCTCGTCTCGCTGGAACTCTGGATGTGATCAACGAATACCCTCAGGGGGCCATGATCGATCTGAACCCGAGAGGAAAGACTCAACGATGATTCAGAGAGGCCCAGGGCGTCGATGTTGAAGTCGGTCACGGCTCCGGCGGATTCGGTCTTCAGCGAACCAGATGGTGCAGTGCGAGCAGCAGAGATGGTGGGTTTGATCTCCAGGTTCTGCTGGAATCGAGATGAGATGGAACAGCCTGCAGTCAGCAAGCACACCAGCGACAGGATGAATCGGCATCGAGGTGCCATCCCCGCCCGCTTGCTGGGTCGAGAGGTCCTGTGCCGTGGTGTCTGTCCTGGTACAGCGATCATCCGATTGATATCCCGTCTATCGGTTGATTGTGCCCGTTCCTGGAGCCGGGGCAACACCTCCTCCGGCAGGTGGTTCAGGAGCACTGAAAAGGCTAGCATGGAGGGGTGGAACTCCCTTCATGGAAGAGGTGTTGATCGGTGAATCTCGTCGTCAGAAATACTCTCCTTGCGGCTCTGTGCCTGTCGCTGGCGATGGTCTCGAAACTGTCACCGGTTGTCGCTGCAGAGGTGGACGATTCCTCGCTGCCGCCAGCCGCACTCGATCACTTTGAACGGGAGATCCGCCCCCTCCTTGCGCAACGCTGCTACTCCTGCCACAGCGGCAGGGCCAAGGAGTTGAAGGGAGAATTGCGCCTCGATCATCGGGACGGTGTCCTGATGGGAGGGTCGCGCGGTCCTGCCATCGTCCCCGGAGATCCGGAAGCAAGCCTGCTGCTCAAGGTGGTCAATGGATCTCACTCCGATCTTTCGATGCCACCACAAGAAACGCTGACGACGCTGGAGATCCAGTCTCTGGCCCAGTGGATTCGAACCGGCGCAGTGGACCCGAGGGATGAAGCCAGTTCCGCCGCGGATGCAGATTCAAATGGGTTGGAAGCGGTTTCGATGGATGAGTCGAGAAATCACTGGTCCTTCAAGCCGGTGACAGCTTTCGACGCTCCAGTGGTGAGTGATGTGAGCAGGGTCCGAGATCCCATCGATGCCTTCATCCTCGAGAAACTGGAGGGGCAGCAACTGAAGATGGCTCCCGCCGCATCGCTGGAAGTTCTCGCACGGCGAGCGCACCAGCAACTCACCGGACTGCCTCTTCGACATGAAGACCTGATGGAGTTACTCGCTTCGGAAGAGCCCGATGCGTTCGAGCGATATGTCGATGGATTGCTCGCGTCTCCGACTTTCGGCGAGCGGTGGGCGAGATCCTGGCTCGACCTTGCCCGCTACGCAGACTCCAACGGACTCGATGAAAACCTCGCATTCGGGGAGGCGTGGAGATATCGCGATTACGTGATCCGCTCCTTCAACTCCGACAAGCCGTACGACCGGTTTCTCATCGAGCAGATCGCAGGGGATCTGCTCCCCGAACCGGAGCAGGAGCAGCAGTGGCAAGATCAGCGGATCGCCACCGGTTTCCTGACTCTCGGCCCCAAGATGCTGGCGGAACAGGATGAAGAGAAACTGGCCATCGACGTCGTCGATGAGCAACTCGATGTGGTGTCGAGAGCCTTCATCGGTCTCACCGTCGGTTGTGCTCGCTGTCACGATCACAAATTCGATCCGATACCTGCCAGGGATTACTATGCCATGGCTGGCATCTTCCGCTCGACGAGCACGATGGAGAGCCTCAAGACGGTCGCAAAGTGGCGTGAGATCTCCATCGAGAGTTCGCATCAAAAGAAGGTGCGCGAAGATTGGGAGAAGCTGCGAGCGCAGCTGGTGAAGTCGAGGGACGACGCCAAGGCGGAGCTGAGTTCTGCCCTGGAGCAGGTGTTACCTTCCAGCGTTTCCCGCCACCTGCTCGCCGCCACCACCGCTCGTCGACAGATCGCCATGGCGGGAGTCACGGAAGCATCCTCAACGACCCTTGGTGAAAATCGTTCTAACTATGGTACCGAGCAGATCCCGGTACTGCATTCGGTGAATGGTGGGATCCAGCAAGCGACCTGGAAACTGGAAGTGCCCAGCGCAGGAAAGTGGTCGGTGGATGTCCGATATGCCGCCATGGAAAAACGGCCGATGCGCTTGCTGGTCAACGGAGAAGAGATCGTCAAGGAGGCTCTCGCGACGGTGACCGGTGGTTGGACCCCGATCCATCTTCGGTGGGAGTCTCAGGCTCAGATCGAACTGGAAATGGGAGAGGTGGAGATCCGACTGGAGAGATCGGGAGCGGTTCCTCATCTCGATAGCGTCCGGCTGGTGCCGGTAGAGAAGTGGCCCGACAGTGAGGACCCCCTGGTCGTCGCAGGATGGGTCGACTTCATCTCGAGACCGATTTTCGGTGAAGATCCGCTGTGGGGTCCATGGATCCGACTGATGAAAGATCCCGTTGCCAGCGGTGATGATCTGGCTTCCTGGTGGAAGGAGCAGGTCACCGAGGAGAGCCTCGCAGCGGTTCCTGCTGCAGCGCGCGAGATATTGCTGCCGGCTGCTCCAAGGGACAGCGAGGAGGTCGCCGCCCTTTATCAGCAACTGATCGAGGCTGCAGAACTGAACCGTGGAGCTGGCGGTACCAGTCGTAAGAAGGAACTGAAACAGGTTTCGCAACTGTTGAGATCGACTGCCGGCCCCTGGTTCGAACCACTGCTGCTCGCCGAGAAATCAGCCCCTTCCGAGTTGAAGGAACCGCTGAAAGAGGCGCAAGCTTCACTCGATAATCATGATGGTGACAAACCTCCTGCACAGACGAAGGTACTCGGCGTACAGGATGACAAGATCGTCGACCTGCCGGTTCATATCCGCGGAAGTCACCTGCGTCTCGCCAAGGAGCCCGTGCCACGAGGAGCATTACAGATCACAGACGGCCTGGTGCCTCCCGTCGTCGCGCCGTCGCAGCAGAGCGGACGTCTGGAGCTTGCCCTGTGGATGGCTCATCCCGATCACCCGCTGACCTCTCGAGTGGCAGTGAATCGCATCTGGATGGAACTGTTCGGAGCACCGCTGGTCTCGACACCATCCAACTTCGGTTTGAGTGGCGACACACCAAGTCATCCTGAACTGCTCGATCATCTCGCCGCAGATTTCGTCGCTGGCGGCTGGTCGGTGAAGAAACTGGTACGCAGGATCTTGACCACCAGCAGCTGGAGGCAGCAGGTAGTCGAAAACCCGCGGGCGGTGGAGACCGATCCCGAGAATCGACTGTTGTGGAGCCAGAATCGCCAGCGGTTACGTGCGGAAGCGGTCAGGGATTCGGTGCTGGCGGTCAGTGATGTACTCGACCGTGAAATGGGCGGCTCGCTGTTGAAGACGAAAAATCGGGGGTACGTCACCAACGATCAGTCGAACAACCAGGCCACCTATGACCAGCCGCGTCGCTCCGTTTACCTGCCGGTGGTAAGAAATGCGATGTACGAACTGTTCAGCGCATTTGATTACAACGATCCGTCTGCGCCCATCGCCAGGAGATATTCGACGGTGGTCCCGCATCAGGCACTCTTCTTCCTCAATTCACCGATGGTCCTCGACTCCGCTGGACTGCTGGCCCGCTCTGCCATCGAGGAATGCAATGAGGAGGAACAGCGAGTACACTGGCTGTACAGAAAAATACTGACGAGAGATGCTTCTGAGGCAGAGATCGACAAGGCAATTCGATTCGTCGAGAAGTTCCGGGTTTATCTGGAGAAGTCTTCCGACGAGGAGAAGCAAGATTCGGATGAGCATGAAGGCTGGAAGGCATTTGCCCAGGTCCTGCTCTCGTCGAGTGAGTTCCTCTACATCGATTGATCCGCGAGCGTTCAAGTCTGGAGATTGCAGTGATTTTCGAATCGATGAGCTCGATATCTAGACGGCAGATGCTCAAGGGCTGCTGCGCAGGATTCGGCGGCCTTGCTCTCGAAGGATTGCTGGGGGCCGTTCCCTCCTTTGCGGGGACCCCTGGGGGGCCGCATTTCGCTCCCAGGGCCAAGCGGGTCATCTTCCTCTTCATGCATGGTGGGCCGTCTCAACTCGATACCTTCGATTACAAGCCGAGGCTGATCCAGGACAACGGAAAGCCTCTACCGTACCCGTTGCCCCGGGTGACCTTCGCCGATCCCAAGCAATACGGCCCGGTCCTGCGCTCGCCATGGGAGTTCCGCCAGTACGGGGAATCGGGTCAATGGGTCAGCGACCTGTTTCCTCATGTGGCCGGGATGGTCGACGACATCTGTTTCGTCAAGAGTTTGCACGGCACCAATGATGCACATGGTGGTGCGTTGCTGGCATTGCACACCGGAAGCGACACCTTCGTCAGGCCGAGTATGGGTTCCTGGGTTCTCTATGGTCTCGGGGAGGAGAACTCCGATCTTCCGGGATTCATCACCATCTGTCCGACCCTCGGGCATGGCGGCGTCAATAACTGGTCGAGTGCTTTCCTTCCCGCACGTTACCAGGGAACTCCCATCGGCCACGCAGGAATACAGGCCAAGAATGCAACCATCCATCACCTGAAGAATGACCACTGGAATGAAGGAATGCAGCAGTTGCAACTGGACTTGCTGGAAGACATCAACCGCAAGCATCTAGTCGACCGTGGATCTGACGATTCCCTCGAGGCGCGAATCCGTTCCTTCGAGGTGGCATTCCAGATGCAGACGGAAGCACCGGAGGTGATGGACCTTGCTGGTGAGACGAAGACCACCATGGAGATGTATGGAATCGATGAGCCGAATACTGACAACTTCGGTCGTCAATGTTTGATGGCTCGCCGATTTGCAGAGGCGGGAGTTCGTTTCATCCAGTGCACTCACTCCTACAAGTGGGATCAGCATAGCAATTTGAAGGCGGGGCATTCGAAGAATGCTCTCGAGGTGGATAAACCCATCGCCGGATTACTCAAGGATCTCAAGACGCGAGGATTGCTCGAGGACACCCTGGTGTTGTGGGGGGGTGAGTTCGGAAGAACTCCCACCGCACAGGATGGAAATGGGCGCGACCACAATCCTCACGGATTCACCATGTGGATGGCCGGTGGCGGAGTCCGGGGCGGCATCTCCTACGGCGAAACTGACGATTACGGCTATCATGCGGTGGTGAACAAGGTGCACGTCAACGATTTACACGCGACGATTCTCCACCTTCTGGGTATCAACCATGAGCAGCTCACCTACCGCCACGCAGGGAGAGATTTCCGTCTCACCGATGTCGCTGGCAGGGTGGTAAAAGAAATCATCGCCTGATTCCCAGGGGATTCAGGCGATGATTTGATTTCTACTCAAGATCTTGAATGAAGACTACCAGTTGACTCCGGTCATCACCGAGAACACCGAGCGATCCGAAATCGAATCGTAGGTGGAGAGACGGTAGTCAAAACCGAGGTGTGCGTTATCTCCGAGGTGCAAGAGAGCACCGCCGTGGAAGTAAACGCCATTTTCGTCTGCATTGAAATCGTATTCATCCACGGTCAGCATACTGACGCCGGCACCCCCGAAGACGGAAAAGGGAGTGAAGGGAAGTTCGGCGGTGACGCGACCACCGGCGAAGAGTTCGGCATCGCGAACTTTTCCGAGAACTCCATCATTTTCTTCCGCTTGAAGAAATCCGAACTCGGGTGCGATGTACCACTCGCTCATCCGGGCACTGACCCAGAGGCCGTAGCCGTCCACATTGCCAAGGTTCTGAACATCTTCATCGAGTTCGTACGTGCCATAGATGAGGCTCGTCTGGCCGGTGTATGGCTTCGGGTTCGGCTGCTCTACCCCTGAGAATGGGGAAGTCGCATCGGGACGGAAACGGACCCAATCCTCGTTACTGGCACAGCCAGATACGAGAGCCAGGCAAAGAAATGACAGCACAAGGGATCTGAGACTCCACACGATTGGTCTCCAATTCAGTTGTCTACGGTTGATCGGGCTCCACATCGGGATCACACCTTTCCGATGCCCGGGCAGTCCGGGCGATCCAGGCAGGTGATTCATTTGACCTCTCGGTGATCCTGGGACCGACACCGGAGAGAAAACCACCCGACTGGCGAGGCGGGATTCTAGACCGCTGGAGAAGCAGCGGCAAGTGCCCCTCCCGATGGGGCAGGAATCGGCTTCCGGGGCTGGCCGCTGGCACCTTACCGGAAAGGGCGGAGAAGTGGGCGATCCTTGACTCGGAACCGCCATCTCGTAGGATTCAGGTTTGCAGGTCCGTCCTCAGGGAGCCGTGATCCCGGGGAGTCCTCTCCGCTGGATCCATGATTTCTGGGTAGGAACCGGGTCGAGGTTTTCCACATTTTCGGTGGATAGCCTTTGACTACGGAACCGGGTGAAACGACGGAACCAGGTGAAACCTTGTACGCGGGGAGCGCTCTTGAGGAGCGGTGTGCTGGTTTCTACGAAACTTTCAGAAGGATCGAGTCGGGAAGAAGTTGCGAGAATCATTTCGGGAATTCCTCGTGGATCCCGAGTCCATCTTCTTCATCTCGATCCTGGCCGTTGTCACACGAGGAAATGCCCGGGAATCGGTTACATCTACCCGGTGACTGAGGCTGCAATGGATGCTGATTCAGGTAGGAAAGGTGCTTCATGAAAAAGAAGGTCGGAGAAATCCTTCTTGAAAAAGGGTGGGTAACCGAGGAGCAGATCAAGAAAGCGCTCGGCTACACGAAGGCGGAGAATTGCAAGATCGGCGAAGCGCTGGTCAACCTCGAGATCTGTTCCCAGGAACAGGTGACGAGGGCGCTGGCAATTCACTTCCAGTTGCCCTTCGCCAATCTTGGCAAGCACGTCATTCCTCAGGACATCATCGATGCGGTTCCCAAAGAAGTTGCGCTCGAACACAGCATCGTTCCGGTGGCGAGAAAGGGGAGGACCCTGGTCATCGCCATGGGAGATCCCCTCGATTTCTTCACGATAGATAACCTTCGATTCATTCTCTCCACCGAGGTCGATTGCGCTCTGGCGACTCCAGAGGCGGTGGAAGAGGCCCTCGACGACTACTACAGGCTTGCAGGAGGATACGATTCGGTCCTCGGTGCGGACGCAGGTTCTGACGACGACGTGGAGTTCGGTAGGGGGGATTACGCCGGAGACGACAACGAAGCCAACGAAGCTCCGGTGATCAAGCTGGTGCACATGATCATCGCAAATGCCCTCAAGGATGGGGCATCCGACATCCACATCGAGCCGATGGAATCGGATCTGCGGGTTCGTTACCGGGTCGACGGTGTTTGTCGTGTGATGGATTCGCCCCCCAAGAAGTTGCAGGGGCCGGTGATTTCACGACTGAAGATCATGGCTCGAATGGACATGGCGGAGAAGCGTCGTCCCCAGGACGGACGTATCAAGATCAAGATCCAGGGAAAAGAGATCGACCTTCGTGTGTCGATCATTCCCAGTGTTCATGGCGAGAGTGTGGTGATGAGGATTCTCGACAAGGACGCCGGACTCGTCGACCTTGAGAAACTGGGATTCCACGAGAGTGACCTGGGTCGCTTCAACAAGATCATCAAGAGACCCAACGGTATCTTCCTGGTGACGGGCCCAACCGGTTCGGGAAAGACGACCACTCTCTATTCGGCGCTGATGGACCTGAATCGCCCTGACGTGAAGATCATCACGGCAGAGCACCCCATCGAATACAACCTTACGGGGATCAATCAGGCAGAGGTCAAGCACGAGATCGGACTCGACTTCTCGAGGATCTTGCGAGCAATGATGCGTCAGGCACCGAATATCATCCTGGTGGGAGAGATTCGTGACCGGGAAACCGCTGACACCGCAATTCAGGCGGCGTTGACGGGGCACCTGGTGTTCTCCACGCTCCACACAAACGATGCGCCCTCGGCCCTGACCCGACTGGTCGACATGGGAGTGAAGCCGTTCCTGGTCGCATCCGCAGTGCTGGCCATCATGGGACAGCGGTTGATCCGATTGCTCTGTAAGGAGTGTCGCGAGCCGTACGAACCGACCGAGACGGAACTTCGCATGGTTGGCCTGTCCAGCACTGAAATCGCAGATCAAACGCTGTATCGCCCTGTTGGCTGTGACAAGTGCAGCAACGGTTACAAGGGCCGGTGCGGAATTTACGAACTTCTGGAAATGTCATCCGAGTTGCGGGACATGACCTTCAACAAATCACCCACCAAGGATCTTCGGACCAAGGCACGGAGTGAGGGAATGGTTTCGTTGCAGGAGGATGCAGTGAGAAAACTGCTGTCGGGTATCACGACCATCGAAGAAATCCTGAGAGTGACGCACTCGTCGGAATTCTCGAGCTAACTGGAACACTAGAACCGGTACCGCCCCGGATCCAAAGGTGGTGAGGTGAGAAATGGCACTGGCGGCACAGCCAATCGGTCAGATCCTCAAGGAGATGGGACTGATCACCGAACTCGATATCCAGGAAGCCCTGCAGGAGCAGAAGGCCAAGGGTGGCGCACTCGGTAGAATTCTATCGGAGAAGGGACTGGTCACCGACGGTGACCTTCGTTCTGCCATCGCCAAGCAGTCAGGAATGGACCCGGTCGATCTCGATGAGGTGATCGTGTCTGCCGATCTGCTCGACATGGTCCCTGCTCACGTCGCAGAGACGTACCAGGTCGTGCCAGTCGATTTTGATGGCAAGGTACTGACCCTGGCACTGGCTGATCCACAGAACATCAGTGCTCTCGATGACATGAAGTTCATGCTCAATGTCGAGGTCAAGGGAGCGCTGAGCGATCCGGAGTCGATCGAAAAAGCGATGAGCAAGTACTACTCCGACCGTTCGGAATCGATGGAGAGTTTGCTCGGCTCGATGGACAAGGACGATATCGAAGTCCTCGATGATAGTCGCCACGAGATGATGGACATGGACCAGCTGGAGAAGGATGTGAACGCCGCTCCAGTGGTCAAGTTGCTCAACATGGTGCTTCTGTCGGCGATCAAGGACCGTGCATCGGATATTCATCTCGAACCGTTCGAGAAGGAGTTCAAGGTGCGATACCGGGTCGACGGGGTTCTCTACGAGATGATGCCTCCTCCGATCCAGCTGGCGCGAGCCGTGGTATCGAGGGTCAAGGTGATGTCCAACCTGGACATCGCAGAGACGCGACTCCCCCAGGACGGACGTATCGAGCTGAATATCGCCGGTCGTCCGGTGGACCTTCGTGTTTCCACCTTGCCGACGATGTACGGCGAGTCGGTGGTGATGAGGGTCCTCGACCGAGGTCAAGTTTCTCTCGACCTGGAGAACATCGGTCTGCGACAGAAAGATCTGGACTTGCTCAGGAAACTGATCGTGAAGCCCAATGGCATCATCCTCGTGACCGGGCCGACCGGATCGGGAAAGACGACAACTCTGTATTCGTGCCTCAACGAGGCGAATGATCCGACGACCAAGATCATCACCACCGAAGACCCGGTCGAGTACAACATCGATGGAATCGTTCAGATTCCCATCAACGAAGATATCAACGTGACCTACGCAGCATGCCTGCGGGCGATCCTTCGTCAGGACCCGGACAAGATCCTGGTCGGTGAGATCCGTGACCTCGAGACGGCGCAGATCGCCGTGGAAGCGAGCCTCACCGGTCACATCGTGTTCTCCACTCTTCACACCAACGATGCACCCTCTTCGATGATTCGACTGATCGACCTGGGGGTGGAGGCATTCCTGCTGACCGCAACGGTCGAGGCGGTGGTTGCCCAGAGACTGGTTCGTAGGGTCTGTGATAAGTGCAAGGTGGAGTACGAGCCGACCGACGAGATGTTGATGGAACTCGAGTTGACCCGCTCCGATGTGTCGGGGAGAACCTTCTTCTACGGCAAGGGTTGCAAGGAATGTAACAATTCTGGCTACAAGGGCCGGATCGCCCTGTTCGAGATCATGCAGATGTCGGACCGATTGCGGGATCTGATCATGACAGGGGCCAGTACTCAGGAAATTCAGAAGATGGCACGGGAAGAGGGAATGAAGACCCTTCGCGACGCCGGATTGATCCACATTTACGATGGGATCACCACCATCGAGGAAGTAGTCAAGGAGACTATCGTTTCCTAGACATCGGACCGCTAGGATGTGTCCCCGGGCTCCCGGCAAGGAGCCTGGCCAGAAGGAGCAGAGAAGATGCCCGTATTTGACTACGAAGCGATGGGCCCGGGAGGGCAGAAGAAACGCGATAAGATCGAGGCTGCGACCCAGCAGGAAGCGATCAAGCAACTGAGGTCTCGCGGACTCAAGCCGACCAAGATCCGTGAATCCAAGGGCGGCGGCGGCGCCGCCGGTGCACCCGGCGGCAAGAAGAAGCGTCGAAGTCTCAACCCATTCGGGGGCAGGGTTTCCCAGGCGGAGTTGGTGCAGTTTACCCAGCAGCTTGCGACCCTTCAGGACGCGGGATTGCCCATCGTTCGATCGCTGAAGATCCTTGCCGATCAGATGAATCCTGGAGCCTTCCAGGATCAGCTGAATCAGGTGACCGAAGATGTCGAGGGCGGATCCACCTTCTCCGAGGCACTGGAGAAGTACCCGAAGACCTTTGACCACCTGTTCGTGGCGATGGTCAAGGCGGGTGAGGTGGGAGGTGTTCTCGATACCATCCTGCAGCGTCTCTCAGACTTCCAGGAGAAGTCGATGAAACTGCGCAAGAAGGTACAGGGAGCGTTGGTCTATCCGGTGGCGGTGATCTGTGTCGCATGTCTGATCCTGGGATTCATCATGACCAGCGTGATTCCCCAGTTCCAGAAGATGTTCGCCGACATGAATACTGCTCTTCCGGCACCTACCCAGGCACTTCTCGCCTTCGCCAATGCGGTGCAGAGTTACTGGTTCCTCGCTCCGGTGGTGGTATTCGGTGGCTATGCGGCGCTGCAGGCGGTGGGACGGACTTCTGCAGGTGAGTTGATCATCGACAAGTCGAAATTGAACGCTCCCATCTTCGGGCAGATCGTCCGGAAATCGACGATTTCTCGCTTCTGTCGTACCCTCGGAACCCTGATTCAGTCCGGTGTTCCGATCCTCGAGGCCCTCGACATCGTTCGAGCCGCGGTGGGTAACCGCGTCATCTCGGACGCCATCGAGCAGGTCTGTGGGTCGATCCGTGAGGGAGAGACGATCGCCGAGCCGCTGGGAGCTTCCGGCGTCTTCGATCCGCTACTGGTCAACATGATCGACATCGGGGAGGAGACGGGAGAACTCGACAAGATGCTCAACAAGATCTCCGACAATTACGATCTCGACGTCGATGTTCTGGTGGAATCACTCTCCAGTCTGCTGGAACCATTGCTGATCGTCGGCATGGGAGGGGCAGTTGGATTCATCGTGGTCGCCCTGTTCATGCCGTTGCTGTCGATCATCCAGACCGTTGGATAGATTGGTTCGGAGACTGCCGACAGCAATCACTGAAGTTCGATTGGCCGTGAGGGGGCGTCTTGCTCCCCCTCACGGCCACTTGCCATCTGGCCGAAGGGAACAACTCCTTGTCCTCGGAGTCTGATCAGAAGTGGCTCGACGAATTTCGTGTCTGGAGCCACGGCCCCGACTACGGCTGCTTTTCGCTGGAGGGTTCCCCTTCGCTTCCTGTTCATCCCGGCGGTGCCGCAAGGATGAAGGAGTTACTGGAGGAACTTGAAGAGCGGGGAGAAACGGTCTTTCTACTCGGCCGAGGCTGGTTCATTCCGGCAAGAGAACGGTGGCTGGTGGGAACCCTCTCGGTGAATCGCCGAGGATTTGGTTTCGTCAGGCCTCTGGTCGAGGATCCGCAGGGGGATGTCTTCATCCCCGCGCGCAGGATGCGCGATGCTCACCATGGAGATCGGGTGCTGACGGCTCTGGCGAGGCCCGGTAGCGGTCGTCCAGGGTCGGGAAAAGAGGGGCGAAGCGGCAAGGTCGTCGAGGTGCTCCAGAGAAGTCCACGGGTGATTCCCGGGCAGTACTGGAAGCAGCAAGATGGTGGTGGGGTGGTCGAGCCGCTACGACACGACAGTCTCCGGCAACTCTGGATCGATCCGAGTTACCGCAACGGTGCCAACGATGGGGATCGAGTGCTGGCGCGCTTGCGCGAGGGGAATGCAGTCGATGGGATGCCGCCCGGGGAAGTGATGTGTCTGTGGGCTCCGGAAGGAACCTGGAAGGCGGACCTGCAGGAGATCATCGCTGAGCACCAGTTGAGGGAAGAATTCCCACCGGAGGTCGTGGAGCAGGTCGAGGGATATTCCGATCAGATCTCGGAGAAGGAGATCGCCAGCAGGGTCGATCTGCGAGCGATTCCGTTCGTCACCATCGACCCGGAAGATGCCAAGGACTTCGATGACGCACTGGCGTGTATCGAACTGCCCGGAGGAGGCTGGCAACTGGCGGTGGCCATCGCCGATGTCAGTCACTACGTCCAGCAAGGCGACGCCATCGATGGCGAAGCGATTCTCCGGAGTACCAGCGTCTACATTCCCGGCAAGACGATCCCGATGCTTCCGGAGCGGCTCAGTAACGAACTGTGTTCCCTGCGACCCGGTGAGGACAAACTGGCGAAGGTGGTCCGCATCGAGGTGGGGGAGTCGGGCGAGATCCTCGATTCGACGGTGGAAAATGCCGTCATCCGTAGCGCACAGCGTTTCTCCTACGAGCAGGTACAGGAGATCCTCGACGACTCACCGCAGCGAAAGCGCATCACTACCGCAGCCATCGAGGAGATGCTGGGGCAACTGGAAGAATTCCGAAAGCGGCTTCATCAGCGCCGCGTGGAAGCCGGTTGCCTGGAACTGGATCTCCAGGAGATGAAACTGACCCTCGATGAAGAGGGCGAGGTGATCTCGGTCACCGCCCGGGAGCAACTCACCGCTCACAATCTGGTCGAGGAGTGCATGCTGGTTGCCAACGAGGTCGTCGCATCGCTGGCTACTCGACTGGAGATTCCGATTCTCCGGCGAGTCCACTCGGCGCCGGAGGAGGAATCGCTGGAGCGATTTTCTCGACTGTGTCGGGTTCTCGTTCCGGATGCGGTGGTTCGAGGAGTCACCGACTTGCAGGCAGTGATCGACAAGGTCGCCGGTACTCCCGCGGCACCGGTGGTCTCATTTGCTCTTCTGAAGACTCTCAGCAGGGCAGAATACAGCCCCCGCAAAGAGGTTCATTTCGCACTGCACAAGGATGAGTACTGTCACTTCACGTCTCCCATCCGTCGTTATCCGGATCTACAGGTTCACAGGGCTCTCGATCGCGCTCTCTTCGGAATCGTCGCTGTAGAAGATGTGGGTTCCGCTTCCCTGCTGGAACTGGCGGAGACTTGCAGTTCTCGGGAGCGAGCGGCAGAGAGTGCCGAGCGCGACATGAGCAGGCTCAGGGCGATCTCCTGGTTACGCCATCGAGTGGGAGAGCGATTCACGGGAATCGTCACCTCGGTCCGCGATCAAGGATTTCATGTACGACTCGACGACATCCTCATCGACGGATTCGTTCATGTTTCGAGATTGACCGATGACAACTACCTGTACAGCGAGACCCAGTTTGCACTTCGTGGGGTTCATGCCGGCAACATGATTCGCCTGGGAGATCCGGTTGAAGTCGAGCTGGAATCGGTGGATCCACTCCACCGGGATATCGAATTGAGGTACTTTCACACCCGGCCGGGTGCCCGACGTGGGCGAGGCTCTGGAGGAGTACCCGGAAAGCGGGCCGGGCAACCGCGCTCGAATCAGAGTGAGCGAGGGAGCAAGAGATCCTCTTCGAAAGCCCGATCGGGCCGTTCCGGTGGCGGAAAAGGTCGGGGAAAAGGACGCGGTGGTTCCGGGGCGAGACGAGGGAGGACACGAGGATGACCGTTGAGAAGTACCAGATATGGACCGATGGAGCCTGTCGGGGAAACCCCGGGCCGGGAGGCTGGGCCTTCATCGTCCGTGCTGAAGATGGAACCGAGGAAGTCTGCTACGATCACGCTCGTTCCACGACCAACAACAGGATGGAACTGACGGCTGTTCTCGAAGCGTTGAAGATCTTGCCAGCCGGTTCCAGCGCAACGGTCTTCAGCGATTCCCAGTATGTCGTGAAGGGGATGAGCCAGTGGGTTGTAGGCTGGCAACGCAAGAACTGGCGCAAGTCAGACGGAAAGCCGGTGCTCAACGACGACATCTGGAAACAACTGGTCGAAGTTGCAGGAATCAGAGATGTAGCCTGGCAGTGGGTCGAAGGACATGCGGGTCAGGAAGAAAATGAACGATGCGATGCGCTCGCCAATCGGGCGCTCGATGAAGCGTCTTGAGTACGCGAAAGGAATTTACATGAGAGTTAAACAACTGGTTGCGCTTGTCGCAGCGATATTCATGGCAGGAATGGTGGCCGAATCGATGATTGCCGATTACCAGATGATTCCCCCTGCGGCAAAGGACCTTCATGAGGCCCTTTCCGCCTCGAAGATCACCCTTGCGGATGCAACGAAGAAGGCGACCGAGGCGACCGGCGGGGTTGCTCGAAGTGCACAGTTCAAGAGCGGCACTTCCAGCGCAGTGATCGAGATCGAAACGGTGACCACCGAGAAGGTCGAGAGAGTTGTCCTGAATATCGACGGAGAGATCGTCGAAAAGGTGGTGATCAACAGGTTCCCTGGAATCAAGGCGGACGGTGAGATGCACATCACCGACAGTGGCCTGCACTACATCGAAATCTCCGAAGGGACTGGCGAGGTGCCCGCCGGTGCGACGACCACCGTGAAGGTGCACTACTCCGGATACCTCAACGATGGGACCAAGTTCGACAGCAGCGTCGATCGAGGAACGCCTGCCACCTTTGGCCTCAATCAGGTGATTCCAGGCTGGACCGAGGGAGTCGGTTCGATGAAGGTCGGTGGCAAGAGAAAGCTGATCATCCCGGCAGCCCTCGGATACGGGGTGCAGGGGCGACCTCCGGTCATTCCAGGCAATGCGACCCTGGTCTTCGATGTCGAATTGCTGGAGATCGTCAAGTAGAGCCGGTAATCCCCCCTCTCCCGGGATGTGCCGGGGGGGGGGAATCCATCGTATCCTGTGAAAGAGAACGGATTTCGGTGATCGGGTCGTGTTGCGATTGAGTTCGTACGGACCTAGAATCCTCGATCGGACGTTCACCCTTTGAATCGTCATTGGGATTGATTCAGATCCGACCCGAGAGGGAGGTCAGAAAGATGTCTACCGGCTTCTTCAAGCGTAACGAGCGGGTCGTGATGACCCTGTTGTTGATCTTGATTGCCCCCACCTTTGCGGCCACGGGACTGATATCCTGGTGGGCGGGCAATGCTGCCGCTGTGGCTTCCTACGAGATCAACGGTGAGACGGTAAGTTCCGAGACCTTTGTCGAGACACGTCGTCAACTGTCGAAATCTCTGTGGTTGCAAAATGTCCGCCGCTTCGGCTGGTGGGCAGCCAGGACCGATCGCTATCGACAGGCCACCCAGGACGATGTGTTGAAGCAACTGGTCTTCGAGGATGAGATCAGTCGCTTGGGTATTGAACCCAGTGATGAAGTCAAAAACGGAGCTATCCGTGAGGCCGTGCTCGATATCACCACCTGGTACCGGGTGATGGAGCAATCTGGCTGGACCGGCACCTACCAGGAGCGATTGCCTGATTTCAATAGCCTTCGCCCCACCTCCAGATTTGACCTGGAGACATATCGTGCCGCCCTTTCCGATCAGCGCTTCCAGATCAGGATGTCGATCAAGGAGTTCGAGGAGACCATCATCCAGAGCTTACGGGTTCAGGAATTGATCACCCTCGTGGTCGATGCAGCAGTGGTGACGGAGAAGGAAATCTTTGACGAGTTCTCCAACATCAATCAGCGACGAGCTCTCGACCTGATCCAGGTCACCCAGGAACCGTTCCTCTCTGAAGCGAGAGAACTGGTCACCCCGGATGACATCGAACAGGTGTACAACGACAATCCACAGCAGTTCGTGCTTCAGAACCGTCTCTCCGTCGAGGTTGCTCGGATCAATCGGGCCCTTCTTCAGCAGCAGGTGGAGTACGAGCCGACTGCCGAGGAGATCGAAGCGAGCTACGAGGCGGACAAGGACACCATCTGGAGAATCCGCCGCCCCGATGGATACGTGCCGCCAGAGGGAGCTACACCTGAAGATGACTACCGTCCTCTGGTCGATGTCTTCGATGCGGTGGTGAGGAATGTCACTCGAGAGCACGCCAAGACGGTCGAGGCACAACTCCTCCAGGATGCCCTCGACACCCTGAAGGCGATGAAAGACGACGGTCAAACGGTTCCGATGGAGCAGGCGTTTCCGGAGGAGCTCGACTACGTCGAGGTCCATACCCTGTCGCCGTTCGTGCAGCGGGAAGTGGGGCAACTCGAGAACGAGTTCAAGAACCCTGCCGCCTATGCGACCATCTTCATGCAGGAGAGAGCCACACCTGGTTCGGTACAGTCTGGCGACCTGTACGATGCGATCGCCAACAACAGCCAGGGCAATTTCATCTTCCGCGTCGTCGAGATGCTACCGCAGAGGACGATGACCTACGATGAGGCCATCGAGGATGCTCTGAAGGTCGCCGAGGAGAATCAGGCGAAGACCTTGATGGCAACCTCGGTCGAGGAGTTGCTGGCGCCGGTCAAGGCGGGGGAACAGACCCTCGAAGATGTGGCACAGGAGCAGAACTACTCGATTCAAGCACTCGATCCTGTTTCCCGCACCGAGTCCTACAATCTCAAGATCGACAACAGGCAGATTCTTGCTCGCAACGAGGTGATGACGGAAGCGTTCGCCCTCGACGATGTGGGGGCGGTTGCCGGTCCCATCCTCAGTGATCTGGACAAGTCCGGTTACATCGTTCGCCTCAAGAGCATCGAGGATCCCGACATGGAGCTGTTCGACGCTCTACGGGGATCGACCGAGTTACGATTGCTCAGGGCGAAGCAACAGGCACTTCTCGACTCGTATGAGAGTGAGCTGATGCGCTCCGCACAGATCCGGGTGTTCCAGGATGAGGGCCCCCCGGTACCGAGAGACGAACTTCTCGAGGGAGCAGAGGAGAATCCAGAAGCCGCCGCAAAGTAGCGAGTCTTTCGCTCTGCTGATCGAAAACTGGGGCCGTACCTATCACCGTGAGACGGTGACCAGGTACGGCCCCTTTCTGATGACTTATTCTTGTTGCCGTCGGATGTGACGGTGGATCAGCCGGTCACCTTGTCGATCTTGTCGACCCGGGTTGCATGCCGTCCTGCCTCGAATGCCGTATCGATGAAGGAGGTCAACAGCTCAGCGATTTTATCGGAGCCGATGACCCGTTCCCCGAAGCAAGCGATGTTGGCGTCGTTATGGGCGCGCGCCATCTCGGCGGTAAAGGTGTTCGTGATCACCGCCGCTCTCGCTCCAGGGTAGCGGTTGGCAGTCATCGCCATTCCCTGCCCGGTGCCGCACACCAGCACCCCCATCTCCGCCTCACTGGAAGTGACCGATTGAGCGATGAGATGAGCGATGTCGGGGTAGTCTGCCTTCTCACCCTCCTCGGGTCCCCGCTCCTCTACCTCCCAGCCTCGCTGCGTCAGAACTCTTACCGCTTCCTTGCGGCCGGCAATGCCGGCATGGTCCGAACCAAGGATGGCCTTCATGGTGATGTGATCCCTTCAATGAATCGATTTTCCAGACTTCGCTCAATTTCCCCAGCGCATCTACGGTAGGTTTCCAGATCTCCTCCGATGGGATCGTGGACACCGGTGTCATTGATCATCTGTACGCGATTCATCGCCTCCGGGAAGTAACTTCGGATCACCTCGAGGTGGGAGGCGGCGAGGGGGATGATCAGGTCTGCCTCTTCGATATCTGTCGGGGTAAGCTGATGAGATTGGTGGTCGTCGATGGTGAAACCCATCTCCGCCATGGTGGTCCTGGCGTTCTCTGTCGCCGATCCACCACCAGCAGCGATGCCTGCACTCTTCACCTGATATCCAAGTGATTGCAGCTGATCCGCCGAGCAGTTCAGTTGCTTGGTTAGCAGTTTCTTGCACAGGGCTTCCGCCATCGGGCTTCGGCAGGTGTTTCCGGTACATACGAACAGGATGCTCTGGAAACCCCGCAGGACCCTGCGAATCATCGAGGTCGAGATCAAGCCCTCTCGCAACACCTCGAAGGAACCGTCCTCGACAAGTTTGACCACGGTGGATGCTTCTCCCAGGCGAGATGGCCCTCCATCGAGGGCAAGGGGCACCGTTTTCTCGAAGGCAGCTACCGCTGCCGGCAAGGTGGTGGCTGCAGGTTCGCCGCTGAGGTTGGCACTGCTGGCAAGCAGTGGACCACTTTTCACGATCAACTCCCGTGCCACTTCGTGGGACGGAAGTCTCACGCCGAGCCCATCCTCTCCGTGGGGGAAGATGATGGTCAAGGGACCGGGCCAGAAGGCGTCCATCAGTCTTTGTGCCGCTTCACCGGGTTCCGGGATCGTTTGCTCGAGCTGTTCCCGGTTGCCGATGTGCAAGGTGAAGTGCTTGGTGGCATCACGATCCTTGGCGAGCCTCAATTTTTTCTCGGCTTCCTTCGACCGTGCGAGTCCGCCGATGCCGTAGACGGTTTCGGTGGGGAAGATCACCAGTTCATCTCGATTCAGAACATCGAGAGCTTCTCGAATTGAATCGGGATCCGGTTGCTCGGAGTCGATGGTCAGGATGCGGATCGACAAGGTTTCTCTCTTCCTGACCGTCAGGTGGCGGAGCGATCGCGAGGTGAGGTGATCTCTGTAGCGAGCGTCGAGAGCCCATGGTGCCACCCAGGATGGGCGGGGTCAAACGCTGGCGTGGTAGGAGGAGCGCACCAGTGGAGCCGATTCAACCCGGATGAAACCCAGATCCCGGGCGTGTTTCCCCAGTTCGTTGAACTCCTCGGGAGTCCAGTAGCGTTTGACGGGGATATGACGGCTCGAGGGTGCCAGGTACTGACCGAGATTGAGTCGGCGGACTCCTGCCTCGAACAGATCAGCGATCGTCTCGAGAATCTCTTCTTTTTTCTCTCCGAGTCCCAGGATGAGACTCGACTTGATGCGATCGCCACCGATGCGATCCCTGGCCTGGGCAAGAAGGGATACGGAATGATCGTAGTTCGATCCGGGCCGTGCTGCGGGGTAGAGCCGTCTCACCGTCTCGACATTGTGAGAGAAGATGGTCGGGTCAGCCTGGATGACGATGTCGAGTCCGCCTTGAAGGTCGGGCCTGAAATCAGGCACCAGCACCTCCGTGGTGGTCTCGGGCAGCACCTTGCGCAGTTCCTCGATGCAGCGGGCGAACTGGCCTGCTCCACCGTCTTGCAGGTCGTCGCGGTCGACACTGGTGATGACGACATGTTTCAGTTGCAGTTTCAGGGCGGCCTGGGCCAGTTCCCCCGGCTCATCTGGATCGACAGGAGCGGGTAATCCCTTGGTGACCGCACAGAAGCCGCACTTGCGGGTACAGATCTCGCCGAGGATCAAGAAGGTTGCCGTGCCCATCTGCCAGCACTCGTAAATGTTGGGACAGTGTGCTTCCTGGCAGACGGTGTGCAGGCCGCCACGATTCATCAACTCACCTACTTTTTGCAGTGAGCCATCCTTCGGTACGTTGACACGGATCCAGGGAGGACGCTGCAGAGGTTCTTTCGATTTCTTTCCGGCGGTGTCAGGGGAAGGCATCAACTCGCCTCTCTCTCGAAGAACGCCAGAATTCTCGCGGCGAGGAGCGTCTCCACCTGCTGGCGATCGGGAGCGGTTCCCAGTTCCAGTTCCATCGAGGTCATCGAACAGCCCCGGATGCCGCACGGGATGATCCACTGGAATCGATCGAGGTCGCCGCAGTGGTTGAGGGCCAGACCATGGCCGGTGATCCAGCGCCGTACGCTGAGACCGATGCTGGCGATCTTTCGATCCTCGATCCAGACGCCGGTATGACCGGAGACTCGGACTCCACGGAGGTCCCACGCTGCCAGCGTCTCGATGATCGCCCCCTCGAGCCCCCGCAGGAGTCGATGGAGATCACGCTGGTCGCTGGCGAGGCGAATTACAGGATAGGCGATGATTTGCCCCGGTCCGTGATAGGTGGCCTCGCCTCCTCGATCGACGTGTTCGATCTCGACACCCCGCTGGTGCAGGGTCGATTCATCGACCAGCAACACATCTGCTTCGCTTCCACTGCCGAGTGTTACCACCGGAGAGGGTTCAAACAGCAGCAGGGATTCGCGGATCTCGGAGTCGGTGGTCGCCAGTTGCCGCTGAAGTGCGAGCATCTTGCGGTGGCTCTCTCCGAAGGAACTCTTGCCGATCCGGTCGATGGATACGGAAGAGGTCTGCTCGGTACAGGAATTACTCGACATCATCATCAGACCAGGGAACTGGCGTCAAAGTTCTCCAGGTTTTGTTTTACCTGGGCCATGAACTGATCGGCCAGAGCACCGTCCACCAGGCGGTGATCGTAGGAGAGGCACATGTAGGTCATGTCGCGGATGGCGATCTTGTCCCCATCGATGACGACAGGACGTTTTTCGATGCCTCCGATGCCGAGGATTGCGACCTGGGGCTGGTTGATGATGGGGATTCCGAAGAGGCCGCCAAACTGTCCCGGATTGGTGATGGTGAAGGTGCCCCCGGTGACCTCGTCAGGGAGCAGTTGCTTTCCCCGGGCGCGGTTTGCCAGATCGGTTACCGATTTCTGGATCCCCGGTACCGATCGGTCTTGAACATCCTTGATGACGGGAACGATCAGTCCATTCTCCAGCGCAACTGCGATGCCGATGTTGATCGATCCATGGACCAGGATGTCATCCCCATCGATGGAAGCATTCACGTGGGGGAACTGTCGAAGAGCATCACTGCACGCCTTCAAGAAGAAGGGCATGAAGGTGAGCTTGGTGCCGTTGGCGGACAGGAAGCGGTCCTTGTTGCTGGCGCGGAGAGAAACGATTTCCGACATGTCCGCTTCGAAGACGGAGTGGACATGAGCAGAGGTTCGACGAGAGTCGACCATGTGCTCGGCGATCTTGCGTCGCATCACCGACATCTTCTCGACGGTGACCCCGCCGGAGGCGGCTCGCGGCTTCGCCGCGACAGGGGCTGGCGTCGGTGCCGGAGATGGCGCGACAGGCGCGGCAGGAGCGGGTACTGCAGCAGGAGCCGCTGCAGGAGCAGCTGCACCGGTCTCGATGAATCCGAGGATGTCATGCTTGGTGACCCTGCCCCCGGCACCGGTCCCGGCGATCACCGACAGGTCGGAGATTCCGTGTTCACGGGCGATCTTGCGTACCAAGGGGGAAGTCCGTACCGAGCGATCAGCGCCGTTGCTGGCAGCGACTGGCGCTGCCGCAGCCTCGACGGCAGTCGGTGCGGGGGTAGGTGCAGGAGTCGGTGCGGGTGCAGGTTCGGAGGGGGTCACCGCTGCTGCTTCCGTGGCGACGGCACCGGAGCCGATGCGTCCCACCACGGTGTTGACCTCGACGGTGGATCCCTCGGCGACGATGATCTCCGCCAGGATCCCGGAAGCGGGAGCCGGGACCTCTGCATCGACCTTGTCGGTGGAGATCTCGAAGAGTGGCTCATCGCGTTCGACGGCATCGCCCGCCTTCTTGAACCAGCGGGTCAAGGTTCCTTCCGCGATCGATTCACCCATCTGTGGCATCGGGATGTCGATCAGATTTCCGTCGCTCTGAGCTGCGGGTGCAGCAGGAGCAGCAGGTGCTGCAACAGTCTCTGTCGCTGCGACCACTTCAGGTTCTGCTTCGGTAACCGGTTGCGGTGCTGCTTCGGTGGTGGAGGCCACCTCTGCCGGTGCAACTGCGGAGCCATCTCCCAGAAGTGCCACCACGGTATTGACCTCGACGGTGGTGCCTTCCTCGACCAGTACCTGTTCGAGGACGCCGTCAGCCGGGGCAGGAACCTCCGCATCGACCTTGTCGGTGGAGATCTCGAAGAGCGGCTCATCTCTCTCCACCCGATCGCCAGGTTTCTTGAACCAGCGGGTCAGAGTTCCCTCTGCGATGGATTCTCCCATCTGGGGCATCATCACTTCAGTGGCCATTGCGCTACTTCCTCCTGCTCGAGAGGCGTTCCCGTGCGACCATCCGCACCGGGTCACGATCCCGGAGTCATACCCGGGGAGTTTACCCTGAGAGGGCCGTTCGGTGAAGTGAACCCACAGCCGTTCCCCTTCTAACGGCGCTGTAATCGCTCTGCTGAGGGATTACGGCGATTCCCGGAAGAGGCTGGCCGGATAGCGAGGAGGGCGGGGCGACCTTACCAGCGGGCGAGAGAGCGAATCGAATCGAGGATGTCATCCTCCCCCGGCAAGGAAGCATCTTCCAGCGACGCTGCGTAGGGGATCGGTACGTCGAGGGCGGCCAGTCTGCGGATCGGCGCATCGAGATCCTCGAAACATTGTTCCGAGATACGAGCCGAGATCTCCGCCCCGGCGCCTCCGGTGAGATTGTCCTCGTGAACGATCAGTACCTTGCCACTCTTCTCGACGGTTCGGTAGATCGAGTCGAAGTCGAGTGGGCAGAGTGAGCGGAGATCGAGAATCTCGCATTCGATTCCCTCGGAAGAAGCCTTCTCTGCCGCTGCGATGCACCTGTGTAGCATCGCTCCCCAGCTGATGATGGAGATGTCCTCCCCCTGGCGACGCAACTTCGCCACGCCGGGAGCGATGGGAGCGGGCAACTCATCGATCTGAGCCTTGAGGGTCCTGTACAGAGATTTCTGTTCGAGGAAGATCACCGGATCGGGATCCTCGATGGCTCCCAGCAGCATCGAGTAGGCATCGGAAACGGTGGCGGGCACCACGACCTTCAGCCCTGGCGTGTTGAGGAAGAAGGACTCCACCATCTGGCTGTGGAATGGTCCGGCGTGGACTCCACCTCCGGAGGGGCCGCGGATGACGATGGGTACCGCCTGTCCCCAGCGAAAGTGACAGGTCGCAGCAAAGTTGGTCAGTTGGTTGAAAGCGCAGGAGATGAAGTCGATGAATTGCATCTCGACGACGGGGCGCATCCCCGCCATTCCCGCTCCGATGGCGGCTCCCACCAGGCCGGTTTCGACGATGGGAGTGTCGATGATCCGATCGGGGCCGTGGCGATCGAGGAAACCCTGAGTCACCTTGAAGGCACCGCCGTAGGCGCCGATATCCTCCCCCATGAGGACGATCCTGGGGTCGTCATCGAGGGCGTGTTCCAGTGCCATACGGATGGCATCGAGGTATGTGATCTGTTGCGACAATCGATCCCCTCCTACATGTGAATGGCGCCGCCGACCAGCCCGTGCGCCGCCTCCATCATCCCCTCGCCGAGGGTCGGATGGGGGTGGATCACATGAGCGAGATCCTCGGCGGTGCCCTCGAGTCCAAGGATGGCACACCCTTCGCTGATCAGGTCTGTGGCGTGCGAACCGATGATGTGAACTCCGAGGATTTCACCGTACCGGGCATCTGCGACGATCTTGAAGAACCCCGGAGGTGCTTTCCCGACGATGCTCGCCTTGCCCAGTGCCGAGAGGGGGAACTTCGATACCTTGATATCGTGCCCCGCTTCCTTTGCCGCCGCTTCGGTGAGGCCGACACTGGCCACTTCAGGGTGACAGTAGGTGGCGTTAGGTACGCGATCGTTGCGGATCGGATGAGTGGTCATGCCGTGGATGCTCTCCACTGCGATGATGCCCTCGGCACTGGCGACGTGGGCCAGTTGAGGAGTTCCCAGCACGATATCCCCGATGGCGAAGATGTTGGGTCTGGTGGTTCGCTGATCGGGCTGCACCGGGATGAATCCTCGATCGGGCTGGATTCCAACTTGCTCCAGTTTCAGGGTGTCGGTGACCGGTTTGCGTCCCACCGCGCACAGCAGCAGACTCGCATCGATCTGCTCCTCCTGGCCATCTTCTGCCTTCAGCACGATCTGGACCCCGGAATCGGTCGGCGTCGCAGACTCCAGCTTGGTCGAGACGCGGCTCTCGATCCCTCGCTTCTTGAAGGCACGCATCAGTTCGGCGGAGCAATCGTGATCCTCCACCGGCAGCAGGCGATCCATCATCTCCACCAGGATCACCTCGCTGCCGAAGGATCGGAGGATCGAGGCGAATTCGGAACCCACCGCCCCGGCACCCAGTACCACCACCTTGTCAGGAACGTGATCGAGCTGGAGAGCTTCGTCGCTGGTGATGATGTAGGGACTCGAGAAGTCGAGGAATCCCGGCTTCGCAGGGACCGATCCGGTGGCGAGGATGATGTGCTTGGCCTCGATCAGTTTCTCGGTCGACTCGTCGGTGATCACCCGGATGCTCTCGGTTCCATCGAGTCTTCCGACTCCATGCACCGTGGTGATCCCGTTCTTCTTCAGCAGGTACTGGACACCCTTTGCGTTCTTGGTCACCACACGTTTCTGAAAGGACAGCACCGCCGGTACATCGACCTCCGCTTGTGGGATGTTGATTCCGAAGTAGGAACTCTCTCGAGCGGTATCGAGGACGTGGGCACTCTGCAGGAGAGCCTTCGTCGGGATGCAGCCGCGGTGTAGACAGGTTCCTCCAGGCAGGGGGTCTTTTTCCACGAGAACGGTATTGAGTCCAAGTTGTCCAGCACGGATGGCGGCCACGTAGCCGCCAGGTCCGCCACCGATGATGGCGACGTCGTAGGTGCCAATCTTCTCGACCATCTGTCGATTTCCCTTCTCGACCGGCGATCTTACCGCTTCACCGCTGTCCGGTTGAAGCAGGGTTGTCGCCAGCCATATGGGTTTCGCCACCAGCCTTGATCAGCCGTGGGGTGGCGGGGTCACGAGTGTAGAGCGTCGAGGGACGATACCCGGAGAACCCCTCGTGCATCCAGCGAAGCGGGAAACCGGGGCTCTCGTTGAATGTGGTGGCTGACATGCCTAGAATGCCGGAAACCGGCACCTATTCCGGTTCCCGAAGCAAATGTGCCCTCTCCAGGGGGCTAACCCGTCGACAGGTCAGGAACAGAATGTCCACCCAGAGTCACCAATCAGTCAATCCCCGGGGAAGACCTCGAAAGAATCGCAAGGACGACATCTCCATCGATGGACTCGGAGCCGACGAGCTTCTCGGGATCTACCGGAACATGTTTCTCAGTCGAGAGATCGATGACGAGGAGATCCGCCTGAAGGGCAAGGGGCAGATCTTCTTTCAGATCAATGGTTGTGGTCATGAGGCGATCAACACCGCCCTCGGGATGGTGCTGGAGCCGGGCCGTGACTGGTTCTTCCCTTACTACCGAGATCGCGCACTGATGTTGCAACTGGGATTGACCCCGGTGGAGATGTTGAAGATGGCCACCGCCGCCAGGGACGAACCTGCCGGTTCAGGTCGACAGATGCCATCGCATTGGGGTTGTGAACGGTTGCAGGTGGTGAATCAGTCATCCTGTACCGGAAGCCAGTGCCTCCACGCAGTCGGTTGTGCCGAGGCGTGGATGAAAGGGAACCAGAAGGAAACCCTCCAGGAGAGGATTCGAAACTGGGCCCCCGGCGAGATCGCCCACGTCTCGGTGGGGGAAGGCACTACCAGCGAGGGGGAATTCTGGGAAGCTCTCAGCTCCGCCTGTAATCTCGATCTTCCGGTGCTGTTCGTGGTGGAGGATAACGGCTATGCCATCAGCGTGCCGGTGGAGGTGAATACTCCCGGCGGGTCGATCTCCAAACTGGTCCTCGGTTTTCCCGGTCTCGATGTGCACGAGGTGGATGGTTGCGATCCTGTGGCTTGCCACACTCTCCTCAAGGAGGTGGTCTCCGACATGCGAGATGGCAACGGCCCAGCCCTGGTCCATGCTCATGTGGTGAGGCCCTACAGCCACAGCCTCTCCGATGACGAGGCGGCCTATCGACCCAGCAGTGAACGGGAACAGGATGCGGCGAGGGATCCCCTTCACGCCTTCCCGCTCTTTCTCAAGGAGAAGGGTGTCGCCACCGAGGAGCAACTGGAGGAGATCCGCCAGCAGGTTCGTGGCGAGGTGAGAGCCGCCTCCGATGAGGCGGTGGTCACTCCACAGCCCCATCCCGATACGATTCTCGATCATGTTTACTCCGAAGATGTCGATCCGACCAGCAGTGCCTTCGACACCCTTGCCGCTCCCGCAGAGGG
Source organism: Planctomycetota bacterium (assembly GCA_965661685.1). Lineage (GTDB taxonomy): Bacteria > Planctomycetota > UBA8108 > UBA1146 > UBA1146 > QNYK01. The sequence goes on from CBFIET010000095.1 coordinate 26,796, forward strand.
AGCCAAGCCGACCACCATGGTGGACCTGATCAACTCCGCACTTCGGGACGAGATGCGTCGTGATCCACGCATTCACATCTTCGGTGAAGACGTGGCCGATGCCAGTCGAGAAGAGGTGCTCGCCGAGGTGAAGGGGAAGGGCGGGGTGTTCAAGGCGACGGGAGGACTCCAGCGCGAGTTCGGTGGGGATCGCGTCTACAACTCACCCCTGGCAGAGGCGAATATCGTGGGTCGTGCCATCGGGATGGCAGTACGCGGATTGAAGCCCGTGGTCGAGATCCAGTTTCTCGACTACATCTGGCCGGCGTTTCACCAGATCCGATCGGAACTCGCCCTGCTTCGCTGGCGATCGGCGGGGATCGACAAGTGTCCGGTGGTGATCCGGGTTTCCAGCGGTGGATATCTCCGTGGAGGAGCGGTCTATCACAGTCAATCGGCAGAGACGATGTTCACGCATATTCCAGGACTACGGGTCGTGATGCCGAGCAATGCGGTGGATGCCAACGGCCTCTTGCGAACCGCGATCCGTTGCGACGATCCGGTGATCTTCCTCGAGCACAAGCACCTCTATCGACAGACCCACAACAAGGGTGTCGACCCGGGGCCGGATTTCATGATCCCGTTCGGGAAGGCAGCGCGAGTACGGGAAGGGGATCGGCTGACGATCCTCACCTACGGCGCGCTGGTACATCGTTGCGTCACCGCCGCAAAGACCCTCTCCGCAGAGGGGATCGAGGCGGAGATCCTGGACCTGAGGAGCCTCGCCCCCTACGACTGGGAAGCGATCGCAGAATCGACGAAACGGACCAATCGCGTTCTCATCGTTCATGAGGAGAGCCTGTCGTGGGGTTATGGCGCGGAAATCGCCGCCAGGATCCAGGATGAGTTGTTCGACCACCTGGATGCCCCTGTGCGTCGAGTGGGAGCGATGGACTGTTTCGTGGCTTATGCCCCACAACTGGAAGAAAAAATTCTACCTCAGCCAGAGAAAGTGGCACAAGCGGCCCGGGATCTGGCATTGTATTAGTGGAGGAAGTGGCGTCCTCCGTGGAACCACGGAGAACGCCGATTCGTTGCGATGCTGGTAACGTCGACCCGCAGAGCCCAGCGACCCCTTCGAGGGACGAGGAGTTGATTTGAGAAGCCAGAACCCCCGAGATCAAGAACCTCAGGACGAGGACCAAGAGGAGCAGCCAGGAAATGCCTGGAGCCAGAGACCCTGGTTCTGGTTCTTCATGATGCTTCTGGTCGTCGTAACGATGGTGCAGATGTTTGGAAGTGGTGTCGACGGCAACGCACGTGAAGTGGCGGCCTCGAAACTCTTCGAGGAGGCCAAGCGAGGAAATGTCGAGGAACTCACCGAGATCCAGGTCGACATCTTCGTCGCCACCCTGCGGCAACCGATTCAGGTTCCGGTGGCAGATCTCTCGGGAGAGAAGATGGTGGGAACCACCAAACTCCGCAGCATCGTTCCTTCCGCCCTCAAGGAGAAGCTCTACGAGGAGGCCTCCAGCCGAGGCAAGGTGACCTTCAAGGAAACCACCATCTCGACCTTCGAGATGATCATCGGCAGCCTGTTACCCATCTTCATCCTGGTCGGTTTCTTCTGGTGGATGAGTAACCGGGTTCGACGCCAGATGGGTGGACCCGGAATCTTCGGGAAGTTCTCCAGCAATCAGGCGAAGAGGTTTGAAAAGGGCGATCACTCCGTTTCCTTCCAGGATGTGGCGGGTCTCAGGAACGTGAAGAAGGAACTCTCCGAGATCGTCGAGTTCTTGAGAGAGCCGGAGCGGTTCACCCAGCTGGGGGCGAAGATCCCCAAGGGCGTCTTGCTGGTGGGCCCTCCGGGAACCGGAAAGACCTTGCTGGCGAGAGCAGTGGCAGGAGAAGCGGGTGTACCTTTCTTCTCCATCTCCGGATCTGAATTCATAGAGCTGTTTGTCGGTGTCGGTGCTTCCAGGGTCCGGGAACTTTTCGACGAGGCGAAGAAGAGCGCGCCTTGCATCATCTTCATCGATGAAATCGATGCGGTGGGCAGATCGCGTGGTGCGGGTCTCGGCGGAGGACACGATGAGAGGGAGCAGACCCTTAACCAGATCCTCTCCGAGATGGATGGATTCGAATCGAATCAGGCTGTGATCGTGCTGGCTGCGACCAACCGTCCGGATGTACTCGATGCGGCACTGGTCCGTCCGGGTCGTTTCGACCGTCAGGTGGTGGTCGAGCGACCGCAAAAGGATGGTCGTCGAGCGATCCTGCTGGTCCATTCCAAGAACATGCCTCTCGCCAGTGACGTGGACATGGAATCGCTGGCCAGGGGAACCATCGGGTTCTCCGGTGCAGACCTTGAAAATCTGGCCAATGAAGCGGCACTGATGGCTGCGCGCAGGGGCCACAAGCGCATCACCCATGGCGATTTTGAACGTGCCAAGGACAAGATCCAGCTGGGTACCCTGCGAGACGAGGCGATGAGCGAGCGTGAGAAGGAACTGACGGCATACCACGAGTCCGGTCATGCCCTGCTGGCTCTGCTGCTGCCGGAGACCGATCCGGTGCACTCGGTCACCATCGTTCCCCGAGGGAGAGCTCTGGGGGTGACCCAGCAGTTGCCGAGCGAGGAGATACACAACTACTCTCGCACCTACCTCCTCAATCGTATCGCCATCTTGCTGGGCGGACGAGCGGCGGAGGATCTGGTCTTCCAGGAGTTCACCACCGGAGCACAGAATGATCTGGAACAGGCCACTTCACTGGCAGAGCGGATGATCTGTCAGTGGGGAATGAGTGAAAAGATCGGTCCCGTCTCCTTGAAGCGAGGAGAGGAACACGTCTTCCTCGGGCGAGAGCTTGGCGAGTCGAGTCACATCAGCGAGCACACTGCGATGCTCATCGATGAAGAAATTCGCTCGATGCTCGACGACGGATATCAGCGTGCCATGCGGATTCTGGGTGAATCCCGCGAAAAGCTGGAGCTCCTGACTCGAGAATTGCTGGAGAAGGAGGTCCTCAACGATCGTGAAATCTACGATCTGCTGGAGATCCCCCTTCCCGATGAGATCGCCGAGTTGAGCGAGCAATCGGACCCGGACAGGGACAACTCCGCATCGAGTCGGGATTCCAGGGAGAGTTCCTCCGAGGAGAAGGATCGGTCGGAGGAGATCGATCCAGGGTTGCTAGGCCTCGAGGGGTCCTGATCGCCCTGTCGTTGACCGACCACCTGCCTGTCGTTGACCGACCACCTGTACGGGGAGTTCGACTCTCCCCGTGAACTCCCTCCATCCATCCTCGGCTGGCGCTGCGATCACCTCCTTGCACCGGGGAGTGGGGCGGGGCAGCATCTGCGAGGGGGATCACTTCCAAGATGGATGATGAATCGGTAGAGGATTTTCCAGCATCGAGGACGATTTCGGCCGCCACCGGAGTGGGCCAGGATATTCGACTGCGTCTCCTCGACAGGCTCTGCCAGTTGCACGGCCACGACCCGCAGTCGCCGGTCAATCTCCTGATTCCCACGACAGACGATGAACGATGTGTCTCGGGAGAGAACGGGGCTTCCCTCGACCATTGCATCGCAAGAACCCGATCGGATCCGCTTCGCAACTGGGAAGCTTTCATTTCCGGTGGCATGTTCTCCCTCCTGGGACAGTTCTCCACCCTCGTCCGGTTAGTGGCTTACCTCCAGGAGGAGGGAGTCTTCATGCCGGCGATTCCCCCCGACGCGCTGTTCCTGGGAAATGATGGTCAACTGCGTCTCCGCGTGAGCAAGGTCGTCCTCGATCTCGATGGTCGTCTCGACGAGTACGCCTGTCGGATTGCCCCGGAAATTCTGCTTTCGAGGGAGCCATTGATCGCCGACGAATCCCAGTCCGTTTATGCCCTGGGAGTGTTGATCTACGAGTGCGCTTCGGGTCACCCTCCCTGGTCTGGACGCGGTGCCGCCGAGGTGGGAGACCGCATCCTCTCCGCTTCCACCTCCGGCTCCATCATCGAAGAGGTGGGAGATCCTCCCGGACTTACCGGGTTGTTGAGGGATGTTCTGTCCCTCGATAGCGAGGTACGCCCCGCCACCCTGCATGGATTTGCAAGCATGCTCGATGCGGTGCGGGATGGAGATCGCCCCAGGTCGATCCGCAACACCGTGGGGCAAGAAACCCGTTCCCGACGACGATTGATGCCACTGATGGGAGCCATCGGCTTCTTCTTCATCGCCGGCTGGATCGGTCGCTCCGTCATCGAGGTTCCAGTACGGGAAGAGGTGGTCAGTGCACTCTCTGCCGGGATGCTTGCGAGGCCGCTCCCGGTTCATGGAGAGGAAGAGCCGGTGGATGCCGTCGGGGTGACGCTGCTCAAACTTCACGGAGATCAGGCGAGGCATTTGACCTCCGATCCGCTGGTCCAGGTGAACCTTGCCTGGGTCGCCCTTCGGGCCGGTGAGCCGGCACTGGCACGGATCTCCGCCCGTCACGCCATTCAGGTCGATCCGCTGCGACCCGGTCCCTGGATCGTGCTCGGGATCGCCGCGCTGGAGCAGGGGGACGTGGCAGGACTCCAGGAACTGAATCGGGGACTGAAACTCGATCCCATCGATGGTTTCGATCTGTGGAGTCGCGGGGCAGCTCAACTGTACCTGTTCCGTTTCGAGGAGGCGGCGAAGACCTTTGCTCGAATCACCGAGGAGAATCCCACAGATGCCGATGCGTGGCTGCACCTGACCCTCGCCTCACTCCGCAGTGGAGATCTTGATACCGCCGCTGTTGCCATCGATCGGGCGAGGGGAATCGATCGCTACGATGGCTGGGCCGACTGGCTCTCGGCAGAGGTGGCACACGCCAGCGGAAGCGACAGCGAGGCGCGCAAGATCCTGCTGGATGCTTCGTCCCGATTCGTCTCGTCGCCCTCTCTTTCCCTGCGCATCGGTTCGCTATGGGGACGTCTCGGCGAACCGGTTCGGGGTCGTGACTGGATGCGTCGGGCGGATCTCCAGCGATTCCAGCCACCCCGCCGGGAGTGGCGTGAGGCGGGGAGACTGGTCGAGGAGGGTAGAGATCTGCTTCTGCTCGGACCTCCTCCACCTCCAGAGGTGAAAAAATCGAGTGAATAGGGGAGCGTGAGCTCCGTCATCCTTCCATGAGGGAATCTCGCGGCAACTTCGCCGCGAAAACCTCTTGAGAAAGGAGTCGGAGATGTCTTTCCGAGTTCTCACGAAAGTAGCAGTATTCCTGTCGGTGCTGGTGGCCTCGTCGTCATCCGTCGAGGCCTCCACCCCGAGAGGGAAGCACTGCATCCCACAGACTCCTCGCCAGGTGTCGAGGCCGTGCGCTTTCTTCGCACATCAACACGCCATGATCCCCGGGGTCGTCTACTCGAATCGTGGAGGAGGCTGCGTTCGCACCTTCAACAACGGAGCTCGCCAGATCTGGAGACCTGCCACCAAGAGGATCGAGTACCGGCAGAGTTGTGGCCCTGATCGATTCCGTACGGTGACTCGCTACCGCACCGTATACCGCTGCGGGATGCCGGTCCGAAGGGCATACCGGGAGAGGATCCGGATTCCGGGTCGTATTCGCAGGGTGCCCCACGTCGTCAAGGTGCCGGGCAGATGGGAACTCCTGAAGCCCTCGTGCGGCTCTCTGGGGATCTCGAGCATTCACTGACACCTCAACCCCCCTGTTGCCGGGGCCGTCCGTCTGCAGGCGGGCGGCCCCGGTCCTTTCGATACCCACTTGATGTGGGGAAGAGTTCCACCCATAGTCCTCCCCAGCGAGGCTCTGGACCCATCCCTCCTGAGCCTTGGGGATCGCACTCGCCTGCCCAGTTGCCCTGCCGCCCGCCATGGTGTTTTTCCCAATCATTCTTGCAGGATCATTCAGTAGTTTTGGATCCTCCAGGGGGAGGATCGACACAGGGGAAGACCGGCACCCCGTCCGTGCTAGCCACAAGAAGAGGGGAAATCGACGGGGTCCGAGTGCTGGAGAAGTGCGGCTGGGTGCTGCACGAATCGGTGCATGGCACCCAGATTGACCGGCGGGGAATCCGGTCGCGCAGTGACCGGGACCGGTGAGATGGTCGTCATCGACGACCTGTTCAATGGGGAAATCGTGCGGCTCTCCGATGGTGCAGAGTCGTAGAAGTGGCCGATTTGGTCTTCCGCAAGGGAACCGGATCGAGTTACCGATCTGCCGTGAAGGCCACCCCAACACCCTGGTCTCGGATCGTTTCGCAGCGGATTCCGCCGAGCCCCCCGCTTTTCCAACTTTCCCTCCCAGATCAGATGCACATTCAGCCTGTCCGTCCCTATCACTTCGTGGGCAGGTTTCACCCAATCCTCGTGACATTCAGACCCAAGCTACTTCCCGCCGAATAGGGACGGCGGGAAGGTTTTTCTTCCAGGATCCCGCCAATTCGCCGTTCAAATTCTTTACGGACTGTCCCCTTCCCGATAGCCTATCCGTCAGGAATTGTTACGCATCTCTCGATGGAGCCTCGACTGCTCCTGAAGTGGAGGAATCAAGATGAGCGGAGAATCTCCAGTGGCTGAATCGGAAGGGAATCGCTCCCAGGATCCGCCACGGCAGCAGGTGCTGCAGCGATTGCAGCAGTGGATCTATCACGGTCAGGATCCTGACCCGGTCACCCCGGTCGGCGGCACGACCAGCTGTTCGCTGACCCTGGTTTCCGGCGTCAGCGGGGTGGGCAAGACCCGTCTCATCGAGGAGGCTCTCGCCTCCGTTCCCGAGGGTGCCAACCCGACTCTCAGCTGTCGGGTTCACTGCCATGAGCGTCAGGGGATCCCCTTCCTTCCGGTGCTCCGCCTGGTCAAGGATCTGATCATCGAGCATGGCGAGACGAAGGGGCTATGGAGAAGATACGCCCATGTGCTGGTGCGGGTCTTTCCCGAGTTGAAGTCGGAGGTGTTGGCCGCCCCGGAGATCGATCCATTGCCGGGAAGCAGTGGTCGAATTCAATTCCACCAGGCTCTGACAGGGATTCTGTGGGAGCTTGCCCGAGATCAGACGCTGGTCCTGGTGCTCCACGATCTCCACCGTAGTGACCCGGGAACCATCGAATTCGTCGAGTACCTGGCACGCAACTCCGCTCTTGCGAGCTCGGGCACCGGGGAGGTGGGTGGGTCGACCACTGACGATGATTCACGGGAGTGGAAGCAGATCCGCTCTCGAGAGGGTCGATCGGGGGAGTTTGCCAGTCCCATCGTCGAGGAGTCGGGAAGCCAGGTTGCCGTGCCGACCGAGGCGGCGGGACGGCTGCTGATCATCGGAGATCTGTCTCCTGATGCCTCGGGCGGGTCGACACGGGAGGTGGAATCCCTCACCAGCCAGCCCTTCAGTCGCTGCCTCGAAATCCCCTCATTGACGGTCCCCGAGGTTCAGGGATTGATCGGTGAAATGGTGGGAGTCGAGCCGGAGGAGAAGATGGCCCAGCGGATCACCGATGTCTGCGAGGGAAATCCTCTGGTGATCAAGGAACTGTGCAGGGTCCTCGACGAGGGCGGAGTCGCATCGCCGATGGAACTGGAGAGTGTCGAGGCACTGCTCGATAGTGCCCGGGGCACTGAACTTCCCCAGGTGCTCATCGAGAGAAGGGTGGCCTCGTTGCCGCCGCTGGAAAGGCGTGTGCTCGAGCATCTCGCCATGCTGAAGAGACCTGTCCAGGCCTCTCTCCTGATCCGCTGCTGTGGAGGATCGCAATCGCGTCTCGAGGATGCACTGGCGCAACTCCAGGAACGGGGCTTCGTCGCCAGTCACGTGGCGCGCGATACGGTCCGCTATCACATCGCCCACGAGATTCACATGCAGGGGATTCGAGCGCTGATCCGTCCGGAGGTCGCCCGCGATCTCCAGCGAGAGCTGGGGGAGACACTGGCTGCGGATGACCGTAGTCAGGATCCTGTCCGCGCTTTCGAAGTACACGAACTACTCTCGGCAGGGGATGAACCGCACAAGGCGATCCCCTACGGACTGATCGCCATGCGCTACTTCGCTTCCGCCTATGCAGAGCCACTGGCGGTTCGCATCGGCCGGAGATTGCTGGAGATGGTTCCCGTGCAGGGGGAGGTCGAGGTTCGAAGCGAGATCCTCAGCCAGCTCGCACGTCTTGAAGTGGAAACGGGACATCCCGAATCGGGGAAGTTGCACCTCAAGATGTTACTGGAGGATCCCACCATCAGTGCTGCGGATCGGATCGATGCGAAGATGTTCCTGGGGGTGATTTACCACCAGTTGCAGGAGCCGTTGAAGGGGATTCGAGCACTCAACAGGGTCAAGTCGTCCGATCTTGAGCAGGTCGATCCACTGGTCGCTGCACGATTGACAGAACTCCGTGCAAGGCTTCGATTGCAGAGACGTGACATCAAGCGCGCCATGAGCCTCTGTCTCAGGGCCCAGAAAGAACTGGTCGTCGTGGCCGACCATCCCGAGGCGGATTCACTCGAATGCCGAGTACTCGAGACGCTGGCAGAGACCCACATGGCCCGGGGGGATTCTGCTGCGGCCCTCAACAGTTATCAGACACTTCTGGAAAAGGTGGAACGTAGAAATGACCCGGTGCATCTCGGATCGGTTCTGAGGACCATCGGTCGGGTGTACTACGAGCGAGGAAAGCACTTCCGTGCCGCTCGATACCTGTTCCGGGCGCTGGAGGTCGTGGATCAGTCAGAAGACGTGAGGGCACTTGCCGCCACCTACGAACTGCTTGGCAAGGTGTACCGTAACAGTGGCGACTTCTCACGTAGTCTGGATCACTTCCGCCGTTCTCTCACCCTGCGGGAGAGGATCGGAGATAGTCACCAGATCTCACCTACCCTCAACTCCATCGGCAGTTTGCACGCCCATTCCGGCGACTACGGCAGGGCGATTCGTTTCTTCAAGAGAAGTATCTCCAACAGTGAGAAGCATGGCAGCACCGAGGGAATCGTTCGCTCCTTCCTGCACCTCGGTTGGGCCTGGTTCGCCCTTGGCGAAAGAAAACAGGTGGAGAGCCTGGCCCGGCAAATCATGATCCTCACCGAGGAATTTGATCTGCCACAGCATCAAGCGGAAGGGCACCGGCTGCAGGGCAACCTGGCGTTGCTTCGTGGGGACTGGAAGGTGGCGGATCGGGAACTGAAGAAATCACTGGAGTTGGCCCAGAAGCGCGGCCTCGACCGGGTCGTGGCAGCAAGCCTCTTCGACAGGGCTCAACTGGGCACGGAGAGAGAGGAGTTCGAAGACTCTCTCAAACTGGTGAGTCGAGGGCTGCTGGTGGCGGAAGAACTGCAATCGGTACCGTTGCTGGTGAGAGGATTGCTGGTCAAGGGATCGATCAGCCGTCAGAGAAGTGACGCTGCGGCCCAGCACAAATTGCTGGACCACTACGAGAAGGCACAGCAGCTGATCAGCGGAGATTCGCTGTTGCCCTTGCAGTGGCAGATCAACTACGCACTGGCCAGGGTTCAGCAAGCAGCCCATGACTTTCAGGGAGCCCGGATCTATTACGATCAGGCGGCGGCAATCATCGAGCGGATCGCCACCCGGCTCCCGGAAGACATGCGGGTGGTGTACCTCGACGATCGAAGAAGAAAGAACTTCTTCGCCGATCTCCAGAGATTCAGGCGCGAGTCTGCATCTCCACCTCCTCCTGTTGCCGGACCGGCGCCGGTCTCCTCTTCGGAGCACTCGAAGTTGAGGGCCGACACAACTACGTCCGGTGCATCGGATCAACTGGGTGCGGTGGTTCAGGCGGTGACCGATCTGGGCAGGGCTGCGGAGATGAGGATCTTCTTCGAGGGAATGCTCGAGGAATGTCGGCGGCTTGTACCCAGTCCTCGTGGATTCATCGCTGCTCGGCGCAAGCGACGGTGGCAGTGCCTGGCTCAGATCGATATGGGTCCGGAGGAGGACTGGCTGTCGCCCCAGCAGGTTCCGGGAGCCCTCGCTCAGGAGAGTATCGAGAAGCGGATCTCGATGCGCAGCGGCACCGGAGGCTGGGAGAACTGGATTTCGAGTCATCCGGAAGGGAACTCGGTGAGGGGCAGAAGCCTGATGGCGATCCCCTTCTCGGTGGAAGGAGTCCTCTCCGCTGCTCTGATCCTCGAAAGACCCACCGCTGGTAATCCCTTCCAGAAGGAGGATATCGCCGAGATCTCCCGTCTCCTGGCGATGGTGATGGGGCAGATGCGGGCACTGGCAGTCAACGCCCAGCTTCTCGAGTACGAGGAGAGCGAGATCGGATCGCTCGCTGCCTTCGATGCAGATCTGGATCGATTCCTGGAACAGCATCACAGGACCAAGGAACCACTCGGGTTCCTGGAGGTGAGTTTGCCGGGCCTCGACATCCTGTTGAAGGAACGCGAGGACGAGTCGCTGGTGACGAGGCTGTTCAAGATTTTCGAGCCAAACTCGGGAATCTACCACACCGGAGGTGACCACCTGGTCTGTGCCATCGTCGGAGCCGGGGAAGATGATCTTCGTCAGCGCAGCCGGGATCTTCAACACGCACTTCACGAGTTCCGGGATGAGTTTGGTTTACCGGTAGAGGTTGCCATCAACATCATACCGAGTTGGTATGCGGTGGGGTCTGCGGAGATCGCGGAACTCTCCAGTGGTCGTGTCGATCTGTTCCGATCGTCGCAAGCTCCCGATCTCGATCAGGAGGTGGCGAGACTGACTTCAGGACAGTTGACCCTCAAGGAGGCGAAGGCTGCCCTCGAACGCAGGTACATCATCGCTGAACTCTATCGAAGTGGTGGAAACATCACTCGTGCCGCAGAGGCACTGGGGATTCATAGACCCCAGCTGTCCAACCTCCTGAAGCGCCATGAGATTCGCAAGGAAGACTTCGACGGGGATTCGGGAAAGTCCTGAGTGAAGCACGACGAACAGTGGCAACAAAAAAGTGTGCCTCAACGCCCTTGGCGTTGAGGCACACAGCATTGACAGACAGGAACTCTGTCAATTAGCAGATGAAGTCGTGGGACCTGACGGTCTTGCGGCCGTTCTGGCTGGCACGCTTGGCAGCCTGTGCGATGTACTTGTGAAGAATCTCGTTGAGACCATCCAATGCATCTCCACCGACATTAACTTCGTGCTCCTTCAGTGCGGCCTTGGCCTTGCTTCCGACGAGCAGCATCTCTTTGGACATGACATCCCCTTTCCTACCTCTGTTCTGGTCTCCTGAGACCAGCGCGCGAGGGTATTTAACTGGTATCTACACAAATGCTGATCAAGCGAACTCCCGTGGTCGTTCCGATCAGCGCCCAATACCTGTTTCCTCCGGCATGAAGCCTGCCACGGGGCAGGCTGGAGGCTGCAAGTACCACTTGCTGGAGGATAGCCACTACTTGGCACGGTAGGAAAGTAGTAAATTGCCCAGATTGTCCCGAATTCTGCAGGTATCCGGCATTTCCTGAATATCAACTCGGCCCCGGGGAAGCGCCAGGATCGGCAATCCTGGCCTCCAGGATTGCCGTAAGATTCTGTAAATAAAGAAGTTACGGGATCAAGAGTGGACGAACTTTGCCGGGGTTCTCGGTCCATTGGCGAGGAAGTTGGTGACTCCGATGCGCATATCCTGGGTGCCGCAAACTTCACCGAAATAGCGTGCTTCCACGGCAATCCCCTCGATCAGGGGGAGTCTGCACCCCTCGATGATCGCCTTCTGGAGGATTCCATCAACGCTTCTGGAGAGGTGTCCGAGGTCGATCTCCGGCAGTTGGTCGGGGGTTTCTATCGGGCCTGTGGCGATGGATGGAAGTGCCGCTTCGCCAGAAATGGCATCCCGGATCAACTGGGCCGCGCGGGACCGCAGTGCCCGTGGGTCTCCCTGTACCTCCTCCTGGATCAATCCGATGGCGAGTGCCTCGGAGGACGAGACAGGACGACCTGTTCTCAGCAGTTCTGCAGCCTTTTCGACACCGACCCAGCGAGGCAGACGCTGGGTACCGCCAGCTCCGGGGATGATTCCCAGGTTCACCTCTGGCTGGCCGATGAGTACCCGGATTCCTGCCCTGGCGATGCGAGCGTTACAGGCCATGGCGATCTCGTTTCCGCCACCGAAGGCGAGTCCGTTGAGCGCGCAGACTACTGGCTTCGGGCAGTCCTCGATGACCTGAATCGATCTCTGGGATCCTGCAGAGGTTGCTTCACCCATGGCGGGAGAGTCGATTCGTGCCAGGAAGGGAACATCGGCACCGGAGACGAATGCCTTGATACCGAAGCCGGTGAGGATGACCCCGTCGATGCTGTCGTCTTCGGTGATGGCCCGGAAGTGATTCTCGATCTGGTCAAAGGAGTCGTTGTTGAGGGCATTGAGCTGGCGCGGACGTCGAATCGTCAGCGTCGCGATCCCATCGTTGTCTTCCCTCAGAACCAGCGGGATCTGGAAGGGAGTACCCTTCCTTGCTTGCTCAGAGATACAGACTGGTACGGGGAAATCGCCATGATCTGCAGCGTAGTCCTGAACCAGCTTCAGGGCATTCTCGACTCCCATCGAGTTCATCAGGCGAAATGGTGCCTTGACGTCGAGGGCGGCTTCGACAGCCATGTCCATGTCTGCAATGTTCGAGATACCGCTGTCGACGATCTCTCCGACGATCCCGAAGAACGCTCCGAGAAGTGAATCCTTGACTCGCTGATAGCGAGTCTCTTCAACTTCAACAGTTTCCCCTCGCCCCGGCACCTCCCAGGAGGTTTCGTCCGCAACTGCACGGCGCAGGATTTCCGGTGTTCGATACCAGGAGTGGATCTTTTCGTTGTAATTGTCGAGTCCCACTGCGGTGATGGGATTGCCACCGGTGAGATTCATCGCCGTGAAGGGGCCCACCGTGTAATCGAGGACATCACAGGCGACCTGGTCCACCTCCCTGCTGGTTGCAATCTCCTGCTCTACCAGCAGAGCAGAGGCGAGGAACATCCCCTCGAAGACGGGGTCGATGGCGTAACCGTAGCGGCTTCCCACTCGAATCGGGACCTTTCCGATCGCTTCGTAAAATCCCATCATGTCGACGGCGAGGTCGGGGCAGGTCTCGGCACCGGGAACGATTTCCACCACGGGGTTTCTCTCTGCCGGGAAGAAGTAGTGAACCACCATGGTTCTTCGCGGATTGGAGATGCCATTGAAGATCACCTCCGGCTCGAGGTGTGAGGAGTTGGAGCACAGAACGGTGTCTTCCGACACGAGATCTGCAACCTGGGAGAAGATCCGACCCTTCAGGTCCTTGTCCTCAGTGGCGGCCTCGACGACCAGGTCGCACCCCGACAGCTGGGCGTAGTCGCTGGTGAACAAAACATTGCTCTTCATCGACTGACCCTGCTCGGTGCGGAATGCTCCCGACTCGATGCCCTTGTCGACCTTTCGATCCAGTTTCTTGCGGCCCTTCGCCAGCGCCTCATCGCTGATGTCGACCACGACGATCGATGTGTTCAGGGGGGTGAATACCTTTGCAAAGTGCAAAGCGATGTCGGGACCGATCTGCCCCGATCCGATGATGCCAATGCGGGTCACCGGACGACCCTCGATCAGAATGCCTAACTGGTCAGTACTCATCTCATCTCCTCCTGGAAAACAGCGGTCTTCGCCGATTGTATGCCAGGTGAAGCGTCTCGAAACCCTACTCGGGATTTTTCTCGGCGATCACGAAGATGATCCTGCCGAAGAGAGCCGGTGTCGAGAGATGCCAGCGGCAATGAGCTCGATAGCGATCTGCATGGCTTCTCGCTTTCTTGCCGAGGCCTCGCACCCAGGAAGCCAGGGCCATGAAGGGGACCAGCGGTGCGAAGACGAGGGATGATCCCCGGAAGTGGTTGGTGGCGAGGTCCAGGATGGAGCCCCCGTTATGATGGATGTAGTACTGGAAGTGCTGAATACCGAGACAGTTGACATGTTGCAATCCAGACACCTTGAGTGGGTCGAAGGGCCTCCTTGCTCCATCGGTGGTGCCGTGGATCAGGAAGTGCACCCGAGAACCAAGTCCCTGGATGTTGGGTGTGCTGAAGATGGCCCGACCTCCAGGCTTCAGGACACGAAAGATCTCCGAGAAATAATTCTGGTGATGATCGATGTGTTCAGCGACCTCGATGGAGACGACGCAGTCGACGCTGTTGTCTTGCAAGGGAATGGTCTCGTTGAGATTGCAGCCGTGATAAGGCACCTCGGGGACCTTGAAGTCGAACTGTGGGAGATCGCAGGCGATCAGATCGGTGTATCCCGCTTCCAGCATCTTGGCGCAGAAGAAACCGGTTCCCGCTCCGACATCGAGGATTGTCGAATCCTTGCGGTCAGGAAGCAGGGGAAGGATCTTCTCGTAAATATCAGGTTGAAAGGTGTTTCCCTTCAACTGCTCAGAAGCGGTCTTCACTCGATCTTCTCCGATCTCGGGGAGTTCCCATCACGAGGATGGGAACAGATCTCTGAACCAGTTGCCGATCTCTGTCACCGCCTCCATCGGAAGCGTATGTTCAGCAGGATAACTGCACCACTGTACCTTCCATCCCGCTTCTTCTACCTTCCGCGCAGATTTCTCGCCGAGGCTGATGGGAACCACTGGATCGAGAGATCCATGGCAACACAGGATCGGTGTACTCCGGTCCGCCGATTCCCCGAGATCCTCCACGACCGATGGAAGGGGGAGATAGGCGGAGAGAACCAGCAAGCCACCCAGTGGGGGGGAGTGTGGCAATCCGACCTGATAGGCCATGGCACCACCCTGGGAAAAACCTGCCAGCACGATCCTGTCCGGGGGGAATCCCGCCTCCATCTGTTCAGCGATGAGGTTCTCGATGAGATGAGAACTCTGTTTGATTCCCGCCTCATCGACCTTTCGATCGATGGAGATCTCGAGGATGTCGTACCAGGCTCTCATCGACATCTGATTGTTGATGGTGACCGGTATGACCGGTGCGTGGGGGAAGATGAATCGAAAGGGCCCCACGTGATCGAGACCCAGTAAAGGGATGATCGGTTCAAAGTCGTGCCCATCTGCCCCGAGACCGTGTAGCCAGATGACGGCGACGGTGGGATCAGGACCGGTTTCGATGACTACAGATTCTAGACCCATGTTACTTCTCGTTTCCTTTTTGGTATGAATCGATGATCGGAAGAAGTTCTGTCAAGAAGTTCACGGTGTGATCGCCATCGGGTACGAACCTCTCGTGCCAGTGCTGTTCTTCAAGGTTGTCGACCCAGACCGTTGTCATGCCGCATCGGCGCGCACCCACCAGCTCCTCCGAGTTCCCGTCTCCCACGTAGATGCAATCGGAAGCGGCAACTCCCAGCAAGTCGATGCAATGGTGATACATCTTTGAATCTGGTTTTCGTACTCCCAGGTACGCAGAGATGGAGCGAGCCTCGAAGTACTTTCCGAGAGGAGTTTCGTCCAGTAGCTCGGGAGCGGAGGTGGAGCAATCGGTGATCAGGCCGAGTTTGAGTCCACGAGATTGGATCTCATCCAGGGTTTCCAGGGTCTCAGGTTTGGCTACCAGAATCTTGCCGAGTAGCTCGCGGTTCAATCTGGCTGCTTCCCTGCGAGCCTCGCGACTCGTCTCGGCACGGGCTTCTTCCAGAATTGAATCGAACTGATTGTCGCCGTCGGCAACCTTGCCAGTCATCCGGTCCTTGAAGCGGTTGTGTGAGAGTTGCCGGTACAAGATGGGATCGATATCGAGAGTACTGGCGATGGCATCGCTACAGGTTTCCCAGGTTGCCGAGGGGAGATTGGGAACCAGCGTGCCAAATAGATCGAACAGGATCGCTTTCATGTGCCTCCCGGGGTTCCCGGGGGATGATGATCTCAGGAATGTTGGTGAGCAAGGAATCTACCGCAACTGTTCCGGGGGATCTTCGAGCAAGAAAAATGGCCCTGCTCTGATTGAGAATCAGAGCAGGGCCAAGACACCTTTTCGGATGAAAGTGTCGCTGGAGTAGGTTTCAGACTCCCGGTCCACTCTCAGCACTGCCTCGGAGGGAAGCAAGTGCTGACTTTCGACCTGTGGTTCCCCGCTAAGCTCGAAGATTCCACCCCTCAGGGCATGTGTCTGAACCTATCCGGGAATCAACAGTTTGTATCGTCACTATCGCACACTGGAAGAGTGTCATCCGTGGTCGCATCCGGTCCGTCATCGAAGGGCCCTGGTGCCGGCGGAATGTCGCCGAACTTGAAGAGCCAGTTGAGCAGGTAGACGGAGTCCGCCATGTTCAACGTTCCATCGTCGTTGGAGTCGCATGCATCCGGGCACAGGATCGGATGTCCGTTGAACTGGTTGCCCAGCATCGTGGCGGAATCCGCAAGGTCTACAGTGTCGTCGCTATTGCAATCGCCACGCTGGAAGATCTCCTCGGGGACAACATACACGGACGTGTCGTTACGCTCGTACACCTGGATCGACTCGAAGTCGATGACCACGTTGTTGTAGAGGGTTACTCCACCGTTACCGTTGATGTCGTTGCACCATTCGATGGGCTGGTGCTCATTGCATTCAGCATCCATGTCCACGGTGACGCGCATCTTGCCGACGAGAAGGCGGCCGTCCTGGTTATCACCGGAAGTTTCCATCGTCTGAGGAAGCGTTTGTCCTTCGAATGGAGGAAGGGCATCCATCAGCAGAGCGACAACGAGTTCGCAGCCGTCACCGTCATCGGGATCGTCATCGACCTGGACGGTGGTGTACTCGACGCCGACCTGATCCAGGATGGATCCGTTGAATTCCCAGGAGTCCTCATGAATCGTCAGGTTGCAGTCGTAACAGATGGTGAAGGTGAAACCCTGGATGTAGTCGTCTTCATCGGAGTAGAAGAAGCACAGATCACCGGTCTGGCCGTGGTAAGCGTAGTTACCAGCACCCTCGTCGAAGTGGGTTTCCATCCACAGGGTAGTATCCTCCGCGGGGATTCCCACTGGCTCGCAGGTGAAGACACCACCTTCGAGTAGCGGTGCAACGGACAGGCCGGCAATGACCAGTACGTTGTCGAGGCGAGGTTCTCCAAGGGTGTCATCTGCCAGCGTCACTGCACTCGTTTCAGCAGGAGGAGGAGTACCAGGTTCCTCGAGAACATAGATGTTCTCGTTATTGCAGGAGTAGGAATAGGTGGCGATGTGAAGACCGGCACCCATCGGAATCGTCTGTGCTTCGAAGGGAGTCTCGAAATCGAGCACGACACCGAGCGTTCCACCTTCCGCATAGAAGTTCGCAAGATGGAACTCCGCACCGGCAGAAGTCGTAGCTTCACCCAGGCTGATCGATTCAAGCGTGATCACTGCTGGGTCATGAGTCACTGCCGTGACAAATCCCTGAACGCCACCGAGGCTGTTGTCCATCAGGATTCGAGTGTCGCCGGTAGCTCCACTGCCATCTGCAGGGGCTGATCCGTTTTCGACTCTCAGCGATGCCGGAGGAGGCTCAAGAAGGGTCAACGTGCCGCTATTCAAGGCAAGACCATCTCCTGCGCCAACAGAGAGTCCATTCTGGACAAGGATGTTGTCGAGAGGTGGAGAGTTGATGGTTCCATCCTGGAAGTTGATGGAGACCGGTGTATCCGCAGTGACGACAACCTTGGGTGTCATCTCCAGGGTTGCGATCTCAACCCCTGAACCTGCAGGAATCGAGTTTCCATCGTAGGGAGGGTTCGCGTCCATCACCACTCCGAGGGTTGCCCCGCCAGAGAGGATTTCGGGCACGATCAGTTCTGCTGACGAAGCATCTCCTGATGGGGAGATGTCTGTCGCAGTGACCATCATGTCGTCATAACCGATGGCGAGGACGAATCCCTGGACCCCATCAGTGGTATCCATGGTGATGTTCATGGAACTTGCGGACAGTCCCAGAACATCGGTGTCCTGGATCGTCAGCGATTGCTGAGCGAAGGCCATGTTAGTGAGTAACAAAACCGTAAGAACTACGGGTAATGAATGTGAAACAGGACGCATAACACCATCCCTCCGAATGGGAGTATTCAACTCCTGAGGCGTCTCGCTCCTTTCGGTGAAGATCACCTACGAGAGCTGGCAATGAATAGTAAATCTGGCCAAAATAAGTAACCCGTGATGGCTATTCGCCATCTTCAGCAACACCACCACCGATGAGGAAGTTCGGCATTACAACAAGAATGTTAGCGTTGATTGTATAGCGAAGCAAATGCTTACTCAAGGAGTAGTTCCTGCCAAGACTGTCAGAAATCACTACCGAGTAGTATAGGACACCTTGCCGCCCCCTCTGGGGTCACAAACACCTACCAAGCCACGCCTTGCGGTGCGGGCGATCAGCTGAAAATCACCGATGGAGGATCGACGAGAGAGCTGGTGACCCATCCTTGAGAGGGAATCTCGGGTAGAGGCGGGTATCGAATTTTCGAGGTAAATCTGATCTGGAAGACACTGATGGTGAATTTTGGGAGAGGTCACCGAGTTCTCCGGTGACAGGCCCAGGCGAGTCAATCCGAGCAGAACCTGGAACACGTTGGTGATGATGGTGGGGCCTCCTGGAGTTCCCAGCACACCGTCGACCTTGCCATCGGCTGAGAGTAATACGGTGGGACTCATCGAGGATAGCGGTCTCTTGCCGGGGGCGACGGAGTTGGCCGATCCCTGAATCAGGCCGAAGAGATTTGGCTTCCCGGGCTGGGCGGTGAAATCATCCATCTCGTTATTGAGCAAGAAACCAGCACCTGGGACGACGACCTTGCTTCCGAAGGAACCGTTGAGAGTGGTTGTCACTGACACACCGTTTCCGTGCGAATCGAGAACGGAGTAGTGTGTGGTTTGTTCGCTCTCCTTTACCGAGCTGGTCGACTCCAGGAATTCGGCGGAGGTCGATGCCTTTCCTGGCATGATCGTGCTGGCCCTGGAATCGAGCCGAGCGGAGTCCTCCAGCATCGATCGCTTGCAATCGACATGATCAGGATCTCCAAGGTATTGATTTCGATCGGCAAAGGACCTTCGCATCACTTCTGCCAGCAGGTGATAGAACTCCGGCGATTCTGCATCGCTGCCACTGATCTCGAAACGCTTGAGCATTCTTGACATCTGAGCGAGGCAGAGACCACCCGAAGAGGGAGGGGGCATCGAGAGGACGGAATCGCTGCCGATGGAGAACTGAACCGGCTCCCTCTCGACGGCTCGATAGTCGAGAAGATCCTTGGTGGTGATCAAGCCGCCGCCACGCTTCATCTCCACGGCGATATGGTCTGCTACTTCACCGTCGTAGAATCCCGCACTGCCGTGTTCACGGATCGATTCAAGGGTGCGAGCGAGGTCGAGCTGCTTGAAGTTGGCGCCCGCTGGCACCGCATCTCCTCCTGGATAGAAGACCTCGGCAGTTGCATCGAACGATTTCATGCGAGTGCTGGAGGAACCGGCGAGCATCCGGTGAGTTCTGTTGCCGAGGGGGAAACCGTCGCGAGCCAGTTCCAGGGCAGGATCGATGACCTGCTTGCGCGTCATCGTGCCCCAGCGATCGAGTGCAGAGAGCAGTCCTGCAACGGAACCGGGAACTCCCGAGGCAAGGTGGCCGACCAGCGAGGCATCGTCGATTCCTGCTGCCGAGGCTCGGGTGTACATGTCGACGGTGGCTGCGGCGGGGGCCGTTTCTCTGAAATCGAGGCAGACCTTTGTCGGCTTCGAATTTTCCCTGCCGATGGAAGCGACCAGAAATCCACCACCACCGAGGTTGCCGGCAGCGGGGTAGGTGACTGCCAGGGCAAAACCAACAGCGACCGCAGCATCGATGGCGTTTCCTCCCTGCTCGAGGATTGTCGTTCCGACGGTGGCCGCCAGAGGTTCTGCTGCGGCCACCACACCTCTGCCCCCGGATCCTCTCTGCTTTGACTTGTCGTCCATCGACCTAGCCCCCCTTGTTTCTGGAAGTGACCTTGATGACCTGGGTCTCCTGATCTCTGGTGATGGCGTAGTGGAAATCGGAACCGATGGCTCCTGCTCCGTGGTTGCCATCCCGAGACAGAGCGACAAAGGCAGCTTGAACCCGTGGATTCTGTCCCGGCCTGCTGGCGATCCGATCAAGAGTTTCCCCGATCGCCTCGTCGGGGGTGGCACCCTGTCGCATCAACTCCACCACCAGGAAGGACCCGCACACCTTGGAGATCTCTTCTCCCATGCCGGTGGCTACGCAGCCGCCGACCCTGTCGTCGGCAAACAGGCCGTGGCCGACGATGGGCGAATCTCCCACCCTGCCGGGGAGTTTCCACGCCATGCCGCTACTGGTGCAGGCTGCCGCGATCGATCCCGATCTGCTGAGAGCGACCTGACCGAGGGTATCGTGTCCCTCTGCTTTCCCGTCACCGGCGGGGTGTTTTTTCTTCCACTTGCGATACGCCTCGCGGGCGCCCTCGGAGAGGGTCTCCTGCCGGGAAAAACCACAAGAATCTGCAAAACTGGAAGCTCCCTCTCCGACCAGCATCAGGTGTGGAGACCGATCCATCACCTTGCGAGCCACCTGTACAGGATGACGGAAGCCGGTCAATGCACAGACCGCTCCACCATCGCGGGTTGCGCCGTCAAAGATCGCTGCGTCCAGTTCCACCTCGCCATCACGATTGGGAAATCCCCCGTAGCCGACCGTGGTGATGGAACTATCCGCCTCGGCGGTCATCACTCCACCCTCTACCGCATCGAGGGCAGTTCCTCCCGCCTCCAGGATGGAGAGAGCTTCGAGATTGGCAGCTTTTCCGAAGGGCCATGTCGAGATGATGACGGGGGAATCGAGGGTGCAACCCGAGGGGGCTGTTTCGCCCCGAACCCCGGAGCTGGCCAGGAATCCGAAACCGGCAGCGGCTCCCCTCAGCAGAAAATCTCTTCTTCTCATCGGGCTCTCCTCACGGCATCCAAATTGACAGTGGAGAGTCTGGTCGATCGAACTCTTCTCGGCAACCCTCGCACAGGCGCTTCGATGCGGCTAGGATTCCGCCCGGAGGAACCTCAACGATGCGACTCGATCTATCGGTACTGAATCCTGAACAGAGAGAAGCAGTGGAGTACTCCGGGGGACCGCTGCTGGTCCTGGCCGGAGCAGGTACCGGCAAGACCAGGGTCATCACCTACCGAATCGCTCACCTGATGGCACATCAGGGCGTCGCGGGCGATTCGATCCTGGGAATCACCTTCACCAACAAGGCAGCGAGAGAGATGCGGGAGCGTCTGAATAGAATGTATCCCGATCTCGATCCGATGCCTTTGCTCGCGACCTTTCACGGCTTCGGCTTGCGATTGTTACGGGAAGAGCACTCCCTCTGTGGATTACGCTCGCGATTCCCCATCTATGACGATTCCGATGTGAATGGTGTCCTCACCGAGATCGTCAGGGATCTTGCGGGGATGAATACTGCCGATGCGAGGGTCGATGAGGTGAAGGGGACGATTTCCCGCTGGAAGTCGGAGTTCCTGTCTCCGGAAAAAGCTCTCGAGTCATCCATCGACCCCTTCGAGGAACTGTGTGCGCGCAGTTTCCTGCGTTACATCGATCGGATGCGAGGATTGAATGCAGTGGATTTTGATGACCTCATTCACCTTCCAGTGAAGTTACTGGAAGAGAATGAAGAGGTTGCAAGGCGCTGGGCCGATCGATTCGAGCACCTACTGATCGACGAGTACCAGGACACCAATTCGGCACAGTACCGGCTTGCTCGCGCTCTGGTAGGAACGCGGCAGAATCTGTGTGTGGTGGGGGACGACGACCAGTCGATCTATGGCTTCCGAGGAGCAGAGGTGGAGAAGATCCTCTCCTTCCGGAGTGATTTCCCGGCGGCTCATGTGGTGACTCTGGAGAAGAACTATCGATCGGTGGGGTCGATTCTGGATGCAGCCAACTCGGTGATTGCGAACAATCCTCGTCGGCACCCCAAGAAGCTGATATCGCAGCGTGGTCCGGGGAAGGCGATTCCGCTGCTGACCTGTGAAGGAGATATGGAAGAGGCCTCGGAAGTGGTGGGGGCGATCCATCGGGCACAGCAGCACGGGTTATCCCTGTCGAAGCAGGCCTTGCTCCTGCGGTCAGCGATCCAGGCGAGACCCTTCGAGGAGAAACTTCGTTTCTTCCAGATCCCGTACACCATCATCGGCGGCAAAAGTTTTTTCGATCGGCGTGAGGTACGAGATGTCATCGCATTTCTACGGTGCGTGATTTTCCCCACCGATGACATAGCACTACTTCGTATTCTCAACACTCCCAGAAGAGGCTTCGGAAAGGTCGCGAGGGAGAAGGTCGATGGATTGGCGAGACAACGGCGCTGCGGTGTACAGGAGATCCTCGGTGATCCCGCCTGTCTGGAGGAGATCTCACCGTTGTCGAGAGCGGGTGCTCGACAACTCATCTGCGCCCTCGAAGAGGCGCGATCGAGTGTGGCATTTGACGGCACAAAGGCGCTGCGCCAGTTGCTGGAAGATGTCAAATACGACGACCACTTGCGCCACATCGCCGATTCCGATGCCAGTGATCTGGAGGCGAGACGAAATACTGTTGAAGGCCTTCTCCAATCGATCTCGCACTACGAGGAGAAGAAAGGCATCGGCAAGTTACAGAACTGGTTGAGAGACATCGCCCTCGATCCAAGAGATGAGCAGGAACAGGAACAAGGGGAAGTACTCCCGGTGTTGACCTTTCACAGCGCAAAAGGTCTCGAGTTCCCGCTGGTTTACCTTGCGGGGATCGAGGAGGGGTTGATTCCGCATCGCCGTGCTCTTGCCGAGGATGAGGATCGCGGTGAGGAGGAAGAGCGGCGGCTCTTCTACGTGGCGATGACCCGGGCGATGGACCATCTGGTACTCTCGATGGCGAAGACTCGCAGGCGATTTGGCAAGGAAGTGGAGTGCGAGGAGAGCCGTTTTCTGGCAGACATCCCCGATGAGTTACTGGATCGAAAGGTGATCGTCGAGGAGGAGAAGCCGGCGCTGGAGGGTCAAAACGCACGCGATCGAATCGCTCAGATGAGGAAGAAACTGGACCTGTCGGAGGGTTAGTCTTGTGCCGGTGATGGAGCCGGGGTGAGTTCCAGAACCCCACTGTTTGGACCCGGGCGCATCTCGGAACGGTCTCCAGCGGTTCCCTGCCAGCCGAGCAAGAAGATCAGGGTGAGGGCGACAATCGCCAGAATCCTCATCAGAGGCAGTGCCTCGGAAGGAACTTCTCGTGGCACCGTATCCTCTTGGGGGGGGGCCTCGACGACGGGGAGTGGAGCCATCTTCGGTGGTAGAGGAGATGCGGGATGACTGACCACATCCAGCCACTGTGCTTCTCGGCTGGGAGCAAGATCGGTGGCCTCAAAGACGCCGCTGGGCTTCTCTGGTCGGTTTTTGTGCGGATCCTCGTGCATCTCGGCCTCCAGAAGTAATTCGACTCTTCAGAGTTCTTCGGCACATCGAGCCAGTTCCTTGAGCCTTTCCTTGCGAGAATCGTCGATTCACCGCACGATGGCTCCTGGCATGGAGAGGAATACGCCCCTCCTGCGCCCCTGGGCAGCATGACCCGGGAAATTCACCGCTGGTGAGATGGAGAAGGATCGTGTCTGACAGCCTTCAGATTGGCCGGGAGGTCATCGAGCAGGAAGCCAGGGCGCTGCAGCAACTGGCGAGTGATCTTGGCTCTTCCTTCGAGGAGGCGGTACAGCGTCTGGTGAAGGCACCGGGCAGGGTGCTCGTCTCCGGTGTCGGAAAGAGTGGCAGCATCGCACAGAAGGTCGCTGGAACTCTCGCCAGCACCGGCACCCAGGCACTCTTCCTGCATCCCATCGAAGCCTTGCACGGCGATCTAGGAGTGGTGGGAGAAGGCGACATCCTGCTGGCGCTGTCGAAGAGCGGGCAGACGGAGGAGCTGGTGAAATTCCTCCGCCACTTTCGCCGGGTAGGCGATGGCATCATCTGCATCTGTGAAGATGCCGGCTCTCCAGCTGCGCGGATCTCGGATGTGGTGGTGGAGATCCCTGCCCTCGGCGAGGCGGGTCCCCTGTCGCTGGCTCCGACGACCAGTTCCGTACTGCAACTGGCGGTCGCGGATGCGCTGGCGATGAGCTTGCTGGATGCCAGAGGGTTCACCGCAGAGCAGTTTGCTCGATTCCATCCCGAGGGAGCGCTGGGCCGCAGATTGCTGGTGCGGTGCGAGGATCTGCTGCACCAGGGTGATGAGCTACCAGTGGTTCGTGATGACCAGACGGTCGCTGAGTTACTGGTGGAGATGACGGGCAAGGGACTGGGGATGTCGTGTGTGGTCGATTCGTCGGGCGTCTTCATGGGAGTCTTCACCGATGGAGATCTGAGGAGGTTGCTGACCCGAGCGGGCTCTCCGTTACAGCTCCCCATCGCCGATGCCTGGAGCGCCAGTCGACGCGACAACGGTTGTTCCGATGTGAAGGGGATCATCGGCGCCGATGCCCTGGCAGTCGATGCCCTGGCCATGATGAGATCTCAGGAGATCAGCTGCCTGGTGGTACTCGAAGAGGACCGATCTCCACGGGGAGTCTTGCGGCTTGCCGACCTGCTGCGGGAAGGAATTGTCGATCCCGCAGCGGAGGCGTGAGTAGCAACCGAGGCAGGGTCAACTGCGTGGCAGAAAGCGCCGTCCCGTGGTGGTGGATGGTGCGCTGTCTTCCTGTTTCGTATCGGCCTCCAGTGCGAGACCGTTGAGAGAATCCCGGCCATCCCAGCCCTTGGTCAGATCGAGGATCGTCGTCTGGTCGAGCAACTGATTCGAGAGGTCACAGATCTGCTTCCACTGGTGGTGGAGTGGACAGGGCTTCTCCGCCGAGCACTCTGCTTCCCCGAGCAAGCAGTAGTCGGATCGGGGCCCTCCCTCGATTCCCTCGACCACCATCCGGAGCGAAATCTCCGCTGGGGGCATGGCGAAGACGAATCCCCCCCCAGGGCCGCGATGGCTCTTGAGGATTCCCTGGCGTACCAGGGGCTGCAGCATCTTCCGGGTGAAGTGTTCGGGTAATTTGGCTTCCTCGCACAGGTCCATGACGGTTCTGGGAAGGGCTGGGTTCATTGCGAGTAGTCGCAGGCATCGAACTGCGTATTCAACGCCTCGCGAGTAAAGGTGAGTCATCGATTACTTCCCTCATATTCGAGTTAGTGGTCCGGTCCGGTATCGAGGCGGGACACGAACACAAAGTCACTGCTGGTACAGAAATGCGCAGAAGGATCCCCGAGATTCCGATCTTTGACACCACCATTTTGCTTCTCTCAGTGGCTGTAGGGTGGTCAAACCCCACAAATGAGAGGAAGTTGCGGCAATAGTTATGGAGGCTGCCAGTTAGATTTCCGGTCAGGACATGTGCGGGTATCTGTAATCTTTCGGGGGAAAGAAGTTCTCCTTCACCGTCCGCGGGGCGACCCAGCGAAGAAGATTGAGCGCAGATCCGGCCTTGTCATCGGTCCCCGAGGCGCGTGCGCCTCCGAACGGTTGCTGGCCTACCACGGCACCGGTGGGCTTGTCGTTGATATAAAAGTTTCCTGCACTGTACCTGAGACGTGCAGCTGCTCTCTGTGCTGCGACGCGATCACTGGCGAAGACTGCACCCGTGAGTGCATAGGGGCTGGTCGAGTCGACCAGGTCGAGGCAGGCGTCCAGTTGCGAATCCTCATAGACATGGGCGGAGAGAACCGGTCCGAACAACTCGGTTTCCATCGTGTAGGAACGGGGGTCCTGGCATTCGATGATCGTCGGTGAAACGAACCAGCCACGAGAACTGTCACATTCGCCTCCCACCAGGATGTCACACTGACTCGATTCCCGGGCCTGTTCGATCGCCTGCAGGTTCCGCTGGTAGGAACCCTCATGGATCACCGCTCCGATGAAGTTCTTGAAATCTCGAACGTCTCCCATGGCGATGGAGCGGGTCGTCTCGACCAGCATCTCCTTCAGATCGCCCCACAGGCTCTTCGGAATGTAGATTCGACTGGCGGCAGAGCACTTCTGCCCCTGGTACTCGAAGGCACCACGAATGCAGGCGGTGGAGAGGGTCGCAAGGTCCGCACTGGGATCGGCGAAGATGAAGTCCTTGCCTCCGGTTTCACCGACGATTCTGGGGTAGTTCCTGAATCGTTCGAGGTTACTCCCGATCTCACCCCACAGGTTACGAAAGACCGCAGTGGATCCTGTGTAGTGCAGACCTGCAAAGTCACGGCGTCCCAGAATCTCGCTGGTGATGGCAGCGGGATCTCCAGGTACGAAGTTGATCACGCCGGGAGGGAGCCCCGCCTCTTCAAGCATCTTCAGTGCGTACCAGTTCGACAGAACCGAATGCTCGGAGGGTTTCCAGACCACGGTGTTTCCCATCAGCGCAGGAGCACAGCACAGGTTTGCGGAGATGGAGGTGAAGTTGAAGGGAGTGACTGCGTAGACGAAGCCCTCCAGTGGGCGGTAGTCGACATGGTTCCAGGTACCGGTCGGGTTTTTCAGGGGCTGATCTGCAGGGATCTGTTCCATCGCGAAGTAATTATTGAAGCGAAAGAAGTCGATCAGTTCACAGGCTGCATCGACTTCTGCCTGGAACGCTGTCTTCGACTGACTGAGCATCGTCGATGCATTCAGTTCATCACGCCATGGACCCTGGAGTAGCACGGCAGCTCGCTCCATCACTGCGGATCGAAGTTGCTGGCTGGTGCTGGACCACTCATTCCATGCTCGGCTTGCGGCATCGGCGGCTTTTTGAACCACCTCGGGAGTGGCTGCGTGCCAGCGAGCGAGCACCTTCGTGTGGTCATGAGGGCATCGTTGTTCCCGGATGTCTCCGGTAAAGATCGGTTGGCCGTCGACGATGCAGGGAATTTCTGGGATCTCGGAGGCCATCGAGTCGAGCCGCATCTCGAGAGAAGCTCGTTCCGGCGATCCGGATGCGAAGCCGAGAATCGGTTCATTTTCGGGAATCCCGGGAGTGAAAGTTTGATTTTCCATCGAGGTCTCCTCTGCAGGGTTCTGATCGTCTCCACACGTGGCGCATTAGAACTGGCTCGATCCCTCGATGCCACCGTCCCTGGGGGGCTGGTTTGGTTGCCGCCAACTGCCGTCGGCGATAGGGTATAGACTGAAATTCAATGGCCACGAGGTGTATCTGCCAGACCCTTGATAGTGAAGGATCCGCATGTCTCGCTCACTCGCCGACCTGCTCGACTCCGGAGATCTGTTCCGCGATCGTCATATTGGACCGAACTCCGCTGATATCGATGGAATGCTCCACGCTGTGGGCGTGGCCTCGATGGAGGAATTGATCGACAAGACGGTTCCCGAGGCGATCCGTTTCACCGGTCAACTGCAACTGGACGATGCCATCACAGAATCGGAAGTTCTCCGCGAGTTACAGGATCTCGCCAGCAGGAATGATCGGTTTCGCTCTCACATCGGCAACGGCTATCACGATTGCATCACGCCTGCAGTGATCCAGAGGGGGATACTGGAGGCGCCCGGCTGGTACACGGCATACACCCCTTACCAGCCAGAAATTAGCCAGGGTCGTCTCGAGGCTCTCCTCAATTACCAGACGATGGTCTGCGATTTGACGGCGATGGAAGTCTCAAATTCATCGATGCTCGACGAAGGAACCGCAGCAGCCGAGGCGATGACGATGTGTCACAGGATCCAGGATCGAACCCGTAAGGGTGAAACTTGCGATCTCTTCTTCATCTCGGAAAAGTGCCACCCGCAGACGATCGAGATCGTCCGCGGACGCGCTGTGCCTCTCGGCATCGAGGTGGTGATCGGCGATCATGAAGATTTCACCTTCCCATCTCGCTGTTTCGGGATGCTCTTGCAGTACCCGGATACGGATGGCCGGGTGCTGGATCTCGAGGGAATCTGCACGCGTGCCCACGAGGCGGGAGCGCTGGTGGTGGTTGCTGCGGATCTCCTCTCCTTGACCCTGCTCCGTCCTCCTGGAGAGGCGGGGGCGGATATGGTCGTGGGGTCGACCCAGAGATTCGGGATTCCCATGGGATTTGGCGGCCCTCATGCCGCGTACCTCGCGACCAGTGAGAAGCATCAGAGACAGTTGCCCGGTCGACTGGTTGGAGTTTCCCGAGATGCACAGGGAGAAGATGCCCTACGTCTGGCACTACAGACGAGGGAGCAACACATCCGACGGGATCGAGCGACCAGTAACATCTGTACCGCTCAGGTTTTGCTGGCGGTCTGTGCCGGGATGTACGCGGTACACCACGGACCTGAAGGGCTAAAAACCACGGCCAGGAGGATTCGTCTGCAGACGGAGATCCTCGCCAGAAGTCTCTCCAGTCTCGGCCACGCTGTAGTCGATGCAGTCCGCTTCGATACGGTGAAGGTGGTCCCCGAGGGGATCTCCGAGGAGGAGCTCCGAAATCGTAGCGTCGGTGAAAAACGCAACCTCCGTTATTACGGCGATGGTTCGGTCGGGATCACCTTTGACGAGACGACCAGGAGAGGGGACATCCTGTCGGTGTTACGGATCTTCGGAGCCACCACGGGTTCGATCGATCTGGATGCGGTTGCCGGAGAATGCACCGAGGAGTATCCGCAGGAGGTCGCCCGCAAGAGCGAGTTCCTCACCCATCCAGTCTTCCACCGGTATCGATCGGAGATGGAACTGGTTCGCTACATGCATCTTCTGGAGACGAAGGATCTCGCTCTCAACACTGCGATGATTCCACTCGGTTCCTGCACCATGAAGTTGAATGCAGCAGCAGAGATGTTCCCGATCCTGTACCCGGGTTTCAGTAACTTGCACCCGTTCGCTCCCAAGGAACAGACAGCCGGATACCAGATCCTCTTCGACAGGCTCGAATCGTGGCTTCAGGAGATCACTGGTTTCGATGCGGTCTCCTTGATGCCGAACGCAGGATCTCAGGGTGAATATGCCGGCTTGATGGTGATCCGTGAATATCACGAATCCCGTGGAGATTCGGCAAGAGATGTTTGCTTCATCCCGCAGTCTGCCCACGGAACCAACCCGGCCAGCGCTTCGATGGCTGGCATGAAGGTGGTGGTGGTGCGGTGTGATTCGGATGGAAACATCTCCCTCGAGGATCTGGAGGCGAAGATCTCCGAGTACGGCAATCGTTGCGCTGCGTTGATGGTGACCTATCCGTCCACACACGGTGTATTCGAGACGACCATCTCCGAGGTTTGCTCGATGATTCACCAGGCGGGTGGGCAGGTGTACCTCGACGGAGCGAACATGAATGCGATGGTGGGAATCTGCAGACCAGGAGATATCGGCGCAGATGTCTGCCACCTCAACCTCCACAAGACCTTCTGCATCCCCCATGGAGGTGGCGGACCAGGAATGGGGCCGATCGGTGTGGCCAGCCACCTGACTCCCTTCCTGCCCGGGCATCCAGAACGGGAGACCGGTGGAGAAAAGGCGATCCTCCCCATCTCCGCAGCACCCTTCGGAAGCGCCATGATCCTGCCCATCTCCTACGCTTACATCCGGATGATGGGAGCCGGTGGCCTCAAGAAAGCGACCGAGGTTGCCATCCTGTCCGCCAACTACATCGCCAGCGGACTCGCTGGCTGTTATCCGGTGCTCTATCGAGGCATCAACGACATGGTGGCGCATGAGTGCATCATCGACACCCGGGTGCTCAAGGAGAGTGCCGGGATCACGGTGGATGATGTTGCCAAGCGATTGATCGATTACGGATTTCACGCACCTACCATGTCCTGGCCCGTTGCAGGAACACTGATGATCGAGCCGACCGAGAGTGAATCGAAGGGTGAGATCGATCGTTTCATCCAGGCGATGGTCGGGATTCATGCCGAGGCGATGCAGGTGAAGGATGGAACCTACCCCGAGGGGGATCATCCACTGTGCAATGCTCCTCATACTGCCATGATGATTGCGTCGGAAGAGTGGGCGCACCCCTATTCGCGGGAGATTGCGGCCTACCCCGCCCCTCATCAGAAGATCGCCAAGTTCTGGCCCGCGGTGGCACGAATCGATCAGGCTTTCGGAGATCGCAACCTGGTCTGCTCATGCCCTCCGGTGGAGGAGTACCTGGAATCCTGAGCCGCTAGTCGGAATCGGTTTCGATGAGGGCCTCGTGTAGAGCTCTCGCGCCTCTGACGAGGTCCTTCTCCGGAACCACGCAGGTGATGACCAGGTTCGAGGAAGAGATCAGGTCAAGGTTGATCTGATTGTGCGCCAGTACCGAGAAGATCTTTCCCGCCAGGCCAGGTTCTCTCGAGATTCCTTCTCCGACGATGTTGAGGAGCGCGACGTCATCATCGACGATCCACGATGAACCTCCCACCTCGCTGACCACCGACTCGATATCCTTCTTGTCGATGAGAGTATCGCCCGGGACGACGAAGGTGATGTCGTTGTGTCCCTCATGACTCTGGGCCTGAACGATCAGCCGGACGTTGACGCCCTGGGCTCCCAGGCCACTGAAGAGACGCGCAGCGATTCCAGGTTCATCTGGAACTGCAAGGATGGATACCTTGCGTACATTGCGGTCATCGGTGACCGCTCGAACCACGACTTCTTCCATCTTCTTGTCCTTTCCGATGATTCGGGTACCGGGCTGATCTTCCGTGGCGGAGGCGACCACCAGGGGAACCTGGAATCTCCGTGCCAGCTCGACCGATCGCCCGTGAAGCACCTTCGCTCCCAGGTTTGCCATCTCGAGCATCTCGTCATAACTGAGAGATTCGATCTGGTGCGCACCCGGCACGATTCTTGGATCGGCGGTGAAAACACCGCTGACATCCGTGAGGATCTCGCAGCGATCTGCGCCCAGTGCGGCCGCCATCGCCACTGCGCTGGTATCGGATCCTCCCCGCCCCAGCGTCGTGATCTCCTGCTGTTCGTCGATCCCCTGGAATCCAGCGAGGACCACCACGCTGTCCTGATGCAGAGCCTCGACGACCCTCGCAGGGTCGATGTGCAGGATCCTCGCATCGGCGTGTCTGGCGTCGGTCAGGATTCCACCCTGTTGCCCGGTGAACGAGATGGCGGGGACACCCAACTCGGTCAATGCCATCGAGAGCAGTGCCATCGACTGCACCTCTCCAGCGGAGAGCAGTACATCCATCTCCCTGCTGGAGGGACGGCGGCTGATCTCCCTCGCCAACGCAGTGAGTTGATTGGTGGTATCTCCCATCGCCGAAACGACGCATACCACGTGAAGATCATCTTTTCGGCAGCGTGCGATACGCTGTGCAGCATTCTTGATCAGTGCAGGTGTTGCGACACTGGTACCGCCGAACTTCATCACCTGTACCGGTTTCTTCAGCTCTGACGGAGTCATTGGAGTGCCTCCACCTGAAGACCAGCCTCATCGATCTCGACGATCTGAACCTGACAGGGAGTTCCCGCTGCTGCGAGACGATTTGCTGCATCCACTGCGATCTCTTCACTGGCAGATGGATCGGGAAGGAAGGCAGCAAGGGTCGGGCCTGCCCCGGACAGCCATGCGCCGTGAAGTCCGTCGGTGGCAGCAAGGGTCTCCAGTGCCGCCGACAATCCAGGGATCAGTGGTAAGCGATAGGGCTGGTGGATCCGGTCGCTGCATCCTTCTTCGACATCTCTCCAGTTGCCGGAGGCGAGGCCCGAGATCAATGTCGCCATCGAAGCGAGATTGGAGATCACATCCGATCGAGAGTACTCGTCGGGAAGGGCTGCCCGGGCTTCAACGGTAGGTAGTGGAACTTCCGGTATCAGCAGCAGAAGCCTCGCCTCGGCCGGGAGGGTGAGGGGAGAGCGTCGCCACCCCTCGGCAGCACGACCTCCTGCCTGGAAGCCTCCACCGATGCAAGCGGCTGCGTTGTCGGAATGCCCCTCCAGGTCGGAGAGACGTTGGAACAACTCCTCGCCATCGACAAGGGAGCCATCGCGGAGGATCAGGCCTGCTGCGATACCGCAGGCATGAGCGGCGGCACTCGATCCCAGCCCTCGGGCCATGGGGATGGTGCTGTGAATCTTCCAGCAAGATGAATCGACTGCTGCTCCTGCGATTTCCGAGGCGACCCTCACCATCAGGTGAGACCGATCGCGGGGGAGCGAGTCGCTCCCTTCGCCGGTGATCTCGAGGGAGAGTCCATCGGAAGTTCCAGTGGTCAGTTGTACGGTGATTCCCAGTTGCACCGCGAGGCCCAGCACATCGAAGCCGGGCCCCAGATTGGCGGAGGAGGATGGTGCGTGGATCTTCCAGCGGTTCATGACAGTCCCATGGCTCTTCGCAGGGAATCGAGATCTGAAGAGATCGCTTCCGGGAACACGGTGCCCTCGACGGCACGCTCGGGATCCTTCAAACCATGTCCAGTGAGTGAGCAGACGATGCGGCCATCGGCGGGTGCGATCTCCTGGTTCGTTTCCAGTCTCTTGAGTAACCCTGCCACGCTGGCTGCGCTGGCCGGTTCACAGAATACGCCCTCCTGGCTGGCGAGGAACTGGTAAGCACTGAGAATCTCTTCGTCGGTCACCGCCAGGATATCTCCATGGGATTCCTCGATGGCAGTGAGGGCACCTTGCCAGGATGCTGGATTTCCGATCCGGATGGCGGTTGCGATCGTCTCCGGATGTTCGACCACCTTGCCGGTGACGATGGGTGCAGAGCCGGCAGCCTGACAGCCAATCATCCGCGGTGGTAGCGGGATCCGGCCCGACTTCTTCTCTTCACTGTACCCGCGCCATGCGGCGGTGATGTTGCCAGCATTTCCGACCGGGAGAAAATGTGTATCGGGAGCGCCACCTAGCTCGTCGATGATCTCGAAGGAGACCGTTTTCTGACCCTCGATCCGGTACGGATTCACGGAATTGACCAGGGTGATCCCCTCGGCGTTGGCGATCTCGATGACGCGCTGCAATGCGACGTCGAAGTTGTCGTCGATGGGGATCACGCGGGCGCCGTGAACGATGGCCTGGGCCAGCTTTCCAGCAGCTACCTTTCCCGCAGGAAGAACTACCCAGCAGGGGACTCCTGCGCGGGCGGCATAGGCTGCTGCGGAGGCGGATGTGTTTCCTGTCGAAGCACAGATCACTCCGCGGCAACCTTCTTCCATCGCCTTGGAGACCGCCATCGTCATGCCACGATCCTTGAAGGAACCGGTCGGATTGAGTCCTTCGAACTTGAGGAAAACCTGGCGACCCTCGCCGACACGTGCGCTCAGCGCTGTGGCCGGGATGAGCGGAGTGGAACCTTCCTCGAGGCTGATCACGGGTGTCTCCGAGGTGACGGGGAGACGGTTTCGATACCTCTCGATGAGACCTGCCATCTTTACTCCTCGATCCGGATTCGAACTGGCCTCGCGATGCTCCGAAGATCCTCGTCGAGAAGATCGAGAGCGGCGTCGAGGCGGGTGGTTGCGACGGGGTGTGTGAGGATGCGAATCGGCACCTCGGAAACGGAGGATTGAAGGCTTTCAGGCTGATCGAGGGCGGCGATACCAACCTCTTCGGCAGCCAGTGCTCCGGCAACCCTGGCGAGTACTCCAGGACGGTCGGGGACCTCCAGACGCAGGTAGTGTCGTACTGGATACTCGCCGGGATCGGTGATCTTCTCGACCACCTCCGATCGAGGAGCGGAGATGCTTTCTCCACGGGCTGCCCTGAGGATGTCTGCGACGACACTTCCCGCCGTGGGCATTCCGCCGGCACCCTTGCCCTGCAGTACCAGTGATCCGAATGGATCCGCCTCGAGCAGTACGGCGTTGTCTTCATCACGTACCGAGGAGAGCGGATGGGCGGAGGGCAGGAAGCAGGGCATCACGCCGAGGGCAGTACCTTCGCCGTTGCGCCGCATCGTTCCGATCAACTTCAGACTCAGATCCCGCTCCCAGCCGAAGCCGATGTCGAGGGGGGAGAGATCTTCGATCCCTTCGATCCTGAACTGGTCGATGGAAACGTTACAACCGAGAAGAAGTCTGGCGAGCAGTGCTAGCTTGTGGGCTGAATCCATACCGCTGACATCGAGAGTCGGGTCCGCCTCTGCCAGACCTGATTCCTGTGCCGAGCGAACCGAGTCCTCGAAGCTCATCTCTTCCAGACGGCCGAGGATGTAATTGCAGGTGCCGTTGAGAATGCCGGTGAGGCGATCGACGGGTCCGGCAGGGATTCCTTGCTGGATCACCTGCAGGATCGGGACTGCTGCCGCAACGGACGCTTCGTAGTAGAGAGACTTGCCGAGTTCCTCGGCGAGGGAGAAGAGTTCATCGCCGTGAACTGCCAGTACCGCCTTGTTGGCGGTGACGACATCTTTTCCCTGTTCCAGTGCCGCACGGATCCACTCCCGTGGAAGCTCGGTGCCTCCGGCGAGCTCGACGATGGCGTCGATATTTTCATCGTGGATCGCCTCCATCGGATCATCGGTGACGATGGCTGTGCCGGGGAGGTCGGCGGGAATCGATCTCGCTTTCGAGATGTCCCTCACCACGATTCTGGACACTTCGATGGGACGTCCTGCCCTGGCAGCACATTCATTGCGCGTCGATGAGAGGAGCTTGACTACAGCTCCTCCGACCGTTCCCAGTCCCAGTAGTGCGATCCGGTAACTCTCCATATCAATGAAGATCGGATCTGTGGAGGCATCCCTGCAATGGATTTCCGCCACGGAGGCACAATTCTCAACTATTTCTTGGGAGATCGATCCAGGATGAAGACGTACGGCTTGCCGCCGATCTTGAGTCGGTTGTTCGCGATGACGAGCGGAAAGCGGCTGGAACGGTAAGTACCGAGGCTTTTACCCTTCATGTCCACGATCTTGACGGTGGCGATGCCCTTGGCATCGATGGACACCCGCGCCTTCCCCAGTTTTCCCGGCAGCGTCACCAGTTTTTCGGCCCCCGAAGCGAGTGAGTACTTCTTCCGGGAGTTGAGTTTCCAGTTCGGCGACCCGGCGCGGCCCAGGTACTTGGAGTACTTGGAGAGGGAGGATGGGATCCCGCCACTGTCGGCGCCGACGGTATGAATCACATCGACGGAGACCGCCACCGGTAGCGTGACAAGCCGTGATGGCTGCGACTCTCCTGCCAGACCGGTGGTCGACAGGGAGCAGAGTAGCGTCATTGTGATGGCCCAGGCTTTCATCCGATTTCCTATCCGTTCGAGAGGATGATCATCAGAACACCCTCTTCTTCCCCCTCCTGGAGGATGAGACTTCCATCGCCGTCAGGCAAGTCGAGAACTTCGACCACTTCCTCATGGCCCTCCAGGGTGGTGCTGGAGAGGCCTTCATGGAGGATCGCCTGAATCACACCGATGCACAGCAGCAGCGCCGCAGCAGCGGGTAACAGCGGCCAGGCACTCCAGGATCGACTGCGGGTGCTAGGCAGTGCGCCGGCTCTACGCAGGCCGGCATCGATGCGGGCCCAGTCGAGTGAGGTGGCGGCCGGGACCTCACGCAGTGGATCCTCCTCGACAGCGCGAGCCACCGTTTCCGCATCGGCTTCGAGCCACTCCCGGCACTCGGCGGATCGGAATCCAATCCGTCCGACGAAGGCGGTCTCGGAATCGGTCAACTCCCGGTGAGCGGATGCTTCCACCAGTTCCTGGAATCTTTGCAGGTCGGAGCTGTCGTTCATTCTTCATCCCTTCCACGGGTTCGACTGGGTCCACCGGGGTCCCAGTCGTGGGGGAGTGCTTCTCTGATCTTGCGTCGAGCGTGGTAGAGACGAGACATCACGGTGCCCACCGGAATGCCCAGCACTGCGGCGATCTCTCCGTAGGAGAGGTGTTCATAGCAGTGCAAGGTGAAGACGATGCGGTGCGAGTCACCGAGTGCTTCGACCGCCTTGTGGATCGCTGCAGCGATCTCGGAACGCTCGAGTTGATCGGCTCCAGACGGTTGACCACTTCTTCCGGTGCGTAGGTCAGAATCGGCCGACACCGCTTCCTCGACGATGGCTGTCTCCTTGCGGACCTTGCGACGGCGGATCCGATCGATGGCATGATTGGTGGCGATGCGGTAAGCCCAGGAGAGAAATCTGCCGGATGGATCGAAGGAATCGAGTCCGCGATGGATCCTGATGAAAACTTCCTGGGTCGCTTCCAGAGCATCTTCGCGGTTGCGAAGCATGCGGACCAGCACCGCAAAGATCCGTTCGCGGTGGCGACGGTAGAGGCTGTCGAAACCGGTAGCATCTCCCGAGAGGTGTCGGTGTACCAGGCGGCGATCTTCATCATCCTGCTCCACATCCACGGACCCCCCTGATTCTTGCCCGTTGGACCGATTGTCGTTCCCCTCGGAACGCCTTGTTCCAGGGGTGGGTCCAGAGGATGACGCAGAGAAGGGGGTTTCATTCAATGGAAAGACCTTCTTTTTCCATCTCGATCTCTGCCAGTCGACGCACCTCGGAGAGGGATTTTCCCCTCGATCGAGCCGTTTCGCGCAGATCGTCCTGTTCGGCCCGGATCGAGACGAGGCGATCGCCTAGCCACGCCTTCTTGATCCGGACGGTCGTGCCCAGTACCTCGATCTCGTCCGCTTCCCTGCGCAAGATGCTGCGCTGTTGCAGTCGTTCTCTGACACCGAGGGTGCCGGTCAGGCGGTGGATCTGGTGGATCAACTTCTCCCGGTCATGGGGTGCTGCGATGACGGTCAGCAGGTGTCCAGGTCGCGACTTCTTCATCGAGGCAGCGATGAGGATGGCATCGAGTGCACCCGCTTCCATCAGGGTGTCGACGAGTCCTCCCAGTTCTTCACCGGAGAGGTGATCGAGATGAGTTTCGAGGACAGCAACGGTGTCTCGTGTCTCTTCGATTCCTTCCGACAGCATGGCGCGCACCATGTTCGGGGGATCCCCTTCCGGGGCAACCCGCGATCCTGCACCCCAGCCCTGAGCTCTGGAGACTCCTTCCGCAGCATGGTGATAGCGGTCGGCAAGTACGACCAGGAGAGCGGCCCCGGTGGGGGTGGTCAGTTCTCTGCCGGCGGCGCCGGCACAGGTGGGAACTCCTTCGAGCAGTTCGACCACCGCAGGGGCAGGTAGTGGCAGAATCCCATGGGCGGCATCGACCTCGCCGCTGCCGAGTGCCAGCGGCGAGACGACGATTTCCCGCGGCTGAAGCCAGTGGATCGCCAGCAAGGTACCGAGGATGTCGACCTGGGCGTCGATGGCACCGACCTCGTGAAAGTGGACCTGTTCCGGGGTCGATCCGTGCACCTTCGCCTCCGCCGCCGCCAGCGCGTGGTAGACGGCGGTGGCTTGCTCTCGCACCGGCTGGGGGATCGCCTGGTGGTCGAGGGCTGCGAGCAGTTCGGGGAGGTGACGGTGGGGAGGGGACTCCTCCAGGGGAGTCACCCGGGCCCTGCCGACGACGATTCCACGGCGAGTTTCGCTGAAAAATTCGAGCTGGTGGGGAGGCAAGGCGTGGCGGAGCGGCTCGATGAGGACCTTTTCCGGGACTCCCAGGTCGACGAGGGCCGCCATCAGCATATCGCCAGCGACACCGCGCGAGGCGTCGATGAAGAGTTGAGATCCTTGCTCAGGTCGTAAGTTACTCATTGGTTTAGACTTGCATTCTCTTCTTGAGCGGCATTGGTTCCTTTCTTCCGTGCTAAGGGTCAGAGGCCTCCGATGCAACCCACTTCCTCGATTCGACACCTCCCCATCGCAACTCAGGGGGGGAGAGGATGAGAAGGAGTTACAGGCGAGGACTCGACAGGAGGGGGGTCCTGTGAGACAACATGGGCTCGTCACCGAACCGTTTGGTGCCATCTGGTGGATCTCCGGAGTGCCGGCGATGACACCTCGGGCGTGAAGCGGCACGGGAGATGAGTTCTCTGGAGAAGAATTTCAGGCCACCTGCAGTAGGAGTGGCGAGATTCGATCCGGAGTTGCGGAAAGAAATGTCCTGGAGGAATCGATACAGGGGTGACTTTTTCGGTGTTGCCGGAGAGGTCTTCCTGCGTCATTGCTCCTTTGAACCTGAAGACCTTTTCAATACACCTTTGAGAAGTGTGTTTCCGTTCGGTGGCATCCACCACGGGAGAAACGCACAGAAGGGGAAGATGAGCATGAACGAGGTGGTCGTGGAGAGACGAACGGATAGCCGTCGAGTCCTCCAGGTATTATTCGTGATCATTGCGACGTTGTTTTTTACCGTGACGAGTTCCGGATCCCTTTCTGCCCAGATTCGACCGGATGTCCAGAAGTTGCTCGATGATGGGGTGAACCTGTATCAGCAGGGGAAACTCGTCGAAGCAAGGAATAGCTTCGAGCGAGCGCTACTCCTCGACATCACCTCGGAAGAGGCGTTGGAGTGGGTGGACGCCGTTGGGTACAGCCAGTTGATCCAGGTCATCCGATCGGGTGACGACAGCCTTGGAGCCCAGATGGGTGCCTTGCTGAGATTGACCTCGCTGGAGACGAAGCGTCGCTCGATGGATTCCGATGCCATCGCCGCTGCCCTCGATGCGTACTTCTCGGGAGACGATCTCCTGGAAAGAACCAAGGGGCTCTATCAGGCCATCAGTGATCATGGTGTGTACCTGATGCCGGGACTGGTCGAGAAACTTGGCCAGCCGGAGCAGGGCGCGCGGGTGCTAGCGATCCAGGGCATCATCCGACTGGCAGACGATGCCGTCATGCCGCTTTGCCGCACCCTGCACTCCTCCCAGCAAGGGGTCGTGACAGGATCCATCGCAGCATTGCAAAAGATTGGCAATCCGGCGGCAGTGCCGAGCCTTCGGTGGCTCGCAGAGGCCTCCAGCGATCCGCTGGTACAGGCTGCAGCTTCCGCCGCAGCGGATTCGATGAGTTCTGCAGGAGGTAGTGCATACAACCAACTACTCCAGCAAGCCCACATGTTCAGCAACGATTCCGGCATGATGGTTCGCACCTACCATGACCCGGTCCTGTGGCAGGTCGGCGACGCCGGTCTCTCTTACCACAGTGTCGAGGGGTGGGAGTTGAATGAGCTTCGTGCGGAGCAGCTGGCAGGCGATGCCCTGTCCTTGCAGCCCGATGGAGCCGGAGCACTTGCTCTCAACGCATGCAACATGATGGCCCGTTGGAGTGAGTACCGAGATGTGAGTGCGGTCATCTCCAATCAGGTCGAATCGGGAGAAGCGGACGAATCGCAGCTGGCGACTCTTCGTGGCAGGGAACTCGAGATGGAGAGAGTTCGCTGCGCGGCCTACTCGATGCCTGCGGAGGTTCTCAATGCTGCACTCGGCCTCGCCCTGGCAGACCGACGTCCACACGCCGCCATCGACCTGCTCTCTGCCATGCGTACCTTTTACTGGGGAATGAATGAGGCGGAGGTCCCCTCTGCGGTCCAGAGTGCTCTGACCAACGACCATCGTGGTGTCCGATTCGCTGCCGCACGTTGCGTGGCGTTCCACAACCCCAATGGATCTTTCAGCGGCTCAGGTGCAGTGGTACCGGCTCTGGCGGAAGGCCTTTCCGAGGCGAGCCGTAGGGTCGCCTTGACCATCTTCCCCGACCAGGACGATGCCCTCCGGGTCGCATCGTTGCTTCGTCGCGCCAATGTCGAGCCTTTCAATGACGAGGACCCCCTGCGTGGTCTCGAGAGAGCGATCTCCTTCCCCAAGGACCTGATCGCCATCTCGAGCGACACCGGAAAGCTTTCCGCAGCAGATGTGATTCGCCGATTGAGGGACGATTACAGGACCGCGCGGACGCCGATCATCGTCTTTGCCAATGACGAGAACTTCAGTCAGGCACAGGCCACTTACGGCGATGAAGAGTCGGGTGTGTTCGTGGTCAATCGCGCCATCGATGCGTTGAGATTGAGAAATGATCTGCTGGTCGGCTTGCTCGCCGGTGCTCGAGTGTCGCGAGGAGATGAGGTTGCCAGCCAGGCGGCCCAGTCGATCCGCCACCTCGCCAGTCACAGGACCAGGTTTGATCTTGCTTCGACCACCGATGCACTGATCAGTGCACTCGATGTACCCTCCGACAAGGTGAGAATCCCGACCTGCATCTCGCTGGCACATCTGGCTCCCGCTGCAGCCAGTCCAGCACTGGTGCGTGTGGTCGAGGAGGGGGACGATGCCAGTGTCGACCTGCGGGTGTATGCCCTCGTGGCACTCGGGGATATCCACCGTGGAAGTGGTACCGTCGAACCGGCAGTGCTCAACGCAGTAAGAGGTGCGATGGAGAGTAATGAAGTGGATATCATCCAGGCTGCATCTCGTGCCATAGGACTCATGGGGATCCAGCCAGCGGTGTTCCGCAACTAGGACGATGCTGTTCTGTAGCAAAAGATGAGATCGAGCGGGGGTGAATCGGCTACCGATTCACCCCCGCTTTTTTTTGAACGGTGGGGCCGGGGAGCAATCGCCCACCATTCCATCGTGTGGCACCAATCCATCGTGTGGCACAATCGACGCCAACAAGGAGTTCTCCTCGTCGACAGGGGCCAGCGTCTTGTGAAAGGATTGCAGATGGCGATCGCATCGATCTGCGAACACTGTGGTAGTGGCTTCAAGGCACCCGATGCCAGTCTCGGGGATGGTGTGGTGTGTCCGACATGTGGCAAGAAGACCAAGGTTTTCGATGAGGTCGGCTCCCGAGAGGTCGAGGATCGGCTGCGCCAGGAAGAACGTCGCGAGCAGGAATATAACTCACGTCTCGCCCTGCTGCGGGAACTCGAGGAACGCAATCGGGTCGATTCGAACCGCGGCGGCATCGAGGAAAGTGTCCGTAACTTTCAACCGCGAGTAGGGACCCGTAATCGAAGACTTCGACTGCAGGGACATCTGTTGATGGTGATCTCCTGGGCGGTGCTACTCGGTGCGTTGTTGCTGGCGTTCATCTCGATGATCGAGTCACCTCTCGGTGGGCTGACCATCGCTCTGATCGGATTGTTCGGGTTCGCCGTGCTCAAGTTTCTCTCCGAGGCGAGTCACTCGATGGCGGAGATGGCGGACCGGCAGTGGGATATCCGTGCACTTCTCCTCGACCTGCGGGAGGAGCAGGAGCGCAAGAAGCAGAGCGAGGATCGATGAGCCCGGTCTCGCACTTCACCAGGTGAGGATCAGCCTCACTCGGTGAAGAAGAAGTCGAGTGCGCCCTTTGCGGAATCACCGAACTCATCGGCAAGCGAGGCTGACTTCCCCGGCTTCTTCCCGATCTCCTCGAAGATGGTCTCCAGCTTTTCGCAGGCCGATCGTGCGTAGAGGCGTACCATTCCAACGGTCGTCTGATCGTCGAAGACGGTCGCCAGAATCGTGCGGTTCCCGACCATCGAGAGCTGGATGCTATCGCGCTTTCCCTGGTGGAATAGAACCGAGAATTCGTCCTCGCCGAGCAACTTGGCCATCTGCTGAGTTGCTGCATAGGAACCTGCCACGAGAGCTGCGATGGTCTGCTCGTCGATGGCGTCGGTGTCGCCGCAACTGGTCACCATGTGACCGTCCTTATCGATGAGTAGATTGCACTTGCTCCCGCTGAGTTCGAGAAACTCGTTGAGAACGGCTTCGATTCGCTTGGTGTCTTCACTGTAGAAGACGAGTCTCTGATTTCGTAAGTGATCGCTATCGGTAACCAATTTCTGATTCCTCCCGTTGTTCAGGGCAAGAGCTGGATGATGCCGGCAAACTGAAGAACGAGGGTCGCAGCGACGGCGATCGCCAGCGCTGCGCCCATCAACAGACCTGTCTGCCGCTTCCTCCGTCGAGGAGACGTGACGAGAACAGGGCGTCCGGATGTCGCTGTTCTCGCTGTGGGTGCGGTGACACCGGGGCGACTGCCACTGGAGACCTTGCGGGAACGGGCTACCGTTCTGGTGGCAGCAGAGTTGACCTGGGGTCTCGTCACGGTGCGAGTACTCGCCACGGCCGTCGCCGTCGCTTCCGAACCACTCGGTTCGGAGCTGCCCTTGGCGGAGACCACCGACGAGGTGCGGCGTGGGGCGTGATTCTCGTTGAGGGATTCAAGCACCATCCCTGCCAGTCGCTTGAGGGTCGGAAAGACGCCGTGTCCATCCCGGGCTACCGCCTCGAAGTGCGGGGCTTCCCAGCTATTGAGGGCTTCTTCCATCTCATCGACGCTGTAGACATCGGGGAGGTCGCGCTTGTTGTACTGCAGCACGACGGGAATCGAAGAGATGTCGAGTCCCTGCTCCTTGAGGTTCTCCTCCAGGTTCTTGAGGCTCTCGATGTTCTCGTCCATCTTGCCGCGCTTGGAGTCTGCAACGAAGACGACTCCGTCTGCTCCCTGCAGGACCAGCTTACGGGTCGAGTTGTAGTACACCTGACCCGGAACCGTATAGATCTGGAACTTGGTCTTCATTCCGGCTACCTGCCCCAGATTGAGGGGAAGGAAGTCGAAGAAGAGAGTCCGATCTCCCTCGGTTGCGATGCTGGTCAGGTCTCCGACGCTGTTGCCGGGGGCCTTCTGGTGAACCACTTCGAGGTTGGTGGTCTTTCCACTCAGCCCCGGACCGTAGTACACGATCTTGCAATTTACTTCTTTCAGAGAGAAGTTTATTTGAACCATGATTGCTCTCCATGCTCGTAACGGATCCCTGTGGTTTCAGGAGGTCCGAATCTCGAGTATTCCGCGCAGTCTCCTGGCGAGACTGCGAATTTCTAAAAGACCTGTATTCACTTCAAGACCTGCGTGAGTCATCACTGCCAGCGTTGCTCCGCCGAGACCGACGAGAAGTAGGTTGCCCTGCTCCGCTTCCAGGATGAGTTCGTCAGGTGGTCCATCACCGCAGCGTGTTGAAGCGCGCTTCACTGCTTGATGAACTGCGGAAGAGAAGGCCGCTACGCACTCCTCGTCCATCTTCTCCGCCAGCAACGATTCGACCGCGATGCCGTCCTCGGTCAGCACCATGCTGCCAAGTACGCCGGGAAGCTGGTTGAGTTGTTCCAGTAGTTTGATCATCGATTCGTCTCCCTGCCGCGATCGCCTTGCATCCAGCGGTAGAGCAGAGGCTCTTGCGAACTCCTGCGTGTATGAGAGAAGAGCATTCCCGATGATTCATCTTGCCCCATCAGAACCCCACCCTTACCTCTTGAGGTGAAGCGCAGGAACTTGCCGAGGCCCATCTTCTCGGTCGCCTGGGAGACGGAGCCCACGACCACGGAGAGAGATTCGATCAGGTCGTCGTCATGATCTGCTCCGCTGCTACTTGCCACCAGGGAACGGGAGGAGTCGAGCTCCCACGCATCGATTCCCTCGGGTGCGGCGATGCACCCACGGCTCGCCAGGTCGTGGCTCGGTGAAGAACCGGTTTCCCAGCGAAGGAACAGTTCCTGAACATTGGAGGTGTTCTCCGGTGGAACGATGGAACTCAAGGCTTCGAGGGCGAGGACCATCGGATCGGAGGGGGAGACCCGGATGATGGGGCGAAGCACCCGAGATGCTGCCACCGGTGCCCGTAGCAACAGTAGCAACATGGCGAGTGACCTCAGGCACACTCCATGACCTGGATGAAGCTGGCAAGCCTTGGTCAGGTAGCGAAGCGCATTCAATCCAGCAACCGCATCACCTTCACGACGGAAGCGGCGGAGGTTTCCCCTGGCGATGGAAAGATATCCCTCTGGACTGCAGGGGTCTTCTTCGATGGCGGCTCTTGACCATGCCGTTGCATTGCTCAGATCACCGAGTCGATGGAGGGCAGTAGAGAGTCGGGCAGCATCGGCGGCGGTGTAACGGTCGACCACAGCGTCCTGAAGAGAAGCCAGTGACTCCCTGGCATTTCGGCGCTCGAGTTGGTCGAGGGCGGCTTCTCCATCGGGCCACGGGTAGAAGCGAACGGTGCCCGCTCTGAGCAACTGTGTGGCGGCGTGACGATCTCCTTGATCGTCGAGGTAGAGGACCACCTCCAGTAGGCTGCTCTCTGCTCCGGAGGAGAAGAGTTCGGCCATCGTTTCTTCACTGGGTCGTGGACGTTTCATCCATGATTCAATGATTCCCAAGGATCCTCCGCTGGTTCATCAACCGGTGCCAATCTCGTGTACAGTCCGCATCGAAGACTACGATGGTTCCTCGAAGACGGGCAAATCGTCGGAATCGTCACCGAGGTGAAAGAACTTCACCGTTCCCTGCTGGTCGACGGAATAGAGCGATTCACCGTGCAGGAAGGTCGAGATCACCGGAGAAGTACCGCGGTGTTCCCACAGCGGCTCACCACCGGGGAGGCGAAATGCCTGAATGCGGCTGAGATCATCGGAGACGATGAAGCGTCCCGTCTCGGCGGCACAACTCAGGGGGCTTGCGGAGGTGGACCTGGTCCACTGGAGATCGCCGCTGTCGGTATCAAAGCAGGAGATGGCACCGTCTTCGTCGAGGTGCAGGAGTACACCATCCGAGGCCAACAACGAGTGGGTGGTGTTCCCATCGAGAGCGGATTTCCAGAGTGATTCCCCGCTCGAACTGTCGATCTTTTCCACTCCTGCATCGGAGACCACGTAGAGGAAGTCACTCTCGCTCACGCAGT
Organism: Planctomycetota bacterium; assembly: GCA_965661685.1. Classification (GTDB taxonomy): domain Bacteria; phylum Planctomycetota; class UBA8108; order UBA1146; family UBA1146; genus QNYK01. The sequence goes on from CBFIET010000095.1 coordinate 71,115, forward strand.
CGTGCAAACGCCCATCGACGGGGTGACTCCAGCGAGTGGCCCCGGTAGAGGAGTCGACACTCTCGACGCGATTACTGGTGGCTACCAGCAACTGGTTTGCCGGCTGCAACAGTGCTCCTCGGCGCAGGCTTCCCTCGAATTGTCGGTTCCATCTTGGTTCCAGGGAATCCCGGTCGAATCCGTGGATCCATCCCTGGGATGTGATGACGAGGAGTTGCTCACCCGACACGATCGGGATGTCGCGGACGATGCTTCCTTGCGTCGCTATTTTTACCTCCGAGAGAACCTCTCCCGTCTCTTCATCGAGCTGCATCAGATGACCGGTACTGGTGGCGATGTAGTGACCGGTTTCTGTCGCCAGGACTCCCCCCAGGAGATCTCCGGAACCCTTCAGCGACAGTTGCCATTGAAGACCATTTTCATCGAAGGATAGCTTCTTGAGCAGAGAGCCATTTTCGACGAGGAGAAACGAGTTCTCATCGGCGTGGAGAACGATGCTGTTGCGATGATCTGCCCGAAAGGCGTGGTATGGCTTTCGTGACGGCAAGATCTCGACAACGGGGTGCTTCCCCGGTTCGTGCCAGATCAACTGCGATTCATGTCCGGGTGCCTCTGCGGTGAGCAACACTGGCCGGCCTGCTGGAAGTCTGAGGAAGGAACCACCGTTCCCGACCGTCGGCTCCAGCACCTCTCCATCCAGCAGGATTCGAGTCTCACGGGGAGCGATCGATACCGGAATCTCCAGCATCAGATCCGCAACGACGGGGGAGAATGGATATTCGCGTACCAGTTCGAGCTGGAGTTGCAGTGACTGCTGTGGTTGTCCCTGCTGCTGAAGGAGGATCGAACGCTGGTGCAGTTGATCTGCCTCATCCAGGTAGTGGAGCATCTCATCTGTGGTTTTCTCGATGGATCTACGAGTCGTTGTCGAGGCCTTCGAATTCTGTAGCGTCTCCAGTGCCTCCAGGGCTTCGATGTATTTTCCTTCGGTGCGAAGCCGAAGTGCCCTGGAGAAGATCCGCTCGATCTGGCCTTCCGTCACCACGGCGACAGGCTCCGGTTCAACATCACCGGAATCCAGTAGTTGTGGTGTTACGGAAGAGTCACTCATTTCAGCGTGAAGTTGTTCCGGGGGCAGCGGTGCCTGTTGCAGGATGAAATACACCACCAGCGCGATGCCAACAGCCAGCACGATGCCACCGTTGCGGCTGGTAGCACTACCCCTGCGATGGATCCGCGATTTCCAGCGACGGTGTCCCTTTCCATCGATCGTTTCGAGGAGGGCCAGGATGCTCTGCAGTGATTTCAGTTCGCGGTTCCTGCGGACCCCGTCTCTCAGGAGTGAATGCAGCAGTTGCGATGCGCCCTCTGGATCGTCGCCAAAGATCCGCAGGCGTGCGCACTTTTCGACCCACTTCGGCGTTTTTGCCGGGTCCTTGCCGCGACGCGACTCGATGACCTCGGCGATCTGTAGTGCCTCGGCAGGGGATCCGACTCCATCGTGCAAGCGAGTGAGGATCTTTTCCGTCTCTCGCCGGCTCTTTCCCTTTGGCATCGCATCCAGTAGTTCGATCATCGCATCGAGATCTTCTGGCAGAAGATCTGATCGTTGTCGGAGGGCCTTGCGATTGCCGAGCAGGTCTCCGTCCTTCTTTCTTGCCCCGGCGAGGGCGGTCAGGACAGAGGCGCGCTCCTCGACGGGAGCCTTTTCCTGGATCAGCAATGGGTTCAGCTTCTCGAGGCAACCGCGGTTCGCATCTCCGAGGCGCACGGCACTGCGCAGTACCTGGAGTGCCCTGCCTGGCAACCGTTGCTGCAGCAGGCGGTCTGCCAGTGCCGCCTTCTCGAGGGCGGGCATCGGCACGATGTGATTCTCTTCCAGCAGGATTCTCGTCGCCATCAGGCTCAGATAGCGGGGAGTTCCCGTGGCTTGCATCGCATCCCGCAGGGGGCTGGAGCGTTGCAGTTCCGTGACGAACTTCTTGCGCAAGGCATCGAAGGGAAGCAGTGATTCCAGCGTCTCCTCGATGTCATCGCGACCGGAGGTTGTCAGGTAGATCTCGTCGGGGTGGATCCCTGCTTCTTCGAGCCGCATCTCTTCGTCTTGGCGGCAGGCCACCTCCAGTAGCAGTGACGGGATGGGGAAGCGAAGTGAGGGGGTGACCGCTTCTCCGGTGAAGAGCCGCTGATTTTTCCAGGGACACACCTCGAAGCGGTAACGGGCTCCTTCCCAGCGAAACAGCTCGAGCAACTGCTCCTGGAAGAGCAGGCGAATCGCTCCCGTCACCATCGACGGGTCGAGGAGCCGAAATCTCAGCAGCGCATCGCCGACGGGAATCTTGCCCTGGCCCGCCAGCAACTTGGTGAGTTCCTTCTGTTGAAGAATATCGAGTGCTGACAGAACCTCCGCCAGGGGGCCGGGGCCGCCATCGGGATCGGTCAGGAGTTCGATTCCACGCTGGTCGATACCGAGGCGTAGGATCAGCCCATTCCCCTCGATGGAGAGGATTCCGCTGTTTCGATTCGCATCCAGCCCCTGGAGGAGGGCGGATAGCGGCAGATTGTTGACGTCGCCCTGGAGCATCCCGCCTCTTCGAAGCCCGGGTCGGAGGGCTTCGCCTTCTCAGAAGAATACGACGAGATCTCCAGAAGCGTCGACTCGGCTCCTTGCCCAGGTCCGGCTCTGGTGAGTACGATCTGCACGAAATAGGTCCGAATTCGTGAAGGAGACCACCATGAACGCACCCTTCGTGCCTCAACTCATCATCGACGATAGCGAAAGAGAACCCGATCTACTGTGGGCTTCCGGCTTTCTGGCGGTGGATGTCTTCACCTGGTTGAAGGATTCCAGGGGAAGTGCCGTGATGCTGACCGATCTCGAATTCGGGCGCGGCGAGAAGGAGTCTTCCGTCGACGAGGTGATCTCCCTCTCCGCCATGGAGAAGGCAGCGCGGGTCGATGAAGGGACTCCAGCACCCTTCGAAGCGGTGGTACTTCAGCTGCTTCGCAGCCGCGAGGTCGATCATGTCGAGGTGCCCGCCCGATTTCCGGTGAGAGTTGCAGATCATCTGCGGGCCTCCGGAATCGAGGTGACTCCGGTTCGCGATCCCTTCTTTCCCCAGCGAGCCATCAAGAATGCCTCAGAGATCGAGTGTCTCGAGGAATCTCAGGCCGCCACCGAGGCCGCGATGTTGATGGCCATCGATGCGGTGCGACGCAGTGAGCCCGACGATGGGGGTGTCCTGCACCTGGACGGGGAACCCCTCACCTCCGAGCGTCTCAAGGGGATGGTGAGACTGTTCCTGCTGGAGAAGGGGCTGCAGATCGGCCCCTTCATCATCGCTCCGGGAGATCAGGGGTGTGATCCGCACGATGTGGGGAGCGGCCCGCTGCAGGCGGGGGAGACGATCATCATCGATATCTATCCCCAGCACATGAGTCACCGCTACTGGGGAGATATGACCAGGACCGTGGTGCGTGGAGGGGCTACCGAGCAACAGAAGAAGATGCACGCCGCGGTCCAGACCGCCCAGGAGGCTGCCATCGAGATGATCCGTCCTGGTGCCTGTGGTCAGGCGATTCACCGCCAGGTCCAGGAGATCTTCGAGGAGGCGGGATTCCCCACCGAGAAGAGAGATGGGACATGGGTCGGTTTCTTCCACGGAACCGGCCACGGACTCGGACTCGATATCCACGAGCCGCCGCGGATCTCTCCGGTGGGACCGGAACTGCAGGAGGGAATCGTCGTGACGGTGGAGCCCGGGCTCTACTACCCGGGGATCGGCGGCTGTCGCATCGAGGATGTGGTGCTGGTCACCGCCGATGGCTGTCGAAACTTCAACAAGGCACCGAAGGATCTCGAGGTCTAGCAGGTGGAACCGAGACGGACTCCCTCCATCGCGGAGTGGTATCACCAGGAAACGAAGTATTCCGAACAGACGATGGCTCTGTTGCCTCGCCTCGACATGGATCAGCGCCCCATTCCTTTCAAGGAGTGGCATTCGACTGCGCCGGTGGACCTGGTCCCCTACCTTCCCTTCCCCGAGTTTCCGCTGGGGCCGACAGCGGGGCAAACGCCTCTCGATCCCGCATCCCTTTCCGAATTCGTCGGAGCGCTGTCACGGATCCTGTACTTCACCAACGGTGTCACGGGGATCCAGCAAGAAGCGGATCAATCGTGGCTGTTTCGCGCGGCTCCCTCGGCTGGAGCCTTGTATCCCACCGATCTGACCCTGGCGTTGCGAGGGATCCGCGGCGTGGAAGACGGCCTGTACGCCTACTCGGTCCCTCATCATCAACTGGTGCCGGTGCTGGAGGGGGATTTCATCACCGGGGTCCGGGAAGCGTTCTGGGAGCATCCGGCATTCGATTCGGTTCATGTCGTCATCTTGCTGAGCGGGGTGTGGCAGAGGTCACGCTGGAGATATCACGATCGGGCGTATCGGAGGATCCTGCTCGATACCGGGCATGTGCTGGGAAACCTGGTGCAGGCCGCCAGGGTCGAGGGGCTGCAGGCGATTCCCCTGGCTGGATTCGAGGATCAGGCGCTACAGAAGCTGTTGTTCCTCGATCCGGAGAAGGAGGGGGTGCTGGTCGGTGTACCCCTGTGCCATGCAGACGACGTCGGAAGAGCGGACGGACTCACCGCAGCGGTGAAGAGATCGGCGATCTCCAAGGCACCGCCCGATCTCGATGAGGACCCCATCGATTGCATCCACATCACCAGTTCGATGAGCCATGACGCAGAGGTGAGTCTTCCTCCCGATCCGCCCACCTGGACCCGAGGTCAGGATGATTCCGGGGTGGTCCCGCTGGTCGAAACGCTGGGAGATCTGACCCGGGAGTTTCCCGGCATCGTGGTGCGCAGGAGATCGACGAGAAGATTCACCGGCGGGGGAGTCGATCGCCAGGACATCGAGCGTGTACTCGACTTTGCCCACCGCTACGCATCTCCTGGCCCGGTCCGTTACCTGAGTGCACGGGCAGCGTTGAACATCCATCTCGTCGTGAATCGTGTGCGGGGTCTCGATCAAGGGGTGTGGAGATACATCGGTGACGAGCACCAGTTGAAGTTGGTCCGACGTGAGGATGTACGGAGACAGGTTCACGAGGCGTGTCTCGGTCAGGACCTCGCCCGGGATGCCGCGTGCTTGCTGGTCTACAGCGTCGACTTGCCCGCTGCGGTGGAGGTATGGGGAGACCGTGCGTACCGATACCTTCACATCGATGCAGGGTTCCTCGGGCAGCAACTCAATCTCGCCTGTGTGCACCAATCGCTTGGTGTCAGCGGGATCGCAGGCTTCTTCGATGATCGATGGAACGAGATCCTCGCCGTGCCAGAGGATCATGCGATCACCTACATCACTGCCATCGGAGAGCCGATTCCGGGAGAGTGAGCCGATTTCGCGGTGGAAGGGCCCGATATGGGAAGTTTTTTTCGTCGCCATCGAGAGGCGGAAAATGGCCTCGTTGAAGGGGGGTCAGGATGTCCATTCTCAACCTGATCCAACCCAACCGAGTGTTCCTAAGCCTAGGAATAGTTTGACTTATGGATACGCCAGGGGATTCCTGGCGAGCCGATGACCGGAGTCCTCTCCGGATCCCCTTCTTCCGATAATGCGTATCGCGGGTCGGCGTTCCTGCCCGAAAATCTCAGATTTCCGCCCAAGAGGTCTTGCCACTTTTCTCCAATCCGACTCTCCTAGCGCCCATGGGAGAGGGCCGGATGCCCTCGACCTGTTGGCGGGGTCCGGAAGTCCCGGGAGGCATGAAACGAGCCTTCCGATCCTCGCTTGCGCCGCACGTAAGTTAGAAAAGGGAATCCCCTCAGGATCGTCGGCAAGTCCGCCGAAGTGGAATGGGGAAGAAAGGGTGATCATGAACAAGAGCACTTTGCTCGGCCTGGCTCTGGCCATGTTGGTTCCGACCGTCGCCTTGGCGGACGGAGTTTCAGTTGGAGGAGATATGCGTCTGCGCTGGGATTATTCCGGCCCGGAAACATCCGCATCCTCGAACAGTTCGTCGGCGGTGACAAACATCGATCTCGGTGCTGCCATCAATGACAATGTGTCGTTTACCGCATCTTTGCGGCACGACTTCTCGTTTGGTCAGGCTGATGGGCCTGGCGCAGGTGTTCCTGCGCCATGGATTCAGGAAGCTTACGCTTCCGTCGGTGACCTGGGATCCGCCAGCGGCATGCTCGCAGGCTGGAGCCTTGAGGTCGGTCGCATGAACAACCCCGATGGGGGACGTATCATCAATGCCGACGATTGGTCTCAGGACATTGCTCCCGCGACCAACGACGGATACCACCTCGCCTCGAACATGGGCGGCGTGGGAATTGATGTCTGGTACTTCGGAGGAGGTAGTTCTCCCGCCGGTAGTGCCGACAGCATGCTTGGAGCTGCTTTCGATCTGGGTGACATGGGTGGATTCGCCGACATCGGCATCGCCTACTGGAGTGCCAGTGCGGGGACTGATCCGAGTAACCTCGGTATCTCCCTCGACAACATCGCCGGCGATACCCTCGCCGGAGTCGATCTCGATGTGGATTACGCCACACGTGACAACGACACCGGTGGTGACGACGGAACCCTGACCTCCATCAGCCTTGGATACTCCATGGAAGGTATCGATCTCCACTTCAGCAACACCGTTGCCGATGCGGACTGGGATGCCTTCAGTGATGCTGCCCACGGCACCAACGGAATTGCCGACATGAACGTCGGATCCAATGCTGCCGGAGCCGATGTGGAGAACACCACCATCGGTGCCTCCTTCAGCCCCATGGATGGCGTTGGCGCCACGGTGAACTTCATCACCCTGGCCCAAGAAGCCTCCGGGGACGACATCGGTACCGAAGTGGACCTGATTCTCGACTGGGAGTGCGGAAGCGATGTCACCATGACCATCGGTTACGCCAGCTTCTCGGCGGATGACGCTTCCGCCCTCGAGGATTGCGACTACTTCTACCTGCAAACGGGTTGGGACTTCTAATCTCCGAGCTGTGGAGTTGACTCCACACCCCGGATTTTGAGTTCACTGGAGCGGGGACGTGCGCCTTCGGCGCGCGTCCTCGTTCTCTTTTTAGGTATCTTCCTCCACAGTTTTTCTTGCCAGATCGTGGAATCCGGGCAGGATGTCACCTGTCCGGGGGGGGCAGGTGCGCTGTCGGTGCCCGGGGGAAGTGAGTGAGACGATGTTCAGAAATCTCGTCACCATGGTCGTTGTAGTGCTGGCGATGCTTTGCCAGCCTCCACTGCAAGCGGATGACCATATCGAGTTCAATACCGATCTGCGGTTGCGGTGGGAGTACTCCAGTCCATGGGATGGACTG
>CBFIET010000096.1:0-2069 GCA_965661685.1 Planctomycetota bacterium
CTCGGCTCCTGCCTTGCGATACGATTCATCATCGAAACTGGCAGCGGCTCCCGCTCCACTCTCGACGTTCACCGAGAAGCCCATCTTCACGAGCCTCTTGACGTTGGCGGGGGAGGCGGCCACACGGCATTCGCCGGGCCAGACTTCCCGTGGCACTCCGATCTTCATCGACGGTATCTCCCTGTTTCGGTTTCCGGGGACCGCTTCCGTAGCGGTCTCAGTATCGCAACCCATGATGCGAGTTCTGGCCATGAGGATGAAGCGATTCTGGCGGATTCCACGGCGGATACGCCCCCTTCGCTCGTTCCCCGGATCGGCTATAATGGGGTACGGTTACAAGCGATCCTTCCGCCGGATCACCACAGGCAAAGGAGACCTTTCCATGCTCTTCCCCTCGAGAACTGCGGTTCTTCACTCCCTTGCTCTGCTGGTACTTGTGGGCTGTTTTCAGCTGTTTCCCGACCGAGTGGTAGGTCAGCAGCCTCCACCTGTCTTCGAGGAGTGTGGGACCTTTGAGCCGGACCCCTTCGGTCTCGGCTGCATCCTCTTCATCTCCTACGCAAACCCAGGTTCGGAGTACACGGTGGATCTCGGGAGTTCTCCGACTCCACCCCTCGGGGTCGATGTGTTTCTCACGGGAATCCAGGTCTCGTGTGTCGGGATCTGCTTTCCGACCAGTTGCATCCTCGATGCAACCTATGAGCTCTCCTGCAGTGGAGCTCCCCCTCCCCCGGAGTTCATTCGCGGCGACTGTAACAATGATGCTACTTTTAACATCGCAGATGTGATCTTCCATCTCTTCTGGCTCTTCGCATCGGGTCCTCCACCCCCCTGCCAGAATGCCTGTGATTTCGACAGTGGTCTGGGTTCAGACGTTGCCGATGCTGTGATGATGCTCGCAACGCTGTTCAGCAGCGGCCCGCCGCCGGCTGCACCGTGGCCAGATTGCGGCATCGATCCCTGGAATCCTGTCTTTCCCGATTGCCTCAATCCAATCTGTCCTTGATGTAGCCTCCGTCACGGGAGAGGTGGAGTGAATGAGCAACGATTTCGAGCAAGACTTCGAGTCAAAGAAATCGGGTGACAGTATTCCCCATGAGGACGTGCTCCTGACCGTCAGGAAGGCCCGAAAGTTCTTCGTCGGCTGTTTCGGAGCCTTCATGGTCGTCTTCCTCATCATCTGGTACGTGATTCTTGCGTTTATCTTCGAGGAGGCCAGCGATGGCAGAGATGCCGTGAACTGGCCCACAACATCAGGACAGGTCGTCGAGACGAAGGTCACTTCCCACACATCCACTTCAACCAGTGGCAGTGGTAGGAGTAGAACCCGATCGACAACAACCAGCCATTCCCCCTGGGTGCTCTATCGGTATCGAGTCGACGATCTGGAACTTGAAAACCACACGGTCCAGACGATGACCAGCTACGAGACCCGTGCCGAGGCAAAGCTGGTAACGGATGAGTATCCACAAGGCTCGACGGTCACCGTCTACTACAAGCCGAGCGAGCCGGACAAATCGGTACTGGTACCGGGCATTTCTGATGGGACTCATCTGATGCTGAATTTATTCAGCTACGTACCCGCCATCCTGTTCGCTCTCCTCGTCATGTTCTGGGCCATCAAGAAAGCCAGAAGCAGCCTGTAGTTCCTTTTGCCGGCCAGATCTCCGCTGCACCGGGTCTGGCAACCCTGTCCGACGCTCCCGTCGATCCGGATGAACCTGTAGGAAAGCACCGTACCTCCCCGATCCAGCGACATTTCCTCGTGGATCCTGGGAGTTCGCGGCCACCTGCAGAAAAGGGACCTACCGTGAAGAATCTGTGCCGAAAATCACTGGTCCTGCTCTCCATCGTATTCCTGAGCAATCCCCTCTCGCTGGTACTTCTAGGTCTGGTAACGCGGATCCTCATGAGACCGGTTCGCCCCGTCTTCGTCGTCTATCCGGCTGGGCGGAGATTTGTCGACCACTACGGCTTCAGGTTCGTCCAACCCCACCTGAAAAAAACTCCGGTGATCTGCGGCATCTACTTCCAGGGAGGTACCCCTGGACTGATCTTCGGGATCAGCG
>CBFIET010000097.1:0-4334 GCA_965661685.1 Planctomycetota bacterium
GGACTCCACTACGCCTTCGATGCCCAGGAGTTGCGACTGGCACTGATGTGGCAGGGTCGATTCCTCGATGCCAGCGCCCACTGGTCGAGCCAGGGGATGGGTCGGATTCGCCCCCTCGGCAATGACGTCCTCACCTTCCCGCACGGACCCGACATCGTGTTTCTGGACGATGTCTTCTGCCCGTGGCCCGGGGAACGTGAGCAGGGGATCCGTGCTCCTGGCTATCGGTTCAGGGGATACCGACTGGGAGAGAGAAAGATCCCGACTCTCCTCTACTCCACCGAATATCTCGATGTGGAAGAGACGATCGTCGCCGTCGAGGACGAGGAGGGATCCTTCCTGCGCAGGACCGTGCAGTACAGCGTCAGGAAGAACCCGAACAAACGCGGACTCCATCACCTTCGAGTACGAGACATCCCGCCACAGGAAGTTCGAGACGATGGCACATGTATCTACGAGGATGGGCTGGAGGTGAAGCTCCCCCCTTCCGTCAAACACACCAGCATCCGACCGATGTACACCGTCCCGGACAGGTGGGAAACCTGGATCCATCTGCCCTTCTCCAGAGAACCGTCTGAAATCACCATCGAGTACCGCTGGGGAAAGGAGCGCAGATGAAGTCGATCCCTTCCCTGCTTCTGGTGACGATGGCACTTCTGAGTCCGGCGGCGATCGATGCCCAGAATGAACAGGAAAACCTGCCTCCGCTTTCCAGGATCGATGAGGGTGACTGGTGGGTAATCGAGGATCTGGAAATCCCGCCGGCGATCCACCTCGAGGCGGTCAGCATGCTCGAACTCGACGAAGGGCGTGTCGCCATCGGCACACGTCGAGGAGAGATCTGGTTTGTCGACGGACTTCTCGACGATGATCTTGCTGCGGATTACCACCTCTTTGCCCAGGGATTGCACGAGGTGTTCGGACTCGCTCGCAAGGACGGCATCCTCTACGCCACCCAGCAGTCAGAGGTCACTCGCATCATCGACAGCGACGGCGATGGAACTGCAGACCTGTACGAAACGGTCAGTGACGACTGGGGGTTCGGATCGGAACACGAGTACACCTTCGGCTCCCGCTTCGATCCAGAGGGCAACATCTGGATCACCCTGTGCCTCTCCGGCTCCTACACATCCGATTACCCGTTCCGCGGCTGGTGCCTGCGCGTCAATGCCGATGGCACGACCACGCCCACCTGTAGTGGAATCCGCAGTCCTGGCGGGGTCGGCTTCAACGCTCAGGGTGTGGCCTTCTACAGCGAGAACCAGGGACCATGGAACGGAGCCTGTGGTCTCAAGGAGTTGCGCCCGGGCGGCTTTGTTGGACACCCCATCAGTTTTCCCTGGTACGAACTTGCTCCCAACATGGGACCGCAACCAGCCCAGCCGACAGACGGTGAAGATGGCCGCATGCACATCGACGCCGAACGAATTCCCGAGTTGATCCCGACCAGCGTGGTGCTCCCCTACAAACGGATGGGACAGTCCGCCACGGCGATCCTGCTCGATGAATCGAATGGTGCCTTCGGCCCCTTCGAGAACCAGCTGTTCGTGCTGGATTACACCTTGAGCGTGGTGATGAGGGTGACCACAGAGAAGGTCAACGGAGTGTGGCAGGGTGCCTGTTATCCCTTCCGCGAGGGATTTGTCACCGGCCTGCTGGGAGGATTGCTCTCATCCAATGGCCAACTGATCGTCGGGGGATGCTGCCGGGGATGGCCGACTCGCAGTCGTGAACCCTATGCCCTGCAGAGACTTCGCTGGAACGGGAAAACCCCGCTGGAGGTGAAGGAGATGACCGCCCGTCCCGACGGCTTTTCCGTCACCTTCACCAAGCCGGTCGATACCGCCACCGCCACCGACCCTGCCAGTTACCGGATGGGTACCTTCACCCATCACTACTGGCGCTTCTACGGCAGCCCGGAGATCGACCGCACCACGCCGATCATCACCGAAGCCACACTCTCCGAAGACCGACTACGAGTCGATCTAGTCGTCTCGGGTCTGAAGGAAGGCCATGTCCACGAACTCTACCTCGATGGAGTTCGAACCGTTGCCGGAGAATCACTGTTGCACCCGGTCGCCTACTACACCCTCAACCAGATCCCTCGCTAGAGTTCTTGCTGCTCGTGAACCGCTGTCGTGATTTCGAGAAACAGAACCAGTGTCGAGATCTCGGTCCACCTCTCTCCAGCCTCGCTGTATTCACCTCCAATCATCAGAACTCTGAAGTCCCGATTTTCATTACCGGTCAATCGATGATTATTTCCCACAAAAAGAACTCACAGGTGGTTGGATTTTGACAATAGTGTTCGTGACATTCATTCCGTTGTGACACACTGCGGACCGTGAAGTGACGCCACAACCCGCAGTTCAATCTGCGACGACGCCGGCATAGCACCGGCCAAGAAGAAGGAAGATTCATGGTAGTTTTTCGAGCATTCTTGCTGACCACTCTGGCCCTCGGGGCTTTTTCACTTACACCTCAACTTGTCGAGGCACAGACCGGATCGATCTCCGGTGTAGTCAGCAACGATGCTGGTGAAGCCCTGGCGGGCGTCCGGGTCAAGGCTTCCGATGGTTCTGGTGGTTGGGGAGGTTGGGGAAACATCGACTTCTCCGATGTCGATGGCAACTACATGATCGATGACCTCGAGCCTGGAACTTACGAACTGGAAGCACGTCGCTACGGCTACGAAACGGTGACGGTCTCTGTAGATGTCGTCGACGGAGAAAATACCGTCGCAGACTTCACCCTCTCCGAGCCAACCTACGGCAGTGTCGCCGGCATCGTGACCGATGCGGCCACTGGCGAGGCGATCGAAGGTGCCCGCGTTCGAGTCGTCGGCAACTTTGGTGGCGGCTGGGGTGGCTGGGGTGGCAACTCCGTCTTCACCGACGATACCGGTGCCTACACTCTGGATGACATCCGCACCGGCGACCGGGATCTCCGCATCTCGAACTCTGGCTACTTCACTCAGACTGCAGCAGTCACCATCGAGGACGGTGTGACCACCACTGCCGATGCAGCTCTCGATGCGCTCTCCTACGGTTCCATTTCTGGCACCGTGACCGATGCGGCAACCGACACGCCGATCGAGGGAGCCTGGGTCGTAGTACGCAGTAGTGGCGGCGGCTTTTTCGGCGGCTGGACCGTGACCAACACCGATGCGGACGGCGCATACTCCTTCTCCGACGTACTCAGCGGCGATCGTGAAGTTCGCGTCTTCAATCCCGGTTTCTTCTACGAGAGCGCAACCGTGACCGTCACTGATGGTGCAAATACCGTTGCCGACTTCGCCCTCGGTGGACTCACATACGGAACGGTCACTGGTACCGTCACCGATTCCAGCACAGGCGAGGCGATCGAAGGTGCCTGGGTCCGTGTCTCGACCGGTGGCTGGACTCAAACGAATCGCTCTGGCGTCTACGAGGTGACCGACGTCCTGACCGGAACTCGCAATGTCCGCGTCTTCGCCCAGGGTTACGACCCCGGCATGCAGTCTGTAGATGTCCTCGATGGTGAGACGAGTACCGCCGACCTCGCCCTCGATCCGAGGTAGTCGACCAAATCAGGGACAGGTGAAGGGATCTTCACCTGTTACTAATAGGATCGGGTCGTACACGTGAGCGTGTTCGACCCGATCTGCTTTTCAACACCCCGTGACCGCCACCTGTGAGGTCTCAGTAGCCGTGAAGGAGACGATCATGCGCTCGATTCCGATTGTAGTCATCATGGTGTCTCTCCTGCTCTCCATCGTGGCACTGGTGATCTCCCTCTCGGGAATGAGTCACGACACCACGCCCCCGGTTGCCACCGAGAAGCTGGAAGAACGGATCTCTCAACTGGAAGGCGAGGTTGCAGCGTTGCGATCGCTATCCAGTTCCGAAAGCACCTCTGTGCAGCGGGGCAGTTCCGTCCCTGTGGATCAGGAATCGCTGCAACGCCGACTCGCTACCCTCGAGTCACTGATGGCACCCATCGTCGCCAACTCCACCAACCCAGCGGGGGAAATCGCCGCATCCGCCGAGGAGATCGAGCGCACGCGTCAGGCTCTTGCCGAGGTGCGGCGTGAAGAGATGGACTCCAGGATTTCCCGATGGATCGACAAGGAGCGTGGCAAATCGGAGCAACTTCTCACTGCCGTCGAGGAGAAGATGAATCTTCACTGGAACGAATTGCAACGAGTACGTGAGATCATGACCACCGAATCGGAATCCCACGGGCAGATCCTTCAGGAGATGTGGTCTGTCACCCCTCCCGAGAATCGTGCCGAGGAAGAAGCGATCGCTGCCGACTGGGACCGGGCCACGGTTCGCATGAAGGAGATCCGTCGG
>CBFIET010000098.1:0-6644 GCA_965661685.1 Planctomycetota bacterium
CCTCTCTCTGGAGCTTCTCGAACTCCTGGATAATTGTCATAGACCGCACCACACACCTGCCTGGGCGGTTGTCAAACCCATCCCGGAGGCGTGTAAACTCCCGGTAAAGATCAGACACTAATCAAAATATTAACCTCGCCTGAGCATTCAAACAATACGCCAAATGCGAAATGACTGGAACTTCATCGCCTGTGAATGAAAACTAACAATAGACAGGTTGACATGTCACACCGATCCGTTCCTTTCCGCTCGGCCTGCACCAAAGCAGCGATAAACAGGATACAGGGGGTATGCCCTTGGATCGCCGCATCGCCCGCGCGCTGCGATCGTGACTAACCTGACAGTCGCCCCAATCATTTACTACACAACCTGGAACGATAATTGTGAGCATACAATCTTGCCGAGCTAGCCAAGTCTGTATACGATTCATGTACAGGATCATACTCTTCTGGAGTGGTTGTTCCACGTCCAGATGCCGAGCGGGAGTGAATGCTCGGTCGATCCACATCGCGGGGGTAGTCAATATTACTTCCGGCATGTCTACCGCCAGCGCTCCCCCGGGAGCACTCCAAGCGGGATTCGTGGCGGATAACAAAAACCGGTTCATGCATGTACCCCAGCTCAAACGGCCGTGGTCATCTTGATCGGGGAGGTGTGCGTTGAAATTTATCTTATTTCTGACTACTTCTGCTGTGATCCTGTTTGGATCTGTCACCGCCACGGGGCAGGAGGCAGACCCGGATCATTACGCAGTTCCCTGCAATCGGACCATTCACGCAGACGTCGTCACTCTGGATCAGACCATCTGGTACAACCGATTCGGCGCCGTCGATCCTTACGGAATGATCTTCGCTCTTGCCAGCGATGTGGTGCCAAGTCTGCCGGGTACGACCATTGCGCCCGGAAACGTCCGCCTGAAGGATGGAAAGCGGCCACGGCCACTGGTACTACGAGCGAATGTTGGCGACTGCCTTGAGATCACGATCACCAATTTACTGAGTCCCACTCCCAACAGCCTCGGCTCCAACGATCGCACCAGAACTGTCGGCTTTCACGTCAATGGACTGGAAGTGACCTCCCCTACGAGCCTTGGAATGTCGATGGGCAGCAATGGAGTTGCACCTCTGGCCGCCCAGCAAACCGGGACGTACCGTTACTACTGTACCCAGGAGGGACAGTTCCTCTTCAGTTCCCCGGGATCGAATATCGGGGGAGAAGGAGCGCACGGAGCCGTCTCTCACGGTCTGTTCGGCGCTGTGACCGTCCAACCGGAGGGCTCCACCTGGTACAGATCCCAGGTCACCGACGACGTGCTTGCCACCGTCACGACGGGAATCAATCCCAATGGTACCCCGCAGATCGATTACAATGCCGTGGATGCCAACGGAGTTCCATTACTTCGCCTCCTCGATGACAATAACAACCTCATTCATTCCGATCTGACTGCCACCGTGGTCCCAGGCGGCGAGGACTGCCTCGGCTCCGCTCCTTCGGGTACCTGTGGCGATGCCTATCGCGAATTCGTCATCATCTTTCATGACGAGATCGGTATCACACAGGCGTATCCCGTCCTTAAAGAAGACAAACTCTACGCCGGACTTCGAGACGCCTTTGCCATCAATTACGGAACCGGTGGAATGGGGGCCCGCGTCATCGCAAACCGCATGGGAGATGGTCCAGGTAGAGACTGTGGAGAATGCAAGTTCGAGGAGTTCTTCCTCCAGTCATGGGTAAATGGCGATCCGTCGATGCCCATCGTCAGGAATCCAATCAGCGGCGTCGTCGAACGAGCAGCATTCGAAGATGATCCTTCCAACGTCTACCACTCGTACATGAACGATGCGGTGCGCATCCGTAATCTTCACATCGGGTCCGAGACTCATGTGTTTCACTTGCACGCGCACCAGTGGCTCTTCGAACCACGCAATCCGAACTCGACATACCTCGATTCCCAGGCGATCTCTCCGGGTAACAGTTACACCTACGAGATCAACTACAACGGATCTGGAAACCGCAACAAGACCGTCGGGGACAGCATCTTCCACTGCCACCTGTATCCTCACTTCGCCGAGGGGATGTGGAGCCTGTGGAGAACTCACGATGTATTCGAAGATGGAACATCGACGAGAAATCTACCTGATGCGGAGATCGTACAGGGAACTCCGGTGCCGGCAATCGTGCCCCTTCCAGGGCGAGCGATGCCACCGATGCCAACTTCACAGTTGCCAGGTTACCCCCACTACATCGCTGGAACTCCCGGTCACAGGGTTCCTCAGCCACCTCTGGAGATGATCCACGATGGCGGGCTACCGAGGCACCGCATCGGACACTCGACAACCACAACCGGAGATGCAGCAATCCCACCGCACTACCAGGCGGATGAGGTATTCCAGCGAGTCAAAGCAAACAACCCGCACTTTGCCAAGACCGGCTACTCCAAGAAACTGGAAACCGCCCAGGTCATCCTGGTTCCCGCTGAAGGAACTCCTGATGAACTGGCGGCGATGGACTTCCATGCAGGTCTATCCGGAACCGGTGCGGTGGACTTCACCACTCAGCACGGATGGCCAGGAAAAGGCTACCCCTCTTTCGACTCTGCCGGTAATCCGGGGCTATTCGTGGTCAATGGCCAGGCCCCTCAAGCGGGGGCCCCTTATGCGGATCCCTGCCCCCCACAATTCGTAGATGGAAACGGCCTGTTGAGGGATGTCGGGACCCGGAACTACAAGGCTGCCTACATCCAATTCGACATGACCATCAACGAACTCGGCTGGCATGACCGCCAGGCGCGCATCGCCGTCCTCAACGAGGATGTGATGCCGACTCTCAATGGAACGAGATCTCCAGAGCCGCTCTTCTTCAGGGCCAACTCAGGGGAGTGCATCGTCTTCGAATCGACCAACTTGATTCCGAACAACCTGAATCTCGACGATTTCCAGATCTTCACTCCGACCGACATCATCGGTCAGCACATCCACCTCGTGAAGTTCGATGTGACTTCATCCGACGGAAGTGCGAACGGCTGGAACTACGAGGATGGCACCTTCTCTCCCGAGGAAGTTCGGGAACGGATTCACGCCAATAATGCCTGGCAAATTGCCAACAATGCCGGGGCTCAACTCCTCACGGAAGAGGTACACCCCGTGTTCGGTCCGGGCCCCAACGATGCCTGGGTCGGAGCGCAGACCACCGTACAACGCTGGTGGGCAGATCCACTCGTGAATAACCAGGGAGAAGACCGGACGATTCGATCGGTATTCACCCACGACCACTTCGGTCCCAGCTCGCATCAGCAGCATGGTCTCTACGCATTGCTGGTGGTCGAGCCAACCGACTCCATCTGGACCTACCCCAATGGCAACACCTTGCTGGGTACTCGAAACGATGGCGGCCCGACCTCATGGGCAGCGAACATCCTCGCCGGAGTCCAGGGTGCAGACAGCATGCGCGAATTCGTCTTCGAGACGGGAGAGTGGATGCCTGCTTACGATGGGGCAAATAACCCCGTCAATGCGCCTCGATCCGACGCTCAAGAGCAAGCACTGGTAGATGGAGAAGATCTCTTTCCCAACATGGCCGGAAGAAACTCACCCGATGCGATTTCGATGGGTGGTGGTGTGATGACCATCAATTACCGCAACGATCCGCCTACCCGGGGAGAGGCGGGATCGTTCGCCCCTTCCGCCTTCGCTTCTGATCTCAACAGTGATCCCTTCACTCCGCTCGCCGAGGCCTACGAGGGTGACTCCATCAAGATAACTCTGGTCCACGGTGCCCAGGAAGAATTCCACACCTTCACGGTGACAGGAAACCGCTGGCTCCAGGAGGGCTCGAATCCCAACTCGGGATTCACCAATGCTCAGTTCATCGGTATCTCTGAACACTTCGAGTCGTATTTCACACTCGGGGATGGACTTCGTCACAGTACCGGTAGCCAGGGAGCCACGGATTACTCCTACCACTTTTCCGAGGAAGAGGGGATGCGTGACGGAATCTGGGGAATCCTCAGGGGACATTCTGATCCGGTCGCTGGACTGGCACATCTACCCAACAACCTGAACACAGCGTCCAGGCCACAACACCCACTCCAGTTCGGATTCTGTCCGACCGGGCCTGGTTCACCACCCGTCCGTCAGTTCCACATCCAGGCATGGAGAGCTGCAGATCTCGTCGGTGGAGCGGGCTTGATGTACAACAGCAAGTTCCAGGTCTTCGATCCCAACGGAATGGTCTTCATCCATGCAGAGGATATGATCCCCATCATGACCGGTCAGAGGATTCTCGATCCTCTGGTGATGCGAGCAGCGGCTGGTGAATGCATGGAGGTCACCTTGACCAACATGATGCCTGCGGCCATCGATCCGGGAGTCGGGGTTCCCAGAGCCAACGGATTCGAATCGATCCAGACTACCGTTGGGCTCTCCCCGCAATTGGTCGCTCACGACATGGGATCAGGATCGTCATCCAACTTCGGAAACAATGCCAATACCCTCGTGGGGCCTGGCGACAGCAAGCAGTACGCATGGTATGCAGGTGTGATTCACGGCCAAGACGACGGTAGCGTCCAGTACGAACCGGTCGAGTTCGGCATGACCAACCTGCGATCGTTCGGAGACATTTTTGGTCAACACAAACATGGCCTGATCGGATCTCTCATCATCGAACCTGAAGGTTCGCAATGGTACTACGATTACCATGATGGAAACGGCTACGTGGAGGCGATTAGCGGCTACGAAGCTAAAATCCTCGACCAGAACGGAGTGTTCCTTTACGGCGAATACGTGCTGCAGTGCCAGGATTCCTTCCCGAGGCTTTCCAAGGGCCAGATCAATAACCGCCTCGACGAAAAACAACTCAAGAACCTTGCAGGATACAACTATGCAACGGAGCCCGTTTGGTTGCGAAAGGGAATCACGAGTACAGATCCATGGGTCCAGATGGGCCAGTTGGATAACTCACTCGTCTACAGTTCTACCGAGGCGATGATCGGTTGTGGCAACCTGCCCTGCCTCGATCCAGCGACGCCGGGTTGCGACGGTGAGGCTGGCAACATGGTCATGTTCCGGGTCGGGCAAGCTGGCGGCCTCAACAACGGCCACAGTTTCGGAGTTTCCGGACATCAATTCCAACGACAGCCCTTCACCGACGGATCGAAAAAGATCGGCTACAATCCCGACAGTATGTTCACCGGTGGAACCGATCCCATCACCGCCATGGTTCACAAGAACGTCCTGTTCAAATTAGGTGGTGAAGCTCGTTCATCAGGTAAGTTCATGTACAGCATGATGGACAGTTTCACCCAGAGTGGTGGCTGCTGGGGTCTCCTCCAGGTCGATCCATACGTGAGGGTTGCTGCCGTTCCCGTCACCGATCTGACCTGTAGCGCAATCGCCGGGACAGGTGCCCAGTTGAGCTGGGTCGCCGGGGGAAATGACTACCAGACTGTTGAGATCTACCGCGATAGCCAGTTGATCTCCGTGATGCCCGGTGGTACCGACAGTTACCTCGATGAACTCGCAGTGCCGGGGAACTACATCTACTCGGTGGTCGCCGTCAATCTGGACCTGCCCTCCACCGAGGCCAGTTGCAATGTGACCATCGTACCGCCAGCACCGGGAACACTGGCATGTGTGCCTTCTGCTGGAGAAGGCGCATTGCTCTCCTGGGAGAACAACGCCGTCTACGACGAGGTCGTGGTGATCCGTGACGGCGCCGAGGTGGGCCGCCTGCCCGGAACGGTTAGCACCCACATCGATCCGATCAATCCAGGTGAGTACAACTACCTGATCATCGGTTGCGTCAATCAGGTCGAAGCTCCATCAGCACCATGTGCCATGGCATTGGCACCGACCGCACCGCAGCTGGAAGCTCCGCTGCTCGCTGACCCGTGCACCCATACTTTCACCATCAACTGGATCAACACCAGTGTCACCACTGCCATCATCGCCACCCTTGACGGTGTGCTACTGGAGACGCTGCCCGGCGAGGCCTCATCGATGAGCGTGACGCTGGCTGACATCGGCACGCAGCAGCTGTGCCTGACTCCGGTCGGAAATGATGTCAGTGGCCAGCCTGCCTGCATCGACCTCGTTGCAGAGGGTGTGGCGACCAGTTCGCCAACGGCGGTCACCGTGGCGATCGATCCAGCCACCTACATCGCCACCATCCAGTGGCAGTCGACGACCCAGATGGGCCAGTACGAGGTGACCCTCGATGGCACCCAGGTGGCTCTGTTGCCCGGTTCTGAAACACAATGCAGCGTTCCGGTACCGAACTCCGGTGCCTTCACCGTCTGCGTCGGTGGCACCACCATCTGTGACGATGCGGTGGTCGCCAGCTGCACCGAAGGCTTGGCACCGCAACGCTTCCAGCGTGGTGATACCAACTCCAACGGCAGTGTCGATCTGGGGGATGTGGTCAACGCCCTCAACATCGTCTTCGGCGGAAGCCCGACTCTGTGCCTCGACGCAGCCGATACCAATGACGATGGTTCGGTGGATATCACCGACGCAGTTTCCCTGGTGAACTACCTGTTCGGCAACGGCGCCGGACCGGCCGCACCGGGTGCCGAATGCGGAGCCGATCTGACCTCCGATTCGCTCGACTGCATCTCGTCCACCAACTGTCCCTAGTGTCATCTGTGC
>CBFIET010000099.1:0-9848 GCA_965661685.1 Planctomycetota bacterium
ATCCAGATCGACCTGGGAAGATTTCAGGGACGCAATGCACATGTCGAGATCAATGATGGTGGGCGTGGCTGGGCCGCGGTGGATCGGGTCTGGCTCTCCGATGAAGGGGCACAATCGACAGCGGGTGCCGACTGGAGCATCATCGATGACCCCTCCAGTGACTCCCGCAGTTTGCTGGCTGATCCTGTCCGACTGGAAGCTTTACTCGCCACGGACCTGGTCGAACCCGCCCGCTTTGGAAGGGCATGGAATGCTGCGGTAGTCCATTCCATCCAGGAGCTGAAGCGCATCGATGATGCGATGCCTCAACCCGATCTAGTTCTCGCCTGCGATGATGCTCCGGTCGGTTTCGATACCCCGATGGCGATCCGCGGTGACCACAAACAACCGGGACAGATGATCACCCGCAGGACCATCGAGGGGCTGGACCGAATCGAGGATCGTGACCTGTATCAGCAAGGATCGGGCAGGCTGGCGATGGCGAACTGGATCACCCATCGGGACAATCCTCTCTTCTGGAGAGCCCAGGCGAACCGGTTGTGGGCACGGGTGATGGGGGAAGGGCTAGCAGCGACCACCGACGATCTCGGTGCCATGGGATTGCCGCCGGAAAATCAGCGACTTCTCGATCATCTGTCCTGTCGACTGCGGGAAAACCCGTCGCGCCGCCAGCTGTTGAAATCGCTGGTGTTGAGCCGTACCTATGGCATGTCTTCGTCGGTTGCTGATCCCCGTGCCGAGGTGGTGGATCCGCAGAATCGACGCTGGCACCGGGCACACCAGAAGCGACTGGGAGCAGAGGCGATCCGCGATTCGGTGCTGGCGGTCTCTGGTCGTCTCGACCTGCGATCGGAGGGCCCATCGGTGCCGGTGCATCTCAATGACTTTCTCACCGGCAGGGGGAGGCCGGGAAGCAGCGGGCCGGAGGATGGGAACGGACGTAGAAGTGTCTACATCGCCGTGCGAAGAAACTTCCTGCCCTCCTTCCTCACCGTTTTTGATTTCCCCGCTCCCGCCACCACCGTCGGTACCCGGGGTCGCACCAATGTTCCGGCACAGTCATTGACCCTGATGAACGATCCGTTTGTTCATGGTCAGGTGCGACTGTGGGGGGAAGGACTGCATCGTCGATCAGAGGAGCATGGCACCGAAGCGACCGTCGAGTGGATGTGGTGGCAGGCGTTTGGGCGTCCTCCCGCTGCGGAAGAGGTGAAGATGGCGAAGGAGTTCATCGGGGAGAAGGGTGTCGCCGGCTGGCAAGACCTTGCTCATACTCTCGTGCAAGCCAAGGAATTCAGGTTCATCCGATGAGCAGGAAGGACTCGATGCATCACTGTGGTCACTACTGCGAGGACTTACTCAGCAGGCGGCAGATGCTGTCACGCTGTGCCCAGGGATTCGGTGCCGTTGCCCTGACTGCACTCGCAGGAGATGAACTTCTTGGTCAGGTGGTGGGTCAACCGGGTGCCATCGACGTCAGGCACCATGCGGCCACGGCACGTTCGGTGATCTTCCTCTACATGGATGGAGGACCGAGCCAGGTGGACACCTTTGATCCGAAGCCAGCACTGGTGAAATGGGATGGAAAGCCGTTTCCGAACAAGACGGAGCCGACCCAGTTCAACAGCAAGGGGAACACCCTGCGCTCTCCATGGGATTTCCATCAGTACGGTGAGTGTGGGCATCCCATCAGCATGCTGTTCCCCAACATCGCCCGCCATGCCGATGACATGATGATCGTGCGGTCGATGACGAGTCGGTTCTCCGAGCACACCAACGCAAACTATTTCCTCCACACTGGACTGGGAACCGCAGGACGCCCGGGGATGGGAGCGTGGGTTTCCTACGGGCTGGGCTCGCTGGCAGATGATCTTCCCGGTTTCGTGGTACTCAACGGAGGCTTGATCCCTCCCGGGGGACTTGATTGTTTTTCCAGTTCGTTCCTGCCGGCGAAGCACCAGGGTTCCATCATGTTGCCGAGGGATCAGGCACTGGCCAATGTGAACAAGATGGAGGAGCAGCAGCGGCAGCGGAGCAAACTCGATCTGCTGGAGCGACTCGATCGTCGCCACCTCGAAGAGAGTGGCGACAAACTCGCCGTCGAGGGGGCCATCGAGAATGGTGAACTTGCGTTCCGCATGCAGTCGGCGGTTCCAGAGGTTTCTGACATCTCGAAAGAGCCGGAAACGACCCGTGAAATGTACGGGTTCAATCATGATTACGAGCCGACACGCATCTTTGCTCGTGAATGCCTGATGGCTCGCCGGCTGGTGGAGCGGGGAGTTCGTTTCGTCGAGTTGACCTGTCCTTCAGTCAGCGGGGACCGCTGGGATCAGCATGGAAATCTCAAGGATGGACACGAGAACAATGCCCGGGCGGTCGATCAACCGATCGGGGCACTACTCACCGATCTCAAGCGCAGGGGAATGCTGGAGGATACTCTCGTCATCTGGAGCGGTGAGTTCGGTCGCACTCCCTTTGCGCAGGGCCGTGATGGCCGTGATCACAATCCCTTCGGCTACTCCTTCTGGATGGCCGGGGGAGGGGTGAAGGGGGGATCGATCTACGGTGCCACCGACGAGTTCGGATATCGGGCGGTGGAGAATCCGGTTGAGGTCCACGATCTGCACGCAACGATGCTACACATGCTGGGGGTTGATCACCGAAAACTGACCCGCCTCTTCGGCGGCAGAGATCATCGCCTCACCGATGTCCACGGCAGGGTCATCAAGGATTGGTTGGCGTGAGGCGACTCAGCCCTGGCCCTCTGTCGCGCTGTCGCCTTCGTATCCGTTGTTGACGATTCCCTGGCCGATTCGGGGGTCTACCTCTTCGATGTAGATCTCGCCGAGGTGGATCATCTGGACCGGATTGAGGACTTCATCGAGCTCATTGACCATCGATCCCACTTCTTCTCGGATCTCACCCTGGATTTCGGCAATCATCTCGAGCTCTTCCCCCTCGGGGAATTCGCCCTCAAGAATTTCATTGGAGAGGATCGTCATCGTTTGATAACCGGTCTCGAGAATCTCCTCGACTGCTTCTTCGGTTTCCGGGTCCAGTTCCATCTCCTCGGCGATTTTTTGGTAGAGATTCGGTAACTTGTTGCGTGCAGTACCGACCCACTTCGTCATACGACCGCCGACTTCATCTCTCTTGGCTCGAATAGCAGCTCCCTGCGCCAGTTCGACACCGCGCGTTTCCATCGCCGCTTCGACGGCTGCGGTGATTCGCTCGGTCTCTCTGGCACGAAACTGAACCCGTCTTGCTTCGTTTTCTGGCCCGGTCAGCGATTCAGGTGTTTCAGATACGGTTTTCCCCAGCGATTTCAGCTGCGACTGGAGTTCCATCACCTCCTGACGCAATTCGGAGATGCTATTCTCCAGCCGGCTGGAATCGAAGGGTGCGGGGGTCTGTACAGGAATCGCTTCCGGTTGCTGTTGTGCGAGATAAACCGCTGTTGCGGCCAGCAGAGCCGAAGCGAGAGAGAGGGCAGGAAAGAGAGAGGAAGTGGATACGGGCATGAGGTACTCCTGCACATGAGAAACGTAATCGTTCTCTCAAACCCCATCTGCCAGTCCAACTGCTAGCAGGGGTTGTAGTCTCGTTTCGGAAAGATCAGTTCTGACCCTGGTTCCCGCTGTTTGTGATGGCCCCGCCAAGCTTGGGGTCGACTTCTACGCTATAGATCTGACCGAGCAGGACCATCTCCTGCGGTTCAAGAACCTCGTCGAGTTGTCGGATGATATTTCCGAACTCATCTTTGGTCTCCACCTGGAGAGCGAGGACCTCATCTTCGTTGAGGTCTCCTTCTGCCATCTCGGTCGCAATCATCGAAATCGTTTCAAAACCAGTCTCGAGGATCTCCTCCACCGCCATTTCGGTCCGGGGGTCGAGCTCCATCTTGTCGGCGATTCGCTCGTACAGGTTCGGCAATTGGTTACGAGCTTTGTCGACCCATCGGGACATGCCGGCACGGCTTTGTTCTCTCTTGGCCTGACTTTGAGCTCTCTTGGCCAACTCGACACCGCGCTCATCGATCACCGCTTCCACCGCTGCGGCAATTCGCTCTGCTTCCAGTGCCCGCAACTGGACTCGATTGGTTTCCGCCTCGATATCGGTAGTTTCGCGGGCTGCTGACTCCTCGATGCCGGCCTGTTCCACTGCATCGAGTCGGAATTGTAGCGTGATCAATTCACCCCGCAGGCTGGCGATGGCTTCCTCCAGTTGCGCGGTGTTATTCGATTCGGTGGTGGGGACCGGTTCTATCGTGGCTGGAGACTGCTGGGTGGAGTAGATCGCAATCCCCGAGAGGATCATGGCGAGGATGGAAATGGCCTGGAAGGCGGAAGAGTTGGAAACGGACATGAGGACCTCCATCGAAGCGGCTTTCGTCGACTCCTTCCTTCGAACTCCGGAGCCCTTCAAGAGTTGCAGAACTTTTGAAGGAGATCAGCGGAGTCAGAAGAGTTCTGGCCTCGATGCTACGCAGGCTACCGTTGATTTCAAGCGGCAATCGTGAAGGGCAGGAGGGCACAGGCTGCCTGCTGGTAACGATCTCTTTCGTTACTTCCGGGTGATCTGCGTCATCTTCAGGGAGCGTTTGGGCAGGGTCAGGATCAGTGCCGTCGCAGCGGTTGCAGAGAGTCTGGGAGCAGCGGTGTAATCCTGGGGATTATTGTCACGATTGGGCTGGTAGTAAAAAGAACCGTCTGAGCAGTGGGACAGGGTGAACCACCAGCGATTCTCATCGAACAGTTTACGCATCGAAGCAGGATCCATCGCTGCCCCGAAAGCGGTCCACACCATTCCCAGGATCGGGGATCCATGTGTATCGGAAAAGGTGTCGGGGTTGTTGCCGATACACTTTGCCGATCTCAGTGCGAAGTCCTTGTAGCCACTGCGATCCGTTGCCAGGGCGTGGGCGAGAACTGCTGCACCGGTTCGACCCATGTCGGCATAGCCCGCTCCTCCAACTCCATCGGCATACCAGACGTAACCGATGTTATTGGTGCCCTTATCGACGAACTGATGGGCCTTCTCGTAAGCACCCTCATCGATGTCGATGCCACAGTGAAGCATCAATGACCAGGCCATCTTGGCCTGCATCGTAAGGATGCAGATGGAGCCGTAGCCATTTCCGCCAGGTTTGTGGGCGGGTCGATGGCCGAAGCCACCATCGGAGATCTGTGCCTTGCTGAGCCAGCGCTGGATCTCCTCCAGTTCGGGAATGATCCACTTCTCGCCGGTGGCCAGGTAGATCTCCGCCAGGGCGATGCCGTAGAGGGAGTACTTCCAGCAGTCGAGGCCCTCGTAGCGGATGACATCGTCGGTCGATCGAGCCATCGACCGAGCAGCCTTGAGGATCGGCTGCCGGTGTTTGGTGGCATCGTCCCCCAGCAGGGCGAGTACTGCAAAGGTGTTCAGGTGGGGACGGTTGTGCCATAACCCCGAATCTTTTTGACGATTCAGCAGTTCTGCGATGGTCTCCTCGAGGATCTTCTCGCTCCGCTTGCACCGAAACGGCCAGTTCCTCGAGTACTTTCCGTACTTCGTTCCCACATCGATCTTGATCAGGCTGTTCTTGTCGCCACGGGTAACCCTCAGGGGCAGTACTCCCTTGCCTGCCATGGCGGCATCGAGACCGTCGGCGAAGTCCTTCATCGGACCGTCGTAGCCGAATTTGCCGATGCCGTAACCGAAGGTGTGAGGAGTCTTGAAGTTCTTCTTGCCGATCCCGATGATGCGATCGCCGACCTCGATCAATCCGGTCGCCGGCGATCCTTCCATGACATGGGCGACCTCGAACTCGGTGGGTCGTTCCTCCAGCAATCGGACTCGAAGACCCGACAATCCCAGATGGATGAACCAGCCGCCGGTGGCTGCATCCGGTCCCACTTTCGTTTTCACGTGGTACTTGGGATTGTCGAGGAGTGCCCCTGCATCTCCTTCAGGTCCAGCCAGTGTAACGATGAAGAGTGCCAGCAATGCGACGCACAAACTGTAGATTCCCCGTTGCATGGTGGGCCTTTCGAGTTGGTGGTCCCGGGTCCCCCGATAGTGCAGGTATCGACCGCAGATCACAATCGTTGTCTCGCAGCAGGTTGCTGGTCAACGAACCGTTACAGGATACACGAGGCAGGATGGGAGTGGATTGCCCCGGCCAGAAAAACAAACTCGCCAGTCCCGAATACTGTTCTGGCATCCCGGCCAACGAGATGAGGTTTGCTCGACGAGATCGAGGGAAATGATCTCATCGAGTGATCGAGTTTGCGACTGCCTCGTGGACATCCGCGTCGGGCAGCGGAGCAGGTTGAAAAGGAGAGTTGTCGTGCATGCAATGAAGCGGTGGGGCTGGTTTTTACTCTGTGGGGTTCTGTGTATCGGGTTCTCTTCGGGTCAGTCACAGGATCCTGTTCCAGCCGAAAACGAGAAGGAATCGAAGAAAGTGGGGGAGATCCTCATCACGAACCCGTTGCCGTCTGGAACCTCCATGCCCATCGGGGGCGAAGCCCTCGGGGCGGTGAAGAAGGTCGGGGATGTGGACTGGCACTGCGGTCATTGCCGGATCACCACACCTCTGCCGGTGGGATATCCGACACCGACCGCCCCCGGAGCGGTGGAATTGAAGAGCTATCCGCTGGTGAGAAGGGCCAAGGTCGAGGGCAAGATCATGCCGGATCTGGCGAGCAACTTCGGCTTCTGGAAGCTGTTCAGTCACATCAAGTCGAGGGAGATCGCCATGACCTCGCCGGTCGAGATGGAGTACTCCATCGACATCGAGTCCGCCGATCCGAAGGTGGCGGGCTGGGCGATGTCGTTCCTCTACCGCTCTACCGATCTCGGTCCGACGGGAGTCGCCGGTGCGGTAGTGGTCGAGGATGAAGCGGCGCAGATGGTCCTCTCCATCGGAATCCAGGGAGGATACGGAGTTCGCCAGGTTCTCGGTAGGGTCGAGGAACTGAGCAGTTGGCTCGACAGGCTTCCGGGATGGGAGATTGCCGGGGATCCCCGTGCGCTCTTCTACAACGGTCCCGAGATGCCCTCATCCAGGCGCTGGGGAGAGGTACAGCTTCCCCTGCGTCGAAAGAAGCACGACGCAGCAGATCCGCAGTAGTAGTCGAATCGCCCTCGATTCCCTAGGGGGAGTCGGGGGCGTTTCTGGTCGCTACACTCACCCCCCACGTCATCGCCAGCGACACCAGGAATCCAGGAGCCAGGCTGTAGAGGCGCAGGCCTTCGACTTGCTGCGACAACCACGCATTGGCGTCGAGGTTGTCCCACAGCAGTACCGTGACCAGGCCGCTGATCATGCCAGCGAGCACTCCGTTTCGAGTGACCCCCTGCCACCACAGGCACAGCACCATCGGCGGGCCGAAGGCGGCGCCGAGGCCGGCCCAGGCGAAGAGCACCTTCTTGAAGATGGAACTGCCGGAGAAGAAGGTGAGGGCGAAGGCGAGCAGTCCCACCACCACCGTCACCAGGCGGCCGATCTTGACCAGCTTCTGCTGGCTCGCATCGGGGTCGATCTGCTGGTGGTAGAGATCCTCGGTGAAGGAGGAGGAGGTGACCAGCAGCTGGGAATCGGCGGTCGACATCATCGCCGCCAGCGCTCCGCAGATCAGCAATCCTGCCAGCCAGCCGGGAAACACCGCCTTGGCGAAGGCGGGCATCACCAGCTCAGGGTCCTCGAAGTGCCCCGCGCCAAACCAGGCGATGGCGGCGATGCCCAGCAGCACCGCACCGCCGTAGGTGAGAAAACCGTAACTGACGGCGATTCCCCTGGCGGCGGAGACATCTTCCGGCGATTTGAGGCTCATGTAGCGCACCGCCAGGTGCGGCTGGCCGAGATAGCCGATGCCGATGGCAAAACCGCTGATGATCCCCGACCACAGCAACATCGGTGATCTGCCGCCGGAGAGGCTCAGCAGGTCGGCGTCGATGGCGGTGATCCGCTCCGAGACGGCGCCAAATCCGCCCATCTCACCGATCGCCGCCAGCGGCAGTGCCACCAGCGTGATCAGCATCAGCCACCCCTGGATGAAATCGGTCCACGCCACCGCCAGGAAGCCCCCCATCAGGGTGTAGAGGACGATCACTCCCATCCCCAGCACGGTTCCGACCCATCTTTCCCAGCCGAAGGCTGCTGACAGCGCCTTGCCGGAGGCATCGAACTGGGCAGCCACGTAGAAGGTGAAGCAGAAGGCGATGATGGCGGTGGAGACGATGCGCAGCAGCGGATCTTGCTTCCTGCCGCTCGATTCAGAGAGTCTTACCTCGAGATAGCGCGGCAGCGTCAGGGCACCGTACTTCTCGGTGGCGACGCGAAGGGGCCTGGCGATGAGGATCCACGCCAGTGTCAACCCACAGAAACAGCCGACTGCGGTCCACAGTGCCGGTGCCAGTTCCGTTGCCGAAGGATCGCCGAGGCCGCTGGCATAGGCGAGTCCCGTCAACCCCAGCAACAGCCAGCCACTTTCGCCGGATGCACGCTCTGAAAAGGCGACCACCCAGGGACCCAGTTTGCGACCTGCCAGCAGGAAGTCGGGGAGGGTGTGGTTCCTGCGGGAGGTGATCAGTGCCACCCCCAGCAGCAACAGCAGGTAGGCGATGAAACCGCTGGCGAGTCCGGTCATGGAGAATCCCTTTCGTCGAGGATTCCCCGGGGGATACCCAAAGTGACGGCGGAAATCAATCCGCTGTCGGTGCGGGTGGTGCACGAAATTGTCGAAGGGGACGCGGAAAAATTCATATGGGTGCTGCAGGAGACCGAAATTCGAGCGGGCTAGAGGCCGATAATCGAGGTGTGGAAAAGAAATCGGTTGGTTGCGTCGTTGAGGAGTTTCTCCCTTCAGTGGTG
Source organism: Planctomycetota bacterium (assembly GCA_965661685.1). Taxonomy (GTDB): domain Bacteria; phylum Planctomycetota; class UBA8108; order UBA1146; family UBA1146; genus QNYK01. Next base: position 8,861 of record CBFIET010000099.1, read on the forward strand.
TGAGAACCGCTCCATTGGGTTGTTGAGGCCCGGGGGGTTGCGCCGCCGGGGCAGGCACCGGCAAGCGAGCCTTGAAGGGGCATCCCCAATTTCCGCACCATTACGGCAGATCCGGAACGGGAAAGCTCTTGTGGGTCGTGGTCGCCGCGGCGATTCAGCGAGGGAGTTTCGGAGCCGAAGGCCAGGGGGGTTCCTGGTCGCGCCCGGGAGGGCGAAAAAAAATGTACGGGGGATGAGAAGATGCAGGACAAGATAATAGGAATCATCGTGTTCCTGGTCGTGGGAACACTGATGACAGGATTGGCTGCGGGAGCAGAAGCGGACTGGGGTGCCATCGCCATGGGATCCATCAGTACGGCAGGTACCTGGGCCACCGCGATCACGGCGCTGGCCGTGGCGAGTTTGGCGATGGGGGTCTACACCAACGGTGGACTGAGCGGAGCGGATATCAAGGGGACGATCCTGTTGCTGATCGTCGCCGGAATGGTCGGTGGCGCAGGTCCCGATGGCTGGGAGTGGCTCGGAGTCGCCTGGCTCGTGACTGGCGGATTACGAACCTAGCCCGGATGGGCTTTTGAGAAGCGGGGCGTGGACGGGACTTTCCCCCCGTCCGCGCCCCTTTCTCTTTTCTCCCCAGGCAGCGGCTAGATTCGCCGCTGCCAGCGGTCTCCTGCATGAACACCGATTCGCCGCTGGCCAGTAGCCGGCGGCACTTTTTTTGGTCAGGATGAAGTCTCCCCGTCCCGTAAGGAGGATCATCATGCCCAACCCGACATCCGGTCTCATCTCTTCGATTCGAATGCCCCTGATTCGAAGGGTGGCGCTGGCAGCTGCCTGCTCACTGCTTCTGACCAGTTGCGTGAATTCTCCCGCAGAACAGCAGGTCGTCTCCAACGCCGCAACTCCGGTCCAGATGCTGGAGGTCCGGGTGGGGAGCCACATCGACATCGATCTGCCGTTACCTCCCCGTCACAACTGGTGGGCGGTG
>CBFIET010000100.1:0-6294 GCA_965661685.1 Planctomycetota bacterium
TGGTGTAGCGCATCCGATCTGCAGTAGTTTGGTCATCCAGTGCCGGCTTCCAGTGGATGTCGATGATCCCATCTCCGGCGATCACCGAGGAGGGACCGGCAAAGAGGGGAGGCTGATTTCTTCCTTCGACGATCTGAGGAACTTGCTGCGAGATGTGGGGGGGATCGACCTGGATCGAGTTTTCAACTGGATCCTTGGCTTGTGGGTCGTTGGCCTGTGGATCTCCAGGAGGCGAATTGCTGAGACACCCACACAGCAGCCCCATCCACAGAAGCCACGGTGGGCAACTGCGACGTAACTCTTCCGGAACGAATCCGGTGGGATGGTCGATGGGCTCGATCGCCAACTTCTTCCTCCATGGAACAGGGTTCATCAGGGGCTGAACTCCTGGCCTATTACGAGTTTACCGCAATTGGGGCCATCGTGCTGGAGGTTGCGCGGACTCCCTTATCCTCCCGTGGCAAAGCCTATGCGATTGACCTCCTGTGCCGCACCCTCAGGATCTCCGGTGTAGTACAACCAGAATCGGGGTATCGGAGTCACCTCCCCGGTGACCGGGTCGACGTCCAAGCCAGGGTAGTTATCGGGTTGAATCACCGCGGGTTGCTTCAGATCGTCGGAATCGAAGAGGGGTGGCGGGGGGACCAGATCGGATGAGGGCTCCAGCACGGCCAGATTGAATCCGCTCCAGCTGTAGCCATCGAGGCTGGTGGCAAAGCCGATGACGGTGTCATTGAGACCAGCGCCGTCCGCCTCGTAAAAGAGAACCCATTCCGAAACCGCTCCACCGCTTGCGAACTCCACCAGCAGACTCGGGGCGTAAATCGAATAGTCGTCGAAGGAACCGGGACCGCCGGTGAAGATGGGGGCAGCGGGGTCGCCGCTGAGGACTCCGTCACGGATGGTCCAGGCGATTCCATCGTCGGAGAATGCTGCTCCCAGCAATGAAAGGGGAACACTCCCGGGACTTCTCTCCACTTCGAAGACCATCCGATAGGAATCGGAGACCTCGTTGGTGCGAACCACGCTTGGATCCGCAACTCTCGCCACGGTGCCGAAGGCTGCTCCCGGTTCGAGTCCCGTGCAGAAGACCGGTGCAGTCCAGGTGACGCCGTCGGAAGATGAACAGGTCAGGATGGCACTGATCAAGCCAAGTGTCCCGAAACGTCCCTCGAACCACATCTGGTATCGCCCTGGGGATCCGATTGGAATTGCCGAGTTGTAGAGGACGGAGGGATCTGCAGCTGCGTAGGGGCTGAGCAGGCTTCCATTGTCGTCGAGGTCCGGCATCTGTGCCGGACTCATCACCACTGTGCGTGGTAGCACGATGGGATCAAAGGTAGGTTCATCGGAGGTGATCAATCCGATCACCGTCAGGTTCAATCCATCGGTGGCCTCGTAGTAGAGGAGATTGGGGTCGCCGGTCACCGAGAATCTTGAAGGATCCTCCACCGAGCAGGGGCTATCCACCTCCCTGTAATCGAAATCGGTTGGTGCGCTGCCGATGGGGTCTGCGGTGGCACGATCGGAGAGGACCGGTGCCACTCGTCCGAGCACGTCGCGGTGCTTGTGAAAATCGATCACCGGTTGGGGAGCTGGCGGCGTACCACTCCCTCCGCAACTGGCCAGAAACAGCGGAAGTGCCATGAGGACAACCATCGGGCTGAGTCGGTATCGCTTCTCTATCGAATTCATCTGGCAAACCCCTCTTACTCAGGAGATCGGTCTCTCCTGGAAACCACATGCGGAGAAAACTGGTAACGGTGGTAATTCCGTTCCGATCTGCCTTTCTCTCATCCGAGAGTCTATTTTGTATCGGAAAGTTATGCCGATGCCATGAATGTCATGTTTGAACGAAGACAAATTTGGAGGATATGGGTACTGAGAGGTATCGTTGGTCGGTTTCCAGTCCTACCATGGAGAAAGTGCATTATTAACAGGGCAGGATACTTACTGGCGCAAGTCCCGCCTCTCGCCCCTCGGCAAACCCGAGGAAACAACTTATCGAGATAATCGGCGCAATGCTGACACATTTGGCTGACTGATTCTGGTACAGAATGGAAATGAGAGATCGAATGAAGCTTCGTGAGTCTTCATTGACCTGGTCTGCCTACATGATCGTGATCATCTCATTCTGCATCTTGCCGGTGATCGCTGCTGGTTCACAGCAATCAAGCGTCACCCTCGATTCCTCTACCTTCGCGTATGAATGGGGAGAAAAGCGAGTCAAACTCGAAGTTGAAGATGACCGATTGGCCCTCTACTTCCCGCAAGTTGAAAATCCGGTCGATCATCTCCTTCAGGTCATGAAGGATAATCATCTGGATCTGGGACTCGATTCGATCGAGGAAACCCCTTATCAGGGCTTGCTCCTGCTCAAAACAGGCCGCGGCAATTCTCAACAATTGCTCGAAATGTTCGATTCTCTCGGCGCTGGCTGGGCGGCACCTTGCCTCGACTTTCGTGGCCGCCTTCACATTCCAACGCCCGAGATCCTGGTCACCCTGGATCCCGACGATCCAGCGGCGTACGACCGGATTCTGTCCCGTCCAGATCTTCATTTGATCCGTGAGTTCCCCTCGGTCACGCCCTTGTTGCACCTTTCCTTCTCAGGTTTCCCTCGTCAGATCGAGGAGACCCTCGAGGAGTTGAAGAACTTCCGTGGAGTCACCTCAGCGAGTCCCAATTTCATCATGCATCTGGCTCCGATGGCGGTCCCCAATGACCCATTCTTCGGATCGCAGTGGTTCCTGGAGAATACAGGGCAGGCGGGCAACGTCGGGGTCGATATCAGTGCTGCTGCGGCATGGGGAATCCAGACCGGATCACTCTCGGTTCGAGTCTCCATCATCGATGAGGGTGTCGACGTGTTCCATGAGGATCTCGCAGCACACATCGTCGCAGGTCACGACTCGACCAATCAGGCCAGTCCCGACGGGGTGCCAGGAAACTGCGCCAGTACCGATGGTCACGGAACGGCGTGTGCCGGCCTGGCAGCGGGGATCGGCGACAACGGCATCGGAATCGCCGGTGTTGCCTGGGCCGCCGAGATTCAACCTGTGAGGCTCGGATTTGGTAACCACTGGACCGAAAACGCCTGGATCATCGATGCGTTGACCTGGGCCACCGACAACGGCGGCGACATCCTCTCCAACTCCTGGGGAGGCGGCTCTCCCACCACGGCAGAGCAGAATACTCTTCAGTACGCCCTCGATACCGGGCGCGGTGGACTCGGTTGCATCCTCGTCTTTGCCAGCGGAAATGAAAATCTTGGCGTCTCCTTTCCAGCCGCCTACACCCAGGCCATCGCAGTGGGGGCGAGTAGTCCTTGCGATGAAAGGAAGAGTCCATCGTCTTGCGATGGTGAAACCTGGTGGGGGAGTAACTTCGGAACGGAACAGAGCGTGGTGGCTCCGGGTGTACTGATGGCGACCACCGACATCACCGGGGCTGGTGGATATGTCACCGCCGGAGCAACCGCGGACTACGTGGGGAACTTCAATGGAACTTCCTCGGCGACACCGGTCACTGCGGGGGCGCTGGCGGTAATCCTGTCCCACGACACAACCCTCACCGCAGCAGAGGCTCGTACCATTCTCGAGGCCGGTGCCGATGACCAGGTAGGACCTCCTGGCGAGGACACTCCTGGATTTGACAACAGCTTCGGGCATGGCCGCATCAACCTGGCCAACATGCTCGCGTTGATGGGAGGACCGGCGGGTCCTGATAACTTCACCTGCGTCGAGGATCTGCTCGGAGTTCAACTCTCCTGGATCAATGGAGAGGCCTACGACGAGATCCGTGTGATGCGCGACGGGACTCTACTGGCCACCGTTCCCGGTTCAACCACTGGATATCTGGATGTGTCGGTTCCCATCGGTCAGCGTACCTGGGAAGTGCAGGGCTTCTCCGGCGGAGTTGCAAGCCTCAGTTCAACATGCTCTACCTTCCTTCTCGGTGACATCCGTGACCTCGTGTGGGCTCCAGAGACGGGGACCACCGATTCAGGGGTAGCACTGACCAATGCCCTGGTCGCTTCCGGTCGAAGTGTCGTTACCGCCGGTTCTATCTTTGCACTTCCCGATCTCGATCGACTCGATCGCATCTGGGTGCAACTCGGGATGTTTCCCGATAACCATCAGCTCACGACCCTGGAAGCGGAACAACTGGATCTATTTCTGACCAACGGTGTTGGCGGAAAGGCTGTCTTCATGGAAGGCGGGGATACCTGGTTCTTCGATACCCAGACCATCCTCCATAGCCGATTCGGAATCACTGCACTCTCCGATGGAGCCTCGGTGGACAATCTTGGTACCGTCGATGGCGTGTCTTTTCCCGGTTGTGATCTCTCGGCACTTTCCTTTGACTATGCAGGGGAAAACACCTGGGTCGATCGGATCTCCGCTGCGGTGGGATCGGGAGTAGTCCAGTCGAATCAGACTCCGGCGTACGATGTGGCAGTCTTCCGCGACTCGGACACATTCTTCACCTTCGGATCATCCTACGAGATCGGTGGTCTCACCGAGACCACCTCCACCCATCTGCAACTGGTCGAGGCGATCATCGACTGCATGACCGAGGGTGTCGATCCTCCGACCAATCTCGGATGTAGTACCGGCGCCTCCACAGTGACCGTTACCTGGACCAACCCTGGAGGGTGGGATTCGGTTGAAGTCACTCTCGATGGGGGAACTCCCCAGGCACTGGCGGGAAGCGCAACATCCACTTCGATTTCGGGTCTGGCCAGTGGATCTCACTCCGTCTCGGTGGTCTCGGTGGTGGGGGCAGTCGCTTCGGTGCCGGTGGCCTGTAACTTTGGAATTGATCCGCAAGCACCCAACTCCGTTACCTGCCAGGTTCAGGGATCCGATGTGTCCGTCACCTGGGCCAACTCGGAAGTCTATGACAGTATCGATGTGATCCGGGATGGTCAGACGGTGGCGACGCTGGCGGGGACTGCTACTACGCACCTCGATGTGGCACCAGGAGGCGGAATTCACCAGTACCTGATCCAGGGTGTGGTGGGCGGATTCAACAGTTCGCCCGCTGGCTGCGGAGCGACCATCAATCCGTTACCGGTGACCTCCTTCACCTGTACCAGAAGCGGCAACCTGGTCGACCTCCAGTGGGTGAACGGAGACACCTACGATTCCATCACGGTGCTTCTCAATGGAACCATCTTGCAGACGCTCGGTGGTGGAGTGACCTCTCTCACCGATGCTCCCGGTTCTGGAAGCCACCTGTACACCCTACGAGGGACCATCTCCGGTCTGAATAGTACCGATGTCTCCTGCTCCGCAGAGGTAGCGCCAGCGGCACCCGCAGCATTCAGTTGTACAGTCGCTTCGGGACAGGTGACGTTGCAGTGGACCAATCCAGAGACCTACAACCAGATCAGCGTGACGAGGGACGGGGTGCAGATCGCCCTTCTCGCGGGCACTGCTGTGACCCACCTCGATGGTTCCCCCGGAGTGGGGCAGTTCCAGTACGGTGTGGTCGGAATCAGCGGAGGGATCTCCAGTACCGAGTCCCTTTGCAGTGCATCGATTCCACCCCCGCCGGTCACCAACATAGACTGCTCCCAGAGTAGTGGAACCGTTTCGATCTTCTGGTCGGAGGGCACCGGGTTGGATGGGATCGAAGTGCGCAGGGATGGCACCCTCATCGCCACCGTCGCTGCAGCAGTGGGTTTCTACCAGGAATCGGGAATCTCCGCCGGAACTCACACCTATTCTCTTCGAGCCATCAGTGGAGCTCTCAGCTCGACCGATACCGATTGTTCGCTGGTTCTTCCACCGGCAGCGGTCTCCGGTCTCACCTGTATCAGTAACTCTCCCCTGACTGCCCAGCTCGATTGGGTGTCTCCGGCGGGTGCAACCTCCATCACCATCCTGAAGGATGGAGTTCTGCTCGATTCGGTGAGCGCGGACATCACCACTTACTTCGATTCGTCTGCTGCTGCAGGGATCCGCATCTACGCACTGTTCGCGGAGGTGGATGGGATATCGGGTCCATCGACCAGCTGTGGCGTATCCGTGGAGTCACCGACACCACCGCCCGTTTCCAGCTTCACTGCCTCGGTCTCGACGGGAGTGGCACCCCTCGATGTCACCTTTACCGATACCAGTAGCGGTAGCATCGATAGCTGGCAGTGGACCTTTGGCGACGGTGGATCCTCTTCTCTTCAAAATCCGACACACCAGTATTCGAGTGACGGTAGCTTCACCGCAATACTGCTGGTGACGGGACCGGGAGGATCCAATTCCAGCAGCATGGTGATCACCGTCGATCCCG
>CBFIET010000101.1:0-11454 GCA_965661685.1 Planctomycetota bacterium
GCGCCAACCCAATTTCAGGTCGACGAGCTCATGGGATTTTTCATCGTCTTCTTCGTCGTCAAAATCGGTTACATCGTCGACCAGGATGGTGAAAGGACCGATCTGGATGGTGCTCTTCTCGAGATCGACTGCTTCGATGTCGCCCTTGATTTCGAGAAACTCATCTGCTTCTTCTCTGACCAGCTTGATTCCCTCGAGAAACTCACCGTCCCAACGCCCATCGATTTCAACTCTGGTTCCCCTGGGAAAGTCGCCACCGACCTGTCCGTTCAGAGGAAGGCAGAGGCTAACGAACAGCAGTGAGAAGATGATTCGTAATGACATCACTCCAGTACTCCATCCCATTCTCCTCGATCATCGAGGAGTGCGGCCAGACTCTTCAGGATGCCATCGATGAATCCATCGTAGCGTTCCCTGCGGCTATAGATCAGAGCGAGGCGACACAGTGTGGAAGCGGTCCAGGCGATCATTCGATCCCTGGAGATTCCTCGATTCTTCGCACTCCTGGAGATATCCGAAGCCAACTTCTCCCAGGGGATCGGGCAACCTTGCATTACCCGAAGACGGCAGTGTGCAATGATGTTTCCCGGGTCGAGAGCGGGATCTGCAACGGCCAGGAGATCCAGATCGAGCAGAGTCGTCCCGCGCGAGGATGTCAGGATCTGTTTATCGTGGAGATCCCTGTGTGCGAGAATCATCTCGGTTTCGCCAAGATTTTCCAGAGCCGAAATCGTTCGTTTCACCAGTTCCTTCGCTTTCGGATGTGGATTCTTGAGGATCCTGTGGAAGACCTCCGATCGGGTCTTCAGGATTTTGATCTCATCCGCGATGGTGTGTTGTGGAATCGATTCGGTGGGAGGCGTTCCGGCGATCCACTGAATCACGTCCTGCAATGCAAGCAGATGCTGCTCTAACCAGACTCCACTCTTCCACTGTTGATTCAAGCTGGCTCCAGGACGGTCCTCGATGATGAGTGTTTTATCCTCTGCTCGCCACTCGATGATGTCAGGGGTCGCTAACGTTTTCGTCGGCGAACTGTGCTGGAGAAGTTTCCAGCGTTGAAGGAGATTGCGATCCTTCCTGTAGATCTTCGAATAACTGCTGACATGGTTGTTTTGCAACTTGAAGATGGCGCGACTACCGACTCGCCAGGCGATCAATTGCACCTTGTAGCCACGGGAGATCCAGTCGGCGCAATTGCGGGCAATTGCAGGAATCCGCTTATCTTCCGCTGCTGCAATCTTTTTCAGGTTTCCCTGTTCGTCGAGGTGATGCCAGTTGACGGCAACATCTGATTTCTTACCGGCGAGGCAATACCAGCCTCCCGAGCGGGCTTCTTCCACCCGAGCCCATGGACCGTTGGAAGAGAGTGCCGAGGAGATCGGTTCGATCAACTTCTTTGACCAGTTCATCGTGAATCTCCTTCGAAGATACGTTCGCACTCTTCCAGCGATACCTTCAATTTTTCTCGCCAGTTGAAATCGAGAGCCCTGAGTGGCTCCACTGCCCTTCTGAGAACCGCCAGAGACCTGGCGATCCCCAGATATCTCGGATCGAGCTTTGTAGTGGCAGCAGATTGATAGCCTTCAAGAAAGTGGCCTGCCACTTCATCCTTGACCCCGCGGATCCGAAGATCTTCCATCATCGAACCGATATCGAGACAACCGTATCCTCGTCCCGAACGATCAAAATCAACGATCACCGGTTTGGAGTCTTGCATCAGGAACTGCCCCAGGTGCAGATCGCCGTGAAGAAGACTTGAGGGAAGAATCGAGAGATCCGGAACACGCCTTACCAGTTCTCTTGTGGCGGAATCGATCTGCGCTGCCTGTTCCGGGCACAGTCTCGTCAGATCATCTCGGATGGCGTTGATCTCATCGATGATCATCGGAGGGGGATGGTGGCTCGGCAGGTCGAGGGCGATCTCATGGAATTCCGCCATCGCTTCCCCCAGTGAGGTGAGAGTGGCGGCAGCATCCTTTGAATCGATATCCACCGGCGATCCCTGTACCCACTCATGCGCAAAGAGTGACCTGTTGGATGCGCAGCCAAGAAACTTTGGCGTCAGGAATCGCTGACATCCTGCGGTGGCAGCATCAATCGACTCCGCCTGGGATGCGGACAGATGTGCGGTCATTTTGTTTTCGACCTTGAGGTGCAACCGAACCCTGACCTTGAGGTTTTCTGTCAAGTGACGGAATTTCAACTTCGCCCTCATGACTGCGCGACGCCCTGGTTTGTACGCGAGCAACTGAAATCGGGTCAACGACCTCTGCAGCCGCCACTGATCGCGCGGGCGATCCGACAGGAAATCGAGGGCCAGGCGGCGGAAACGATCCGGTTCGTAGATTCGTCTCAGTTCTGGAATTTCAGGATCATTGGGGAAGGGCAAGCCTACCACTCCTGATTCGGTGTCGAGAAAGGTGTGCCAGCCATCCGGTGAGGGGAGAGGTCTCCTCGTTTTCTCCTTCTCGTAGGTCATGCGGGAGCGATCTGGATCGTCATGAATTTTCAGCAGGATTCCCTCGGGCGGAGTCGAGGCTCCATCTCGCATCTCTCCGAGCATGAACACGCGAGCGGAGCGCGGTTTCAAGCGTAGGTACTTGATGGCAAGGCGAGGAGAATCGATTGGGAAAACCTTTCCCTCAGCAACAAGCCGATTCCACAGGTTACCGGAGAGGAGTTCAGCAAGGCCTTGCGGCGCATCTGGCGGTAGTGGAAATTCAGACATCGAGTATCTCCCCTGCCTTCATGGTGACTATCCTATCGAAGGAACTGGCAAGAGCCTCATCATGAGTGATGAGGATGAGGGTTTTCCCTGCGAGAAAATCAGGAAGGAGTTTCCGGAGTTCTGCGCTCGTCTCCGGATCGATACCGGTGGTGGGTTCATCGAGGATGACAATCGGAGTATTTCTGAGCATGGCGCTGGCAAGGGCCAGTCGCCTTCTTTCTCCACCGGATAGATCGCTACCTCCTTCGGCAAGAACACGATCGAGACCATCGGGGTGATTCAGCAGGAAGTCACATCCTGTTTCCTTCAATGCAGCGAGCATCTCCACATCAGTCGATTCAGGGTCATGAAAGAGAAGGTTGTCGCGGACCGATCCGGAGAGCACGAGGCTATCCTGAAGAACGATGGCGATCTGGTCGCGTAGACTTCGAATCGTCCAGTCGGTAACGGCAGTTTCATCGACGAGAATCGAACCACGGGTGGGTTCGTAGAACCGAAGAAGCAGGGAGCAGAGGGTACTTTTTCCGGCCCCATTGTGTCCCAGTATGACGAGGTGTTGGCCGGCAGGGACATCCAGGTTCACGCCCTGGAGGGCAGGAGGTGGATTCTCATCGCCCTGGTCACCAGTCTGTATCTTGTAGTCGAAGTGAACATCCTGGAACGAGATCGCACCTCGGATTGGAGGTGCCTCGACTGCTTCTGGTGCGTCTTTCTCCTCCGGTTCTATCTCAAGTACTTCTGCGATTCGTTCGGCGCACGCTGCCGCTTTTCCAACTTTTGCAGCGAGGCGAGAGGCCTTCCGTAACGGTTTCTGGAGGGACCGAACGTAGGAGATGAAGACGAGAAGGAAACCGGGAGTCATTCCGGAGTTTTCATGGACCCGCCAGGCACCAGCCAGAAGCACTACTGACAGCCCTCCGGCAAAAATCAGCTCGGTCCACCTGGATAGTGAAGCCTGTAAGCGAGTCGCTCGCACTCCCTGGCGAAGTGATGACCTGTTTTTCCTGGCGAATCTTCGAGTCATCTCGTGTTCTCTCCCGAGTGACTTCACCAGTTGCAGAGAGGTGAGGCCTTCACCTGTGGTGAATGCGATCTCACCCTCGAATTCCCGCTGCTTCTTGGCAACCTTGGTGATGCGACGGCTGAAGAACTTGGAGAGAAAACTGACCAGGAACAGCACGACGAGGGAAACCACTGCAAGTTCAGGATCGATCCAGAACATCATGCCGAGTGTCGCCAACACCTGAAAGGATCGACCCGAAAAGTCGACCAGTTCGGTAGAGAGCACGTCTCTGAGCATCGGAACGTCGCCGGTGATTCTGACCAGAAGATCTCCGAGTTTTTGGTCTCGATGAAACCGCAGGGAGAGATGAAGCAACTGTGAATAAAATCGCTTCCGCAACTTCATCACCATTCGCTGTCCCGCCATGGCACTGGTAACGGTCCGAAAATAGCCAAAAATTCCCTGACCGACGGCGATCAATAGAACCGCAGCGCTGACCGCCCCCAGGAATTGTAGCGGAGCCTGTTGCGGCCAACCGGAAGGTACAAAAAGAAGAGGGGACCCTTCCTGGGGAATCAGCAATCCATCGAAGACATAGCGCACCGGCCAGGGTGCGATCAGTGCAAACAGGATCTCCATCAACAAGGCTCCACCGGATAGTGCCAGCAACGGCGACTGGGCGCGAATCAGGTCGCCGTGCTTTCCGGTGATAATCCTCCAGTCGTGGAGGCCCTTCTTGATGGTTGTTCCCGCCTTCACCGGACTTCCTCCACCAGTTGCAATATCTCCTGTGCCCTGATCTTCCAGGTCGCATTTTTCAACACCCAGTCCCTGCATCTCTGTCCGACAGTCTCCGCCTGCTCTGGACTTTTCAGGTACTTGTCTATGCTGTGGGCCATCGCCGCATTGTCTCCATGTGGGATCAGGTCACCTCGATCGCTGCCGAGCAGGTCTCGTATTTGACCGACCTCCGTAGCCACCACCGGAAGTGCGCAGCAGAAGTATTCAAAGATCTTGAGGGGGGAGTACCAGAACTCCTCAAGTTGCGGATAGGGGGCCACCGCAATGTCACAGGAAGCGAGCCAGTCCCCGACCTGATCGTGAGGCAACTTTCCGGGTGCGTGTATACGGTCTGCCAGTCCAGCATTTCTTGCACTCTCGAGGAAATTCAAACGATCAGGACCATCACCCAGGCACACGAGATGAGCTGGAGACTTCAAATCCTCGACCAGGATTCGAAAGGTATCCAGCAACTCCTCGGTCCCGTGCCATGGTCGAAAGGTGCTGGTGAAGCCGATCAGTGGAACATCCGGGTCAGGCAGGCTTGCAGGTCTTGTTGGCGTATCCGGATGAAACAGATTTTCATCGACCCCATTGGGAATCACCTTCACGCCGTTGGAGTGAAGCCGTTCGGAGACCACCCATTCCGCGATCTCGTCAGAGACGCAAACAACGGCATCGGCTTCCCTGAGGAGTAGCCTGGAGAGACCATCCGCCAGCGGTTCGTTGGCAAGCTTGCGGAACCGTTTCGTTTCCAGCGGTAAGGGGCTGTTGACCTCCAGGACCAGCGGCACTCCCAGCTTTCGAGCCAGATAGAGGCCACCTGGATGCCACAGGCTGTAGCGTTCGTAGATGAAATCTGGAGTTTTACTGGGAGATTCAAGGCGAGCGAGGAAGAGGCGATTTTCCCGATCTTCGAGGGATTTGTGTTTGCGACGAGGGGGAATCTCGATGGGGATCAGTGGTAATCCATCGAGTGCTTCTTGCTCAGGTCGTACCGTGTGAACCTCTCCGGTCAGGCCGAGTTCGATCAGTGCCCGGCACAGCGAGGCAACATGGACCGATGCTCCCTTCGTACCAGGAAGAGGAACTCCAGGATCGGCACAAATATATGTGAAGCGCTCCATCAGATCACCCCTACTGATTTGACGAGATGCTGTGTTCGAAGTGGCTCCGCAAGGTGGCGACATTCGTGGTCAGATTGAACAGATCGTGGGCACGATTCCGCGCGGTTCCCGGGGACAGATCGCCCCCCTTGATCTTTTCGGTGACCGACACGATTGCCTCCGCCAGTTGCTGGGGATTTGCTGGATCCACCAGCATTCCCGCATCGTCTCCGACAATTTCTGGGCATCCCGTGAGGGTGGTGGTAACGATGGGCAGGTCCAGGGCCAGCGCCTCGAGAAGAACGGTTGGAAGTGCATCCATGTTTCCGTCCTCGTCAGGAACACATGCCAGGACCATCATCGAAGAATCGGAACAGCGCTTGTTGACCTCTTCTATCGAGAGTCCTCCGGTGAAGTGGACTTCGGAATCCAGTTGAAGAGTACTGGTCATCTGGTGCAGTCGAGTCTCTTCCTCGCCATCTCCGACGATGGTGGCCCTGAAGTTCACCCCGTCTCTCTTGAGGATGGCGAGTGCAGTGAGAAGATGATCGAAGCCCTTCTTGGGAACCAATCGTCCGACACTGATGATCTCTATCGGGTCTGTCTTGGGGGGCTCCGGCGACGGCTCAAAGAAGTCGAGATTGATGCCGTTGTAGAGCCGGATCATCTTGCTGGCGTCCATCCCGGGTGTGTGTTCCAGGATGTAGTTTCGATTGAAGTCGCTGACGGTGATGGCGAAAGAAGAGAGATCGACCAGTTCCTTGAAGAGTACCCGGTTGACCGTTTCGCGGAAGATGTCCTTGGCATGGCAGGTGAACGAGAAGGGAATCCCGTAGAGCAAGTGGACGAGGGCGGCCATGCGCGTGGAGATCGTCGCGAAGTGAGCATGGAAGTGCTGTACGCCGAGATTGCGAGCTTCTGCTCCGATGAGCACAGCTCGCAACAACATGTCCAGATCCTTGGGAATGTGATGCCGGTGGAGGAAGTCGATCGCCTCGTCCCACCGGGCCATCGGAGGGGCCAGATCGGGAGCCAGTTTCCAGATTTTGGCCCATGAACTCTCAGGTTTTTCTCGTGTGTGGTAACGGACGGCGAGATTCAGCTGGCTGAGGTTTCCGTGGAATCGACCATCTCCTGGGGCCATCAAACTGAACACATCTACATTGACGCCCTGGCGTTCCAACTCGAGAACTTCATTGAGAATGAAGGTCTCGGAAAGACGTGGAAACATCTTCAGGAGATAGGCAACATGAACTTTCGGCTCATGCTCCGATGAGGTCGGATTTTCCAATGGGATGGACCTTTCTTGACATGATGATTTCGCGGCGAATCTTGTCTATGCGAGCGAGGAAGTTACCCACGCCATCCATGGTGATGCCACATTCCTCAGGGGAAGGAACCGGCGGAGCTGCGAGGGCGTCTTGGATTTCAGAGGAGAGCGTCTCGATGTTCAGAAGATCCGGATGCAGGCAGCGCAGCAGTCCCCTCTCCGCGAAGAGCGAAGAGCGAAGCAATTGCTCCTTACGCGGGAAGACACGTGGAATGACGATGACTGGCTTGCGAGTGGAGATCGCCTCCATGGTGGCGTTGTAGCCTCCCATCGTGACGATCAAATCGGCGGAGTTCAGATGTTGCTCGAGATGCGTGGTGAATCGAAGGACCTGGATGTTCTTGATGGTCCCGAATCGGCTGGCGAGCGCCTGTGAGTCGGCCCTGGACAGGAATGGGCCGGTGATCAGCGTTCCCTCCAGTTCCTTGGCATTCTTCTCCAGGGTGTGAAGAAAGGTCGAGCCAAGGGGGAGTCCGTCTTCTCCACCGCCTGATACACAGACGATTTTCTTTCTCGAACTGAGTTTGAAGTTTTGAGAGATTTCGGCAGAAGTGGAGTGTACCGATCGACGCAAGTAGCCGAGGTATTCGAGACGATTCTGTGTATTCACGGTGAGATTATAGAGCTTTCCAAGATCGAAAACGCTCTGGTTCCCATACACCCAGATGTAGTCGTAGAGGGAATCGAGTACCTGCGACGTGCCGTCCTTTGCCCATGCTTTTTTGACCCTGTCGCCTTCGTCGATGATGTCTCGCAATCCGAGGGCCAACTTGGTGCCTTTACTCTTGAGATCCGCGATGAGGGGGAGTAACTCACCCCGCAGGCCGGTGGGGACATGGTCCACCACCAGTAGGTCAGGACTGAACTCGCTCATCGCATGACTGAGGATCTTTCGACGCCGTGTGAGGGTGGAAAGAAGACTCACCTGTGGATTCCGGGGAACATAGTTTCCGCTGCTATCCTTGGTCACGGTATCGAGGGTGACGATCTTGGTATTCGGTGGGAGTTCGTAGAAGAATGCACGGGAGGATCCGGTCACGATCATGACCTCGATGCCCTGAAGGTGGGCCTGGATCTTCTGTGCCAGGAGCAGGCAGCGTCGGAAATGGCCGAGCCCGTAGCCGTCATGGCTGTAAAAAGCGATGCGGAATCGATCCACCTCGACCTTTTCGGGGAGTTTCTTTGGCACTTCCATGGCATACCCGTTCGCGACTGGTTGAGACCACTGAACTTATCGTGACGATCCCTGAGTAAAGCATTCAACATGATTTGTTAGCAAATGACTGACCATGGAATCAGATTCTAGTCAATTAGTCAGGATGTGCCGAGTTGGATTTGTAAGTTCTTACAATACTTTGGTTTATGGTGGCAGAGTGGGCGGGAAATTGTGGCGCAAGAGAGCCAGGCTGGTTCCATGGAGCCAGAGGCAGGTGGCGACATCTCGGGCTGGCCATATCTGGCCAAACCGGATGGCCGAAATTGGCCACCAATTCAGGTGTGGGATGTATGGAAGATTACAGTCCGCGCTTATCCAGCTTGTGGCGAAGTGCACCTCTCGTCATTCCGAGCAATCGTGCCACCTTGGAGATGTTACCCCTGGCATGATCGAGTGCCTGTTGCAGGAGTTCACGCTCCACTCTTTCGATGGTGCAATCCCCTTCCTTGAAGTCGAACTGGATCTGGTCGATGGGTGTTGGGCCGCTTGAATGAGACCCCTTCGACAGCGACGACTTCTGAAAGTTGGGGGAGTTGATCTCGTCACCTTGCGAGATCAAAACTAGACGCTCCATCGTGTGGGCAAGTTCACGGATGTTGCCAGGCCAGGTGTACTGATTCAAATCCGCTCTGACTTCTGGCGTGATTTTCAGGTTTGGCTTCTTGTACTTGATCTGATAGCGGTTCAAGAAGTGATCGATGAGAAGATCGAGGTCTTCACCTCGATCTCTGAGAGGAGGAAGGTGCAGGGAAACGACCTTGAGCCGGTAGAAGAGGTCAGATCTGAAGTTGCCTTCCTCTGACCGTTTTTCCAGATCCTGATTGGTTGCTGCGATGATTCGAACATCCGCCGGATGCTCTCTGGTTCCGCCCACTCGACGGACTTTTTTCGATTCCAGGACGTTGAGTAGTTTCGCCTGCATATCCATCGGCATGTCGCCGATCTCGTCGAGGAAAATCGATCCGCCAGCTGCGACCTCGAATAGTCCCTGCTTGGTCTTGGTTGCTCCGGTGAAGGCACCCTTCTCATGACCGAAGAGTTCACTCTCGATCAGCGGGATTGGAAGTCCGCTCATGTTGATCTGCAGAAATGGAGACCCCGAGATGTGACCCGATTCATGAATGAAGCGAGCCAGTAGATCCTTGCCTACTCCGGTTTCACCTCCGATCAGTATCGTTGGAAGCTCCGCAGCACTCTCGACATTGATGTTGGAAATCTGCTCGATCACACTCAAGGTTTCTTGCAACTGGGGGCAGTTCCCGATGATCTTGTTGTTTTCGGAGAGGGCAGCCGCTCGTTCGTTGAACTGAGCGAGTCTTCGCATCTCGGCGTTGCCGAGTTCCCTTTCCACGACCAGGTGAAGTTCCTCGAGGTCGAGCGGCTTCTCCAGGTAATCGAGTGCACCCTCCTTCATCGCTTCGACCGCACTGTCGACAGATGCATATGCCGTGATCATCAAAACAGGAACTTCGGGCATCTCTTCCCTGATCTTGCGCAAGACCTCCAGGCCCGAGATATCGGGTAACTGGACATCGAGGATCGCCATGTCGACCGATTGAGATTCGAGGATACGCAGCGCCTCTGCACCGGTTTCAGCAGCAAGGCAAACGTGTCCGCCACGACCCAGTTCAAGGGTCAAGGACTGCAGCAGAGGCTGTTCGTCGTCGAGGATCAGGATCTGTGCCATGAATGTCCTTTCACGGGCTCTTGCCTTGTTCCAGATTCAACGGGATATGGATGGTCAGTGTGCTTCCAGTTCCCTCAGAAGATACCACATCGATTCGGCCACCGTGGCCGTGGATGATTCTTTGTGTCAAAGAGAGACCCAGTCCCAGGCCACCTTTCTTGGTGGTGAAATAGGGGCTGAACAGTCTGGATTGCACCTCTTCCGACATTCCACACCCCTCATCTTTGACCTCAAGAAGAAATTCATCTTCCGAAAAATCGACAGTGAAGTGGATCGAGTCCCCTGCGGAGGAGGCTTCAACCGCATTGTTGAGAAGCACGATCACCGACTGCTCGAGCCGGCGGGCATCGATCTCCATGGCGGGCAGTTCGGTGGGAATTTTCGCAATCAGTTCTACCTCGACCTTGCTGGAGAAGACTCGAACCGCCTCGACGATCAGCTGCAACTGGGAAGCCAGATCCTTGACCGGAAGTCGGTCGAGGCGGATCGGTTTGAGTCCCTGCAGAAGATCTCGAAGCCAGCGATCGGCCCTGTCGACTGTTTCCATGACGGTCTTCAACGATGGAGCGATGTCGTCGGGGTTGCCGCTACGAAGGCAGCCCTGAGCGAGAGCTCGAATCGACCCCAGTGGATTCCGGATGTTGTGTGCGACCGATGCGGTCATCTCGCCGACCGCGGCGAGCCGCTCTCGATCGACCAGTTGCTCCTGAAATTTGGCGATGTCACCCGACATCGATTCCACTTCCCTGGCCAGGTCACCCAGTTCATCACCGGAAGCGACCGGTATCGGTTCCCCGTATTGCCCCTGAGAGATCCTCTTCGCCGCCAGTGAGAGACGCTCGATGGGGGAGATGATCCATCTGCGCAGGAGCAGGAAAAAAGAACCACTGAGAATCACCATGCTGACACCCAGCAGCCACAGCCAGCGAGTCACCAGTTGCGAGGCTCGTTTCGAACTGGCCTCACTGTCGCTGAGTCTCTCCTGCTGAAGTGCCTCCAGCGATTGAACTGCCGTGGAGATTTCGGGGATGAGATGGTCTTTCAACCACTCCCTGGTCCGGTCGACACCCTTCTGTTCGATCCCTTCCTCCTGGTAACGGAGCGAGCGGGACACGGCCCTCTCAAAGTTCCTCACCGGAGTTGCCAGGGCGTCGATGGCTGCTTTTTCAGCTGAGGTGATCTGGTGACTCCTCTGTTGAAGGGTGGAGATCGCTAGCTGACTGCTCTTCATCCGCTGAAGGAAGTTCGTTCGGTCTGCGGAATCCCAGCCCTCCATGTCATCGATTTCACCCGTTGCGGAGAGAAGGAGATCTCGGATCTCTCCGACGGAAACGAGAGTCTGGCGGCTCTTTCCACCCTCCTCGATGGCGAGTTGAAGGTTCTGGATGACCAGCATGGCTGCGATTCCACCTCCGATGGAGACGGTCAGAATCGTCAGTACCAGTAACTGGATGCGGTTCCGAATCAGCATCGCTACTCCTCCGCCGCAATCACGAACCACTCGTGTGAATGGCTTCCGGGCCGCAGAGATGAGTCAGATGAATCGGTCCATTCAATTCGGATGCGGTTTCCAGCAGCGAGTTTTTCGGCGATCCGTATCT
>CBFIET010000102.1:0-23427 GCA_965661685.1 Planctomycetota bacterium
TGAAGATCGGAACGGAACTCACCGAGCTGGTGGCGAATCCGCTCGAGGGAAGGAGTCCAGCGGTGAGGTGTCAATTCGGTTCCCGAGTAACTGTAGTTGGTGCCGGGATCGCCGTGCCACGCCTCCAGTCGAGGTATCCGATGTCGCTTACCAAACAACTGGATGGAACCCTGGTTCCACTGCAGTTCATGGCTCAGTTTCTGAAATAATCGCTGGGAACTCGCGGCATCGATGAAGGCAGGATGGTACTGGATGGAAGCCCCCGACATACCGGCGAGGGCTTCCATCACGGTACCGTGTGTCAAGGTTTGGACCAGTAGCCGGGCTTCTTCCACTTCTCCTTGGGGGCTGACTTTCTCCTGGGGGCGGTCGGCTTACCCTTTTCGAGGTCGCAGCAACCGTCACCACCCTTGTCGTAAAATCTTGTTCCGTAGTCGACCACTGTTCCCACATCAAACTTCTCGATGGAAACAAGCGGTCTCCGTGCCATTCGCTCGTGCATCACCTGATCGACGGTTCGCATCACCTCGCCATCTGTTTTACGGCGGAATGAACTCCCCTCGACCTTTTCTTCTCGCATCTTGTCAAATCCCTGCAGACCCGAATCCCTGACCATCTGCTCGGTGTGCCGTGCTGCGTGGTTCAGGTGAGCCAGCTGGAACTTGTCCCTTTTTTCAAGCATGGGGATGTCCGAAGCTTCAAGTCGTGCCAGTTCCATGATGAATTCGATCTCGTGCATCATTCCATCTGGATCCCAGTAGCCGGGGAGACAGTGCAGTACCGCTCCCGAGGGTGCGATGAACAGCATCTGAACGTTGCGCCCGCCGGCACCGTTGCTGGTCTGTAGAGCAGAACTCGCCACCGGATGATCGTGAGATTTCCCCGCGTACGATTCCTTGCCCTGGATGTTTCTCCAGCCACATACGAACTGATCCTTCAGCACTCCGAGTATCTTTGGTTGAGAGAGCGTCACGGCCCTCAAGGAGTGGCCAGCACTTCACAAGCCGGCATCGAGGTCGCCGACCATCTGCAACCAGAAGAGTGGCTTTCCTTCTTCCGCTGCACGAGCCATGGCATCGTCAAAGTCATGGTGCCAGCTGACACCGGACATCAACGTCTTTACCCGCGATTCAACTTCGGTTCCTCCGAACTTGGGTACCGAGCGAGGTGTCAGCTTTTCGTCATCACCTGCCGAAAGAACGCTGAACGAACACAGCATCACAGCCATGACCATCAGACCCCGCGTAAACAACATCGATTTCGGAATCATCGAGGACTCCTTTCGCTTTCATTCCACCACCGCTCCCACTCGATTTTGGATCTGAATTTCTGACCCGTATTCCGCTGGAGAGCGTCTTGTAACTTCAATTTCCTACTTGCCGACGGTACTTGCAATCCTTTTATCAGTGCCAGCACCACCTCGTCCGCCTTGTTCTCGATAGTCAGGTCGAGGACGAGGTCGAGCAGTTCGTCATCATCGCTTTCCAGAGCCGCTCCCACGGCAAATACGAGCATCTGGCTGTCCACCGGGTCACACATCGCCTCGAAGGCGGCATCCCGAGCGGCCAGCAGGATCTGCATCTGATCCTGGATCAAGACCAGCAGATTGAGGGCCAGTTCCGCCTCTCTTCTCTCGCCATCGGAGAGGGGAGCATCGGAATTCCTGTCGAGGTGGCCGTAGTCTTCACCGATCTTCCTCGCTCTCGCCGCCACTGTACGGAGCATCTGGCTCGACTCGATTCGCAGGGTGTTCACTGCTGTCCACGATTCATCGCTTCGCATCGACCGCAAGGCGTCGAGGGCTGCGGTGAAGCCCGGCATCACCTCGGCTGGAATGTGGTAGGAGGCGAGAGCTTCTCTTCCCACTGCCAGCCACTCCTCGGCGCTCATGGTGTTGACCACCACCGTCGGGTCACTGGCGGCAGCATCCCTGTTCCGATTGACCCTCGTCCCGGCACGAGCGATGCGACGCCGTGCCTTTCTGTCGTTGCGAATCCGCTCCACCTCTTGCCAGGGATCGAAGGACTCTGGCATGACCAGCTCGGTGCTATCGGACCCACCGATTGCGCTTTCATCGGGGGGAGTAGCAACCAGCTGTTCCTGTCGAGGGTTGACCTGCGTCGCCTCGATCGCCTCGGCGAGCTCCAGCAGTTCTTCGAGGCTCCACTCCCGACCCGAGTTGGTGGCATAGGTGTCGAGAGATTCTTCCGTCGGCGCCGATTCATCCCGGGCGACGACAGGATCCGTCTCCTCTTCCGGTACCGACGGGGTCTCATCAGGTTGCCATCGAGGCAGTGGGTCTGCTCCAGTCGAAACCTCTGCCATCGGATCGACGGGGGTCTCCGGCTTCTGGTACTGGTAATAGCCGATGACGATGACGACGCAGATCACCATGGCATAGACCGCGGGCAAATCCGGCTTGATGCGATCCATGAAGGTCAGCTGGGCCGGGTCCTTGAGACCCTCCACCTCCAGTGAACCGTCTCTCTTGATGCGGATGCAAACATTGGCCACCGAGAATCGATCGCCCCGTTTCAGGAATGCGCTCTTTACTCGCTTTCCCTCGATCCAGATTCCATTACGAGACTCGTGGTCCTGGATGACGAAGCCATCGCCAGATGGGATCAGGGAACAGTGGCGGCGTGAGATCTTGGCGGAACGGATCACCAGGTCGGCACTGCTCGAGCGACCGATGATCAGGGTGCCAGAGGTCTCCGATTCCCGGTTCATCGACAGCTCCGATCCTTTTGACACAGGTCAGCAGATTCGCCCCGAGATGCGGTTCGCCGAACCACATTCCCCGGGCCACCATTGCTGGTACCACCTCCCCATGATAATCGGTTCGTTACTTCAATCCCAGCGACGAACCGTCCTCACCTTGAGGTACTCCGTCTCCGGCAAGCGAATCAGGACCGGGTGATCTTCGCCACTACCGAGCCGCTCTTCCAGGATCACCCTGAAGGGCAGGTCGAGGGACGATTGCTTGATGGTGTCCTCGAACATCTCCGGTTTCAGGTGATGACTGCATGAGCAGGTGATCAGTCGCCCCCCCGGAGCCAGCAACCGGATCGCTCCTCGATTGAGATCTCGATATCCACGAATTCCACCCTGAACCTCCCTGCGACTCTTGCAGAATGCAGGAGGATCCAGGATGACCAGATCGAACTGGTCGTCAGCGCTTCGCAGATCACGAATCAGATCGAAGACATTGCCCTGGATCACCTTCGGTTCGTCGAAACCGTTGAGCTTGGCCGTTTCCACTGCGACTTCCAGGGCCGTCTTCGACTGATCGACCATCGTCACCGAGGTCGCACCACCGGACAGAGCCGCCATCGAAAAACCGCCCTGGTAGCTGAACAGGTCGAGAACCCTGGCTCCACGGGAAAACTTCTGTACCAGTTTTCGGGCCGGTCGTTGATCGAGATACATGCCGGTCTTGTGACCGGCATAGGGCCTCACGATGTGAGTGACACCGTGTTCTTCGATGTTCACCCTCTCCACCGATTCTCCCTTGAGGAGAACCACCTCTTCCGGCAGCCGTTCGTGCTTCCTGGTGCTGAGGTCATTTCTTGCCAGGATCATGCGCGGCTGGAAGATGCGCTGGAGGATGTCTGCGACGATCGGCAACGACCGATCGATGAGAATCGTCGTCGCCTGCACGACCAGCACATCCGAGTAGCGGTCGACGACGAGACCGGGTATCTGATCCGCTTCTCCGTGCACCAGCCGTTGACCTGAATTGTCCTCGATCAGGTCCTTCCTCATCTCGATGGCTCGCTTGATCCGTTCGCTGAGGAATTGCTCGATGGTGGGAACTTCTTCTCCCGGCCACGATCCGCACAAGCGCAGGGCGATCTTCGAACGGGTGCTGGCGCAGGCGATGCCCAGATCCCGACCATCATTGTCACGAACCCGCACGATCCGTCCCTGGCCGAGGGATTCGTCGACCAGATCGGAATCTCTCAGATCATCCTTGTAGAGCCATGGATGACCGCGCCGGGCCAGACGAGATGCATTCTTTTCGAGATCGATCACCAGCACGGCAGCCACCTTTCGGAAGTGAATCCAGAGCCGATGGTGCCCGCAACCATCAGGAAAGCAACGGAAGTCTGAATCCATCAGCAAAGATACAACCGGTACCGCTACCGTGAATGACCGATTGGGCTCAAGGAGCCTTCAGCGGATCCGCTGCGGCAACCCTCTCTGCCTCGAGTTTCAGCAACAGGTCTCGCAGCGTTCCTTGATGGTCTGGATGGGCGGAGAGATCGATCGTTTCCTGCGGATCGTCTTGCAGGTCGAAGAGCTGGGTCCTGTCGATGGCGGGATAGTGGATCAGCTTCCAGCGGCCGACCCGGAGCGCCCTCTGCACCTTCTTGTAGGCGGTGTAGATGCTCTCGCGTCCCTGTTGGGAGGTGCCGTTCAATAGACCCACGAAACTCTTCCCCTCCGAGAACTCCGGTGCGTCGATCCGTGCCCAGTCGGCGATGGTGGGCACCAGATCATGGAGGTATACCGGTTGCTTGCAGACGCTGCCCGCCTCGATCCCTGGACCGACGACCAGCAGTGGAACCCGGGTCGAATGCTCGTACAGGTTCTGCTTTCCCATCAATCCATGGCTCCCCACCGCCAACCCGTGGTCTGAAGTGAAGACCACCATCGTGTTTTCGGCCAGACCAGTCTCCTGCAACGCATCGATGATCCTGCCAACCTGTGCATCCATGTGGCTGATCATCGCGTAGTAGGCAGCCAACTGCTCCTTCACCACTTCAGGGGTGCGGGGGAATGGCGCCAGCTTTTCATCGCGGATCTTCAGTTCTCCGTTGTCAAAGGGATGCTCCGGCAAGAAGTTTGTCGGCAACGACATCTTTTCCTTCGGGTACATCGACAGGAACTTCTCCGGAGGAGTGCGAGGATCATGGGGTGCGGTGAAGGAGACACAGGCAAAAAATGGATTGTTGCGGCCGTCACTCACCTGCTCTTCGTTCTTTCTCTCCTGCTCTTCGTTCTTTCTTTCCTGCTCTTCGATGATCGCCTGCTCCTCGATGAAACGGATGGCCGCATCGGCGAAAGCGGTCGAGGAGAAGGCGGGCAGCGGGTGGCGTTTGCTATCGGGGTATTTTCCATCCGGTTGATGATCGTGGACCATCAGTTTTGTATGGCTGCCCATTCCGCCGAAAAAGATCTCTGCACCGCCACCAAAGGAGCGCTGGTACGCAGCCTTTCCGTTGTGCCACTTGCCGGTGAAGAAGGTGTTCCATCCCGCTTCCTTGAGAAGTTGCGGAAGGGTCACCTCAGACTCGGGGATGTTGAAGACGTTTCCCGGCAGTCGATGCAGCGAACGCCCCGTCATCATCATGTATCGACTCGGCGCACAGACCGCTCCGCTGGTCGACCCCATGCAGTAGGCAGAGTTGAAGGTGACACCTCGTGACGCCAGCTGATCGAGGGACGGAGTATCGATCGCTCGATTGCCAAGAGCGGCGATGGTGTCCGCCCTCTGGTCATCGGAAACGATCCACAGGATGTTCCGGGGGAAATCGACATCCCTTCCCTGGCTGAAAGGAGAGATCGACAGTAGCGACAGCAGTAGCCACCAGCGCGACCGCATCAGTTGAACTGTTCCTGTAGGTTTTTCAGGCCCGAATCGAAGTCGCTGCTGATCATCGATTCGATCCAGCCGATCATGTAGGGTCCCAGCGGAGGATCTGCGACTCCGGAGAAGTTCCACAGCACCTCACTCCCCCCCTTCATCTGGGTGATCTGGATCACACCCTCTGCAGGACTTCCTCCCTCGAAGGCGAGCAGGTAGACGATTCCTCGACCCTCCTCTGCACTGATGATCTCGAGGGAGCCGACTCCCAGCGCTTCTCCGGTCCACGTGAAGGAAGATCCAACCGGTGACGCTCCGATGGAATACTCCACCTCGAGGGTCGGATCGAGTTGATCGTTCCACACCGTCCAGCGCGACCACGACCGAAGATCTGCAACCACCTCATGGACCTCTTCGGCGCTCGCTTTGATGAAGGCGGTCCGGGACACCGCATAATCGGCAGGAAGGACGAACCCGGCTACCACCAGCACCGTCACCACCCCCAGAACCACGAGTAGAACTTTCTTCAACACCCTGTTCACCTGGCTTTCTCGGTAGATCTTCACGATTCGGAATTGCTCCGGAATCATCTCTGATCAACTGCACCACTGCCACCCACTGCCTTTCAATTCGACGAAGGAGCAGCAAGCCCAGCAGCTGACCACCAGCGGATGGAGTGCCGAGTGCTTCTCCTGTATCGTGTACTCATCTACGACGAAGGGAGACCGGCGAAGATGATGAGCGTTTCACTTGCAGCAACACGCACTTCCTCGCTGCAACGGTCGATCTACTTCCTCTTCAACGGAGTCGATCAGTGATTCCAACCTTTACCTTGGCACTCTCTCTTCTGGTCCACTCTCCTGTCGCCCAGGAGGTTCCACCATCGGTTCAGCAACTGCTCGAGACCCATTGCATCGAGTGCCACTCGGAGGACAAGCCGAAGGGTGGCCTCGACCTGACCGAAGTCCTCGAAGATGGTGCCGAGGCGGACCTCGGCGACTGGCGACTGATCGACAGGGTGGTCACCAGTGGCGAGATGCCTCCGGAGGGGGAACCAGCTCCCACCGACTCCGATCGGGAACGGATGATTTCCGACCTGCAGCGCTGGACTCGCCAGATCTTGCAAGCGATGCCGGAACGCCCCGGTACCGTGTCGATCCGTCGGCTCGGGCGGAAGGAGCTGAAGAGGACCATCCGCGATCTCACCGGGGTTGAACTCGATGTACGACGCCACCTCCCTGCGGATCCCTCCTCCGAGGGATTCGACAATCAAGGTGGAGCTTTCTCCATCGACTTCGTCGAACGACTCTTCCGCATCGCCGAGGAGGTCTCGATATCGACCGTCTTCACCGGAGCCGCAGGAGAGAATCCCGAGACCACCTACGAGGTGGATCAGATGGAAATTTCCGGTGCGGGAAATGTCAGATCTTCCAGTGCTTTCTTCTTCAGCCGTGGCACCGCTTCGATCCAGCACTTCTTTCCCCGCACCGGAAGCTACACCCTGCATCTCGAAGGCTGGGGACAACAGGCGGGGGATCAACCGGTTCGATTTCAGGTTCGTATCGGCGACCTGAAGGCAAGGACACTCGAGTTCCCCGAATCTCGTGAACAACCCGGGCAACGAAAGATGGAGATTCGAGTTCCTACGGGAAGCCACAAGATCACGGCAACCTTCATCAACGATTACTTCGAACCGGATCATCCGGAGCCATCCCAGCGCGACCGCAATGCGGGGCTGATCTCCTTCAGGATCGAGGGGCCGGAGGAGGGTCTGGAAGCGAGCCACTTCCAGCGACAGGCTCTCGCCGGCGATGGCACTCCACGACAGCGGCTGGAGAGGGGGCTCCACAGCTGGCTCCCCCGCTTCTGGAGGGGGCCGGTCGCCACGGAGCGCATCGAGGAAGTAGCCCGCATCGCCCACCAGTCTGCGATGGATCCGGAGTCTGCGGAGTCGTTACTTCGATCCGCGCTCATCATCGCCATCGTCTCCCCTCGTTTCATCCTGCGCCTCGAGGAAGATCCCGCCGATGCCGTACCCGGCACGGTGAGAAACCTGAGCGGACACGAGATCGCAACCCGGCTCTCTTACTTCCTGTGGGGAACGACACCCGATACGACACTCCTTGAAGCGGCATCGAGTGGGCAACTGGACGATACCGATGGCCTGCTCGAACAGACGAGGCGATTGCTGGCATCCCCTCGTTCTCGCTCCCTGTCGAGCGATTTCGCCACCCAGTGGTTGAGGATCATCGACCTCGATGATCGTCGACCCGATCCCAAGATCTTCTCCGACTTCGATCGTCAACTTCTCTCCAGCATGCGGAAGGAATCGATCGAGTTCTTCGATCACGTGATGCGGCACAAGGCTCCCGTCGAGGAGTTGATCTCCGCCAGCTATTCATTCATCAATCCGCAACTGTCGCGCCACTACGGACTGGGTCCCTTGGAGGGGAAGGGCTTCCGCAAGGTGGAGATCGATCACCCACGCGGTGGAGGGCTCCTCTCCCAGGGGAGCATCTTGCTCGCCACCAGCACCCGGCAACGCACCTCACCGGTGCTGCGTGGAAAGTGGTTGCTGGAAGTGCTACTCGATGCGGCTCCACCGCCGCCACCACCGGGAGCCGGCACCCTCCCTGCCCCGGGGGAAGAGGGAGCTCAGCTGTCCCTCCGGGAACAGTTGCGTCTTCACCGCCGGGAACCGAGTTGTGGAATCTGCCACCGACGGATGGATGCGCTGGGATTCTCGATGGAACGGATGGGTGCCACCGGCAAGTACCGCACCACCGATGTCGATGATCGGGGCGAGTTACCCGATGGCTCGGTTCTGGATGGTGTCCCCGCCCTCAAGGCTGCCATCACCAGCGACCGCGGATTCCGCAGATCACTCGCCAGAAACCTTCTCACCTATGCACTCGGCCGTGGTCTCACCGATGAGGACGCACCTGCTGTCGCTCGCCTCCTCGACCGCCTCCAGCTGCAACCGACCGTCGTGGCGTTGATCGAGGAAATCGTCCAGCTGGAGGCTTTTCGGCGCCGTTCGATGCCCTGAGGGTCACATCGCCACTTGGCGCTTGTGACCCCATCGATGTCGGTGTTTCATCCATGGTAGAGAGGATATCAACTCGATGTTCCAGCCGATCCATCGCCGAACCTTCCTTCGTGGTCTGGGGACCGCAATCGCTCTCCCCTGGCTGGAGGCGATGCGTCCTCTGACTGCCATGGCAGCAACCCTCGACGGAACCACCTCACCGCTGCGCTCCGTCTTCCTGTTCATTCCAAACGGTGTCCACCAACCGGAATGGACCCCCGCCGAGAGTGGTCCCGACTGGAAAACGACGCCGATCCTCGAGCCCCTCGAATCGGTCCGAGACGATGTTCTCATCATCTCCGGCCTCGAGCATCGAAACGCCAAAGCTCTGGGGGATGGCCCCGGCGACCATGCTCGTTCAGCAGCCTGCTTCCTGACCGGGGCACACCCCCACAAGACCGCAGGCTCCGATATCGCCGCCGGTGTATCCATCGATCAGGTCATCTCGACCGCCATCGGTCCCCGTACCATCCTGCCATCGCTTCAACTGGGTACCGAAGGTGGACGACAATCTGGAAACTGCGACTCCGGATACTCCTGTGCCTACTCTTCAAACATCAGCTGGGCACATCCCAGCCGCCCGCTACCCCATGAAACCCAGGCGCGGCGCGTCTTCGAACGGATGTTCCTGCGCGGACCTTCCGGCGAGACGACCTCCGCTCGACGGCAACGGATCGCCAGGCGATCCAGCATCCTCGATTTCATCCTCGACGATTCGAGGAGACTGCGCGACAGCATCGGCTTGAAAGATCGACTGCGCCTCGATGAATACCTCGACGGGATTCGCGACATCGAGCGACGCATCGAGAATCTGGAGAAGTTAGAAGAACTGGAACGGGATGAAGGCACGATGTCGGAGATCTCTTCGACCGCTCCCTCTGGAATCAGCGAACACGTGCAACTGATGCACCAGCTGATCATCCTCGCCTTGCGTCTCGATCTGACCCGTGTCGCCACCTTCATGTGGGCCAACGAGGGATCGAATCGCGCATATCCGCATCTGGATGTCCGGGAAGGGCATCACACTCTCACCCATCACAAGGGGAACCAGCAGCAGGTCGATCAGATTCGCACCATCAATCGCTGGCAGGTCGAAGAGTTCGCCCAGCTGGTAAAGCAGATGTCAGCGGTGCGTGATGGAGAGCAGTCGCTACTCGATTCCACAGCCCTGGTCTTCGGATCTGCCATCGGCGATGGAAACCGTCACAACCACGACAATCTGCCGGTTCTCGTCGCCGGTCGAGGCAATGGCCTCATCGATCCGGGTCGTCACCTGGCTGCTGCGGCCAACACGCCGATGTGCAACCTGTTCCTCACCATGGCACAGGCACACGGTGCTACCGTCGATCGCTTCGGCGATAGCACCGCTGCCCTCGGTGGCTTGACCCTCTGACCCGCGCCACCGATCAGTCGGTCTTGAACGGTGCTGCCGGGAGTCCATTACTGGCGACGAGATTTGCCCGCACTGGATTGTTCTGCCAGGCATATCTCACCGCCTGCGGATTCTTGACCTCGGCGTGAGTCACCTTGAGGCGATCCTTCTCCACCACCTCGGTCTGCGCCCAGTGCCAGCGCCCATCGGCACCCTGGATGGCGAAGCCATCGATCGCCTGTCCACGACGACCGACCAGGGAATCGCCAACATGATCGAAGGAGACAATTACTGCGCCATCCTCGATCTGATGGTCACGGTAGAAGGGGCCCGATTCGGGAAGGTCGTCGCGGGAGTGACAGCGGTTCAGCGCCCAGTCCGCCAGTCTTGTTCCCACTGCCTGCTTGTTCCTCGGATGGATGTCACGAGCATCGCCGACATCGGTGAGGACCACCATTCCGGTATTTCTCACCACACGATGGGTGAAATCCTGCGCTTCCCGCAGATTTGCCCAGTCCCCCTGAACCGGGTCATCGCTGACCGCCTTGAAGGCCGCCAACTGCACGATCCCGAAGGGGAAGTCTCCCTGGCCCCACGCCTCTCTCCAGGAACCGATCATCAGCGGCAACAGTTCGGCGTATTCGGCGGGTTGTCCTGCGTTCGATTCACCCTGGTACCAGACCGCCCCACGAATTCCGTAACCGGCGAAGGGTGACAGCATCGCGTTGAACATCACACCGGGATCTTCTCGCTTGCGACCCGGCGCCTCCGGACGAGCGGGAACCGATGGACCACGATCGCCGGAGAACTGGCCTCCACGATTGATCTTCCACTGCCCTGCCAGCGGGATCGCTTCCTCGTCTCGGGCAGAGACGGGACGGATCTTGATGGATGCAGCGGATCCGGTGATACCCCCGGCGCCACCGGTATCGAGAGCGGCGATGGCGATGGTCGCCTTCCCCTCCCTCACCAGATCACCGGCGATGGTGTATTGCCGGAGAGCGGCGTGCTGGTTGGTCGTCCTCCCCACCAGCTTTCCATCCCAGTAGGTGACATCGGCATCGTCGATGGCTCCCGGCTGCAGCAACAGATCCTTGCCATTCCACTCTGAGGGAACCTCGATGGTGTTGCGGTACCAGATGAAACCATCCCAACCGGCGTCCTTGCCACTCCACAGGCCAGGGACCGAGATCTGTGCCCAGGTCGAATCGTCGAAGTCTGGCGCTGCCCAACGTCCCGCCACTCCGGGATCCCCCGACAACTTCTTCTGCCACCATGACTCGCTATTCTTCTCGAAGTTCGACATTTGTTCCCGGTAGATCTGTTCGATCTCATCGTTGCTGTGATCTCCCCAGCGAGCGACGTCCTGTTCCAACTTCTGTACCCGGGCACGGAATCTCGGATGCCTCTTCATGGCAGTGGTCGCGGTCCACGGTTCCGCACGGGTGCCGCCCCAGTTGATATCGAGAAGTCCGATCGGCACTCCCAGCTCTTCATGGAGACGGCGCGCCATGAAGGTGCCCACTGCGGTGAAGTTTCCCGCGGTTTCGGGTGTCGAGACCTCCCACGCAGCAGCGATGTCGTACTCCGGCGTGCGCGACAGAAGGTGCGGGGTCTTGATGCGCCTGAGCCACGGGAGATCGCCGGCAGCGATCTCCTCATCGGCATTCATCGAAGCCCTGACCGACCACTCCATGTTCGATTGACCACCGCAGATCCACACCTCACCCACCAGGATGTCCTTCACCTCGATGACTCCGTCACTTCCGGTGATCACCATGGTGCGTCCCTCTGCACTGGCAGCGAGCGCGTCGAGCGTCAACGACCAGTTGCCGTCTGCCAGCACGGTCGTGCTCTTCTTCTGACCGGCGAACTCCACGGTGACTTCGGTTCCCGCGTCGCCACGTCCCCATACTGGCAACTCGATGTTTCGCTGTAACACGGCGTGATCGGAGAAGACCGGTGGAACATCGATGCCGAGCGCCGGGGTTGATATCCCCATCCAGATCGCCAGCAACAACGAGGAAATTGGAAAGGTGAAAATCTTGTGCATCGAAAACCTCCTGTGAATACGTATCAGGAAAATTGCATCGAACGACATCGTCGGTTGCCAGGGGACTCAGGTCAAGGAGGGCCAGATCAATCGGAGAGAGCCTCTTCCAGTTGCTTCAATCCCTGCTGCTGTAACTTCAGGTACTGCCTGTACTCTGCCCCCAGCGATGCCGCCTCTGGCCATACCACACTGTTGATGGCCGCGTTCTCTTTCAGATTATTGATCAGTTGCGGATCGGGATTTGTCGACCACAGAAGCACCCCGACGGCATCCCCTTCATCCCGGACGGCGGAGATCACCGCCGACAGTTGAGAACTCCACTGCCCGGCAGGATCGAGATCGACGCTCTCCGCACTCCACCCCATCCTCTCGAGGGGATAGATCCACAGGGGCCCGTTGCCGAGCAGGCACGTTTCAGGGTGACCGGCGGCGAGAGCATCCAGTTGTTCGCCAAGTTGTTCGAGGTCGGCTTTCAGCAGGTTCCACTTCTCCTCGATGGACAGCTTCTGATCGGGAAGCAACTGCTGCAAGCGATCGCGGATCACCTGCGCCTGCGAGATCAACAACCGGGGATCGAGCCAGGTATGCCCGGCAAGACCCTCGTAGGAACTCTCCCCCTCGGGACCGTGGCTGTGTGTCACCGCTTGCGGATAATTCAACCAGCTCTGACGACAACTGCGGGCAACCTCCACCGTCCTGGCGATGGGAAGGGAGAATCGCTGGGCCCAGCTCTCCACTCCCGCTCCATTGAGGATGATGAGATCTGCAGTGGCAAGGAGGTCGAGATCTTTCCCGCCAGGAATCCACCTGGCAGCGTCTGCCCCCTCCGGCATCAACTGAACGATCTTTACCGAATCCCCCGCTAATCTGTCGGTGGCCCACGCCAGCGGCGAGATGGAAACCACGATGGTGGGTGGTCCCTGTCGGGTGGATCGGTTCTCCTTCCTCCCCTGATCGGAAGAGGTGACATCGCAGCCGGCGACGGCGAGCAAGCCGATCAGGATGCAGAAAAGGTGCAGTCGGGAAATCATCGTCTCGTTTCTCATCATGGCAGGAGTAGAGGTCCGTCCGCCACGATCCAGATGGCGGATCGGGCCAGGATGTAGGAGAGCGCTCCGCCGCAAGCCACCACGATGGCAACCTCGGTGAAGAGCAGCCTCGCAACAAAGCCTCGAGGGGCTCCGATTCGCTCGAGGGTTCGCACCTCGCGCTCTCGCACCTTCACATCGAGGGTCACGATCAGCCCCAGCAACAGGATCGTCGCGACCAGCACGAGTACCGAGTTGGCATCGAGGACCTTCTTGGCCCGCATGACGATTCCCAGGAACTTGTTCAACTCGTCGATCGAATCGATGGTCTGTAACTCTTCGTTTCTCCTGAACCTGGAGCGCAAGATGGTGGCTCCTTGTCGATCGGGAGCATCGAGGAGGATCGCCGTCAGCGGCAAATCGTCCTGATCACCGTGGAAATGGAAGGAGTCCTCGTTTTCCTCGGTGACCTCCACCGCTTCCACGACGGCAGCACTTGCGACGACATGACTGGTCTTGTTCTCCAGGATCAGATTGAAGTCCTTCTCCGGGTCGATCTGTAGATGGCCGTGACCTTCTCCCGACACCACCCAGGAGGTCTGCAAGCTGACGAACACCGCATCGTCATCGGGGGTACCGGTACGAGGCAAGATTCCCGTCACCTTCAGGGCCAGCGGATAGGAGCCGGCAAGGTCGTGCAGTTTGCTGACATCGGTGGCGACCTTGCCTCCCACATCGAGGTTCAGCGCTCTCGCCACATCGCTCCCGAGTGCCGCTTCCGCCAGCCGCTGGGGCCAGCGTCCACGCACCAGATCTACATCCCGAAAGCTCTGGTAATCGGGGGTCGTCCCCACCAGCGGATACTTGTTCACCGTTCCCTCCAGATGGATGGGAACCGGGATTCCGTAGCCCGATTGAGCCGCTTCGGTAGCGACCCGGCGGGGAATCGTCCGCTCCACTTTTCCTCGAAAGTAGAGGGCATGGATCAGTAGATCGGATCGGCTTCCCGGGGATCCCACCACCAGTGGCGTCGTCTTGGCGCGAGCCTCCAGCCTGGTGCGGTAGAGATCCAGTAGCCCGTCGACGGCAGTGGGAAGAACACCGACCAGGGCGATACACAGCGAAAGAACTACGGTCCGGATCTTGTGATGAGAGAGTGATCGCAATGCAAGACGCATCAGCGGGCCGTTCATCGGTCCTCCTCTCCCAGCGTTTCCACCCGGTCGAAGCCCTCGAGTAGAGATCTGTCATGAGTCACCACTACCAGCGTCGCCCCGGTGAGTGAAGCCTCCTCGAAGAGGAGATCGAGAACCGCCTGTCCAGTCTTCCCGTCGAGACTACCGGTCGGTTCATCGGCGAGGATCAACTGCGGCGAGGTCATCAGGGCGCGGCAAACGGCAGCCCGCTGCCTCTCCCCCTGGGAGAGCGCCCTCGGCTTTCGGTGCAGCAGATCGGCAATTCCGCAACGACGTGATCTCTCTTCCAACCGTTGCTGTTCTTCCTCGGTCGGCTCACGACCGTCGAGCCACACCGGAAGGAATGCGTTCTCCTTCACATCGATATGCTCGAGCAGTTCAAACTCCTGAAAAACAAGACCGATCTGTTCCCTCCTGAATCGCCTGCGGGCGGAATCGGAGAGCTTGTCGATGCGGGTGTCTCCCACGGAGATCTGTCCCCGCGATGGCGACAGGATTCCAGCGATGCAGGAGAGAAGGGTCGTCTTTCCGCAACCGGAAGGCCCCATGATGGCGACCTTCTCGCCGGACTCGATTTCTAGACCCTCCACCCGGATCGGTTGCTGCTGACCGACATGCTGGTGCTCCAGATTGCTGACCCGAACCGAGGTCCCCATTACTTGACCAGTTCCTTTCCATCATCCAGACGTCGTTGTTCGATCACATCGACTTCCGTGATGCGCCAGCCGGTCCCGGGAATCCATCGCACATCATAATCCGCCCGGGAAAAGTTCTTACGCCAGTGACCGTGCCCCCAGTGCTGAACCGTTCCGATCACTTCCCACTCCGCCCTCATGGTGAAGAGAGCTTCGTCGGAGCCCGTTGCAGTCAGCAGTTCACTGTCGAGGATCCTGACCGCCCGGACATCGCAGACCGCCACCTCCTCCAGCCTCATCAGGAGGCTTTCGTGGATTTCATCGTACAGTTTTGGCAACAGTTCACCGGAGACACTGCGGTCGAGCAGATTGTAGATCTGCTCCTCCTTCTCGTAATCAAAGGCGAGGTAGATATTCCTGTGGAGCGTCTCGAAAAGAGCCTGTGCGACATCCGGCTCTGGCAACTGGACTCGAGATTTCCAGAAGGGACGCACCTCCACCACGCTGCTTCCCAGCGAGATCACCGCAAAGAAAGCACACATCGCCCCAGCCATGACGGTGAAGCGGGTGATCGGCTTCGATTTCCAGACGATGTAGAGACCGCATGCGCTGAGAACTACCGGAATCCAGTCGAGGCGAAACCACGGAGGCCGGATCCCCGGAGCCACCTGCTCCGGATCGACCATCCTTCGCCCCTTGGGAGGATTCCACGTCCACCCAGGAGAGTCTTCCCTGAAGCGGTAGACCTGGTAGTCATCCCCTGCGGAAAGAACGTAGTAGACCGACTCGAGAGGAAATCCATCCTCGGTGTCGAAGCGACTCCAGTAGAAGTCGAGTTGTTTCGGCTTCGCCTTGGTCGGGTAATGCACCGTGATGGCTGCGTAGTTGAGGAGGTCGTTGAGATCGAATCCCTCCTGGTACTCCAGGTCTTCGAGGACCGGAATCACCTGCACTCCATCGACCTGGACCGGAGCATGAAGATCGAGCCACTCGACGACCCGATCACCGTAATCTCCCCATTCACCGCTCTTCTCCAGGTCGATGATCATCTTCGGTTCCAGCGAAAACCAGTGCTTG
The DNA here is from genome assembly GCA_965661685.1 of Planctomycetota bacterium. Lineage (GTDB taxonomy): Bacteria > Planctomycetota > UBA8108 > UBA1146 > UBA1146 > QNYK01. Next base: position 16,040 of record CBFIET010000102.1, read on the forward strand.
AAGAGGGTCTCATCGACCAGCAGGTGGATCTCCGTCTTCTGTTGCTGGACGTCCACCTCGATGTTGATCGGCTTGGGAACATGGTGTGAGGACTCACCGGCGAGAGATGCTGAGGATCCCATCGGAATCGTCATCGCCGACAGGAGCAAGCTCACAGCCAGCGACAAGGTGAATCTGAAAGGACGTCTGGATCGAGGGTTTTGTGTCCCTCGATCCAGACGCCATGAAAGAAGTTCGGGGTTCATCTCTAGCGAACCGCTCCTCGCTTCTTCGGCTCCGCTTTCTCTTCCTTCTTTTCCGGCTCGGGTGGCTTCGGCTGTTCCCACTCGATGGTGAGTTGAATCGTCTTGCCATCTCTTTGCACGGTGAGTTTTCTCTTGTTGGCGTCTCCATCTCGAATCGCCCGCATCAGCGAGCGTCGATCACTGACATCCTGATCATCGATCTTGGTGATCGTATCGTCCGCCTTCAGGCCGGCTTTTTCCGCAACGGAATCGGCTACCACTTCGGCGATTCTGTTGCCGTCGAGCATCACGCCCATGCGGCGTCCTCCACCGACCCTTCCGCGGCGTCCACCTTCTTCCAGCATTCCCTCGCGAGAGAGGAGGCCGTCAAGATTGGCGACACCCAGTGCTGCCAGGGCAATCACCGTGGTGGAGTGTTCGAGATACTCCGGAATCACCAGATCGAAGGTGTCGAACTGGGTGTGAATTCCGTGCCAGGTGTCAGCGCGTCCCTCTTGCGTCCAGAAGAAACCGGGAACACCTCGGGCCAGGAATGACTCGTGGTCACTGCCGATTCCCCGGGGGATTCCCTTCACATCGGTGAGGGTGAAGGGGAGATCGGGGTTCAGATCCATCACGGGAGAGAACACCTTCACGAAGTCATCCTTCATCGCCGCTGTTGCTGGAAGTCCAGCGATGGCATTGGGACCACCGTCATAGACAAACACTGCGGAAATCTTGTCGAGTTCATCAGGATTCTGATCGACCCAGGCCTTGGAGCCGAGCAATCCCTGCTCCTCGCCGCTCCACAGCATGAAACGGATCGACCGCTTCGGACGAGCACCACTGGCCATGAGGATTCTCGCGGCTTCGATGGTGGTGGCAGTACCGGTACCGTTATCGGTGGTTCCGGTGGCTCCATCCCAGGAGTCGATGTGGCCGCCGATGACGACGTACTCATCCGGGAACTCGGAACCGACGATGTCGCCGATCACGTTGTAGAACTTCGCCGGTCCAGGCTGGAAGTGATTGCGAACGTCGATCCGCAGTACCACTTCTTCATCCGCATTCAACTTCTCGACGATCATCTCGTACTGATCCTTGCGCAGGTTCAGACGAGGAATCTGCGGCAGATCATCCCAGGAGATCCGGTGGTTTCCGTACACGTTGATGGCTTCACCTCGGGTGGAGTACACCCAGCCAGCGATGCCGGCGGTCTCGAGCTTCTCCTGGATTTCACGCTGGGCCTGGCGAACCTCTCGCGCCAATCTGCCTCGTTGCGCAGGCATCATCACCCATGCGCCCTTCATCGCTTTCATATCGAGCTCGTCCATCGACTCGGGAAGGATCACTGCCGGGCCTTCTTGAACTCCCTTGGTTCCTGCGGACCACGCCGGAGTTCCGAATTCCAGATCCATTCGCTCAGGACTCACCATGTGGCCACGCCACAATCCTCGCTGGAAACCGACGGGGAACTCTCCTGCCTCCTCCATCTTGACATTTTCAAGTCCGAACTCGATGAACAGGTCCCTCGCCCATTCGCAAGCGAGATGGTCCTGGTGGCTTCCGGTGAGTCTCGGTCCGATCCCGTTGACCAGTTGATCGAGGACGCTCACCACCCGGTTGTCAGTGGCTCCGAGGTCGATCACTTTCTTTTGCGTCTCGGTAAGGGTGACCCCTTCTCCATCTGCTGCCACGGTCGATGTCGTCGGCACCATCAGGAAGAAAATGCACAGCGAAACGGCGAATAGTCTCATGACGTTTCCTTTCAGAGAATCGCAGGATGCGACCAGTAGCCCCCGGAGTTTGAGTAAAAACACGAAGACCAGAGGAGCATCGTGATCGCTCAGAATCGCAAGGATCCAGGGGGGGGTCAAGGAGGCGAAATCGGCGGAATTCCACCGGTCCACTGGCGATCTCCTGGGAAGGGCCCAGGATCTGTCATCAGGCTCGTTCCTGGCGCTTCTCCTGCTTGCTCCAGGAATCTCTCAGCGGCACGATTCTCGCCAATTCCGGTGCACCTTCCCTGGAGATCTTGGAATCCGCAACGAAGTAGCCGACCCGCTCCAGCTGAAATCTCTCGCCAGGGGATGCTGCTGCCAGAGATGGTTCACACAGAGCGCTCGTCTTCACCATCGATTGTGGATCGATGAAGTCGGTGAAGGACTTCCCTTCCGGCACATTATCGGGGTCCGGCACGGTGAAGAGTGGCGAGTAAATCCTTACCGGTAACTCGACACAGCAGGAGGATGGCACCCAGTGGATGATGCCTCGCACCTTGCGCCCATCCGGGGTCTGACCACGAGCGGTATCCGGGTCGTAGATGCAGTTGAGTTGCGAGACCTCTCCCGTCTCCGGATCCGAGATCACCTCCTGAACGGTGACGCAGTAGCCATATCTCAGTCGAACTTCAGCTCCCGGTGCCAGGCGGCGCCACTTGCGCGGTGGTTCCATGCGGAAGTCATCCCGATCAACCCACACCTCACGCTCGAAGGGTATCTGACGCGTTCCTGCCGCCTCATCCTCCGGGTTGTTGACCGCATCCATCAGTTCTTGAAGATCTTCGGGGTAGTTCTCGATGACCATCTTGATGGGATCGAGAACGGCCATACGTCTGGTGGCTGTCTTGTTGAGTCGATCTCTGACTGCATTCTCCAGTACCGAGTACTCGATGGTTGAATTGAACTTGGCGACGCCGATCCCCGCCATGAACTCGCGGATCGCTTCCGGTGGGTAACCCCGCCGCCGCAACCCGGAGAGTGTCGGCAACCGAGGGTCGTCCCAACCATCGACATGACCATCTTCCACGAGGGTACGAAGGACCCGCTTGCTCATCACCGTGTGGGAGAGAGCAAGTCTTGCAAACTCGGTCTGCTGAGGTCCCTCCTCGATCCCGATCTTGTCGAGGAACCACTCGTACAGCGGCCTGTGATTGGTGAACTCGAGGCTACACAGGGAGTGGGTCACGCCCTCGATGGCATCTCCCTGTCCATGTGCAAAGTCATAGGTGGGATACATGCACCAGTCGTCACCGGTGCGGTGGTGAGTCGATCTCTGGATGCGATACATCACCGGATCTCTCATGACGATGTGAGGCGACTGCATGTCGATCTTCGCCCTCAGGGTCCTCGATCCATCCTCGAACTCTCCCGCCTTCATCTGTGCGAAGAGCTGCAGGTTTTCGTCAACCGATCGATCGCGGAAAGGGCTGTCTCGACCGGGTTCGGTGAGACTTCCTCGGTACTCACGAACCTGTTCGCCATCGAGATCACAGACGTAGGCGTCTCCCTGTTTGACCATCTGCACCGCCCACTGATACAACTGCTCGAAGTAATCGCTGGCAAAACAGAGTTCATCCCACTCGAAGCCCATCCAGCGGATATCTTCCTTGATCGAATCGACGAACTCCTGCTCTTCCCGGGACGGATTCGTGTCGTCAAAGCGAAGATTGCAGCGACCGCCGTACTTCTTCGCCAGACCGAAGTTGAGACAGAATGCCTTGGCGTGACCGATGTGCAGGTAGCCGTTCGGTTCGGGCGGAAATCGCACCTGGACCTTGCCACCATTGCGACCTTCGGAGAGATCCTGCTCGATCTTCTTCTCGATGAAATTGTCAGGTTTTTCTGGATCCACCGAATCGTCGGCAGTTTCATCGTGCATCAAGCCGCTCCAAATCCACTTGGCAGAAAAAATGTGTCGAAATGCGACAACTGGTGGTACCGGACATTCCTGTACCTGCGCATCGACATCCTTTCGTTTTCCGCCTTCAAGCACTAATATTTAGACTATGAGGATGTGTGTATTGGAACGCATTCGCTCATTTCGGGAAACCGGGAAATGCCTTCTGACAACATTTCAGGGGTCTATTTCCGGGCATTGGGGAGACATTAGCCATGAATCAGCAACGAGTCCATGCTCAAGCCAGATCCGCAATTCTGGTGGCCAGCATCCTGGTCTTTATTCCAGCCGTTCTCTTCGCAGGGGGTGGCGGATACACCATGTCATTTACCGGCAGTTCCGTTGCAGAAGGCGGGCTCACTTCGGTAGACCTCAGTCTCTCCCATGCAGCTCCCACCGGAGTTCAGGGCTTCTCCTTCGGTGTCTGTCACGATGACACCATGTTGACCCTCGAGTCGCCTGGAGCCGCTGCCGATTTCGACTACCTCATCGACTGGTCGACCGCCGTCGAGACCATCAAGAACGGCAGCGAGCCTGACTTTTTCCAGCAAAACCTCGAGACCGGGGGCTGGACCGTCGGTTGCGTCATCTGCTTCACCTCCTGTGCCGTCATGGATGCCGGTTCCACCCCGATAGGAACCGCTTTTTATCGGGCCATCGGTCCTGCCGGATCCACCACCAGCGTTGGACTGTGTAATACTCTGGGACTGCCACCGGTCTCCAGCGTCGCCGTGGTACAGGGAGCCTCGATGCCGATGTCCAGCGACGATGGCACCGTGCAAATCATCGAACAACCACCGACCCTTTTTCACTTCTCTGCTCCGCAGAAACAGGTGAACTACGATCCCCTCGATGGAATTGGCAACTTCTCGACCAGCCTGACCATCACCGAGGATCCTGGGAACTCGACATACCCCACCAATACCCAGGGCTTCTCCATGAGCATCGTCGGTGATTCTACATTCGTCACTCCCACCGCAGCCTCCATCACTGGCCCGGTCGCAGCGGCGAGTCCTGCATTCGCCGAGTCGATCCTCAGTGCTGAGGGATGGGCCATCGGAGTCGTGTATGCCTTCCAGGTCCCTGTTTACATCCAGTTTGCCGGAGAGACGGACGCCATGTCGATCTCGGGCTCGACGGTAGCATCGGCCCTGATCGGCGACGAAGTGGGTGTTTCGATACCACTGAACTGGCAGAGTGCCGGTTCCCCTCCCATCTACAACGTGGTGACCTCGAATAACGAGAGTGTCATCCCTCTGACCAGTAATGGTGGCCTCAACCTGAACCCTCAAAGTGTTCTCGACTACCTGCGAGGGGACGCCAACGGCGACGGCATCACCAATGTGGCCGATGCGATCTGGGAGCTTCAGGAGATCTTCAACAACGGTCCCCAGGGAACCTGCTTCGACTCCAAGGATACTAACGGCGATAGCCTCTTCGATGTCGCCGACCCGATCTGGCTCATCACCTACATCTTCAGCGGTGGAGCACAACCTCCGAGTCCCTTCCCGAACTGCGGAAATGTCGGAGATCCCCAGGACTGCAACAGCTACAACGGCTGCTGATTGCTCCGTTCAATACTGTGAACCGATCACCCCGGCTGACCGATCGTCAGTCGGGGTGTTTCAATTGCAGTGGCTCCCCGGCGGTTCACTTGCCATTCTTGCGAGCCTCTTCTCGCTTCCTCTTGGCGGTGGCAGCCCACGAGCAGATGGGGCATCGAGAGAGATCATGCCCTCTTGCTGGACAGTGCTCCCTTCCGAAGTAGATGATCTGCAGGTGAAGTTGATTCCACTTCGTTCGTGGAAACACCTTCTTCAGGTCCGCTTCCGTCTTCTCCACATTCTTGCCAGAGGAGAGCCCCCACCGTGCAGCGAGGCGATGGATGTGTGTGTCTACAGGAAAGGCCGCAACACCGAACGCCTGCGACATCACCACCGAGGCGGTCTTGTGTCCCACTCCCGGAAGAGCTTCCAGCTTTTCGAAGTCGGCGGGCACCACGCCATCATGCTCCTCCACCAGGATGACGGAGAGGTCACGGATCGCCTTCGCCTTGCGGGGGGCCAGACCGCAAGTTCGAATCGCTGCGAGGATCTTCTCCACCGATACCTTCGCCATCTTCTGTGGTGTTGAAGCGAGGCGAAACAGATCGGGAGTCACGAGGTTTACCCGGGCGTCGGTGGTCTGGGCAGAGAGCAATACCGCGATCAGCAAGGTGAACTCATCGACATGCTGCAGGGGAATCGGCGGGGCTGGATACAGTTCTTCCAGCATCTTCGCCACTCGATTTGCCTTATCTTGACGCAGCATCAGGACACCCCTATCGAAATTTCTCTTCCTCGCATCGTCTCGTGGCGAAGAGATCACTACCGTTTCACTCACCAGCGATCCACAGTACCTCACCCGATCAGAGATTCCCTGTTTCCAGGAGGAATTGACCCGACGATGCCGGGGGAAGCAGGAACCCTCGACCCGATTGAATCGTCCAGAGTACAACGATACTCTTACCCCCTGTTGTGACCCGCTCCGAGGAGGAGAAATGAATCGAGCCAAAGACGATGATGCGCTTCCCGTCGAATCATCAGCGCAGGCAGGAGATTCAAGTGTATATCCTCTCTTCCCTCTTCCCGATGTCATCCTCTTTCCGGGCCAGGTCATCCCGCTACACATCTTCGAGGATCGCTATCGTCAGATGGTCCGAGACCTCCTCGACTCCTCCGGTGAACTGATTCTCGGTACGGTGCTGGGAGACGATAAGGATCTCCTCTCCGGAATCGCTCCGGTGCAATCGGTGGCGGGGATCGGACGCTTACAGCAGTACCAGACACTGGAGGATGGCAGGTTTCTCGTGATGATCCAGGGCGAGAGAAGAGTGCGGGTCGCTCCCCACCTCGGTTCTCTGTCCTATCCCCAGGCGCGGATCGAGGAGATCCGGGAAGAGGAGACTCCATTGCCGGTCGAGATGGGGTTCTGGCTCCATGAGGCGATCCAGAGATGCTCCAATGAGGTCGACATCCCGACGGGAGTCTCGGTGCTGCAACTCTCTGACATCCTCACCATGTTGACCCCGATGAGCAGCGAGGAACGCTACCAGCTCTTTGCGAATCCTTCTCTCGAGGAGAGAATCGACAAGGTCCTCGCGATGCAATCCACTTCAGGCGAAAATCACTCCGAAGATTCTTGAACCGCAATTTCCGGCCCTTGTGATGCAGATCGATTCAATGAGGAGGAGGGTCTTTCCCTTGGATACACCGACCCAACAGTGGACCCGACAGTGGACCCGACAGTGGCACCTCTGGCTTCTGATCGCCATCGTCGCCATCTCCTGTGGCTCCGGCTGCCGTCATGTAGAGAAGGTACAGGAGAAGACTGATCTTCCCCTCCAGTCGTGGGATCGTGATCTGTTTCTTTCAGAGGGTGTCCTCGTCTACGCCACCAGTCACGGAGCGGCCCGGGAAATCGCCGAGGCTGCCGATCGTACCACCG
>CBFIET010000103.1:0-17877 GCA_965661685.1 Planctomycetota bacterium
TGGCGTGGATGACGATGGAGATGGTGCCATCGACTGCGCCGACAGCGACTGTATCGGCGATCCGGCCTGTGCCGTGCTCGCAGATGGCGACGAATGTATTGACCGAATCACCGCGAGCCTGGGTGCAAATGCAGTGAGTACAGTGGGGGCGACCGACTCGATCGATCCTTCAGATCCCTCTCAGTGCAGCGGCACCTTTCTCGGCGGCTTCTTCCAGGACATCTGGTACAGCTTCACGCCGGGCAATGATGGTCTGTTGACCGTCAGTCTGTGTAACACAGTCGATTTCGATAGTGATGTGGCGATTTACCAGGGTTCATGCGGGGCTCTGGTCCAGGTTGGCTGTAACGGAGATGGTGCAGGATGCGCTGGGTTCACGTCGCTGGTGAGCGATGTGCCGGTGGTCGGTGGTACCGAGTATCTCATCCGCAGCGGTGGGTGGAACTCCAGTGCCAGTGGAACGGGAACGATGGACCTGTCTCTGGTCGGTGGTGTCACCGAGAATTGCACCAACGGAGTCGATGACGACCTCGATGGTCTGATCGATTGCGAGGATTCGGACTGTTCAGGGAATCCGGCCTGTATTCCATTTCCTGGAGATGAATGCGACACCTCGATCGCAGCTTCCCTGGGGAGCAACATCGTCGATACCACCGGTGCTTCTGACAGCGCTGACAGCGTGGGAGCTTGCGCCGGATCCTTCATCGGAGCGATGAGCCAGGATGTCTGGTACGACTACCAGGCACCTGGAACCGGAATCCTGACGATTTCGACCTGCGGTACTCTGGCCATCGATTCGAGTTTGATCGTGTACCAGGGATCGTGTGGTGCTTTGAATCAGGTTGCCTGTAACGGTGATGGTTGCGGTCTTGCTTCCGAGGTCGTGATGAACGTCAACGGAGGAGATCAACTGAAGATTCGTCTCGGTGCAGCCAGTGCCGGTGTCGGTGGAATCGGCACGATGGTGCTCGATCTTGCCGTGCCACAGACAGAGAATTGCACCAACGGTATCGATGACGATCTCGATGGACTGACCGATTGTCTCGATCCGGACTGTGCAGCAGATCCGGCGTGTACCTGTGACCCCATCGTGGCGTTTACCTGTTCACAGGGGGTTGGCCTCGAGGTCAATCTCAGCTGGATCAACGGTGAATCCTACGATCAGATCGAGGTGACGAGAGATGGTACGTTGCTGGCGGTGTTACCAGGGGCGTCCTCGGCATTCACCGATGCCGGTGCGCCACTAGGAGACAGATCCTACGTGGTGACTGGCTTCTGTGGTGGTTCGCAATCGTCTGCAATCTGCGATGTCAGCGTCCAGGTTCCGTCCGGGTACAGTTTCACTGCTCCGGTGGTATCTGGTGAGTTCGACGAGGTGACCGGTGTTGGATCGATCTCCGCTGCGCTTTCCATCGCAGAAGACATCGACAATGCTGGTTTCCCCAACGACACCCAGGGCTTCTCGATGTCGCTTGCACATGACAGTGCAATCCTGACGAGTGTATCTGTCGATACTTCTCCATTGCTTGCGGGCATCAACGGATCGGAGGGGCCAGACTTCCTCTCTGCGACGCTTCTGCCTGGCGGGGTCACGGTTGGCGTCGTGTACAGCTTCATGGGTTCAGAGACGATCTCTTTCGCAGTGGACACCGAGATGGTTGTCATCAACTACGATACCAATGCGGGAACTCTTGCGGGCACCACGACTCCGGTCTCTACCGGTCTTCAGTGGGAAAGTACCATCGGTACCAGCTCGGTAGACAACCTGGTGGTCGTGAATGGTGCTGGATATGCTCCCGATCCCATCGACGGCAGTGTAATCCTGACCCCGGTTGCGACCGGTGGCTTCGACCGTGGTGACTGCAACGTTGACGGTACATTCAACATCGCCGATATCGTCCATAATCTGAACGTGCTCTTCATCGGAGGATCTTTCTCCTGTGTCGATTCATGTGACATGAATGATGACGGTCAGGTGAATGTCGCTGACCCGGTCTACGGTCTTGGCAGCCAGTTCAGCGGCGGGCCCCTGCCTCCGGCTCCTCATGGAGTTTGTGGTGCGGATCCCACCGCCGACGCCCTCGACTGCGCCCTCTACGACAGTTGTAACTGACCCCGGAGGGGGGATCGGGAATCGATATGAGGCCCCGGGGCGTTCTCGCCCCGGGGCCTTTTTTCATTGAGACGGGGCGCTGGAGGTTCCTCACGGCACTGGCGAGAGATCTCCGATTGCCGGTACGCTTGCCCACGGGAGGGATCGCTCCTACGATCTATCTGCCGACCTCTCCACCTCTCGGCACTCGATGAGGGAGGGGTATTCACGATCAGGAAGGTAGAAGAAATCGATGTCATCCCAAGCACAGGAAGCAGCCGCTGATCTGGTCAACTCTCTCCAGCGTGTCGCGGTGGTAGGGGCGGGAACGATGGGCAACGGGATTGCTCAGGTGTTCGCCCAGTCCCGATACGAGGTGGTGTTGATCGATCCCTTCGAAGGAGCTCTCGATCGAGCCCGAGGAACCATCGAGAACAGTCTCGGGAGAATGGTCAAGAAAGAGAAGATCTCGGCGGCGGATGCACAGGAGATCTTCGCCAGGATCACCTTTGCAGAGGGGGTCGAGGCGGCCTCCGGAGCGGGTTGGGGTATCGAAGCGGTGCCGGAAGACGAGGTGCTGAAGGAAAAGGTCCTTTCAGGCCTCGATGGACAGGTTGTAGAAGGCGGAGTCCTCGCCAGTAACACCTCCTCCATCTCCATCACCCGCCTGGCGAATTTCACCAGCAGGCCCGAGTCCTTCGTCGGGATGCACTTCATGAATCCCGTTCCGATGATGAAACTGGTCGAGGTGATTCGAGGTCACAGGAGTTCCGATGTCGTGGTTGAAGCGACGATGGAACTTTCCCGTCGCCTCGGTAAGGAACCGTGGGAAGCTCAGGACTACCCCGGATTCGTGGCAAATAGAATCCTCGCACCGATGCTCAACGAGGCGATCTATGCCCTGATGGAAGGGGTCGCCAGCAAGGAATCGATCGATGAGGTGATGAAACTGGGAATGGGACACCCGATGGGGCCACTGGCGCTGGCGGATTTCATCGGCCTGGATGTTTGTCTCAACATTCTTGAACTGCTCCAGGATGAACTGGGCGATCCGAAGTACAGACCGTGTCCCCTGCTGCGTCGGATGGTCGCCGCAGGAGATCTGGGGCGAAAGAGCGGTCGAGGCTTTTACGACTATTCCTGAGCGGAAGGATTGATCGATGCTTGAGAAGGACGTCAGTGAGGGGGAAGGCAGCCGCCTCGGATCGATGCTCGGAACTGACCTACCTGCGGAACACGCCCGTATTCAGCTGGTGTGCCGAGAGTTTGCCGATGAGGTTTTGATTCCGGCGGCAGACCAGCACGATCGGGAAGAATCCTATCCGGCGAAGAACATCGAGCGACTGGCAAATCTCGGTCTTCTCGGGATCCTGGCTCCGGAGGAGTACGGTGGGCTGGGTCTTGATAACCTGGCGCTCTCCGTTGCTCTCGAGGAGATTCATCGAGGTTGCGCTTCCACCGGAGTCACCGTGTCGGTACACAACTCCCTCCTCTCGAGCCCGTTGCTCCACTTCGGAACCGAGGATCAGAAAAGTCGGTTCTTCCCCCGCCTTGCCAGCGGAGAAGCACTCGGTGCTTACGCCATCACCGAACCGGACCACGGCTCCGATGCAGTGGGAATCGAAACCTCTTGTCGACGCGACGGAGACGAGTGGGTCCTCAACGGCACCAAGGCATGGATCACCAATGGCAGTCACGCGGGAATCATCATCACCTTCGCGACCTCTGACCCAGCTCTCCGATCGAAGGGGATCAATGCCTTCGTCGTCGAGAACACGATGCCCGGTTTCTCGGTCGGGAAGAAGGAGAAGAAACTGGGGATCCGCGCCTCGGACACGGTGCAACTGGTATTCGATGAGATGAGAGTTCCGGCGGAGAACCTCCTGGGAGAGGAGGGGCAGGGATTCAAGATCGCCATGCACACCCTCGATGGAGGCAGGATAGGAATCGCTACCCAGGCGGTTGGAATCGCCCAGGCGTGCCTCGATGCCACCGTTCAGTTCGCCGAACAGCACCAGATGTTTGGGCGAAAGCTGGCAGACAATCAGCTGGCGTCACACAAGATCTCAGACATGGCGACTCGCATCGAAGCGGCGAGGTTGCTGACCTTGCGCGCTGCCATCCTCAAGGATCTCGGAAAGCCTCATTCGAAGGAAGCATCGATGGCAAAGCTGTCTGCTTCGGAGATCGCCAACGATGCGGCAAGGATGGGGCTGGAGGTGCTGGGCGGCGCGGGACTGGGACGCCACGGTCCCCTCGAAAGACTGTTCAGGGATGCAAAGATCACCGAGATCTACGAGGGAACCAGTCAGATCCAGAGGCTGGTCATCTCCCGCCACGTGAGACCTGGTCGGGGGTAGCGTGGAGAGCAAGGAAGTCCTGGAACTGGTCAAGGGTGTTGCGGAAGGATCGCGTCGTGATCTTGCCCGTGCCATCACTGCGGTCGAGGAGAAGGAATCGGTGGCGGACCAGCTGCTGGCCCATCTTCCCCCCTCGCCAGCAGCCTTTCGGCTCGGAATCACCGGGGCTCCCGGTGTCGGGAAGTCGACACTGATCGCAAACCTGGTCCCCCGTCTTGTCGAGGCAGGGGAGAGGGTCGCTGTCCTCGCCATCGATCCGACCAGTCCCGTCTCCGGTGGAGCGGTGCTCGGCGATCGGGCCAGAATTCGTGGCGATCTGGGAGACGACAGCTGGTTCCGTAGCATCGCCAGCCGTGGTGCCACCGGCGGTATCGCCGGCTGCACCGATCTCGCGGCGGAGATCCTGGCTCGAGGTGGTTTCACCGTCGTCATCATCGAGACGGTGGGAGTCGGACAGCTCGAGGTCGAGATCGCCGAGGAAACCGATCATGCGTGGCTACTCCTGTCGCCAGAGTCTGGTGATGCGATTCAGCTACTCAAGGGTGGAGTCCTCGAGGTGATCGATAGAGTTCTCGTTCACAAGTGCGATCGCCAGGGGAGTGAAGAGTTGCTCAGGTGGTCGGAGGAGGCTGCTCGAGATCAGGGGATCGCCGATCCGCTGGCAGTCAGCAGCGTCGAGAAGAGTGGAATCGACGATGCGGTCGAATCCATCTTGAAAGCAGCGAAGTCTCATCGGGAACATCCCGATGCCGAGCGGGGGAGAGCGCGTCTGGCTCGTCGCATCCGCCGCAGAGCAGAGCAGGAATGGCTGAAGATCGGGCTGCAGAAGGCAGGTGGATCGGATCGTTTCGAGGAACTGGTCGATCAGGTGGCGTGCCATGCGATCACCGTACCCCAGGCGCTCCAACAACTCCTCTCTGGAACCCCGGGGGAGAACCCAGATGACTGATCGAATCGATGCTAACGCGAGGATTGGAAGGTGTAGAAGATGATCCGCTTCGAGGAACATCATCAGGAAATCCGCCAGATGATCGCGGATTTCGCTGACAACGAGATCGCTCCAAGGGCTGAGCACATCGATGAGACCCAGTCCCTTCCGGTGGAGTCCATCGCAGAACTGGCTGAACTGGGAATGCTCGGTTTGACCATCCCCGAGAAGTTCGGAGGTGCGGAACTCGATCTGCTGTCGGCGTGTCTGGTAGTGGAGGAGGTCTCCCGCTGCTGTGGGTCGACCGGTGTAATCCTCGCCACACATCTTTTCGAGGGAACCTCTGCCATCCTTCATCTGGCAACCGATGAGGGCAAGGAGCAATGGCTGCCCGCCATGGCCAGTGGTGAAACGATGGCTACCTTCGCACTGGCGGAGGTGGAGGCGGAGTCCGATACATCGGGTATCACCTGTTCGGTCGGAAAGGAACTGCAGGGCTTTACCCTTCATGGAAGGAAGACCTGGATCATCGGGGGAGCGATGGCTGGCCTGGTGACGGTGGTTGCCAGGGATGTAGATGAACAGGTTCAGGATCTTGGAGCCTATGTCGTCGATCCCTCCACCGACGGATGCAGTCGCCAGCCTCATCAAGACGTCCTCGGTCTACGAGGGGCAGGGTTCTGCGATCTTCAATTCGACGGGGTGAAGATCGATTCCACTTCACACCTGTGCGGGGGAGTTTCCGGCTGGCAGGGGATCTCTCGGGTGGCGGAGATGTCGAGACTGGCAGCTTCTGCCGTGGTTCTCGGGGTCGCCCGCGGTGCCATCAGTGAGGCACTGGGATACGCATCTCAGAGGGTCGCATTCGGTCGAACCATCGATCGCTTCGGGTCGGTTCGGGCGATGCTCGCAGAAGCGGCCACCGCGGTGGAAAGTGCCAGACTGTTACTGTGGCGTGCGGCAAACCTGTACGATGCGGGCAAGTCCGCAGCGCGCGAGGCCTCGATGGCGAATCTGGCGGCGAAGCAGGCATCCTACAAGGCGACGAGGGATGCGGTGCAGGTGCTGGGGGGCAATGGCTACAGCCGCGAGTATCCGGTCGAGAGAGCCTACCGTGAAGTTAAAACTGCAGTTCCCTTTGGCGGGGGAGAGGATCTCCAGAAGATCATCGTCGCCCGTTCTCTGACAGGAGTCCGTTCATGACCCGTGCTGTGATCTGTTCTGCAGTGAGAACTCCCATCGGTCGATTTCTGGGCGGACTCTCGACACTCTCTCCGGCGGATCTAGGAGTGGCCGCAGTGACAGCGGCACTGGAAAGGTCTGGAGTCCCGGCCAATCGAGTCGATGAGTTACGATTTGGCTGCGGAAGACAGGCGGGAGCGGGTCCCAATGTGGCTCGCCAGGTAGCAGTGCGCTCGGAACTTCCCATCGAGTCCACTGCAGTCACCGTCAACATGGCCTGTGGATCTGGATTGCTGACCATCATCGATGCCAGGGATGCCATCGAAAGAGGGGATGCAAGTGTGATGGTGGTGGGCGGAACCGAGAGCATGTCGCAACTTCCCTTCTACCTTCTGGGAGCCCGGAAGGGCTACCGGCTGGGTGAAGGTGAACTGGTCGATGGGATGTATCGAGACGGTTTTCACTGCCCCATGGCGGATCAATTGATGGGAGCCACTGCAGAGAATCTGGCGGACGAGTTCTCCATCGATCGTCAGGAGCAGGACGCCTATGCGGTGGAGAGTCAGAATCGATGTCAGGTGGCTCGGGAAGAGGGTCGCTTTGCCGATGAGATCGCTGCGGTGGAGGTCCCCGGACGAAAAGGCGCGACCATCGTCGATGGAGATGAGCATCCCAGGGATGATGCGACCATCGAGGGGATGTCGCGACTGAAACCGGTCTTCAAGAAGGATGGCACCGTTCACGCCGGGAATTCCTCGGGGATCACCGATGGTGCCTGCGCCATGGTGGTGGCGGAGGAGCAACTGGCACTGGAACAAGGCTGGCCGATCCTCGCGACCATCGGGGCATCGGCACGGGCCGGAGTGGAGCCACAGAGGATGGGAATCGGTCCGGTTCCTGCGGTGAAGAAACTGCTCGAGAAAACGGGTCATGCACTCGACGATTTCGACCTGGTAGAACTGAACGAGGCATTTGCTGCACAGGTGCTTGCTTGCCTGCGTGATCTTCCCATCGAGCGCGATCGGCTGAATGTCAACGGTGGGTCGATCGCCCTCGGTCATCCGATCGGAGCCACGGGGGCACGGATTACCACCACCCTCCTCCATGAACTGCGGCGTCGCGGTGGTGGCAAGGGACTGGCGACACTTTGCATCAGCGGTGGTATGGGACTTGCGCTGGAGATCGACGTGAAGCCTGCGGAGTGAAGGGAAAAAACTTGAACATTTACATCAAGGGGAAGTTCATCCTCGGAATCATCTTGCTGGGATCCGGTTTGATCATCTGGAAGTACCCCGACATCTTGCAGTACATACTTGCGATGGTTCTCTCTCTGTCAGGGATCGGTGCCATCATCAGTTCGTTCAGGGATCGCTCAGCCGGTGGCGGAGCTCACTTCGTCCGCAAGGATCCGCAAGACTAATTTCGTTGGTGGTCGATGAGGATCAGCCGGCGTACCGCTTCGTCTCCTGGAATCTGATAGGACTCATCGAGAGCAACGAACAGCCGTCGTTTCCACATCAATCCCTCGACATCTTTCAGTTCCTGATCTGCTGCCGGACCCTTCCACAGCAGCAACGGGCCGAAGTAGTTGTTGGTACACCAGCCGAGTAATCTATCGACTGGACCCACTGCGCGGGCTGTCACCAGATCGACTTCCTTGCGGTGGTCGCGGATCCAGTCCTCGAAGCGAGACCACACGCAGGTGACCCGCTCCTGGAGATCCAGTTCATCCACCACCGATTGGAGAAAATCGATCTTCTTGCGTCTCGAATCGAGAAGGGTGACCTTCAGGTGGGGGCAGGCGATGGCGATGGAGAGTCCCGGCCAGCCCGCTCCGGTACCTATATCCAGGATGTGTTTGAAGAGTTGTTCTCCACCCTCCGCAAGGAGCGGGATCGCGGCGAGAGAATCAGCGGTATGACGGATCGCCATCTCTTCCGGATCGACGACCCGGGTCAAATTCATCACCTGGTTTTTTTCCCGAACCAGCCAGGCATGGCGGGCGAGAGATTCTCTGGAGAAACCGGGAGCGAAGGGTCCCAGGGCCGCCACGAAGCGTTTCCGGAATTGATCCCAGGTCATCTCCTCAACCTGTTCTGAATTCACTTCTTCCGATTCTTGCAACAGAGGCCTCCTGCTCCCGAAATTGTCGCCCAGGCGAACTGCTCTTGGGACAGATCCTCGTCGAGGGTAACATCGATCGCAACGCAATGGATCTCCACTGCAGCCCAGCGATCGATTTTTCGTTGATCATGGTGCTGTCGCTGAAAGGATTTGCCGGTGACTTCACGACCCGAACGATCTGCCAGCGGTTTCTCGCTGACTCCCCTCGCTCCACAACACCTGAACAAGCTGGTGGACAGGTTGACTCCTGAACAGCATCAGGTCACCCAGAAATCAGCAACCGAACCGCCACATTGCGGTGGATTCCTGCACCAGAAGGAGGAGGGGGTGTACGTATGCGTGGTCTGCCACCTTCCTCTCTTCGGTTCCCAGCACAAGTTCGATTCGGGAAGTGGCTGGCCTTCCTTCTTCGAGACCTTTGACGCTGATCATCTGAAGGAAATTCGTGACGAGAGTCATTCGATGGTTCGCACCGAGATCACCTGCGCACGATGTGATGCTCATCTGGGGCACCTGTTTTCAGATGGGCCAGCTCCTACCGGGAACCGCTACTGTCTCAATTCTGCATCGCTGCACTTCGTTTGCCAGGGGGAGAAGTTGTTGCGGGAAGCACCGACCAGCGACGATGAGGGTGGCGTCGAGGCGAAGGCCTGGTTTGGTGGCGGATGATTCTGGGGAGTGGAGGATCGCTTTGCGAGCCTCGACGGCGTCGTCGATGTCGTATCGGGATACATGGGTGGACAGCAACAGAATCCGACCTACGAGGAAGTCTGTTCCGGTGAGACGGGGCATGCAGAAGTGGTCGAGGTCACTTACCAGCCGCAGCTTGTGTCGTATCAGGAACTGGTGGCCCAGTTCTTCGCCATGCACGATCCGACCACACCGGACCGACAGGGGCCCAACAGGGGAAGCCAGTACCGTTCGGTGATCTTCTGTTGCGATGCGGTACAGATGAAGATCGTCGATCTCGAGATCCAGCGGTTACAGGATCAAGAAGCACATGAAGGGCGACCTGTCGTGACCGAGGTGACATCTCCGGCACCGACCTTCTGGCGTGCAGAGGAATATCATCAGGATTACTACAAGAAGCACCGGGGATTCTGCTCCCGCTGATCGGTAGTGATCAGTTGCGGTGAACCACTCCCAGTGAATCGACAGCGGAGTCGCTCTCGCCGGAGCGGGAGGATCGCAAGCAGATCAGGCCTTCCGCGATCATCCACAGCTGTAACACCATTCCGAAGCCGAGCACCACGACCTGCGGCCAGGCGATGGTCTCGGCGCCGAGTAGTCCTTTCATCTGGGTGGCGGCAGCGGTACCCACGGTGATGGTGAGAAACAGCAACGGCAGCAACGTTGGCCAGATCAATCGACCGCGTCGAGCTTGCCAGGTGGTCAGCACTACCAGTGTGAGACTGGCGAGCAACTGATTGGTCACCCCGAAGATGGGCCACAGGACCAATCCGCCTCTTCCTCCCTGTCCCGCCAGCAGGGCGAGTGCTGCCGCTGACAGAACTGCCACGGCAGTGGCGACCTGCCGCTGTCCCAGGATGCGGATCCCTGTGGCGGCGGCGAGTTCCTGGATGACGTAGCGCTGGATGCGAGTGGCACTATCCATGGTGGTCGCAGCGAAGGAGATGATCACCACCGTGATGACGGTGGCGAGGAATTTCAGCGATAAGAAGGGAAGCACTGCCTGGATGAAGACCGCTCCGCCATCGATGAAACCGGACAGCCTGACCAGCAGAGAGCCCTTTCCAACCCACGCAGCAGAGTACTTGGCACTCCATTCTCCTGCGCTTTCGAATCCGGCGGCGGAGACGCAGCACAGGATGACGACGACAGCCAGGCCGCCCTCCAGCACCATGGCACCGAAACCGATACTGCGGGCGTCCTTCTCGGAGGCCAGTTGCTTGGAGGTGGTGCCACTGGCCACCATGCAATGAAAGCCACTGACCGCACCGCAGGCGATGGTGATGAAGAGGAAGGGAAATAGCAGGGGTGCATCCGCAGGAGGATCGGGATTGATCGCCGGCGCAACGATTTCCAGCTGCGGTCCTCCGCTGATGGAGATCAGCATCATGCCGCTGAGTAAGGCGGCCAGTGCCAGGAACAACTGGTGAGAGTTGATGGCATCGCGCGGCTGTAAAAGCTTTTGAACCGGCAATACGCTGGCGATCCACGAGTAGCCGAAGAGCATCAGCAGCCAGAAGATACCTGCATTTCCCGAGAGCCAATCTCCCATCGGATTCGCTCCCCACTCGAAGGCGAGGACGGAGCGTACCGTTTCCGTCGATCCGATGCCGATGCAGCCGTACATCACCAGCAGAGCGAGTGCTCCCCACAACGCCATCGATCGACCTCGGATCAATTGCCAGCCGACCAGTAGCGCCAGCGGAATCTCGATCCAGACCGCCAGGATACTTTCGGGCCGCGCGACAAACAGGCTCGAGATGACGAAGGCAAAGACAGCGAGCACGACCCACAACGCCAGTGCGATGAAGATCAGGAATAGCAGTCGCACTCGCGGGGAGAGGATCTCGGCGCACAGATCTCCGATGCTTCGACCCTGATTTCTTGCCGACAGGACCAGTGATCCCAGATCGTGTACGGCTCCGATGAAGATGGCCCCCAGCACCACCCACAGTAATGCCGGTAGCCAGCCCCATGTGACCGCCACTGCGGGACCGACGATGGGACCTGCGCCGGCGATGGTCACGTAATGGTGTCCAAACAGGATCGATCGGCGGGTCGGTACATAATCGACCCCGTTTTCCAGTTCCTTGCTGGGCAACTTCTCATCCGATTGATCCCCGACTCCGAAGACCCGGCTGGCGATCCACGTCCCGTAGAAGCGGTAGCCTAGCCACAGGGTCAGGGCGCTACCGAGAGCGAGATAGGTGATGTTCATCGGACCTCCTGCGGTGAAGGATCAGGGTAGTCGTGGAACCGGTCGGACCCAAGTGGCACCTTGCTCCGATCGTTACCCATGGTGATACTTCCTCCATCAGAGGGCAACTCCGCGAGCGAGGGGGAAGATGAGTTCTGAATCAGAGAAGATGCGCACCTACTGGAAGAAGAACCTGATTCTCATCACGGTGCTGCTCTCCATCTGGGCACTGGTTTCCTTCGGGCTGGGCATCTACTGGGCAGAAGATCTGCACGAGATCCACGCTCCACTGCCAGGGACACCTCTCGGCTTCTGGTTCGCCCAGCAGGGCTCCATCTTCACCTTCGTCGTGCTGATCGGGATCTATGCCTGGCGCATGAATCGTCTCGATGACGAGTTCTTCTCCAGCGGCGAGGGGGAGTGATGGGGGTTACAGGATGGACCACCCTGCTGGTGGGAGCTTCATTTCTGCTCTACATCGTCATCGCCATCCGTTCGAGGGCGAGTAGTACCGGTGAGTTCTACATCGCAGGTCAGCACGTTCCGCCACTGGCCAATGGGATGGCCACTGCTGCAGACTGGATGAGTGCCGCTTCCTTCATCTCGATGGCGGGCATCATCTCCTTCAGCGGCTATGACGGTTCCGTCTACCTGATGGGCTGGACCGGTGGTTACGTGCTTCTGGCCCTGTTACTGGCGCCGTATCTGCGAAAATTCGGCAAGTTCACCGTGCCCGATTTCATCGGAGAGCGGTATTACTCCCAGACGGCTCGGCTGGTGGCGGTGATCTGCGCCATCTTCGTCTCCTTCACCTATGTCGCCGGCCAGATGCGCGGAGTCGGAGTGGTGTTCAGCCGTTTTCTCGAGGTCGATGTCACCTATGGCGTCATCATCGGCATGGCCATCGTCTTCATCTATGCGGTACTCGGAGGGATGAAGGGCATCACCTACACACAGGTGGCCCAGTACTGCGTGTTGATCTTTGCCTTCATGGTTCCTGCCATCTTCATCTCCCTGATGGTGGCGGGCACGGCAATTCCCCAGATCGGATTCGGGTCGACCGCCATCGGCACGGAGACGAGCCTGCTCTCACGGCTCGATGGGTTGCATGAGCAACTGGGCTTCAACCAGTACACCCTCGGGTCGGGCAACACCATCAACTTGCTTGCAATCACCTTTGCACTGATGGCAGGAACTGCTGGTCTTCCCCACGTCATCATTCGCTTCTACACGGTCCCGAGTGTTCGTGCGGCAAGGCAATCTGCCGGCTGGGCGCTCCTCTTCATCGCCATCCTGTACACCACAGCACCGGCGGTGGCGGTGTTCGCTCGCACCAACCTGATCGACACCGTCTATCGGGAGGGTGAGTTTCAGCGGCACGACCAGATGCCCGCCTGGTTCCAGACCTGGGAGCGTACCGGCCTGATCGAATTCGAGGACATCAACGGCGATGGCAAGATTCAGTACGTCGGGAAGGCGGCAACCGATGGCGCAGGAGATCCCATCGCCAACGAATTGACCATCGACAGGGATATCATGGTGCTGGCCAATCCAGAAATAGCCGAACTTCCCGACTGGGTCATCGCACTGGTCGCTGCCGGTGGCCTGGCTGCGGCTCTTTCGACCGCAGCAGGATTGTTGCTGGTGGTCTCGACGTCCATCTCCCATGACCTGTTGCGCAAGTGGTTACGCCCCGACCTGAGTGAGAAGGCAGAACTGCAGGCAGCGCGTATCGCCGCAGGAGTGGCGGTCTGTGTCGCCGGTTATCTGGGGATTCATCCGCCCGGCTTCGTCGCCGAGGTGGTGGCGTTTGCCTTCGGACTCGCCGCCGCCAGTTTCTTCCCTGCGATCCTGCTGGGAATCTTCATGAAACGGATGAACCGAGAAGGAGCCATCTCCGGAATGGTGGTCGGTCTCATCTTCACTGCCGGGTACATCATCTACTTCCGCTTCCTCCATCCAGAACTCGACAACGAAGCAAACTGGTGGTGGGGAATCTCCCCGAAGGGGATCGGAACGGTGGGAATGTGCTTCAACTTCATGGTTGCGGGGATCGTCAGGAGTTTCACTGGAGACCCGCCTGAAGAGGTGGTGCGGATGGTCGAGGAGATCCGGTTGCCGGAGAAACCGTGATGATTCAGTGATCCGGTTTGCTGGCAGGGGGGGCATCGGTTGCGCCCAGCTCTGTTCGTAGCATTCCACCGATGATCAGCATCCCACCGATGACCGCCCAGCCACTCAGAACCTCGCCGATCAGTAGCCACGAGAAAAAGGCGGCGGTCACCGGCTCGAAGGCAAAGATCACGGCAGTACGGACTGCCGTGGAGGTGCGCTGCGCCCACGTCTGGGCGAGGAATGCGAATGCGGTCGCCAGGATTCCCGTCAGTACTACCGCTTCCCACACCTCGGAGGAGAACTCCGTGGGGTCGGGGATCTCCTCCAGCAGTAGTGCTGCTGCTAGCGATAGCATGAAGACGGTCCCCAGTTCCACCAGCGTCAAGGCGATCGGGGAGAGCTCACCGGCCCAGCGAGCCTTGATGATGATCTGGAATGCGAAGCACACGGCGCACCCGAAGGTGAGTAGATCGCCGTAGGGAATGTTCGGCAGCGGAGGTGGTTTCTCGATGGCGGAGGATCCGGCGAGACTCAGGAGAGCGAGACCCGCTGCGGCCAGCGTCACTCCGATCTTGACACGTCTCTCCAGCTTCTGCTTGAGGATCAGATACGCCAGCAGTGGAACGATCACCACCGCCATGCCGGTCAGGAAGCCGGAGTGAGAAGGAGTGGTGTGGAGCAGTCCGGTGGTCTGAAAGGAGTAGCCACCCCACAGCGACAGCCCGGCGAGGAGTCCTGCCTTCCACAACAGACGCGGCGATGAATTCTTGACGGTCCGGGCCGGTCCGATCCACAGCATCGGTAGCAGCACCAGGGTTGCGAGACCAAATCTCAGCACGTGAAAACAGTGTACCGGGATCTCGTCGATGGCGTTTTGCACCGAGACGAAGGTTGCCCCCCAGATGATGACCACCACCATCAGTGTCAAATCCGCTTTCAGAGCCCTGGAATGCACTCTGGTCACCTTTCCGGCCCCCGGATCCGCTTCAATGGCAGGGGGCTGCGTGCTATCTTGCACTCAATCCCGAAATCCTGAAGGGATAGTTGGTGTTTCATCCGATCGAAGGACCGGAATCGCACCGGCGGAACCCTATTCTGCTGGAAATGGTACTGCGGTCCTGGACTCCGAATCAGGTCTCCCAGGAGATACCTTGGGATCAGGCACCTGAATAGCGCAATGCTCGAAGGAGGAGCAAAAGATGAGTTTTGAAATTTCCATGGGCCGCCGCAAATGGGGCTGGCTGAAGATACTGAGAAACGTCCTCGGAATTGCCACCATCGCATTTCTCTCCTGTAAGGGTCTCGATGCCCAGGAGCAGAGACATCTCCGTCACATCCTGATCGCCAGTGAACCGGTGGCAGATCGGCTGATCGAGGTGATCGAGGAAGGCCGTGATTTCAAGGCCCTTGCCCGCAAGTACTCTCTCGATGTGGGAACCAAGTTGCTCGGTGGAGATCTTGACTGGGTCAGCTACGGAGCGATGGAACCGCAGTTCAGTGCTGCTGCGTTTGCCATCGAGAACCCACTGGGTCTCACCAAGTGCAAGACCCGTTACGGGTGGCATGTGATCCAGCTGATCGAAACCAGGGGTACACCGCTACCGAAACCGCCCGCTCCTGATGTTGGCAAGCCTGCGGAATCGCAGGAGAAACCTGTTTCGAGAATCCCCGTCGATGGAGATCGTAACGATGATCTGAAGTGGACGGTGCGGTTCAAGGAGAGATCGGTGGCGCCAGGGGATCCGGTGGAGCTGATAGTCGGAGTTCGAAATGTCAGCAAGACTCCGTTGAGTGTCCTCGATCCAGTTTTATGGCCGATGGGTCTGATCGTCCGCTACCAGTTCGGTAAGTTGAATGTTCCGGTGGCGATGCCGGAGGGCTTCGATGCTTCGACGCTAGAGATGAGAGTTCTCGGCGGACAGGAGTACCTGGAGCGCAGCTTCGTGCTGAATGATTATTCACCGGTCACCACTTCGTGGCCCATCATCCGGGTGATCTGGAGAGGCGATAGCCTGTTCGGTCGCATCGAAAAAACGGTGCCGTCAGTGGTCGATCAGCCGGAGTACGCCAGCTGGAAGTCACGCTGGCGTTTCTATCGGTCAGATGAGGCGCAGTTCAATGTGCTTCCCGAGGTGAAGCCAGAAGATCGCTGGTTCCTGTGTCTTTTCTCCAATGGCCGCATCTGGATCGAACTCGAGGACGTGGGGATCCCTGGCCTGCGATCGGAAATCATCCGGCAGGTGAGAGAGGGAAAACTCAACGAGACCACCATGACGATGATCCTTGGGCAGTCGATCCAGTTCGGGGTCACGGGCCCAACCGATGGAGGAGTTCGATACGATAACTCGATGATGGGTGGTTCCATCGAGCGAGGCACCTTCATGGTGAGGCCGAAGGGGAGCAAGGATGGAGTCATGCTCGGTCACAACTTCGCCATCGGCCTGGGACCGACTCCGGGACTGCAGTCGAGGTCGATACCGTGCGGTAAACTCATCCTGGAGGAGGGGCAGCCGATCAACAGGATCCAGGAGCGGATCAACAAGGGTCTTGGCGCAGAACTGACGCTGAGTCTCGCCTATCCCCTCGATCTGTTGCCGGAGAAGGTGCGCGCATCGATGAATCCGCAGGAGAAGGATGATGCGAGCAAGCAGAAACAAACTGCCAGTCAGGAGAAGCCCAAACTTGAGGGAGTGAGTTCGACCACGCCTTCCAGCGCCAATCAGAAACCGGCACTCACCGGTCAAAATGGCAAGACGCCTCCCCGTCCTCGAAAGGAACCGCTTCCAAGGGTTCTTCTCGACACCACCGCTGGGGTACTGCTGGTCGAATTGTTCGAGGATGACTCTCCCAATACCGTCAAGAACTTCATCTCCCTGGTGGAGAGTGGCTTTTACGATGGCCTGAAGTTTCATCGCAAGGCGAACAATCCGCAGAATCGAGGATTCATCCAGGGGGGAAGCCCAGATGGAACCAGTTCCGGTGGCCCCGGCTATCGCATCGCCGACGAGGTGAACGGGAAAAACCGCGCCAACCGAGGAGCATTGATCATGGCTCGCAAGCATTCGGTGCCAAACACTGCTGGATCACAGTTCTTGATAGGACTCGACAACCTCGCCTATCTGGATGGTCTCTACACCGTCTTCGGCAGGGTCGTCGGGGGCGACGAGTTCCTCGATCGATTGCAGGAAGGAAGCGTCATCCGACGGGCAGTGGTCAAGTCAAAGAGAGATCACGACTACACTCCTGCGAAGATCCTGACCATCGGACAGGAAACTCAGGGGCAGTGATGGACGATCTGACACTGGAAAATCTCAAGATCGAGCATCCTGCTGCCGGGGTGGTGAAGGTCATCGTGGCGCGGGAGAAGTCTCTCAACGCACTCGACGACGCGACGGTAGCGGAGATCGGAAAAACCTTCGAGGCCATAGCCGCCGCAGATTCGGTGCAGGTTGTGATCGTGACCGGTGCTGGAGACAAGGCTTTCGTCGCAGGCGCGGATATCCAGCAACTTGCAGGTCAAGATGGAGAAGAGGCGCACAGGAGAGCCCGCACCGGACAGATCGCATTCGATCGCATCGAGCGATGTGGCAAGGTGGTCATCGCACAGATCCAGGGATTTGCCCTCGGCGGAGGATGCGAACTGGCTCTTGCGTGTCATCTACGCTACGCATCGAGCAGGGCGAAGATCGGTTTGCCGGAGGTGACCCTGGGTATCTTACCTGGTTACGGAGGAACCCAGCGATTGCAACGCATCATAGGCCGTGGCAGGGCGCTGGAGATGATACTCAGCGGGGAGTTCGTGAAGGCGAACGAGGCCGCTTCGATAGGACTCGTCAATGGTGTTGCGGAACCAGAGGAACTGGAAGCAATGGTACTCAAGGTCGCCAGTACGCTGTGTAAGCGTGGCCCAGTGGCTCTGAGATTCGCCATCGACGCAGTGCTGCGAGGTGGAGACACTTCGCAAGAGGAAGGAATGCTGATCGAAGCAGACCTTTTCTCGAAGATCAGTGAGACAGAAGATATGCGGGAAGGGATGACTGCCTTCCTCGAAAAAAGACCCCCGGAGTTCCGGGGAAAGTAGGATGCACCAGGGATCGTCCGATCTCGGTGTGATAAGCAAGAACAGG
Source organism: Planctomycetota bacterium (assembly GCA_965661685.1). Taxonomy (GTDB): domain Bacteria; phylum Planctomycetota; class UBA8108; order UBA1146; family UBA1146; genus QNYK01. The sequence continues at coordinate 17,816 of CBFIET010000103.1, forward strand.
GAATCAAGGATGACCAAGACGATACAAATTCTCGGTGGTGCCAGGACCGCAATGGCGGAGTA
>CBFIET010000104.1:0-8463 GCA_965661685.1 Planctomycetota bacterium
CGGCGGTACCCCGCTGATGAGGGCCGCCGTTTCCACGACCCCGGAGGTCGTCACGCTGCTGATCAAGGCGGGTGCGGATGTCAACGCCAAGAACGACGACGGCTGGACCCCGCTGATGTACGCCGCCCGCTACTCCAAGACTCCGGAGATCGTCACGCTGCTGATAGAGGCGGGTGCGGATGTCAACATTGAGACCTACGATGGCAAGACTGCGCTGTGGTTCGCCGCCCTCTTCTCCTCGCCGGAGATCGTCACGCTGCTGATCGAGGCGAGTGCGGATGTCAACGCCAAGGACGACGGCGGCAGGACCCCGCTGATGAACGCCGCTTTCAACGCCAAGACCCCGGAGGTCGTCACGGTACTGATCGAGGCGGGTGCCGATGTCAACGCCAAGGACAACGACGGCAAGACCCCGTTGATGTACGCCAAGAACTTGGAGATCAGACAAATCCTCAAGGCCGCAGGTGCCAAGGAGTGACTACGGGTGGAGCCACGACTGCTTGTGACCGCTGATGTCCTCCCAGGATCGATACCGAAGCCGGCCGTATCACTGATGCGAATGCCGGGGAGAGTTGCCTGTGGGGATCCTCGGGTGACTGCCAGCCAGCGGTTCACTCCGGGACCCGCCCTCGACTCCAGGGATGCAGAAACCCCGCACCGTCCTGGACGATGCGGGGCAATCGGTGAGAATGGTGGACCTGAGGGGGCTCGAACCCCTGACCTCCACACTGTCAGCAGACGTTTATCATGTATGTTACGACCTGATTTGAAGGGTGCTGTACCGTAAAACCCTGGAATAGCACGGCTTAGTGACAGTTGGTTGCGTAAGCCCTTTTTGTGTATAGAAAAAAGTGCTTCCAACTTTGCAGTTTTACTGAAGTTTCAACATGGAATTGCCGTGTCACACACTTCGTTTAGTTGACCACTTTCAGGCGGAGTTAGGCTGTTATGCTATCTGTAGAGAAGGAGTGGGTCATGAAAGCGATAAGTATCTCCGCGCTGGCAACTGTGATGGCATTTGCTTCTGGGTGTGAATTGTCTATGAATAAAACTTATTCGAGAGCCATTTCTCAAGAGCTGTTTCGATCGTTGGCGAAGGAGATCGATGGTGGTGGGGTGGATAATGTTCGTTTACTAATCAGCAAAGGTGCGGACGTCAATTACAGAGGCAACCAAAACTGGACTCCGGTGATGATCGCCTCGAAGTACTCGTACCGTGAGATTGTTGAGTTGCTTATACAGGAGGGTGCGGAGGTCAACGTAAGCAATAATTTTGGTAGGACCCCGCTATATTTCGCTAAGACCTACGCCAAGACCCCTGAGATCAAACAACTCCTCATCGACGCAGGTGCCACTGAGTAGGCTGGCAAGTCATAGCCATTTGTCGTCTCGCCGCTCGTAGGATTTGTACCGCAGCCCACAGGGACGGCACTTGTGATACCGCGTCGAGCCTGCCCGCCCGTATTGAATGTGACTCCGTGATTCACATTTCGGGCACTTGATCGGCACATACAGAACCACTTCCCAATGCCTGGGCCGAGGAGTGGGATAAAGTCGTGGATGTTGATGGGGTCGAGGACGAGGACTAAGGCACCATTCGATACCTGCCAGAAACAACCCCAGACCTCTTACACCAAAACTTCACTTTTCCAACTTGCGATGAAAAGTGTAGTTTTTGTGTAGTTTTTGGCGATTCCTCACCAGGGTCAGCCAGAATTGCAAAACCCCCAGCAGCCGGAAAGCCGCATGGGGGATGAGTTTTAGGTTTGGTGGACCTGAGGGGGCTCGAACCCCTGACCTCCACACTGCCAGTGTGGCGCTCTCCCAGCTGAGCTACAGGCCCAAATCGTTCCCGGAAGGGAGCATGGTGCCGGGCAGATCTCTTCAGATCTCCTCGCGGGACTCCCTCAGGACTCACAAAGGATAACGGCACCGTATCTTGGGTCAAGGGAACCGATTGTCGTCACGGCTCTCAACGCCTACGATCACCGGTACCCGGAGGGTGCCTTTTTCGACCCGTTGATCCCTCCCGCCACGAACAGGGTCCCCCGCAAGAATTGGATCGAGGAGAGTTTGTCGGTCGATCTGCAGCAACTGGAACAGCACTGGCGGCAACGCTGGCACGATCAACCCCCTCTGTCCCCGTTGACGGGACGGGGTGCCTCCGGCACCGATCAGCCCTTCGACAGCGAAACTGCAGAGGAGCAGGACTCCTCCGAGCGTAAACCTTTTTACTGTCTCGACATGTTTCCCTATCCGTCCCTCGATGGCTTCAGCGTCAATCAACTGAGAGGCATCGCCATCACCGATGTGGTGGCACGTTACCAGAGTGCCCGAGGTCGCGAGGTGTTTCGCCCGATGGGGTGGGATTCTTTCGGTCTCGCCATCGAAGAAGAGGCACGAGCTGCAGGCATCGCACCGGCGCAACTGGTGTCCCAGGGCATCGCCAAGATGCGAGAACAGATCAACTACTTCGGCGCGCTGGTTCACTGGGATCACGAACTCAACTCTTCCGATCCCGAGTGCTACCGGTGGTCACAGTGGCTCTTCCTGAAACTGTACGAGAAGGGACTGGTTCGCCACGACGACGGCTGGAAGGTCGCCATCACCGACTATGCCGAGGCTCTTCACGGTGGATTGAAGCAACTGAAGTGGCCGGCGCGGACCAAGTTGCTGCAACGCAACTGGATCGGGCGACGAGAGGGAACCCGACTGACCCTCAAGGCCAGTTCCGAACTGTTCGATGGCTGGCAAGAACTGGATGTCTTCTCGTGGCGTATCGACGCACTTGCCGATGCCACCTTCGTGGTTCTGTGCCCCGAGCACCCGTTGCTGGCGGAGATCGTCGATCCGATCCAGACCGATGATGTGCGCGAGTACTCGGAGCAGTGCGCGACGCTGACGGAGCGAGAACGGATGGCATCTCGTGGCACTGCAGATGGGGTTCCCACCGGTGCCTACTGCCTCAATCCGGTGACTCTCGAGAAGATGCCGGTGTGGGTCAGCAGTTACGTCATTCCGGAGATTCGCTTCGGAGCCATCCTGGCAATTCCGTCGGTACATCCGGCACACAAGGAATTTGCCAAGAAGTTCGGCCTGCCCATCTCCACCGGCCAGGGGCAGCAGGGGCGCCGCAGACGTCGGCCCCCCCGCCGCAAGGGCAGCGACAGTCAGGATCCGGTCCGTTCTATGCAGGCATCCCTCGACGCCCGTGGATTGACCGAGTCACACATCGATTGGAAGTTGCACGACTGGGCCTTCGAGCGTCAGCGTGTCTGGGGAGAACCGATCCCCATCATCGAGTGCGATGAATGTGGTCGGGTTCCCGTCCCCGAGGATCAACTACCGGTGCGCCTTCCGGAGATCGACAAGTTGTCGGGAGACCCCGCTTCTGGAGAGGGTCTGGCGGATTATCCGGAGTGGGTGAAGGTGTCGTGTCCAACCTGCTCTGCGCAGGCTCGACGCTGTACCGACACGATGCCGGACTGGATCGCCTCCTGCTGGACTCACCTTCGATCTCTCGATCCAGCCATCGTCGATGGCATCGCCGACAGCGAGAAGGTGAAGCACTGGGCGCCAGTCAATCTGTGCGTGGGAGGCATCGAACACGCCGAGTTGCACCTTCTCTACGTACGATTCATCAGTCATTTCCTCAAAGATCTGGGCATCACCGAGCGCGATGAACCATATCGCAGGCTCTTCAATCAGGGCCGTATCCGCTCCGATGTCAGTGGCGAGCAGGAGGAGTCGGGCAATGCACATCGTGGACCCAGGGTGCTGGCAGAGGATTTCCTTCGCTACTACGGTGCCGATGCGATGAGATTGCACCTGCTGTTCCTCGGTCCCGCCCAGGATCATGCCGCGTGGAACGAGGAGGGGTTGAGGGGCTGTGCGCGATTCCTGCAACGGACCCATCAGGCCATCGTCAGCAGGATCGGCGAGGGCAAGTTCGTCAGCCGAAATGTACTGGTGGCAAAACATCGATTGATCCGCCGGGTCAGCAAGGCGATTCGTACCTTCCGTCTCAACAAGGCGGTCAGCGCCTTCATGGAATTTGTCAAGTTGCTGAGGAGTTCCGACATCAGCCTCGAGGAGGTCGACCGCCAGACCCTCAAGGTATTCGTCGTGTTGCTGTGTCCCTTTGCTCCCCACATGGCTCACCAGTTGTGGGAAGAGCTGGGTGAGAAGCACCCCCTCGCCGATGAGCCGTGGCCGGACCACAGTGAAGAGTTGCTGCAGCCCTCCGAGATCTCCCTGGCCATCTTCATCAACGAGAAGATCGTCGATCGCCTCTCCGTGGAACTCGATACCCCGAAGAACCAGGTCATCGAACAGGCACTGCAGCTGGAGAAGGTACAGTCGCAGACGGGGGGGCGTGCCGCGGATCGGGTCATCCATGTTCCCGATCGTTTGCTGAAGCTGATCTACCTGCCAGGTACCCTCGATGGCGGTGAATCGACCGATTCCGATGCTGAGCCGGAACAACCCTCCGACCGGCAAACCTCTTCTAACTGAGCCAAGCGGCGTCTTTGCCGCTGATCTTCACTTCCAGGTTGCGGCGCAAGCCCGGGTGCTTTGCCCGGGTTTCCCTTCCCATCGTAGTCTTCCTTGAGGGCTTTTCCGCACGAAACCCTCAGCGACCCTTCGGGATAGGCCCGGGTCGAAACGGGGGAAAGTTGCACTACTTCACTCACTCACGCTCATGGCTCTTCGTTGCGCTGGCCACAGCTTCCCTGTGGGGATTCAGTGATAATTTCGTCGACGATCGATCGGTGGTCATTGCGGAGACGGCTGGAATTTCTCCGTTGAACCCGGTCGTGCCACAGGAGTTCGATGAACTGGATGCGGTCACCTTCAGCCAGATCCCCGTCATCAACACAGTAGAGATTGCCGAGGAGCCCATCGAGGAGACGACTGAGGTGAGCGGGTTGACGGGACAGTTCCTCGAGGAGGAGCGTGCCAGGATCCGTCGCGAGCTCGATCTGTCCCGGGATGGACTCAAGAAATGGGTGGGTGGCGAGATCGATCGCACCGAGCAGAAGATCAAGGCTCTCGATACTCGCATCGATTCGATGGCTCCCGAGGTCGCCGTGGTTCCTCAACCGGTGGTTTCCCCGGTGCACCGCAGCAAGGCGGAGATGATGATTTACCCGGTGGTTCAGTTGCGTGGCAACGGGACGGTGGGTAGTGGTGTCGTGGTCTCTTGCCAGCGGGTCAACGAAACCACCTGGGAGACCTGGATCGTCACCGCCTATCACGTGGTGGAAGAGGTGAGGGATTTCGCCTCCGAGGAGGTCGTGATCCGTGAGATCCGCTTCTTCGATCCACAACTGGGCCGCCTGTCGACCGAGGTCCACCACGGATTCGAGATTGCAAACCTGCCCGACACCGATCTGTCGCTGGTTCGCATCGACCGTAAATCGCCGTGGAATTACATCGCCGACGCTGCCACCGAAAGTGCCTGCGATGACCTCGAGGTGTTCGACGGCGTCTACGCAGTGGGTTGTCCCCTGGGCAATCAGCCGCTGCCGACCTACGGTGAGATCTCTTCGCAGTACAAGCCGGTGGGGGAAGAGGTGTTCTGGATGGTCAGCGCACCGACCTTCTTCGGGAATTCGGGAGGCGGGATCTTCCTGGCCGGAGATGGCCGTCTGGTGGGGATCAGCAGCATGATCTACACCTACGGAAAAAGATCTCCGATGGTGGTCCCTCACATGGGACTATTCGTGCCTCTGCACACCGTTCGATCGTGGCTTCGCAGGGAAGGATACGCCCATTTGATGGGGGTCGAACTGCCGGGAACCCCGGTACCTGCCTCCAGTGGGCCAGAAACGGTCCAGAATCGAACATCCGGGTCATTTTGACCCGGAGGGCCTGGCAGAGTATCCTTTAGCGGTCGAAGATTCCGAATCGTGGCCCCTTCACGATACTGTGGGGCACTGACCGAGAACTGAACCGGAGCACTGTCTGACAGAGGACAGGCTCTCTGGAAGGATCGTTCGAGATGAAACGTGGAATTCCCGCCGGACTTTACATGACCGGTTTGTTGATGGTACTGGCGATGCTCGTGGTGCGGATCCCCGCTGAGGTGGCCCATGCCACCATTGGCCAGCAGGATCCGAAGCCGGTGGTGCAGGTCGACGAGAAGAAGCCGGTGGCAGCCGATGAGGATGACGATGACATCCTTGGTGGCGATATCCTCGGGATTCCCGAGAGTGACCCGGCAGCTCTGGAGGTGATCCAGCGTTACATCGACGGAGTCGGTGGCCGCGACGCGATGATGGCCATCACCGATCGTGTCGAGCGTTTCCAGAACACCAAGATCGATCCGACCAAGGAAACGGTCATGAAGATGGCTCGCTTCCTCAAGCGCACCGGTGAGGGCGCACTGATGATCCGGGAAGAGTGGCAACTGCCGGGTCTCGGATTGACCAAGAACAACGAACCCCTCAACTTCGTGCAGGTCTACGACGGAGAAAAGGCATGGGTCAAGGCGATGGGCGCGGTTTCGCCCCTCTCCGGAAAGACCCTCATCGTGTTCGTCTGGGACAAGCACATCGATGATTTCTTCATCACCTTCGCCGACAACGGATACATCGCCACCCTCATCGAGGATGGAGATGTCCTGGGCGTCCCGTGCAAGACGGTGCAGTTGAAGTCCTTCGCTGGTAATCAGATCCTTCACTTTGCCTTCTCCAAGGATGACGGCATGCTGCTGCGCAAGACGTGGAACGAGGGGCAAGCCCCCGCAGTGGTCAAGAAGGAAGTCTTTTACAGCGAATACACGCGTATCCGCTTCAGCGATGATCGCAATCGCTGGGTCAAGATTCCCACCACCAAGAAGATCTTCGAGGATGGGGAACTGAGTCTGGAACAGAGTTACGACGAGATCGCTCTCAACGGCGGAGTCTCCTCCACCCTGTTCGGTCGCCCCGAGGGTCGCTCCTTCGAAGAGGTGCGCCGCGAGCGGGAGGCAGCCCGTGCCAAGGACGCTGCCGAAGAGACTCCGGGTGAAGCAAAGGATGGCGACAAGAAGCCGGTGTGGGAGAAGCCCAAGCCGAAGCCGAAGCCAGTGTGGGAGAAGCCCAAGCCGAAGCCCGCTCCCAAGCCCGCTCCTGCACCGAAGCCGACCCCGACACCAGATCCGGCACCTGCCGGCGATGGTCGCTAGAGAAAAGGCCGCAAGGTCGCACTGAACAAGTTCATCCCGAAGGGTGAGTCACCGTCAGACGGTGCCTCACCCTTCTTCCTTTTGATCCGCATCTGCGGGGGAATCTCCCCGTCGCTGTTTCTTGAGGATCAATTGCCCGCATGCCCCATCGATATCGAGTCCGCGGCTCCTGCGGGCGGTCACCGATCCATCGTAGTGTTGCATTACTTTGGTACGAAACTGGCCCACTTCCCGGTCACCCGCTGCCTGGTAAAGAGCACCTTCATGGGAGTGAAACGGTAGCAAGTTGATGTGTGCCCGGCAGCGCCGGGCAAATTCCGCCAGTGCCTTTGCTTCCTCTGGGCTATCGTTGACACCTGGTAGCAGCACGTATTCGAGGCTGATCCGACGGCTATCCTTGCTGATCTCCTCCAGCACCTCTGCCAGCTGTTCAAGATCGTGACGGGTGTTGATGGGGACGATGCGATCACGGGTCGAGACCACCGCACTGTGAAGACTCACGGCGAGCCGTACCTGCGGATGATCGCTGACCAGTTGGCGAATCTTGGGAATGATTCCAACGGTGGAGACGGTGATCCTGCGGGGGCTGAAGTGAAAGGTGTCAGGAGAAACGAGCCAGTCGATGGCGAGGCGTACGGCGTCGTAGTTGTGGAGCGGTTCTCCCATGCCCATGAAGACCACCTGGGTGACACCACACAATCCCTCGGCAACGGTGGCGGCGTGGACGGCGAGCCACTGTGCGACGATTTCCCTCGACTGCAGATTCCGCGACAACTTCATCGTGCCGGTGGCGCAGAAGGTACAGCCCGCAGCGCATCCGACCTGGCTGGAGATGCACAGGGTTCCCCGATCATCGGTGGGGATCCACACCGACTCGATGGAGAGGCCATCTTCCAGCTCGAATCGAAACTTGATGGTGCCATCAGTGGAGCGAAGAACCTCCCTCGTCACCAGTGGAGGCTTCAACGGACCTCGAGACAACTGCTCGCGAAGATCCTCGGGTAACGAGGTCATCTCCCGGGGGTCAGCGATGCGCTGTTCCAGCAGATGCTCGCCGATCTGTTTGGTTCGATAGGCGGGTAACTGGTGATCACGACACCACTGCTCGAGCCAGTGCAGCGCTGTTTGGGGAGGGTGGTCGAAGAGGTGACGGGGGAGGTCCGGCTTCTCGTCCCGGGTCATCGCTGCTCCTCGACGATCCTGCCATCGGGGCCGATGATCAGATTCCATCGACCGTGACGACGAAGATCGGGGCCGGGCCCCTGATAATCAACGGTGCCATCGGTTCGCCG
>CBFIET010000105.1:0-15298 GCA_965661685.1 Planctomycetota bacterium
GGAGCACGCCCAAGAACCACCAGGATTCTCTGAGCGATTCGACTCTCGAGACAAGCACGCCAGCCCTCGCTCCACTCGCCTCGGAATGGAATTCCGCCCCGATTGAAGCGGACGCTTCTGAATCCACATTCATGTAATTCATCACAGAGCGCTTGCTCGGTGTGACGGATTGCGGAAGCGTAAAATTCTTGCATTCAGATGCCGATCTCTGATCTCGAACGAGGTAGGTTCAGGCCTCGACTCACAGTGGATTCGATGGTCTGAATTTATCGTATATCTTCGATTTGCCGCAGTTTAGCAGAGTCAAAATTATTTTTCACGAATTTCCTATTCCATCCCACAGGTGTTTGATTACCTTCTCGACCTGTACACGAAACACCACCGATGGGTTTGAACAATCAAACACAGAAAAGGTGCCCCTTGAAAAACAAGATTACAATCACGACGACGCTGGTAATCATCGTCACATCAATGCTGTTCACTTCCGATGCAAACGCCATGCAAGAGATGGCAGGCAACTGGAAAAGTGGTCTGAGTTTCAGTTCCGATGATGGCAACATCAAGATCGGCATCGGAGGGCGACTTCAAATCGATCACGGATTTTTCAGCGAAGAAGAAGGTGTCGATCAGGAGCAAGACGGTGTCGAGATGCGGAGATCGCGATTCGCCGTATCAGGACTCATCGGCGGGAATGTCGAATTCAAGACGCAGTACGATTTCGCTGGAGGCGATGCCGACTTCAAAGACGCGTGGATCGGTCTCAAAAATACGGTTTTCCTCGGCAAGGTTCGCGTCGGACAGCAGTTCGAGCCGATGGGCCTGGAGACCTTGACCAGTAGCAAGTACATCACCTTCACCGAGCGCAGTTTCACGACCGCCCTGCTACCAGGGCGAAATACCGGCATTCTCTCGAGTCACTCCCTGGCAGATGGTCTTGGAACTCTCGCATTCGGCTACTTCAAAGATGTAAACAGTTCTGGTGATGGCCAGGAGGATGATCAGGGCTCCCTCACTGCCAGGGCAACTTATCTACCTATCTACAAAGAAGGTGGCACTCAACTGCTGCACCTGGGCGCATCCATCAGTTCAAGAGACACCTCCGGAGGAGTTGTCGACTACCATGCTGATTCACTCAGTCATCTGGGTAATGACATCGTCGATACTGGCGATGTTCTTTCCGACGGCGCAGATCTGTTCGGGGCCGAACTCGCATACGTGCAAGGGCCGATGTCTGTACAGGCTGAGTTCGTCAGTTCGACAATCGATGATGATTCCCAGGTTACCGCCTGGTATCTGCAGGGGAGTTACTTCCTCAGCGGAGAGAGCCGCTCTTACAAGAAATCTGCCGGTGCATTTGCACGGGTCAAGCCAACCAGCAACTACGGAGACGATGGGAACGGTGCCATCGAACTCGCCATCCGGCTGCAAGAAATCGACCTGGATGAAATGGCCGCTGGTGAAAATGCAGAAGCGCTGTCGATGGGAATCAACTGGCATTTCAATCCGAATACGCGAGTGATGTTCAATGTCATCAATGCATCACCGGACGAAGCGTCCTCCTACGGAAGCGACGTCACCAGCTACGTCATGAGATTCGCAGTCAATTTCTAGGCATACTTCCGTCAGTACAGGGGACATCGTGGATCAAATTCTTGCCGTAAGACAATCGATGCGGCAAATACCCTCCACAGGATGCTCCTGACAGGAGCATGAAGAGCGTGCTGGCCAGAGAGCCGAATCCACCCAACACCCGCTCAAGACGACACCGGAGGGGATCCCAGAACTCCCTCCTCGGAACTCAAAATTTGTCGAATTATGGCATTTCCATCGTCCCCATAAATCGCCATACTTCCCGCATTGCGAAGGGACTGCGGTGCTCAATATTCCCTTCCTCGGCGACGAAGAACTTGGTCTCACCAAAACCACAGGAGAACTGATGAGAACGATTGCTAATCTGTTCGGAAAATCTCCCTTCGTTCCTCTGCAATCTCACATGCGTAAGGTCAGTGAGTGCGTGGATGGACTGGGTGACCTGTTCCAGGTGCTCGTAAATGAAGACCATGATTCGATCGGTGAAATCGCTCGGAGAATCTCGAAAACGGAGCACGAAGCAGACCTGGTAAAGACCGACATCCGGAATCACTTGCCCCGAGGCCTGTTTCTTCCGGTTGATCGAGGCAAACTCCTGGAGATCCTGTCCACCCAGGATGAGATTGCCGATACAGCAGAAAATGTTGCAGTTCTGTGCACTCTCAAGAACCTTCCGGTCCCACCGGGAATCAAGGACCTGTTCCTCGATTTCTGCTCCAAAAGCACCGAGTGCTTTCGCCTCTCCCGCGGAGTCATCGAACAACTCGATGAACTCCTCGAGAGTGGCTTCGGTGGGATCGAAGCAGACAAGGTACGAGAACTTGTCCATGCCGTCGCCGTGAAGGAACACGAGGTAGATCTATGCCAGCGTGAGTTACTTCGCGTGGTATTCGCCTCGGAGAATGCGCTCAATGTTGCAGAGTTTCACCTGTGGTTGAAAATCCTCTCAGAGGTCGGCGCTATCAGTGATCTCAGCGAAAACCTGGCGGACAAGGTCCGAACGACACTGGAAATCAAGTAAGGACGAGGCAGCGCACACTGCGACATCGCTTACCCGCGGCCTTAATTTTGGATGTGATCTGAGGAGTCATGGAACACGCAGATATCTTACTTGCTCTTGCAGGTGTATTTGGTTTCTACATGGCATGGAACATCGGTGCCAACGATGTTGCCAATGCCATGGGTACCTCCGTTGGATCGGGGGCCCTGACCCTTCGTAGAGCAGTCATCGTCGCGGCGGTTCTCGAATTTGCCGGAGCGTTCTTTGCCGGATCTTCAGTCTCCAACACGGTTCGCAAGGGAATCGTCGATGCGGACCTGTTCTCCGCAGATCCCATCGCCTTCGTCTGCGGGATGCTGGCTGCGTTGCTGGCGGCAGGAGCCTGGCTACAGATCGCCTCCTACTTTGGCTGGCCCGTCTCGACTACACACTCCATCGTCGGTGCCATCATCGGTTTCGGAATGCTATACGGAGGGATGGAGGCGATCCACTGGCCCAAGGTGGGACAGATCATATCGAGCTGGGTAGTCTCCCCCCTGCTCAGTGCCACCATCAGCTACTTCACATTCAGATTCTTACTGCACAGGATCTTCTACAAGAAGAATCCACTGGCAGAAACGAAGAAGCTCGCCCCGATTCTCGTCTTCATCGTTTTCACCATCCTGACCCTGACGATGGTCTTCAAGGGGCTGAAGAATCTCAAGCTCGATCTCCCTCTCGGAGAGGCTCTCTTCTACGCGATCGGTGTCGGCATCCTGTCGGCGATCTGCACCGCCTTCCTGGTGAAGAGAATCAAGGTGCCAGAGGAAGAGGTCAGTGGTAGCCACCATCAGATCCAGTACCAGGAACAATCGCTGCACAAGGCCAAGAAGCACCTTCGCCGGGTTCAGGATGTCTCCGACGGCTCCGTCCAGGATGAGATCACGACCCTCCTCAAGGAGGTGGAAACACTGGAAGACCGACTGGAAAAGCAGCGCGGTCCAACCACCGACAGCCCTGCCCTCAATCAGGTCGAGAAGATCTTCATCTACCTACAAATTCTCAGCGCATGCTTCGTTGCCTTCGCACACGGATCCAACGACGTTGCCAACGCCATCGGCCCCCTCTCTGCGGTGGTCCAGACGATCAATGACGGAACCGTTGCATTCAAATCACAGGTTCCGCTGTGGGCGCTGGCACTGGGAGGCATGGGAATCGTCGCAGGACTGGCAACATGGGGCTGGCGAGTGATGGAAACGGTTGGGCGTCGCATCACCGAGTTGACCCCATCACGAGGGTTTACTGCAGAATTTGCCGCCGCAGCCACCATCGTCCTCGCTTCCAAGCTGGGCCTTCCCATATCGACCACTCACACCCTGGTCGGTGCCGTGGTCGGAGTCGGCCTCGCCCGGGGAATGGGAGCCCTCAACCTCAACACGGTTCGAGACATCGCCATCTCCTGGGTAATCACGGTTCCCGCAGGTGCCTTCTTCGCGATGGCCTTCTACAAGATCCTGATGGCGATCTTCAGTTGACGGTCGATCAACGGGGCTGAAGCAGATCGTGGTGCTCTGTCCGGGCATGGCCCTTCAGCGACTTCCTCGCTGCAACTCCTGTTGCGCCGGGACTCCCTGCTGGCTGGATCCGATTCGAGTCCACCCGACGAAGTGTCAACCGTACTCTTGATTCCAGTCACGATTGGGTTGACCATCCTGAACGCTTGGATGATCCCCCTGCAGTGATCATTCCCTTCAAGTTCCTGTCTCAAAGGAGTCGCAAATGCCATCGCAATTCACCTCATTGCTCTGGATTCTCGCCCTCTCAATCACCTTGATCGGGTCCGACCTCCTCGCGCAGGGAGCCGGACAGTCCGGTGCCATCTCCAGCATCGAGTGGAGTGAAGATGGCAAGTTTCTCAGTTTCACAAATCAGGGCAAACGACACCGCATCGAACTTTCCAGCGGCACCAGAGAAGTCATCGGTGACGACGACGAACGTCCTCAGGCACAGCGTCGCGGATCACGAAGATCCCGGGGCGGAAGCGGCATGACGGGAACTTACGTTGGACGACCAACACGCGGGCGTCAGTACACCCAGGTCGACTCCCCCAATGGTCGCTGGGAAGCGCATTACGAGAACTGGAACGTGGTGCTCAAGGAAAAGGACTCCGGCGAGACGATTGCCGTGACCATCACTGGAAATGAAGACATTCACTACGGTACGGCCAGCTGGGTCTACGGCGAGGAGCTGGGGCAATCCCGAGCGATGTGGTGGACACCCGATTCGCAGAAATTGCTCTTTTACAAATTCGATGACACCGGGGTACAGCCGTTCCATCTGGTCACCGGTTGGTCTCAGTTCAACACCACCCACTATCCGGAGTATTACCCCAAGGCTGGAGCGAAGAATCCCGGGGCAGAGTTGATGATCTACGACCTGGCGTCGCAAGAGATCATCCGAATCGATGTCGGTGGCGGATCCGAGGAGTACATCTACAACATACGGACTTCTCCAGATGGCGCAGTGATGCTGGTCAACTGGACTGACCGTCTCCAGCAACATCTCAAGGTGATGGCGATCGATCTCGAGACCGGATCTTGTCGACTTGTCGTCGAGGAACGACAGGAGACCTGGCAGAGCAACAGCCCCTCGATGAGATACCTCGCTGACAACCATCGTTTCATCTGGACCTCCGAGAAGAGCGGTTACACCCACTACGAATTGCGCGATCTCGACGGCAACCTGATCAATGCCATCAGTTCCGGCAACTTCCAGTCGGCCGGGATCAATTTCGTCGACGAGGAGAGTGGCCAGGTCGGTTTCCTCGGCTACAGTTCGGCGGAAAACCCGTATTACATGCAATACCACCTGGTGAATCTCGACGGATCAGACCAGCGCCGCGTCACTTCTCTCGATTTGCACCACTCCAACTTCAATCTCTCTCCCGACAAGAAGTGGCTCGTGGCTCAGTACGAGGCGGTCAATTCGCCACCGAGTACTGCGCTCTACAGTGCCGATGGATCCCTGGTGGCGACTCTTGCCGAGAACAGTTCCGATCCGGCAAACGTCGCAGAGATGTTCAAATTCCGATCGAACGACGATCGCTTTGACATCTACGGCATCCTCTACAAACCAACCGACTTCGATCCTCAACAGAAGTACGCCGTGATCAACTCCCTCTACGCAGGTCCCGGATCGAACGAGATCTCGGCGCGATACGTGGCCAATCCCCGGTCGGAGAACCGGCGCGGCTACCTGGTGGTCAAGGTCAACAATCGAGGTACAGGAAACCGCGGAAAGACCTTCCTCGGTGCCGCCTACCTGCGACTGGGCGATATCGACATCCAGGATCATGCCGATGCCATTCGACACCTGAGCGAGCGCCCCTACTTCGATGGAGACCGCGTGGGAATCGTCGGTTTCTCCTACGGTGGCTACATGGCTGCCATGGGTGTGCTGAAGCACCCCGACGTATACACCGCAGCGGTCAACGGATCCGGTGTCACCGACTGGAGACACTACGACACCATCTACACCGAGCGATACATGAGTACCCCGCAGTTGAATCCGGATGGATACGACATCGGCCGAGCGACTCGTGAAGACTACGTCGAGAACTTCAAGAAAGAAGGAGGACACCTACTGATCCTCCACGGCATGGTCGATGACAACGTTCACCCCAGTAACGCCTTCCAGCTGATCGATGCCCTCGACAAGGGCGGAGCAACCTACGAAAGTCGCTTCTTTCCGAATAACGGCCACGGGCTCGGTCGTGGTGCCAGGACCACCCAGTGGGAATTCTTCGACCGTGTGCTCACACCGGAGTACCGCGGCAGACGATCCTCGCTCTGATGAGGCTCGGAGGTGATCGGTGATCCTCCAGCGCGAGGTGGTGGTGATCGGTGGCGGCCCTGCCGGATGCGTGACTGCGATGCTCCTGGCCAGTCACGGACACCAGGTTCTGGTGGTCAGTGACTCCCGCCGCGAGGGAGGACTACCGGTGGAGACAGTGGTCCCCGGTGCAGCGCCTCTCTTCCAGCGCCTGAAACTGCTGGATGCCATCGAGAAACCGAACGACTTTTCTCTCCGCGGCCCCCAACATCATGGCCGCTGCTGGTCACAGCCAGCGCTGGAGGTGCAATCGATCGCCGAGCGGGAGAGAGGCTGGAGATTCCTGCGTCCAGCGTTTGACCTGTGGTTACGAGGTCGAGCACAAGAAGCGGGTGTCGAGTTCATCTCCGGTGGCCGGGTGATCGGTTCGCTCCCAGCGAGCGGCCAGGGGGTGATTGCGATTCAAGGTGACCAGGGCCCGATCACCGTCGAGGCCACACGAATCATCGCTGCCACCGGGCGGTCGAGCGGCGCACCCCTGCTGCCAGTGGAGATCGAAGATCAACTTCCCTCGATGATTGCTCTCTCCACCGTGATCGATGATTCCAATGGTGAACAGGATACCTCCATCATCGAGGCGGTACCTCAGGGGTGGGTGTGGTGGCTACCCTTTGGTGATGGTCACTGCAACCTGGCACTTCTGTGCGATCCATCTCAAGTACGCCAGCGAGGAGCGCAGGAGTTGTGGGCCGAAGCGATGGCCTGCACCAACGGACCGGCGCGCAACAACGGAGATGCCTCATGCCGAGGAACTCTGGCCACGGCCCGATTGAATCGTTGCACCGAAGGCCTCCACCTGGTCGGAGATGCCATCAGCGCCATCGATCCCCTCTCCAGCCAGGGGCTTGAAAAAGCACTCGTCTCCGCCGAGGCAACGGTACGAGCAACACGTACGGTGCTGCTTGGCGATGCCGATGCGGTGACGATGGCGGATCACCGTCAACGATGGGAACGAGGCCTGTTTCGCCTCCATCGTCAACGTGCTCTCGCCCTCTACCGCTCGGAACAGCGATTTTCTGCCGAACCCTTCTGGCAAGCGCGTCACGCCATCACCGACCGACCTCAGCGGGTCCGATCGATACCCACCGGTACCTTGACTCCTTCTCCCGACTTGCAGCCACATCCGCGCTGGGTCCCTCAGTCCGATCGACTGGTGAAGCGGGCCGGCTTCCGCCTGGCGAGTAGTGATGAGGAAGCGATCGATCACTTCGGATCGATTCCATCCACCACCATGCTCGAACTGGTCGGAGATCAGTTACCGATGGATCAGATGCATCAAAGGGCATCACGGATGGCCCCCCTGGTGGAGCAGTCCCCTGCGACCATCTCGAGCATTCTGGGTGAGATGTGCCGCCTCGGCTGGTTACTGGAGAAATAGCGCAGTGAACCAGCACCCCTTCGCCTGCAACCGATGATGACCGAGGTCTTCAGGGACGATTCAGATTGACCCTTCTCTTGGCAGGCCTGCTTGCCCTGTTGAAAGCGGATCTTCCACCCACCACGGGTAGTTCCAGAGATGTGGCATCGAGATCGATGCTCAGCTCGGTACCCGCTTCCGGCCACAGGGTGAATTCCCTGTCACTGGAAAAGATCATCAATCCGAGCCGCTGTCCCACCGGAATGATCTGATCATCCGGCTGCAGATCGAAACTCAGCGAATAGAACTCGCCCGGTTCGAGCGGTTCACTGTCGGTCATCGACTGGTGATTCTGGGGATCTGCCCAGCCTCGCGTGATGATGTTACTGGTGATCTTCCTGGCAGACTCTTCCCACGGGAGTGACACCAACCAGACCGACAGATTGGCCGCCGGTTTACTGCTGGCCAGTTTGATGTTGAGGCGGGCGATTCCCGACAGGTGCAGAGGTGCAGTCAGTTCCGAAGTGGTGAAAATCAACCGGTTCGGTGACTGCTGCGAACTTGCCAGTTCGGAGCCACTGAACGACACATCGTCGATGAGGGTCACGACACCCTGCTTCCCGCGCTTCGATGTGACCAGGGTTCCCTCACCCCCGGGTACCGGACGCGGATGCAGTTTCACCTTGCGCGCTCTCGGATGGGGATAGTCGGCGTAGCCGGTCGGTTCCGAACGGCTGTCGCTCTCACGGACGATCCACGCCTTCGGACCCCGCTCGACACCGTTCTTGACCCCGTAGAGATAGCGACTGAACCAGCGATTCAACATCTCCAGCGGTGGTTCGCCACCGTGACCACCCTGATGGTAATAGATCTGTGCAGGAAGCCCCTTGGCCCGAACTGCCTGGTAGATGCGCCAGCTATGCTCGGGCATCACGTTCCAGTCATTGAAGCCATGGGCCATCAACAGAGCGGCCCTCATCGGTCCCAGGTCGTGAATGTAATCTCGCCCCGCCCAGAACTCGTTGTAATCCCCCGTGGTGCGATCGAAGTTCTCCAGCATCACCTCGTCACGGACGGTGCAATCGCAGTACTCCCGCCGTTCGGGATCGCCGCTGTTGATCCAGTCGTACAGCACATCGATATCCTCACCGATGTACCCACCGGGGTGCCGCACCAGTCCATTCGACCGGTAGTAGTGATAGTAGGAAGTGTTGGGTGCGATGGGGATGATCACCTCCAGCCCCTTCACCCCGGTTGTAGCAGCAGCAAGAGGGATCGTCCCGTCGTAGGATGTGCCGATCATTCCCACCTTGCCGGTACACCACTGCGCCATCACCTCCTCGTCGCCGTCGGGGGTCGTGAATCCCCTGGCTCGCCCATTGAGCCAATCGATCACCGCCTTCGGTCCGAGGGATTCGTTATCCCCTCCAATCGTTGGGCAACCCTGAGAGAGTCCTGTTCCAGGGGACTCCGAATGCACCACCGCAAAGCCGCGAGGTACCCACCTCTCCACCTGTCGCCCCGAGATCATCGGGCGGCGACCCTGGTGTGGAATCGGTGGCGGCGTCGGGTGCATCGGGGGCTTGGCACCCACTTCATGTCGAGGATCCCAGAAGTACTTCTTGTCGTTGGATCCGGTGCCCGAGAAGTAAGGACTGGAGTTATAGATCACCGGGACCTTCAGCCCCTCCGTCTCCGTCTGCTGCTGACGGGTGACATCGACGTGCATCCGATCAAGTTTTCCATCGCCGTCGCTATCAAAAGTGGTCTCGACCCACAGGTCGTGCTGGATCCACACATCAGAATCTTTGAATGCCTCGACCACCTGTGCCTGCCCATCGACGAAGACGGGTCGTGCCGGTTTCTTCGATTCCTCGCCATCGTCCACAGCACTCGCATCGAGTAGAGGCAGCGGCAACAGTTGGCTACCGATGAGGGTGAGGATCGTAAGACTTCCGAACAACTTCCTGACAACAGAAACCATCTTGCTGACTCCCTGAAATCTGACTCGAACTGAAGAACTCTGAACATCTCGATGAATCCACTGACCCATCGCGTCAACCGGTCTCCTGCGCCCCCGCCTTCCCCCTTGCTACCAGATGGCCGGTGAGGTTTGCCGCAGCCAGGCTCACTCCGGAGAGGTTTGCCGCCGGTGGAACCCCGGGAAGGTCTCGTGGCGAAGGGGACGCATACCAGACGCGATTGTTTCCCTGGTCACCCAGGCGAGGTTGGTCCCTCGGTAACGATTCATCCACCAGCACTCCCTGGCAGCCGGGAAGCGCGCCGGGATAGCACGGTAACTCGCCGATGGCGGCGGGGGCCACCACCGAGATGGACTGCGCTCGTGCCGCCGAGAGCAACTTCTCCAGATCGTTGCAACGAGATGGTCGAGTAGTGCCGAGGCTCAGGTTGATCCAGTCGACATCCCGTTCGATGGCGTACTCGAGGGTCGCCAGCAGGCGCTGGAAGGGACAGATTGGTTGCTGGTGAAAGATCTTCAGCGACAGGATGGTACTCCCAGGTGCAAGATCGAGGATCGCCGCCGCCGCACAGGTCCCGTGCCCGAGCAGATCTGCGGGATCGGGATCATCGATCCACTCGCCAGCATCATCGAGGATCGGGCCGATGACCACCTGACCCTGGCCACGGATATGCGGATGATCAACATTCACACCGCTATCGAGGAGTGCGATGGTCCTGCTCATTGCCAGACGCGATGCAACCAACCCTCGAGTTCGCCATCCAGCTCGACGGTTTTCAGGTACTTGTGCTCGCCGTCGTAGATCACCAGTTCGTGACCTCTTCCAGCGAGGTACAACTTATCACCGGCGGGAGAGATGCCCGCCAGTCTCAATCCGTTGCGGCTGGGTATGCGAGTCTCCAGCAACTTCGATCCATCTTCGAGGCTGTAATTGACGAAGGTGATGTAGGGATCGGCACCACTCTCCTGACCGCCACCTCGCCAGCCACGGCCTCCGGTTCCGATCGACTTCTTCCCATCCCAGGTGACGTAACCGCTATTGACCGGCGGTCCCCACTCCTGGCGACCGTTCACTTCCATCTTTTCGAGATCGAGCTCGAGGATTCCACCGATCCGTCGGTGGCTATGAACCGGATCCGACATGGTGTAGAGGAGGCGGTAACGTCCCGTGTCCTTGCCGTGCAGAAGATCGGTGCGCCCGCTGACCTGCAAGCGTCCCATCCCGGTGTAGATCGGAGTCGACAGGTCGATCTTGGCGACCTCCTTCAGCGTCTCCGGATCGATCACCTGGAAATCGCGGCCAAAGACGTGCCAGTTTTCCCCATCGGGGCTGATCTGGGCACCGCGGCGAATCGCAGATGGTAACTCTTCCATCCGCTTGATGATCTTCTTCTCGGCGACATCGTAGAGAAGCCACTGGGACTTCTCGATCTTGTAGTGATCCGGTTCCAGTTTGACCCGATCGATCTGGACGTACCACTGCTTGCCACCGGGGATCTCCTTGACATCATCGACCCGATGCAGCCAACCGGTCTCGGTGAAGTCGTGAACCTCGACCACCTCATGCTTGACCAGATCGACCACCTCGACCATCGATCTCTTGCCGGAGATCATGAAGGCTTGGGTCTTGTCATGAGAGTAGGTGGTGCCGTGACAGACCCCGTTCTTCGACTGAATCCTGGCGGCTTCTTCATCCTTCTCGATGTCGTACTTGATGAGGAAATCGGGCCACATACGGATCCAGAAATAGGGCCGCTTCCCCTCGGTGGTTTCGGCCCCTGCCTCCTGCGCCTGCAAGAGCAGCGGAGAGAACAGCAGTAGTGCCAGCAATCCAAATCGTTTCATCGACAACCTCCTAGGGGAACACCAGATCGACGGAAGACCAGTCCTGTACCGGAGCTCCACACGAATGAGACCAGTCAGCGAAGTTGGTGAGTGCATCGGGAACCTGGGCAGGCCAGTAGCAGGAGTGGTAGCAATCGTAGAGATCCCTCTCGATGGGAGTGCAGAGACCGTATGTTCCACCGCCACTGTCGACCTCCCAGCCCGGGGCGAGTTGGGTACTGCAGCCGAACGGAATCCGTTCGGCGAGAGGCTGCACCGAGTCCCCGGGTCCGGCGAACCGTTCCTCGATCAGACGCGCCTTCTGGTTGATGGCTCGGATGTGCTTCATCGAATCACCTCGTCCTTTTCGATGACCGGGACCGGCGCTGCCGGTGCCGATTCGTAATTCTGAAGGAAATCGGGATTGCTCGTGGCGATGGCTGCATAACTCCTCAAGCCAAGATCGGTCCACGCACGAATCCAGTCACAGTAGTGCAGGTTCGGAGAGGCTGGATCATCGTAGCGAACATACGCCTCGTGGTAGCAACCGCCACTGCAATGAGGACGTGCAAAACACTCGTGGCAGGCGATCTTCTTCGAGATGTGAGTCGCCTTCAAGAATTCGGTCCGCTTCTCCTCGTCGATTCCATCTTCGATGGTGCCCATGCCATGTTCCCCCGACTCGACGAATCGGTGACACAACCCCAGTTCTCCTTCGGTGGAGACTCCCATCAATCCCAACCCGGCACCGCATGGGTGCGCCTTGTTGATCCCCTGATGGATCTCCTGGATCAGGTCGTGAAGATTGGAGAAACCGTGGCGTTTTCCCTGCAATGCTGATTCCACGTATTCAGCGGCCAGAACCTCGAAGTCACTCAGGATCTTGCCCATGTGCCCCTCCGCCAGGGCGTATTCACGGTCCTCGGCGCTGGTGACGGGAGCGAAGCCAACCGAATCGAAGCCGATCTCGTCGACCAGATGCCGGAATGTTTCCTGCACCGGTGCCATCCCTGCGGTGAGAGTCACTCGAGCACCGACCGGTCTGCCGTGAGGTCGATTCTTGTCGAGGAAACTTCGAATTCGCGGCACGATGAGATCGTAACTTCCGCGGCCGCTCGAGAAGGTCCTGTGGCGATCCTGATCTCCCTTGTTGCCGTCGATGCTGATGTTCACACCGAACTTGTGCTCGACCAGGAAGTCGATCACATCGTCGGTCAGCATCGTCGCATTGGTGGTCAGGGCAAAGGCCACCGGGCGACCCAGTTCGCGGCTGCGCTTGACGGCGTGCTCCGTGGCCACCTGGATCGTCTTGAAGTTGAGCAGCGTCTCACCACCAAAGAAAGTGATGGAGACACCATTTCGACCCTCCGAGCTATCGAGCAGGAAGTCGACCGACTTGCAGGCGGTTTCTTCCGTCATCATCGGTAAGCGAGGAGTTCCATCGGGCTTCTTCTGGTTGGAAACACGATCTTCGCCGTACTCGTAGCAGTAGGTGCAGGAGAGATTGCACTTGTTGGTGACGTTGAGTACCAGCGTTGCCAGTGGATACGGCATCGGAGGTTGCTGTTCGGGAGGTGCAGAAGGAGCACCGACCGGACGAAGCATCCCCATCGCTGCCAGTTCATCGAACGCTTCCCTCACCTGTGGCTGCCGCTCTTCGGCGAGGGACTCGAGCCAGGGGCCCGGTTCCGCTCCGGCTGGATCGGAGAAGTTGTCGATGATCTCGGAGGTGACCTCGTCCAGTTGCACCACTGCAGCGGTGGGCGTGACGTATGCGAAGGGCACCCCGTCATTCTCGAAGCGGTGAAACAGTGTGGTATGAAACTTCATTTTTGATTCCATTCGTACTCATCCCACTTCACGTAGATGGGAACCATGACCAGTAGGTGACCTCTGGCACGAAACTCCTTCTCGATCATCTTCGGTGGTTCCTCGGCAGCCACGACTTCGATCGCCTGATCTTCCGCTGGGCTGTCTACCGGTTCCTCCGCGGATGATTCCTCAGCATCGCTGGAATCACCCTTCTCCTCATCCTCTTCCTCTGCCTTCTTCTTCTCCTTGCGCTCCGGCACGGTCAGGGTGCAGGTCGCCACCACGTACACGTCGCCAATGTTGTTGGCATTGAACTTACGCTCGGGATTGGGTCCATCGATGGCAGGGGTGAAGACACCGGTATTCTCGTCCAACTCGCCGACGAACTGCATGTCATCGTCGCCGGGTCTGACCGGGAATTCCTCCAGATGCCACTTCACCGGCACCGTCATCAGTTCGACGTCATCTTCGTTGTATGGAATTCCATCGGGACCTCGGGTGAAGGCGACCGCCTCGAAGCGTTCCAGTTGCTTCGGCCGCATCTTGCCCCCGACTCTTGAGAGACCAGGATTGGGTCGGATCCGGATTCCATCGATGGTGTCGTAGAGGGTGATGGCTCGGGGCCCCTGATGAATGCCGAAGTCGATGGCTCTCCTACCCAGCGGCAAGCCGGCATCGACGGAGACGAGCAAACTGACCCGGGTGTCATCGTGTCTCTCGACTCCCTGCACGTGAATTCCCACGCCCAGGTGGAAATCGTCCGCGGAAATCTCCTCGGGGAAGCCGCAACCGATCACCTCGACGCGATTTCCCTCGGAGGGGACCGCCATCTCGCCACCGAGGACTCCGAGTATGGTGGGAGAATCGCCGGCGCGGAGCAGTTCCATCTCGACACCCAGTTCATTGTATTCACCGGCGAAGAGACGTCCTTCCATGCGGGTCCACGACTCGTCGAGCAGCAGCACCTCCTTGAGCGACGCCGCCTCTCCCGGAGCGGTGCTTTCGGAGCGACCGCGCCACGAATGTCCGGCGTAGAAGAGACCGGTACCACGACGCACCACCGTCCGACCGTTGGCACGCAACCAGCGCCACTCCGATTCGTATTCACCGGTGGCGACACGCTTCAGATCCAGGGTGCCACGGATCGGTCCGCGACCCACCTCGTGGCCCTTGACGATCCACCGACCTTCCAGCGGCACCTCGCGCTTCTCCTGGTTCCAGTTGCGCCACTCCTCGCTGAACAGCCCCTGCTCCTCGGCGAGTATTGCCAGGACCTGATCCGCTCGATCCTGACCCCGGCTGGAACGGGAGGGAGCACCCCCCTCCGACGGGGGTCCCGATGATCCGGTCTCCCCGCCTCGGCCTCTTCCACCCGAGCTGCTGCGACCGCGGAAGGACTGAAAACCGACCAGCGGATAGAGCGCCAGGTGCGTGGCCTTGAGCAGTTTCCACTCCTCCTCGTCGCGTCGTTCCGAGAACACTCGTCCGAGGGTGTGGCAGTCGGCACAGGTCTCCCGCAACGCCTCTTCCTGATCCTCTTCGGACCAGTGGACTCGCCGCTCACTCTCGTACATCGCCAGTTTCGCCTCTTCGCGGGACAGACCATGTTCCTCGGAGAGGTAGCGAACCACCTCCTTCGCTTCCTCGGGGGTCAGGGAGACGAAGTAGAGACGCGCCATCCGCTTGACGGAGATCTCCCACGCTTCCGGTGTCTTTCTCATGTAGGAGATGCGCGTCATCTTCCCCTCATCATCGCGGACGTGACAGACGACGCAGCGCTCCTCGATCAGGGCATGCGCGACGGGGATTCCCTCTCGCGGCTTCTTCTTCCTGGCCGCTTCCGATCGTTCTCCGCGAGAACGTC
>CBFIET010000106.1:0-11300 GCA_965661685.1 Planctomycetota bacterium
TGGATTCGGAATCTCCGGTGTTGACCGGAATGCCAGCAGACATCGTGTTGACTGCTCCCACGGGGAGTTGCTCGGCGTTTGCCAGCTGGACCGAGCCGACCGGATCCGATTGCACCGCGGTGACGATAACCAGCACCGTACAGCCTTCCTCGCTCCTGGAGATCGGAGTTCACGAGGTGGTTTACTCCGCCATCGATCAGGCTGGAAATCTCACAGAGCAGAGCTTTACCGTCACGGTACTCGATGGAGAAGCACCGACCATCTCGCAGATTCCGAGCGATCTGGTCTTCACCACTGATCCAGGTGCCTGTGGGGCGACCGTATCGTGGGAGGATGTCGTGGTGACCGACTGCAGTACTCTTCAAGAGGTCACGTCAACGGTTCTCAACGGTGGATTCCTGGAGCCTGGAGATACGACGGTGACCATCACGGCCACCGACACCTCAGGCAACCAGTCGCAGGCGAGTTTCAACATTCAAGTGGTCGATACGGAAGGTCCTGAGATCACCGGAATCCCGGCCCTGGTCGAGTTGCCAAGCAGTCCAGGCCAGTGTGGAACCCTGGCATTCTGGAGTGATCCAACCATCACCGACAACTGTGGCGTTGCGACGGTTCAGACGAGTCTTCCCCAGGGCAGCTTCATCCCCACCGGGGAAACCGTGATCAGTTACGTCGTTGTGGATACCCACGGCAACGCTTCTACCGCACAGATGGTGCTGACGGTGAGTGACACCGAAGCACCTCAGATCGTCAACTTGCCCACCGTCATCACGGCTGTACCGCAACCGAGTACCTGTACTGCGACGGTCAGCTGGGATCCACTCGAGTTCACCGATAACTGCGCCGGGGGATCGATTGACTCCTCGCTGCCGTCGGGAAGTGAATTCCCGGTTGGGTCGACCCAGGTTCAGGTCACGGCGACCGATGCTGCTGGCAATACTTCGACAGCGACCTTCACGGTGCTCGTCGAAGAGTGTCAATCAGGATTCATCCGCGGTGATACCAACGATGATGGTGCGTTCGATATTTCGGATGCCATCGTGATCCTTGGATACATCTTCAACGGTACGCCAGTCACCTGTCTCGATGCACTCGATGAAAATGACGATGGATCGATCGAGATTTCCGACGCCATCTACCACTTCAGTGCGCTATTCGTCGGTGGACCGCCACCTTCGGCCCCATGGGGACAGTGTGGTCTCGATCCCACAGAGGATTCCCTTGAATGCGAACTTTACTCGAGCTGTCCCTGAGGATGTACCAGGTGCAGTTCCTGATAAGCAGCCTCGGCGGTGAAAACCGTCGGGGCTATTCCCTTGGCTAGCCCTGTCGAGAACCCCTCATAGGAATTGACCCCTTGACCCGCACCCCCGTCATTTCTATGAAGGGAGGAGTACCTCCCTGATGGAGGTCGATGGAGGTGCATTTGATTCTCCGAGTTGTTCTCTTTCCTGCTCTCTCCTCGCAATTTTCCCTGTCGATACTGCTGGGCTCGATGCTGCTCGGGAATTTGCTTTCACCGTCACAACCGGGGTGGGCTGCTCCACCTCCTCAGGACTCCTCAGGTGCCACCGAGGAGGTGACTGACGCCGTCCGCTGGTCCGATGCAGCGACAGCCGCCCTCGACCTCGTGGAGGTTCCTGAGGGGTATCAGAAGCGCCTGGTGGGGGCGGAACCTCTGGTCCGAGATCCGGTTGCCTTCGGTATCGATGAAGAGGGCCGAGCGTACGTCTGTGAGTCGGCACGGCAAGAGGATGGAGTGGAAGACAACAGGAGCAGTCCCTACTGGTTGATCGACGACCTGGGTCTGCAGAGTGTCGATGAACGACTGGCGATGTACGAAAAACATCAGGACCGTCGCCAGGGTGGGATGGGCTACTACACCGCACATGAAGATCGCCTGACGCGACTGGTCGATTCCGACGGCGATGGCATTCTCGATGAGCGAACCCTGTTCACGCCTCCCTATGTCGAACCCCTCGATGGGACTCTGGCTGGAGTTCTGGTCGAAGAGGGTCAGGCGTGGATCACCAACATCCCTCACCTGTGGAAGGCGAGCGACACGGATGGCGATGGGGTGGCGGACGAACACGTGTCACTGCAGCGCGGGTTCGGCGTACGCATCGCCCTGCGAGGTCACGATATGCATGGGCTGGTGCGGGGACCTGACGGCCGAATTTACTGGTCGATCGGGGATCGGGGATATCACCTCACGACCGCGGATGGACGGCTATTGAGAGATCCTGGCTCCGGTGCCGTATTTCGATGTGAGCCAGATGGGAGCGAGCTAGAGGTGGTTCATGTCGGATTGCGGAATCCTCAGGAGCTGGCATTCAATGATCGTGGAGATCTCTTCACCGGAGACAACAACTCCGATGCAGGGGATCGTGCGCGCCTGATGCAAATCGTCTGGGGAGCAGAAACCGGCTGGAGGATGGAGTACCAGACTCTCGAGGGATCGAATCAACGGGGACCCTGGAACCAGGAGGGAATCTGGCAACTGGAGCATCCGGTTCGTCCCGTCTGGGCGCTGGCACCGATCGCTCACCTGACCAGCGGACCTTCCGGGTTCGTTCATTACCCGGGAACTGGACTTCCGCAGGAGAATGACGGTTGCTTCTTCCTGTGCGACTTCCGCGGCAGCCCCGGTAGCTCTGCAGTATGGAGATTCCGCCTCGAGAATCGTGGGGCGGGGTTTGAACTGGTACGGCCAGAGGTCTTCATCAACAAGGTGCTGTGTACTGACGTGGACTTCACCCCCGATGGAAAGATGTGGGTTTCCGCATGGGGAGGTGGCTGGACCTCCACCGACCGTGGTCGGTTGATGGAGGTGTGGCACCCCGACAGTCACCAGGAGAGTGAATCGCAGCGGGTTCGCCACTGGCTCACCTGTGACCTCGGTACCCTCGCAGCGGAGCAACTCAGCGGATTGCTCGATCACGATGACCGGAGGGTGCGACAGAGGGTTCAGTTTTTCCTCGTCTCCAGGGGGGATGAGGAGGCGATCTCGTTGCTCCTCGACACCGCTCTCGACCGATCGAGTGTTCGAGCGCGCCGTCATGGGGTGTGGGGAGTGGGGCAGTGGGCCAGGGTGAATCAGCAAGAGAGTTCGGCGGTGATGAAAAAGTTGATCTCCCTTCGAGGGGATGACGAGGAGCAGGTCCGCGAGCAGCTGGCAAAGGTTCTCGGCGATCTGCCGGGGATCGGCTCCGAGACGCTGGTGCAGCTCCTCGATGACCCCGCTGCCCGGGTCCGCTTCCAGGCCGCCCTGTCGGTGGGCAGAATCGGCGTGAGGGAGTGTGTCGACCGCCTCTTCGAGATGGCCAGGACCGATGGAGTGACCGACCCGCTCTTGCGACACGCTGCAGTGATGGGTCTGGCCGGATCTGCCACCGTTTCAGATCTGCTCGAGCGTTCCATCTCGACCGATCGGGAGGAGCGGTTGGCGGTATTGCTGGCCCTGAGGAAACGAGGGCATCCGGGACTCCTCTTCCCGGGCAAATCCCCCGATGAACTGCGGATTTCCCCTGGTGCCCACCCGGCTCTGGCCATCTTCCTGGCGGATGAGGATGCACAGATCGCCACCGAAGCTGCCCGAGCGATTCACGATCTACCCGTTGCGGATGCGCTGGGAGCGCTGGCGGACCGCGCCGTGCAACTGGCTGCGGCACCGGAGGGGCAGATCAATTCTCTCGGGGAGCATCGAATGCCATACCTGAGAAGGGTCATCGACGCGGCCCTGCGCCATGGTGGTTCGTCTCACGCCGCTGCACTTGTCAGTCTTGCGGGTCGCTCCGATGTGCCGATCGAGGCGAGGAGAGAGGCTCTGCGGTCGGTCGCTCAGTGGCTAGAGCCGGAGATTCGTGATCGCGTCAGGGGGACGATTCGCCCCTTCTCCTCGACACCTCGAGATCACTCCGAGGTGGCAAAGGCGATCAGTACAGGGCTGCTCCAGTTGATTGGAAGCGGCGGAGAACTGATGGGCCTGGCCCGCCACGCTGCCAGTGTTCACGGCGTTTCCCTTCCCTACGAGGTGAATTTGAGCATCCTCACCGATGCAGGGCAGTCGAGCGGGCATCGAGTCCAGGCGTTGCGTCAGATGGTGACGACTCATCCCGATCGCGCAGTCGAGATCCGGGATGTCGCTCGCTCGATGGAGGAATCGGCACTGCGAATCGAAGCGGAGCGTCTGGAGCCGGACCAGGGCAAGAGGGTCGATGCGTTGCTCGAGATGGTGCGAGGGGAAGTGGTACTGGAATCACGACAAGGAGCCATCCGAGCACTGGGTGAAGAAGTGGCAGATCCACGAGTCCGATCGCGACTGGACAGCTGGCTAGACCAGCTGGAGTCGGGGAAGTGGCCGATGGAACTGGCCCTCGATCTCCTCATCGCAGCCGAGATGGCAGGAGAGGACGATCTTGGCAGCAGGGCTCGCACTCTGCGGGAAGGGGATGGAAGCGACCGGGTGGCCGACTATTCCTGGGCCAGTGCCGGCGGCAACAGCGACCGTGGTCGTGTCGTTTTTCGCGATCATCCACAGGCCCAGTGTCAGCGTTGCCACTCCCTGGATGGAAGCGGTGGGGTGGCGGGTCCTGCCCTCGACGGAGTGGGGAGTCGACGCACGAGGCTTGAGATCCTCGCCAGCCTGGTCGATCCTTCCGCCATCCTGGAGGAAGGCTACGCCACCGAGACGGGGATCTCTGCCATGCCGGAAGTGCACTGGATACTCGAATTGGATGAAATCCGTGATTTACTGGAGTTTGTTAGTATACAACAGGATTGACACGGCAACTATTACCCGGTTTGATTGTACTAGTGCTTGGGAGATCTTGGAGCCTCGGAAGAAGTGAGTACCGCCTCTATCTCCATACTGATGACGAGAACGGCCGTGTTCTAGGAGACTTGGACCTGGTTTGCTCCTCACTCCTCACTCCTTTCCGGATAGGTCTGAGACGCTTCAGGCGCGGTCGTCCTCCTCAGCAGTGTTAATGGCACCTTCACCTGCCAATTGTGTCTTCCTTTCAGTACTTGGCATCGACCGATAACTCGATATACTCGGGGATGCTTGGGCTAATACAGGTCAGAGAACTAGTGATGGTTTGTGGGTATATCCTGCGGAACCGATCCTTGAGTCCTCGACCTGTGGACTGGGTTTCACTGCGGCCGAAAATCTTACAGATTGGCCCCAAAGTGATTCCCGAGGAGGTGGGTTGTGTACGCGGAAGATTTCTTGATCCCGCGTACACACTTTTTCACCTCCCTCGTTCAGGGAAGCGGATCTACGGGTTCGTAATAGTGATTCGATGAAACTGATGCACTTCGAGTCCCTGTGGACTCAAGCCGCCGTGAGGCGGAACTAGAGGTGCCTGCGCGTGCGGCTCGTCAGATGGAGGTGTTTATCCACATGGCGATTCGCAATACTTGAGGACAACAGGTGTTGTTCCATGGTGATTGTAAATTAATGGGGTGTGATATGGATGGAAATCATCCTGGAGTGACAGCGAAAGGAACTCTACAAATGCTTCGCAAAACGATGACAAGCTTGATGGTCTTGACCATCGCCTTCTCGGTGTCCAGCACCGTGATTGCCGGTGGCAACGATTATACATTTAGCATGACCAATGGTGCTGGATCCACCGGCGATAGTTTCACTGCAGCAGCCATGTTGGATAATGCTGGCGGAGATATCCAGGGCTGGTCTCTTGGTGTCTGCGTCGATCCCGCTGCGTTGACAGTGGATGGTGCAGGAATGGGTGCCGATACTGCGACTGCCAAGAATGGCGGCGAGCCGGACTTCCATCAGATCGGTGTCTTTACCACCGGTGCAACCCAGGGAGTGGTTCTCTGCTTCACCGGTTGTGCAACGATTGGTGCAGTGTCTGGTTTCGAGATGATGACGATGGATGTCACCATCGCGGGTTCATCCGATACCTCGATGGACTACTGTGATACCAACGGAACTCCTCCGGTATCCACCGTTGTGGTGGTCGGTGGAGCAAGTATTCCGCCGGCACAGTCGAGTGGTAGCGTCGATGTGATCAACCCCAACCAGTTGACCGCCTCCTCCTCCACTGCAGTTCTCGGTGGAGCTGCTTCCACGACCGTCAGCCTGGTCAACGTCACCATGCCCGCCATCGATGCGGTTCAGGTCAACATTTCGTACGATCCGGCCATTGCGAGCCTTACAGGCATCGCTCCGGACTTCCCGTTCGACTTCTTCGCGGTTCAGGATCCGACCACTACCCCCGGCTACATCGTCATGGGTGGACTGGGAGATGACGGATCAGACGGAACCTATGACAACCTGATCCCCGCCGGTGCCACCACGGCACTCTTCTCCGTTGCCTGGCAGACCAATGCCGAGGGAACGATGAATAGCGACTTCGTCGATGGTGTTGGATCTCCCAGCCAGGACAACGCAGTCTGGGCTGGACAGGGATTCCTCGATCAGCCGACTCTCGTTGGCGGTACCTTGACGGTGGTCAACTTCAATCCGTTCCTGAGAGCGGATTGCAACTCGGATGACGATGTGAACATTGCTGACGGTATCTACCTGGTCAACCACCTCTTCCAGGGTGGCCCAGTTCCGACCTGCAACGATGCCTGTGATACCAATGACGATGGCTCTCTCGATGCAGCGGATGCCATCTACATCTTCAACTACAGGTTCCTCGATGGACCTGCGCCAATGGCTCCCTTCCCGGCTGCGGATCTCGATCCGACACCCGGAGACGGACTTGGCTGCAACGGGGATGCTGACGATCTGTAGAGATCACCAGACCACCTCGTAGACGCACGAGAAAGCCTCCCGATCGATACGATCGGGAGGCTTTCTTTTTGTCTTCACGAAATCGAGGAGTCAAAAGGAACGGATGGCTGCCACCGTCTGATCGATGTCGTCATCGGAGTGCGCCATCGACAGGAATCCCGCCTCGAAGGGGGATGGAGCGATGGAGACCCCCTCATCCAGAAGGTGATGGAAGAAGCGTCGGAAGAGATCCTGATCCGATCTCGAGGCGTCTGCGAAGCAGTGGACCGGTCCTTCGCTGAAGAAGAGGCCAAACATCGAGCCGAC
Source organism: Planctomycetota bacterium (assembly GCA_965661685.1). Classification (GTDB taxonomy): domain Bacteria; phylum Planctomycetota; class UBA8108; order UBA1146; family UBA1146; genus QNYK01. The sequence continues at coordinate 7,076 of CBFIET010000106.1, forward strand.
CCGATTCCAGCAGTGGGTGATCTCCCGTTGCTCGAGAGCCTCTTGCCATGCGCTGACGAGCCGTTGTCCCTTCTGCTCCAGGGCGGGATAGATCGTCGCAGCTTCCTGTTTCAGTTCGGAGAGGAGGGCGATTCCGGCAGCCACCGACAGGGGATTGCCGCTGAGGGTACCCGCCTGGTAGATGGGACCGGTGGGAGAGAACTGCTCCATCGACTTGCGCGGTCCACAGACGACTCCCATCGGCATTCCGCCACCGACGATCTTGCCCAGCGTGGTGAGATCGGGCTCGACTCCCAGGAGACCCTGTGCCCCGGCGGGGTGCACCCGGAAGCCGGTCATCACCTCATCGAAGATGAGAAGGGAGCCGTGTTGATCACACAGTTCCCGCAGCCCCTCGAGGAATCCTGGCAGCGGGGGAACGCAGCCCATGTTTCCGGCGATCGGTTCGACGATGATTGCCGCAACCTGACCGGAATGCTGCTCCAGGTAATGCTTCACCCCTGCCAGATCGTTGTAAGGGACCACCCCGGTCAGATCTGCGGTAGCTGCGGGTACTCCAGGACTGGACGGGTGGCCATGGGTGGCAGCACCTGAGCCTGCGGCGACCAGAAACGAATCTCCGTGGCCATGGTAGCAGCCCTCGAACTTGATACAGCGGTCTCGACCGGTGATGCCACGGGCGAGACGCAATGCAGACATCGTCGCCTCGGTACCGCTGGAAGTGAGTCTCACCATCTCTGCCGAGGGGATCATGTCGACGATCAGAGAGGCGAGTTCGATCTCCATCTCGGTGGGAGCCCCGAAGGAGGTCCCGTCTCGCAGTACCCTGCCCACCGCTTCGAGGACTGCTGGATGTGAATGGCCCAGGATCATCGGTCCCCACGACCCCACGAAATCGATGTATTCCTTGCCGTCACTGTCGGTGATCCGACACCCCTGAGCACTGCGGATGAATCGGGGCGTTCCACCCACGGATCCAAAGGCTCGAACCGGGCTATTGACCCCGCCCGGGATCACCTGCTGGGCATCTTCAAAGAGCTGCTGGTTTCTACTGACCACCTCGATCACCTCCACAACTTCAGGCATTGCAATGAGGAAGAAGAGTAATCGACGGAGAGATCGGGAGCCAGAAGGGGCCGCCTCGTGTCCTTCCGAAGAGTCACCGTCGAAGTTAGGATGCGGGGTCTCTACGGCAAGAAGACCTCGTTCACCGGGGATGGAGTGGTGAGATGAAAATAATGGTTCTGTTGATCCTGTTGAGCCTGATGTCTTCACGGATCTCCTCGGGGGGGGATCGCATCACCGGGCAGCCATTCGCCACGCGGTCGGAGGTCTATTCGGTGCACGGCATGGCTGCAACCAGCCATCCACTGGCCACCGAAGCGGCGCTGGGGGTCTTGCGCGCCGGGGGCAGTGCGGTCGACGCAGCCATCGCAGCCAACGCTTGCCTGGGCCTGATGGAGCCGACGGGAAACGGAGTTGGCGGGGATCTGTTCGCAATCGTCTGGGATGTGGAGAGTGGCAAGTTACACGGTTACAACGGCTCGGGCCGTTCTCCTCGGTCCCTCTCTCTGGAGCAGTTGCGACGAGATGTGAATGCACTCGGTAAGAAGGAGATTCCTCCCCACGGTACCTTGCCCATCTCGGTCCCCGGTTGTGTAGATGGCTGGACAGCTCTGCACGAGAAGTTCGGCAAGATGCCGCTGAAGCAGGTCCTGGCCCCTGCCATCCGGCACGCTCGAGATGGCTTTCCCGTGACGGAGTTGATCGCTCACTACTGGCAGATCAGTACTCGTGTCCTCGCCGAGCAGCCGGGATTTCTCAGTACCTTCACGCGCGATGGAAAAGCTCCCGGCAAGGGGGAGCGGTGGACCAACCCCGATCTCGCCTCGACGCTGGAGAAGATCGCCAGCGAGGGTCGGGATGGTTTTTACACCGGTGCCGTGGCAGAGACGATCGCTTCCTTCGTGCAGGAACACGGTGGCTACCTCTCACAGCAAGATCTCGCCTCTCACCGGGGGGAGTGGGTTGATCCGGTTCAGTCCAGTTATCGTGGATACGATGTGTGGCAACTCCCTCCCAATGGGCAGGGTCTCGCTGTCCTGCAGATCCTCAACATCATGGAGGGGTATCCCGTCAAGGACTGGGGCTTCGGTAGTGCAGAACTGCTGCACCATTTCATCGAGGCGAAGAAACTGGTGTTCGAGGATCGAGCTCGGGAGTATGCCGACATGGAGTTCTACCGGGTACCGGTGAAGAAACTGATCTCGAAGGAGTACGCCGATCAGCAACGACAACGGATCGATCCGCTGAAGGTGGCACAACGGATCGATACTGGTCGAAGTCAGACCGATGAAGGGGATACCGTGTACCTGTCCGTTGCGGACTCCGCCGGAAACATGGTCTCCCTGATCCAGAGTAACTACCGAGGTATTGGGAGTGGAGTCTGTCCCCCGGGTCTCGGATTCAGTCTCCAGGATCGAGGCGAACTGTTCTCACTGGAAGATGGACACGCAAATGTCTACGCCCCCGGCAAGCGTCCTTTTCACACCATCATTCCTGGATTCGTCACGCACCAGGGGCAGCCATGGCTCTCCTTCGGTGTCATGGGAGGGGCGACTCAACCGCAGGCACAGGCATGGGTGTTGATGAACATCATCGATTTCGAGATGAATCTACAGGAAGCAGGAGACGCCCCGCGGGTGGTACATGTCGGTTCATCTCAGCCCACCGGGTCGATCATGGACGACGGTGGAGAAGTTGCTCTTGAATCTGGATTCGATCGGCTGGTCGTCGAGAAACTGATCCAGCTCGGTCACAGGATCAGCAAACGGACCGGGCTGTTCGGAGGATATCAGGCAGTGATGAAGGACCGGGAAAATCAAGTCTGGATCGGTGCCAGTGAATCGAGGAAAGATGGTCATGCTGCAGGATACTAGCCTGAGATCTCCAGGAAGATTGCTGTTGGTTTTCGTCGCAGCACTATGCCATTTACTGCCCTTGCACGGCGATGAACCAGCTCCTTTGCCCACCTCCCTGCGCATAGAACCGTTGCAGTTGAACACTGCAAAGGGATCCGCAATGCCGAACCTCACCCGTACGGCGGATGGTTCGGTGATGATCTCATGGGTGGAGCCGATTCCCGATGGGGAGGGCGTACGTCTGCGACTCTCGAAGCTGGAAGAGGATGGCTGGGGCGATCCGGTGACTGCAGCTTCAGGCAAGAACTGGTTCGTGAACTGGGCTGATTTCCCTTCTGCGGCGGTCCTTTCTGACGGGACCATCGCAGTTCACTGGCTCGATCGAATCTCCGAGGAGACCTATGCCTACGGGGTGAAGGTGAGCATCTCGAGAGATCAGGGAAAGAGCTGGAGCGAACCGATCGTGCCTCACAGGGATGTCTCCAGTACTGAACATGGATTCGTTGCTCTCCGTTCACTGGGAGATCGATTTTTCCTCGCCTGGCTCGATGGGCGGGCGATGGCGGGGGGAGCATCGAAACCGATGAGTTTACGCTCCACGATCATCGGGGCGGACGGAGAGAGAGAAACCGATCGTCTGCTGGATGATCGCGTGTGCGATTGTTGTCCCGTCGATGCCGTGGTTCAGGATGAGGAAGTCACCGTCGTCTACCGTGATCGGGATCATCTGGATGTCCGCGACATCTCCTGGCTGGAAATACAGGGGGGTAAGGTCTCTGACACCGGACTGGTGCACGAGGATCGCTGGGTTCAGGAAGGGTGTCCCGTCAACGGTCCCTCCCTGGCGGCGGCCGGGAACAAGATCGTGGTCGCCTGGTATACCGGAGTTGATGAGATTCTTGGAAAGCCCTCACCGGAGGGAGCTGTGCTCCTGAGATCTCTACAAGGCGAGGACGACAGGACGGAAACACCGGTGCGAATCGATGATGGTCGACCGGTTGGCAGGGTCGACGTTACGGCGCTGGAAGATGGATCCTGCATGGTGTGTTGGCTGGAACGGAAGGGTGACGGTGCCGAGGTGAGGGTTCGTCGCTGGTCCCGGAAGGATTCGGAGAAGGGGGGACTCTCTTCTCATCGACTCGGGTCATCTCATCGAATCGGTACCACTTCACCTGGTCGGCGAAGTGGATTCCCTCGCATCATCGCTGCTGGATCGAGTTCAGCAGTGGTCGCATGGACAGAAACAGGAGTGGAAGGGGGCACAACGGTGAGGACGGTGCGCCTTCCCGAGATCTACAAGGAGA
>CBFIET010000107.1:0-5273 GCA_965661685.1 Planctomycetota bacterium
GGAGGGCCCTTCAGGTAATCCGGAGAGGGTAGATGTAAAACCGGAGATGCCGTGCTTCGCCTCGAACACCGTGGTGGTCGAGGATTCCAGCTCGGCGCTGTCAAAGTCGTAGGCTCCATGGTGAGCGAGGGTCGCTCCGAACAGGTCCTGGAAATGCACCTCGATCCAGATCCTGCGGCCTTCCGGATATCCAGTGGGGAGCTTGTGACCACTCTGGTTGACGATCCGAACCTTGATCTGATCAGCGACTACGGAGACCTCGAGGTCGCTTGCATTCTGGAGCATCTCGACATTGCGTTGCTTGGCAATGACGATCTGTGCCGGATCCATGTAGGCAGGGGTGTCCCACAACAGGTAGGAGGTGTCGAGTGAATGGATCGCATCGAGTACCCAGGTTTGTGCACCGGAAAAGTTGTGCAAGGCAAGATCGGGTCGATTCTGGCCTCCCAGGTTGCAGCCGATTCCGCTGGTACTGGGCATGTGGCAATCCTGGCAACTGCTGACGTAGGGGTTGTTTCCCCCGAAGCGTCCGTCGGTATTGACGGGACCCTGAGCAAATGCACTCTGACTCCACTCCCCGTATGTACGTTCGACGGGGAACTCATCGGCGGGGTCGTGAGTCGGATGCGGAGAGTTGAGATCGATCAATACGTAAGAGCTTCCCTGACGGATGTACGCCGGATTGGAGACGTCATGGCAGGTCCGGCATAGTTCCGAGGAGTGATGGAATGGCGATTCGAAGAAAGGATGAAAGGAGAATCCCGCACCGAGATTGTACGGTCCGCGCCGACGATCCTGTGGATCGATGACGTACTGGCCGCTGTGCTGCGGATTGGGTACCTCCGCGAGGGCGTTGAGGATTCCCAGGTCGACACCGGGACTCTGCCCGGGAACATAATTGGGATCGACCATCCGGTGACACAGATCACAGGTGACTCCGTCGAAATCGTTGACGCCACTGACCGCGGATCCATCGGTAGGAACGCTATTTCCAGCGAGCCAGGCACCGGGGGTGTGACAGCGCAGACACAGATCTCCCGAAGCTACCGCATCCTGCTCGGCGATGGCGAGGCAGGCATGGAACAGTGGATCTCGACCGGCCTGCGCCATGATGCTGGTTCTCCAGCGGTCTACCGGGGCGGTGAAGAAACTGGAATGGCACAGGTTGCAGGCACTACCGGCGATGATCGGTTCGAGCAGGGTTCCTGGCTGGGTTCCTGGTTGGACCCAGTCCTGCAAGGTGGTCGGGATGGGAAGCCCTTGTCCCTCTGCGCTCGACAGTGGAAAGAGGATCCCGATCAGAATCATGATGGCAAAGGAGCGCTGCATCGGAGGCCAGGTCCAATCGTCGGTTCAGGGGTGAGATTTCCGCACCATACCCTCACTACATCATACCCTGTAACTGCAACGGAACCCAACTAGACGGTTGTTCAGACGGAATTCTCGACCTTTGAGTCGAATTCTACGGGAAGGCTCGATTGCAGGAGGGCACGCATTTCGCTGCTGTCCAGGAGCCTGGTTCCATCGCTGGTCAGCTGGTAATCGGCGGCTACTGCAGTCCCTGCTTCTCCATCCCGGCTTCCTCCGTGGGGAGGTTCGATCACCAGGTAATCGCAGAACTCACGAATTCTGCCGCTCTCTTCGGGACCGGTCAGTGCCTCGTGAAACTTCTCTCCTGGCCTCGATCCCGTGGTTACCAGGGTGGCAGCGGGGGCGATCGCTTCGGCGAGGGTGTCGAGGCGGCAGGCAGGAGACTTGGGCACGAAGATCTCCCCGCCCCGGGCATCGACCAGGATCGTCTCGACCAGAGAGATCAGGTCACTACCACCGATCCAGAATCGGGTCATCGAGGGATCGGTGATGGTGAGGCGACCGCTACTTTTTTGACGGAGAAAGAGCGGGATGACGCTGCCCCGACTTCCGATCAGATTTCCGTGTCGGGCGATGTCGAATCGAGGTCCCGCCGACTTCGATGCCCTGTCCGCATCGATCAGCAATTTCTCCATCATCATCTTGGTGGTGCCATACACGCAGGCAGGCGCAACTGCCTTGTCGGTGGAGTGGGCGACGACCCGGTCAACTCCCGCATCCCTGGCAGCGTCGATGAGGTTGACGGTTCCCTCGACATTGGTTCGCATCGCTTCACTGGGATTGGCCTCGGCGATGGGGACATGTTTCATCGCTGCGGTGTGAAGGACCAGGGAGATCCCCTCCATCGCTTCTCGAAGACGATGGCGATCACGGATGTCTCCGACCATCGAGTGCAGTGCCGGATGCTGGAATTCCGGATCTTGCAGCAGGTCGTGATGCTTCTGTTCGTCGCGGGAGAAGGCGATGACACGGCTGGCTCCCGCTTCCCCCAGCAGCCAGCGAAGCAACCAGCGGCCGGTGGAACCGGTACCCCCGGTGACCAGCACCGATCCATCTCCCGGTAAGATCGAGGAGGGGGTAGGGGGTGTCATGTGGAGCGTCTCCTTGCCAGCAGGACCGACACGGTCCGTTCCTGGTGTACCCTCGACCCACCCGAGCGGCAAGGGACCCACCCGCTCCCCAGGGCGGTGGCGATGGGCAGGGGCCAGAATTCCCCCGGAACCGTCCCGGAAGGGCGCCAGAGACTCCGTTTTCCTTGACCTGGAAGAGGGGTGATGGTTCCATCCAGGACTTCACTGCAGGTGTCGTGGGCGAACTCCCGTCAGGGAGAGGGCCGGCGGAAGATGAATTTGATCGACAAGATCGTGGAAGCGAGAGCCTTGTGGCCAAGAAGATGAACCGCGAGTACGTTTGGCTCCAGTGCACGGAGACTGGCGACCTCAACTACAGGACCCAGGTCAACGTCAAGGGCGGTCTCCCTGAGAAGCTCAAGGAGGGCCTCAAGAAGTACTGCCCGCGCCTGCGCAAGCACACCCTGCACAAGATCAAGCGCAAGTAGTCACACCTCACCCAGCCGAGAGATCCTTCTCCAGTTCCCTGAACTGCAGTGCTTCCCTGGACCGTAGTGCGATCTCACCGGTCCGATCAGCAGTTCACGGATGTACCTTGAAACCAGTTGTAGGATTCGACCCTGCCGTGGCGGGGGCGTTTTCGTGAGATATATCCTGTAGTTTCGAGACACGGTAGAAGTGGTGTCTGAACTACTGCCGCGGGTCCGGTTTCCAGCGTGCTTCACGGAAGTCCCAGATCAACGATCGGGTACCGCCGGTCGGTTCCGAGTTGCTATCTCCATCGAGATAGATGGGAAAGGTCCGCACCAGCATCTCGCTTTGACGTTCGATGGTGTCGTGGCCCATGTATCCAACACTCAGATGCTCTGGAATTGCGGTCAGGTTTGACCAGGTTCCCTCTGAACTGACTCCGTCGATCGACAGGGCGTACTGGAACATTTGCAGGTAACTGCCGCTACCTGCAGATCGAATGCAGACGAATACATTACTGATGTGATCTCCGTCGGGGTCGAGAAATAGAACCTTCTCGATGGAACCATCTCGTGCCGCCTCCACGCTGATCACCACATCGGTCGTTTCATCTTCGCCAGGTGGCAGGGTCACCGACAGGGTAAGGGTGCCGGTGGAGCGCGCCTCGTCGATTCCCTCCTCGACGAGATATTCGACCTCCCCGACTCTCCAGTGCCCTCGAAATCGATCGCCGTCATCTTGAAGGGTGATCACCTCCGGGGTCGGGCTTGCCAGTTGTTGGGCCCAACGCCATGCGGCGAGGGGAGTGACCACCAGCAGGGAGAGAAACAGGATCAGGATGGTCACTGCGGGCAGTGAAGGACGGTCATCGGTATCGGATGGCATGCGGATCTCCTGAACTCGATCGGTATAAATGCGAACTGGAGGAGGTCACCAACCCCGGTTAGCATTCCTGCATGATCGTTCGTATCTTTGCAGTTCTCCTGATCTTGGCGGGGACAGGTTCGACCTGGACTTCCCAGCTCCTTGCAGTTCCTCTTGCATCGGAGGAGTTGGCCGAGGAAGTCGTCGATTTTGACCGCCAGATCAAGCCCATCCTGGCACGATATTGTCTTCCCTGCCACGGGAATGATGGAGAGGCTCGCAAGAAGAACCTGCGCCTCGACGAACGTGCCAGTGCAACCGATGGAAGTGGCCGATCGCTCGCCGCCATAGCCCCGGGCCATCCGGAACTGAGCCTCATCTTGCAGCGGATTCATGACGATGATGATCCGATGCCTCCCGATGGACGCCAGCGACCGGATGCATCGGAGATCGCGCTGCTGAAGGAGTGGATCGAACAGGGTGCGGTCTACACCAGGCACTGGTCGTGGCGGCTGCTCGAGGATCCCGAAGTCCCCCCGGTGAAATCGTCTGAGTGGGCCACGGATGATGTCGATCGCTTCGTCCTCGCCGATCTCGAATCGGTCGATCTGATCCCGGCACGAGATGCTTCACCGGAGGAGTGGGTACGAAGGGTTACCTTCGATCTGACTGGCCTCCCTCCGACACCGGAGCAGGTCACGACCTTCCTGTTGAAGGACTCGCGAGAATTCCGCGAACAGTTCGTCGACCAGCTGCTGGCGAGCACTGCTCATGCAGAGCACTTTGCCCGTCACTGGCTCGATCTGGTTCGCTATGCAGAGACGCACGGCCACGAGTTTGATTACCCCATCGAGTATGCCTGGAAGTATCGAGACTATGTGATCCGAGCGATGGAGGAGGACGTTCCCATCGACCGACTGGTACAGGAGCACATCGCTGGCGATCTGCTGGAAGAGCCCCGGCTTCACCCGCAGCATGGCACCGATGAATCGCCGGTGGCAACCGGTTGGTTCTGGCTCATCCAGGCGACTCATGCCCCGGTGGATGTTTTGAAGGACACCCTCGACCGCGTCGATAATCAGATCGATGTGGTCTCGCGGGCGTTTCTAGGAGCGACCGTTTCCTGTGCCCGCTGTCACGATCACAAGTTCGATGGAATCAGACAGGCGGACTGGACCGGGATCTCCGGAATCATCCGCTCGACCCGCCGCGTACACCGACTCCGTGATCTCGATGGAAAGATCTTCGCTGCCTTGCAGGAACTCGACACCGCGAGGGAGAAATTCCAGGAGGAGTTTCGCAAGGGGATCGAACTCCAGCAGCAGCTGCCGCTGATATCCCTCGCCAGAACGGCAAGGGATGTACGAAGGGGCGATTATCCACTCGACACACAACAGGTGGACTCGGACATCCTGTTGATGGATTTCGAAGATGGATGGCAACAGTGGCGAGTGGAGGGAGATGCCTTCGGCGAGAAGCCGCATCATATCAATGAGG
>CBFIET010000108.1:0-5082 GCA_965661685.1 Planctomycetota bacterium
TCGAAGAGATCTATCGACTCACATGAGAGATCTCGGATTACCCACCTCCGGACCGGCTCCCTTCGAACAGGGAGATCGATCCGCATTCCTGCAGGCACTCGATCGAGTCATCCAGGGGATGATCCGTCGTCATCGTTGATCCAGATCGATTCGATCTCGGTCTGTCTCAACAACTCCCAGGCTGGGTCAAGCAGTCGAGCAGATCATCGGTCGGGTCAATACCACAGGAAGAAAATGGAATCGCGGGCGGTGGGCCTCCGGTGAAAAGGTGGCTAAGAACCAGCACCGCATCGGCGATGTTCACCTGTCCATCGTCATTGGTATCGGCCCCGTCGAGGCATCCAGGTTCGGTTCCTCCCGTGAACAGGTAGGCGAGCAGGTTGACTCCGTCACCGATATCCAGAGAACCGTCGTCATTGACGTCGCCGCGCAGGAAATTGGTTCCCAGCACCGGGTAAATGATCTGGCAGGAGACGAAGGAGAGCACGAATTCAACCGAATACGCATCGGGGACCGTGTCACCGTCCAGATCGACGTCTGCGTTGACGCCAAGAAATGAGAGCACCTCAGTCATGGTGTCGTAGTTGAAGGGGAAACCATCAAATGGAAAGGGCGCGGGGATCGCATCGAAAAGAGCAACCGGGATCGCCGCAGCGATGGGCGGGCTCGCCATCGAACCGCCGCCGCTGACGATGGTGCCTTCCAGCATCGCACCCGGGATCACGATTCCTCCCCCGATATCGAGGTCAGCCGGGCCTGCCAGCAGTGCCCCCGCAGTGATGGATCCGGGGGTGAAGATGGTGAGAGGCTCACCGGTATCAGTGAGACCGAGCGGATCGACCTCGAACAGGTTTGTGCCGTCAAAGTCGTTATCGGGATTGCCGTCGACATCGATACCTGGAAAGGAAGCGACGGAAATATCATCGTCGTCCTGCATCGTCGGATCATCGAGATTCTGAATCTCCAGGAGATTACGGAAGCCACCGGTGTCAAACTGACTTTGCAGGAGGGGATTCAAAAGATCGGCAACACTACCCAGTTCACCGCCAACGACCTCGACGCCAGAGGCGACAAAGGCAGTTTCGATCGGTTCACCGGCTGGTACTGAAACCTGCATCCACAGTGCGACTGTGAGCAAAATCGGGATTCTGTACATGATTACTCCTGGGGGTGGGGACTCACCTATCCACATATCTTCCGTCAACGACAGATACTTCCATTTTACCAGTAAACAGCAGGATGCAACCCAGGGGTCGAACTGGGTTGATTGGCTGCTACGATGGAGGGTGGAAATCACTGGAGGTGTACCAGATGTTTCGAATACTGACGATGGCTCTCTGTCTAGGCCTCTGCCCCGTATCCGCCGCTGCCGGTGATATTCCCTTCATCCGAGGAGATGCCAATGTCGATGGGCGAGTCAATCTCGCCGATGGAATCTGGCTTCTCCAGCACCTCTTCACCGGAGGACCAGCAGGAGACTGTGCGGCGGCGATGGATAGCAACGGAGATGGAAGCGTGGATCTTGCCGATGCGACGCTGATCATCGCCTTCCGCTTGCTCGATGGCCAAGCACCTGGTTATCCCTATCCCTACTGTTCTACCTCAACGATCGGGGAGTGTGCGAGTTACCCTGTGTGCCCGACTCCACCCGAGGTGGTGGTGACCAGAGATGAGCAGGGAGTGTGGTTCATCGAAGGTGGAGATCTGTACCAGTTGTACGAATCCTTCGGATACGAGGTGGCGACCGATCGACTGTGGCAATCGGAACTGTTTCGACGCCTCTCCAGCGGAGGGTTGACGGAGATCCTCGGGCCGAGCCAGTTGAACACCGACATCGCCATCAAATTGCTCGGATACTCCGACGAGGAACTTCTCGATGGCTTCAATCAACTGTCCGAGATGGCTCAACATGTTGCATTGGCCTACATCGATGGAATGAACCGACGAGTCGAGGAAGTGAATGCCGATCCCTCCCTGCTCCCATATGAGTTCCATCAACTGGGGATCACTGCCGATCCCTGGACGATTCAGGATGTGATGAACCTGCAGGTGACGCTGCTGCGGAATTTCGATTCTGAAGCACTGGCTACCCATCAACTCGATAATGCCCTGTTGCTGGCAGAGTTGCTGGATGAGTACCCCCTGGATGGTCTCGATATGTTTGATGATCTGCGATGGCTCGACGATCCTGAAGCCCCGACGATGATCCCACCCGAGAATTTCAATGTTCCATTCCTCGGAGAGTCGGCCCCTCCTCAGCCGTTACCACAACAGTATCAGGTGGACAATCTGAGAGCGTTGCGTGACCGGGTCGATGATGTGTTTGGTGGCACCAACCGCAGGCTGGCAGCGATCGGCTCACCGATTCGCCTGGGCAGTTATGCATGGGTCGTATCGGGAGATCTGACCGAGACCGGGAACCCGATCCTGTACTCCGGACCTCAGATGGAGTTCAGTGCGCCCGGACTGATTGTTGAGGGCTCACTGCGTGGCGCCGGGATCGATGTCTCCGGGATGGCACTGGCTGGCTTGCCGGGAATCATCATCGGCAGGACTCCAAGGCACGCATGGTCGGGTCAGGTCGCCCATCCTCACACGGTGGACATCTATCTCGACGACGCAGAAGACCTCTTCCTTCATCGCACGGAGACGATCGCCCTGGGTAATGACCAGTTCCTGGATCTTCCCGTGTACAGAACCGAGCACGGGCCAGTGGTTGCACCGTTGATCCTCAATCCCGATTCTGTCGAGGGACCGGTGGCGAGCTGGAAATACTCACACTGGCAAAAAGAACTACTGACCCTCGATGTGAATCTCGATTTCATCATGGCTCGTAACATCGATGATTTCGGAGATGCGATGGACCAATTCTGTGTCGGACTGCACGTCTGTTATGCCGATCGTCGCGGAAACATCGGATACTGGATGGCAGGTCTCGATCCGCAGAGGGTCGAGGGGGCCGATCCTCGATTGCCACAACTGGGGGATGGCACGATGGAGTGGACCGATCCAGTCACCTACAAACCTCGAAAGACGGTGCGTAATCCACAGCGCGGCTGGATTGGCGGCTGGAACAACAAGGCGGGAGGTGGAGAAGCGGGGGGCGCGAGTCCCCGTCATGCCTACGGTCGATTCCACAGGGCCCACGCCATGCAGGATCGATTGGCGGAGGAGGTCGCCGAGGGGCCCCTCTCCTTCGAATTCATCCGTGATCTCGCTCCGGAGATCAGTGCTACCGACTGCTGCAGCCTCGGAGATAGCGGCGGCAACCGCTGGTTCTTCGTGAGGGATACATTCACCACCGCAGTGGAAACGGATCTGAATCAGGATCGCCTCGATGCGCTGGCGCTCCTGGAATCTTGGGATGGATACTTCGTTCCGGGAGGACTCCCCGGCTGGATCGATTCCCCCGTCGAGGCGGATGCCTGGACGCTGCAGGATCTGTGGATCCGGCGGGTCCTGGAACTGACCTTCGAGGATGAACTGGAGACGGAGAGCCTTACCTGGAGCAACCAGGACTTCAATCTGCTCTTCAACGTATTTCTCCGGGCACTGCCTGGATCGGACACCGTTTTACAGAATCGGGTCGACTGGTTCTTGAATCGCAGTCTGACCCCCAAGCCGACCGACGCTACCGGCCTGATCCTGTTGGCCCTCGATGACACACTGGCACAACTGGGACCACGGCCGTGGGATCGGGAGAGAGCCACCATCGATTTCAACAGCGAGGTGATCGGTGAGGTGTGGAGTACACCATGGCTCGATCGATCCACCTATACGCAGGTGGTGGAGGTGGGATCGACAGGCCCTGTCCGGATCGAATCGATGATTCCTCTCGGACAGTCGGGAGCGGTCTATCTGGGGCCGGCGGGTGAAGCGGTCTTCGATCAGTACTACTTCGGATTCACTGAATTCTTCGATCAGTTCGAGCCCCGGCCATTCCCCATCTTCGATTCCACTCCGTGAAGGGGATGCCGTCCCGCCGGGCGATTGGTCGGGTCACACATCCGCCCATCGGTTACACTTCTTGCCATGAACAACCGTACCAGCCGGGCAGATTCATTTTTTAGCAAGGGGAGGCTCGGATTGCTTCCGATGGGCCTGCTGTTGCTGATGCTGCCTCCGCTGCTGTTCTGCAACGGATGTCAGGCACCGTGGTTGGCTTCCAACGGCAGTGCAGTGGTGCAACGTCTCGCCTCCTCGGTCCCTCTTGAACAACTTGCAGTGGAACTGGAAGAGGGCACTCCCGCGCGGGAACGACTGCAGGAAATTCCTGCGCTACTGGAATTTGCGCGGGAGAGAGGATTGCGCGTCGGGGATGCCTATCAACGGGTAGATCAGATCGTCGGACCCGCCAGCTGGATCGTGATTGCTGCGGATCCCTCGTCACTCGCTCTTCATCAGTGGACCTTTCCTCTGGTAGGGCTGGTCCCCTACAAGGGATACCGATACAGACAGCACGCCTTGCTCGAGGCGCGTCGATTGGAACAGGCGGGGCTCATCGCCGATGTTCTTGCGGTTCCCGCATGGAGTAGTCTCGGTTGGTTTCCGGAACCAATACCGCGCTCGCTCATCGAACTGGAGGAGGAGAGGCTCGTTGATTTGATCCTTCACGAACTGGTGCATCGAACCCTGCACATCTCCGGTAACGCCAGTCTCAACGAGAGCCTTGCGACCTTTCTGGCAGCAACCTTGACGGAGGAGTGGCTGCTTCTTCGCCACGGGACGGGGAGCGAGGTGCTCTCCAGACATCGGCGGAGGGTACGCGATGACAGGAAACTCAACGGGCTCATCGACCGGCTGAGGAAGGGACTTGCCGGTGGCGCCCTTCAGGAGAAGATCGATCAGTTTCGCCAGCAACTGGCGAAGAAGCAGTGGGAAATCGTGTCGGGCAGCGAACTGGCGAACATCGACTGGACCTTGCCGAGAATCCTGATGTCACGGGTCTACGACCCGGAGCAGATCCCCTGGCAGAAGATCTGGCAAGAATCGGCTCAAAACGTCGAAAAACTGGCAATTACGGTCGAACGAGATTTTTCTGGAACCGGTCAGAATTCACCTTCGTTGGAGCGGTAGAGTAGG
>CBFIET010000109.1:0-12315 GCA_965661685.1 Planctomycetota bacterium
TCGTCACGCTGCTGATCGAGGCGGGTGCGGATGTCAACGCCAAGAAGGACGACGGCGGTACCCCGCTGATGAGGGCCGCCGTTTCCACGACCCCGGAGGTCGTCACGCTGCTGATCAAGGCGGGTGCGGATGTCAACGCCACGAACGACGACGGCTGGACCCCGCTGATGTACGCCGCCCGCTACTCCAAGACCCCGGAGATCGTCTCGCTGTTGATCAAGGCGGGTGCGGATGTCAACGCCAAGAGCAACGGCGGCACGACCCCGCTGATGTTCGCCGCAACCCACTCGACCCCGGAGATCGTCACGCTGCTGATCGAGGCGGGTGCGGATGTCAACGCCAGGAGCAACAACGGCTCGACCCCGCTGAATATCGCAATAGGGCTCTCCATGCCCCCCGAGATCATCGAAATCCTCAGAGACGCAGGTGCCAAGGAGTGACTACGGGTGGAGCCACGACTGCTTGTGACCGAAGGAGGAACGGATGAACCGGATCTGTATTGCGACACTGATGACTGTGATGATCTGCTGCTCGGGGTGCGGACCGGAAGCCAAGAAGCCGACGGCAAGGGAAGCCCTCGATGCCACTGAGAAGTTGCTGTCGGCGTGGGCAAAGGACATCCAGGGTCCAAAGGCGGATTACATCCGGAGACTGATTCGCGAAGGTGCGGATGTCAACTCCAAGGACGACGACGGCATGACCCCGCTGATGCTCGCCGCCAGCGAATCCAAGACCCCGGAGGTCGTGTCGCTGCTGATCGAAGCGGGTGCGGACGTCAACGCCAAGGACGACGACGGCATGACCCCGCTGACGTTTGCGATCTGGAAGTCCAGGACCCCGGAGGTCGTGACGCTGCTGATCGAAGCGGGTGCGGATGTCAACGCCAGGGATAACCTCGGCATGACCCCGCTGATGCTCGCCGCCAGTGTATCCAAGACCCCGGAGATCGTCACCCTGCTGATCGAGGCGGGTGCGGATGTCAACGCCAAGGGCAACAATGGGAGGACCCCGCTGAGTTGGGCCACCAATCCCGAGATCATCAAACTCCTCAAGGAAGTAGAGGCCACCTATAAGTT
Organism: Planctomycetota bacterium; assembly: GCA_965661685.1. Taxonomy (GTDB): domain Bacteria; phylum Planctomycetota; class UBA8108; order UBA1146; family UBA1146; genus QNYK01. The sequence goes on from CBFIET010000109.1 coordinate 1,077, forward strand.
GCTGTCGGCCTGCTCGAAGGGTCATTGGCCCAACTATCCAAAGGCGGATTACATCCGGGTGTTGATTGACGAGGGTGCGAATGTCAACGCCACGGATGATAACGGCGATACCCCTCTGTTGTATGCCGCCGGCTCCTCGCCCCCGGAGATCGTCACGCTGCTGATCAAGGCGGGTGCGGATGTCAACTTCAGGGACAGAGAAGGCTTGACCCCGCTGACGTTCGCCGACAACCCCGAGATCATCAATCTCCTCAAGGACGCAGGTGCCAGGGAGTGACTACGGGTGGAGCCACGACTGCTTGTGACCGAAGGAGTGATGCACGTCGGGACGCACACGGGGCACAATTTGAGTGTCGGGGCCGACAACATGCAAACAGCGTCCAGTCGTAAGACCAGACGCTGCAAGTATTTCATGTTGGTGGGCGATACTGGACTCGAACCAGTGACCTCTACGGTGTGAACGTAGCGCTCTAGCCAGCTGAGCTAATCGCCCTCAAGGTTAAAAATTGGTGCCGAAGAGAGGACTCGAACCTCCACCCGGTGTGAACCGGACCAGGACCTGAACCTGGCGCGTCTGCCAGTTCCGCCACTTCGGCACGAACCGGCATGAATAGCCTCGTATCGGGGAGATGTCAAGTCTACCGTGATGATCTGGGCCGAGTCGTGGTACAAAACCTGCCCCGGTGCCGTAGTTGGGCCGGATAAAGGAAGAACAGCCGAGTGAAGATCATCGCCCAGAATAGACGAGCACGCTATGAACTGGAGATCCTCGATACCCTGGAGGCCGGGTTGGTCCTGCAGGGATCGGAGGTGAAGAGTTTGCGGGCAGGAAAATGTGAAATCGTCGACGGATTCGTGCGGATCGACGGCGGTGAGCCGTGGATGCTGAAGGTTCATATCGCCGAGTACAGCCATGCAGGCCACTTCAATCACGAACCCACCAGAAAGCGAAAATTGCTCCTTCATGGGCGACAGGTCCATCAACTGCGGGTGAAGATGGAGGAGAAGGGGCTGACGGTGGTGCCGTTGAAGATCTACTTCAACGAGAAGGGTCGCATCAAGGTGGAGATCGGCGTGGGCAGGGGAAAGAAGGCACACGATAAGCGTCGCGCCAAGAAGGATCAGGAATCGAAGAGAGATATCCAGCGGGCGATGCGTCGCAGCGACGACAGCTGATCCACTGCGTCAGATGCGATCATCGCGACGTGATCATTCCGGTTCTGCGGTGGCCCTGCGGCACATCTGTGACAGTTGCATCGCAGCTTCCTCGGTGCCAGTATCGCTACTTCTGGCCAGTTTCTCCACCTCGGTGGCGAGGTGATGGATCGGATGGAATCCATAGATTCCTGCAGCACCCTTCAACTGGTGAAGAAGTTCCGCTGCATCATCCAGATCGCCAGACTTGACGTGGGTGAGGATGCTGTCCGATCGGAAGGGTAATTCTTCGACAAATGCCAGAACCAGGTCATGGAATTCGGGATCGCTAGCCATGCTGCTGAAAATCGGGGAGTCGGGCACGTGTTCCTCCACAGGTGTGTGTACAATGGCCGTAGCGGGATCATAGTAAATGGCGGCAATATTGGAAATCGATAATTTTCGATTTCCAGTAATCGCCCAATGTACAGATACATGTGTGTGAAGGAGAGCAGATCTGTATCGTTGATCACAATCGCATTGGCTGGACGGAAGATCTGATTTGAGTGACGATCAGGGCGGATCTCGGAACCGGACGTCGCCGTATGTCGTCGGTGTTTCAGCAGGTCCACGAGAGAAATAGAAGGGGGCGAAACGGTTTCGACCGGACGTCGGAACGGAGAGTGGCAGGTGGAGGTTATCCGGAGGCCTCCTAAAACACCGGATAAAAACTTTTTAACTGCGAACAACAACTTCGCAATGGCTGCCTAGTCTAACTAAGCGCCCCTTCCACCACGGTTTGTCCGTGATCGTGACTGGAGGGCCAAATTTACGGACTGGCCGAAGAAGACCCAGCCGGTGATCTTCCAGGCGAGATTGAATCGGCGCTCACGACTCGGATCCTGTCCGTTGGAGCTGACCGTGAGGCAATAAACAACGGACTATGCCTGTAGAGACTCTTCTGGAAGCGTTTCGGGACCCGGGTTCGACTCCCGGCGCCTCCACCAATTTATTGTATATTGATCTCGTGATTTCCGTGTTTTGTCGCCTTTCCCCGAGGAATCGCGCCGGGAGAGAGAATGAGCCCAAGACAGGGACGCCGACGGAAACAGCGTGACTCCCTCGACGGGGGAATCGTCATCTGGAAACCGCGTGGGCCCAGCTCCCGGCAGGTGGTCAATTCTGTCGAGCGGCAGCTCGGCATCGGTGGAGTGGGACACTGTGGCACCCTGGACCCCCTCGCCAGCGGCGTCATGGTCCTGCTGTGTGGCAGCGGCAGTAAGTTTCAGGAATGGCTCACCGTTCACGACAAGAGTTACGAGGCAACCGTCTGGTTTGGCCTCGACAGCGACAGTGGCGATGCGGAGGGTCCGATCCACAGGCCACCACAAGAGGTGAGCCTCCCATCGGTCGATGAGATCACATCTCTTCTTCCCGATTTCATCGGAAGTCAGTTGCAGGTGCCACCCTCGCACAGTGCGGTGAGGGTCGATGGCAAGCGTGCCTATCAGCGAGCACGCGAAGGCGATCAAACCCCTCTGGAAGCACGTCCCGTGCGCATCGATGCCATCGATTTACTGGAACTGGATGGTCCACGCTGCCGGTTGAAGATCGATTGTGGCCCAGGGACCTACATACGAAGTCTAGCCCGGGACCTGGGAGCACAACTTGCAATCCCCTCGATGTTGATGGCACTTCGACGTACCGCATGCGGGGTCCATCACCAGGGAATGGCAAGGAGATGGGATCGGGTGAGCCGGGATGACTGGTTGCCGCTGGAGCGACTGGTGGAACACATGCCGTCGATCGCTGTCGAGGAAACGGAGGCTCGACGTCTTGCTCAGGGGCAGGTGATCCCCTGGCAGCAACTGTCTCCGACACCCCCGGTGCCTATCGACAGGATGGTGGTGTGGAAGGATCAGAAGGTAGTTGGCATCGCTGCAGTCGTCGATGGTTTGTTACGACCCAGGCGCTGGCTGGTCGCTCCGGGACCGATTCCGCATGGAGATCCACCCAAGGAATACGGTGCTGGTAATTGTAACTTGCCATGACCGTCAAGGCCGAAGCGGCAAGATCCCCGGGCCGATGACATCGAACCTATTTTTCTTCGTACCCGGAACATCGCCACCGACATGATCGAGGTTGGAACTGAATGCGACATTTCCGAAGTCGTTAGGAAATGTCGCGGTCAAATGAAGCAGTTGTTCCCCATCATCGAGACTCCACACCGTGAGCTCTTTACCCATGAAAGCCTTGATGGCGATGCGACTTCCATCGGCAGAGATCCCGACTGTACCGATGCTGCCGAGATTCTTCAGAGCAATCTGCTCCTCAAGAGCACCATCGCTAGCGTCGAAACTCACCAAAGTTCCCTGGTTATTCGAAGTGCCTGCGGACACAGCGAAGAACTTTTTCCCCTGGGGATGGAAGAACACCAGCATCCCTTGCCAGTGACGACCATCAGATTCAACTTGCCAGAGCTCTTTGCCATCGGAAAGATTCCATGCCTTGAAACCACGCGCGACGATCTTGCGCCGCGGCTTACCAGAGACCTCTGTCTTCTCGTACTGAAAGAAGTTGCCGACGATTACTTTACCGTCGGGTGAGATATCAAAATGTTTCAGGCCGGTGTCCTTCAACTGCCATAACTGCTTGCCCTTATCGAGATTCCAGACGGAAAGGGATTCATCTTGGCCCAGCCAGACGAACGACTTCCCATCCTCAGTCATACGCGGTCTCTTGGCTGTTCCCTCGATGTCAAACTTGGTTTTTAATTTTGATCGCCGCAGATCCCATACCTGAATGACGGTCGGTTCCGGGTCCTTGCTCTGAGTTCGGCCGATATGTGCACTGACCAGCCTCTGGCTATTGGCGGAGAAGGCCAGGAAATCGACACTTGCGTCGTGATCACCAAGCCGCTTGAGAAACTTACCGGTTTTGGCGTCCCATACGAAAACTCCAGCGGGATATTTCGTTTCGCCGGAATTGTCGGTCATTTTCACCGGACTACTGCCACCGGCAATCCACTTGCCATTCGGTGAAAAGACCCAGGAAAAATAAGTCCCTACCGCACCGTTGCTAGTGTTCTTGAGCGGTGATTCAAGATCGATACGCCCAGCAGGGACCTGCCCCGATGGAAAGATCAGCAGTACCGATAGAATGGCAACGATCAATCTCGCTCCTTCTCTTCAACATGTGCTTCGAGAGCCGGACGTTTTCCGTGGTAATCGGTAACAGTTTGCCAGGCACTCTCGGCATGGAATCGCGGCCGTTGATCTCCGTGAAGCGTGATCAGATAGAGTATCCGTCGCCGCTGCTGCCTCAAATTCCGCGCTGCCTCAAATTCCGCGCTGTCTCACTGTATTCGCTGTCTCACTGTTTTCGGAGTCTCTTCAAGGCTTCTCCAACTTCACCGCGTCGATGGTTATCTTCTTCGGGTGTGATGGTGGCACCGTCAGCAGATACAGCGACAGCAGGTCCGACCACTGGATCGACTCGTTCTTCGACAACTCCTTCTTCAGGTCGATGCGGAAGTGATTCCAGCCCGGTTTCTTGAGGGTGAAGTGGTGGTAGTAGCAGTTCCTGCGCAACAGCCCGGCGGCTCCCCCGGCGCCGGCCCACGCCTGGTTGGGGCCGATCGGATCGGTGCCGAAGAAGAGCGTGAACTTGCCAAAATTGTCGTCCTCGTTGAAGATGGAGAAACGAATCCAGCGAAAATCATCCATCACCAGCTCTTCGATGGTGGCGATGGGAAGACGACCAAAACTGAGACCGGCAAAGCCCTGCCCTCCGCCGGAACGCCACTCCAGCGCTCCTTTCCCCTCGACGATCCGCTCCGGATCGCGGGTGATGCGACTCCGGTCCTGCGGTAACGCCTTGCGCGCGGCTTCCTCCGCCACGGCCGGTTTCTCCTCGAAGGTGGCGAGATCGAGGAATAACTCGGGATAGACCTGTTCCTTCAGGGCATCGATGGCGGTCACCAGCGGCGTTTCACCATACTTTTTTCTCAAGGAAGCCACCGCACCCCACGCCTTGCGGTGGGCACCCTTTTGATGATCGGCGCTGGCACGATCCAGCGCCTTGCCACCCTTGCATGCCTTTTCCCACCGTTGCACGATGCTCCTTGAGGCCTTGTCAACAGTATCCTTGCGTGCGTCGCTGAAGGATCGACCTGCCGTTCGCCAGTCTCTCTTTTCAAATTGCTGGCAACCGGACAGGAACAGAGCCTTCGCCTCTTCACTCTTGAACTGGGGGGAGGGTTCTTTCTCCTCCTCGGGTGGATCCGCTGGATCCTGGCGAGCAGGAAGTGGCGACGAGGTCGCCGACAGGCTGCAAGGGGTGAGGGGAAGTAGCAACAGTAGCGATAGCAGCATGAGTGTGATTGATCTCATCGAAGGCATCCCATCCTGCGGAGTCCACGGTTCGACGGAGGATCCAGCGTCTGCAGTGACGGAGAACTGGACCACTCCGATTCAACTCTGTTATTCTAGGCGCAGAAAGGGCGGCATCCAGTGGCACCATTCGGTCGACAATCCATCTTCATGCTGTGGCAACTCTCCCTGCTCGTTCCCTTGCTTCTGGTGAGTTGTGATGGAGATCGATCGGTGTCTCCCGCGACGAATGAAGCCACCGGGGTCAAATCTCGATCGGTGACTCCCGAATCTTCCATTGCCAGTGCCCGCCTCAAACTCCCTCCCGTCACCGCCGAGATGAAGGAGGATGCGGAGTCGCGAGTGATGGGGGCGTGCAGTCGCTGCCACGCTCCGCTGCTCCCCGACACCCTGCCCCGGGCAGCCTGGGAAAAGGTGGTGCTGTCGATGGCGGATACGGTCGGTGAGTGGGGGCAACCCGCCGCAACTCCCGAAGAACTTGCCATCGCACTGTACTGGTATGAACGGGAAGCTCCGGAACAGTTGCAATTCACGCGGCACCTGCCCGAGACGGAACTTCTGTTCGAGACCATCGACAGGACTCCCCGCGGACTCGAATCGGAACGGATCCCGGCGATCTCCGATCTGTTACTGCTGGAGGATTCCGGTGGGGACGGGAGAGGAATTCTCGCCTCGGAACTGCGCAGCAGGCGATTGATGATCCTTCCCCATGGAAATCCGCTGGACTCGCCACTGTTGCCATTCCTGCCGACCGTTGATTTTCGATATCCCTCGGCACTGCGTCACTGCGATCTCGATTCAGAAGGTGGCCGGGAGATCCTTGTCGCATCCATCGGAGGCATGAATCCAGGCAACGAGGTGCGTGGCGGAGCGTGGGTGGCTTCTGCCCGGAAGGGACAGTGGAACGCCCAGCAGGTGGGGGGGGAACTGGCCCGTTGCTGTGATCTACAAGGGGGAGACCTGGATGGAGATGGCGACACGGATCTGATCGCCTGTGCCTTCGGATTCCGTGGTCCCGGTCAACTGGTATGGATGCGCCTGGAGGAAGGCGAGTACCAGACGATTGAACTCGATAAGCGTGACGGGTTCGTTGCGGTGGAGGTGGAAGATGTCGATGCCGATGGCGATCTCGACATCCTGGCCCTGCTGTCACAGCAGCACGAGATGGTGTTGCAGTTTACCAACGATGGAAGCGGCAACTTTACGCCGCAGTCGCTGCTGAACTGGCCCCACGCTGCGTGGGGATCCTCCGGCATGGATCTGGTCGATCTGGATGGGGACGGGGATCGAGATCTACTGCTGGTCAATGGCGATACCCTCGATGACAACACCCCGAAACCGATCCATGGAGTGCGCTGGCTCGAGCGTGTCGGATCGTCCTTTACCACGCTCCACGAGATCATGACCTTGCCCGGTTGCGAGCGAGCCTCTGTTGGAGATCTCGACGGCGATGGCGATCTCGATGTGGTCGGGGCTGCCTTCTTGCCGCAACTGGATCCCGCCACCTGGAAGAACTGGGATTCGGTGGTGTGGGCAGAAAACCTGGGAGATGCGAGAAAGTGGCAGGTCCGGGTACTGGAGGTGGGCAACCCGGTACACTCCGCCGTGCTCCTCGACGACGTCGATGAGGACGGGGCCACCGATATCGTCCTCGGTAACTACGTGTGGTTACGAGCCGATCAGAGTCCCACTGCCAGACGTGATTACATCACGGTACTGCGACAGATTCGTTAGCAGCGACCTCACAGGATGCTGTTTCAACCGACGACACCTCTCTCCTCGGGGCGATCGCGGGGAGTTCCCTCCTGCGGGGAAGTAGGAGGCTCCGGCTCTTTTTCCGGCTCTTGCTCCTGCGCTGTGCGGATCTGCGCCTCGATCTGTTGAAACAGGTCCTCGCTGTCGCCGGCGAGGGCAGTCCTGTCTACCATCTTCAGCAACCGACTCGCCTTCTCAGGTGCGCGCAGTTTCAACTGGATTCGCGCCTCCAGGATGGGGGGTAAGGCCCGTTCCGGTTGCAGTTTTCTGGCGCGTTGATAGGCGTCCTGCGCCTTTCGCAGGTCATCACGTCCCTCATGAAACATCCCCAGGTTGATCCATGCTCCGGTGTAACTGGGATCGCGCTGCACCGCTTCCTGGAAGCAGCGAAGAGCCTGCTGCGGATCATCCTTGATCAGCATCCAGCCGAGGCTGTTCCAGGAAGACGTGAAGTCGGGGTCGACCTCGGTGGCCTTCCGGAAGAAGGAGATGGCGGCTGCAGGATCGCCCGCCTCCTGGGCGAGGTGCCCCAGTTTGTGGTGCGCCCGTGCATCGTCTGGATCCTGTTCAAGGCTGCGTAGGTACCAGTGAGCCGCCTGCTGCGATTCTCCACGATGTTCGTGGACGTTTCCGACGGCGACCGGATCGATGCAGTAGTGCTGCATCAACTCCCGTCCGGGAACCGGGATGGCGAAGACCAGGATCAGCAGGAGCGGGTAGAGAAGCAGCATTTTTCTGTTCGCTGCCAGCACCACCAGTCCTCGCGCCGCGACGATGCAGCCCAGCGCCATCAGCGGCACCCGGTACCTCCCCGCCACGAAGAAGGCGAGGGTGATCAGTGCCAACATCAGCAGCGTCATGCGGATCGGTAGATCATCTTCACGCAATCCCCGGCGACCGACCAGTAATCCAGCGACGATGAGGGCGACCAGGAAACCACTCGACCCCGGTGAATAGGAAAGAAGTTGCATGACTCGATTGCGATCGGTTTCCTCGATCAGGTTCTTGTTGTTGGGAACATCTCGTGAGGACAAGAGCGCTGCGCTCTTGCGAACCATCTGTCGCAACCAATCTGCCGGCGCTTCCGTGATCTCCTGCAGGGCCAGCTGGTAATAGTGCTGGCTACGATCCGATGGTCGCGGCAGATCGCTGCTCTTGGCCAGCAGCCGATTCCAGCGCGGGCCGGCAGCGACCGATGTGAGGCCGTCCTCTCCGATGGAGGTTCCCGATCGATTACCGATGTAGAAGTTGATGCCGCCATTGGAACTGATGAGAACCGCATCACCCCCGATCTTCCAGTTGAGGGCGGTGACGGGCACGATCGTCATCGAGCAGGCGATGATCACCAGCGATCCGCGTGTGATCCTCAGTAGCGTCGGTGCTGGCTGCCACAATGCCACCAGGGTGATTCCGAGGGCGATGGGGAGGCCGGTGGCGCGGGTGATGGAAGCGAGCCCGAGGGCCATTCCTGCAGGGACCCAGCCAAACGAGCCGCTCTCAAGGATGGCACTCCTGGCCAGGGTCATCGCCAGCACGATCAGGAAGGTGAAGAGGGTCGTGTCGAGGAACTGGGCACAGAAGAAGACCGGCATCAAGGCGAGGGAGTAGAGGACTCCTGCCAGCAGTCCCGCCATGCTTCCGGCGTAAGCGGCTCCCAGGCGACAGATCATCAGGGCAGTGATGGAGTCGAGAACGCACTGCAGGATCTTGACCAGCCAGCTGAACGAGAGGGGAACCGGCTGTCCGCTGCTTCCTAAATCACCCCATGGCGATGCCAGCATCGACAGCAGCAGTGGATAGGCGGGGGGTTTCCAGTAGGGGGTGCCGTGGGCCGGGCCGTCTGCGAGGAATCCCCGGGCCATGTCGATATTGGTCTGTTCATCGATGATGGGATGACTGAAGGCTGGATCAACCTGGCTTGACTCGCCAACCATCCACAGGCGAACAACCAGTGCCAGGAGGAAAACCAACCAGCGACTTCGCCTCGGGGTGATCCAGGACGGCGTCTTCATCCAGTTCGATCCCTTTCCTCTACTTGAGGCCCTCCCGGAACTGAACGATCCCTTCGATTCCGCTCACCATCTGGAACGACTTTTCGGGACTGAAGTGGCCTACCTTTTCTGGTCCACTTCGAGTGAAGCGGTAGGTCGTTCCGGAGGCGTCGAAGGATCCGATGCAGTGGAATCCCGCATCGTAGATGTTGTAGACGGCGGTGTTGACTTGCGATTCTCCCCTGACGATGTTGGCTTCTCGTTTGCCGATGAAACCGACCACCTGATCCGCCAGCATGACGGTGGAGAACTGCTCCTGGGTCAACCGGGAGGGAGGGTCGGCCTTGCTGGTCTGCTGCGGCGCGCCTGAACGACAGCCGCCCGCGACAAGGGTGATGAGAAGCAGTGTCAGGAGGATCGATTTGCCACGCTCTGGAGAATCGGCGTATCTGCTCGGTTGATGCATCGCTACTGTTCCTTCCGGTAACTATTCGTCGATTTACCCGGTCTGCTGGAGATGGGGTTGCCCCGCACAGATGTCCGCTGGAAGATGGTGCCTTCCACAGGAAAGGCATATCGATGCTGGAAAGCCTATCGGAGCACACGGGTTTCTTCTACTACCTCTTTCAATGTCTCGCATCGATGCTGGGATTACTGGTGGTCTCGATCGGGTTGCCAGGGCAGTTCCTGCCGGGGATCGTCGCCCTGATCGGCTGGATGCTGGGGTGGAACGATGATGTGGGAACCCTCGACTCGATCGGTGTGGAGGCGGCAGTTCTGATAGGTGCTGGATTTCTGGCGGAACTGGTCGAATTTCTGTCCGGATTGATCGGCGGCAAGGCGGCGGGGGCGAGCCGGCAGGGTTCCATCGGCGCGATGCTCGGCGGATTTGTCGGTGGGATCGGCGGGAATCTACTGCTGCCCATCGTGGGAGGTCTGGTGGGAATTCTGGTGGGGACCTTCGTGGGAGCCTACCTCGGGGAGAAGAAGGCACTTGAACAGCGTCAGGAGCACTCCGGCGCAGAATCGAAGGAAAAAGCGGTGACCGTCGGTTTTGCATCACTGGTGGGAAGAGCACTTGGATTGGCCGCAAAGATTGTCCTGGTGTTGATGATCCTGTTTTACTTCAGCTGGAATCTGCTGTTCCTGTGGTAGTGACCACCGTAGAGGGAGGGCTGGGGAAATTTGCCACTCCGCTGCTGGGGGGGCAAGTCGGCACACCTTTCCGGGCCTTGCCATGGCTCGCTTGACAGATCCGATCGGTGGGATATATTTCTAAATCAGGCCACAGGGAACGAGGAGAAACACCTCGCTTGCTCGGCCTGTTGTTGAGGTTTGCGACTCGCTGGGGAAGTAGCTCAATTGGTTAGAGTCCCGGCCTGTCGAGCCGGTTGTTGCGGGTTCGAGTCCCGTCTTCCTCGCCAGTCGCAGACCTTGACCATCTACCGCGGGCCCGGCGCCCGCGAGGATCTGCGCCCGCGAGGATCTGCGCCCACGATCCACTTCCACCCGCGATCATCTTTCTCCTACGATCATCTTTCTCCTCCCATCGGCGATCACTCCAATCGATCCTCTCGGTGGGTCGTATTGAGAATACCCCGATCCTCGTCCGTCTCCTCCCTTGCAACGGTGAGTACTCCCGACGATGCTCCTGTCGGAAGGGAGTCGTCATGAATCTGGGAGTCTGTTCCTGGTCACTCAACCCATCGAGTCCACAGGATCTGGTCGATAAGGTGTTAGCGACGTGGGTCGGTGCGGTGCAGCTGGCTCTCGATCCGTTACGTCAGCAGTGGGAGGTGGCAGATACCGTTGGCTTGCTGAAGGAATCCAACATCCAGATCCTCAGCGGCATGATGATGATGTCGGGAGAGGATTACTCCACATTCGAGACGATTCGCACGACCGGGGGGGTGCGACCGGATGCCACCTGGCAGGAGAATCTCCAGGCTGCCGAAGAAATCGCAACCA
>CBFIET010000110.1:0-5886 GCA_965661685.1 Planctomycetota bacterium
ATGGTGGTGGAGACGGTGGGAAGAGAACAGTTGTTAGCATCGAGTGCAAACGGGGGTGGCCATGAGACCTGTGCAGTGCAAGTCTCTGGATCGGACAGGGCTGTGATGGTCCCCGGAACCGAGATGAAGAAGGGTGGATCAGGTTCCAGGATCGTCACCTGAAAGACTGCATCGCCGGAATTACCCGCTTCATCGGTAGATGTGTAGGTGACCGAGGTGGTTCCTGAGAGGAATAGATCACCTGGATCATGGCTGCTGGTCATCGTCGTCTGAGAGCAGTCATCGGAAGAGGTCGGTGGCTGCCATGTCACTGGAGATTCACATTCTCCACTATTGATCGTGACGATGATGTCCGCAGGAACCCCGGTGATGACCGGTGGTAACGAGTCGTAGATCACTCCTGCAGCAGCATCGCATGTATCTGGAATGGAGTTCTGGTTGCAATCAGCAGAGAGGCCATCGGCAATTTCACAACTATCGATGAGGCTGTTTCCGTTGCAATCCTGAGCGAGCGAGGCCAGGTCGCAATCATCGGGGATTCCATTGCCGTCACAATCGGGTGCCAACCCCTGGCTCACCTCACAGAAATCGAGGATGAAGTTCTGATTACAGTCCATCGTCCCCGAAGCGAAGTCGCAGTCGTCAGGAATTCCATTCCCGTTGCAATCTGGTGAACCGGACGCCATCTCGCAGGAGTCCAGGGTTCCATTGCCATTGCAATCGGTGAAGACGAGGCTTGAGAGGAAACGCGTTCCCGAAGCGGTAGTGGCAAACATCGCCGCATCCCCCGAAAGAGACAGTGGAGAGGATCCACTTCCTGCTGGGGTTTCCAGACAAGGAACCAGCGCATCGACAGTCTCGATCTTGAAGCCGAAATTCCATCCGGTAGCAGACCTGGTGAAGAGCCGAAGGCCACAGGAGGTCGTCACCAGTGCGTGGTTTCCCTCGAGAGTCATGCTTGGATCGGCGGATGCCTGGAAACTGAGGACCGACTCCGGCGCCCAACCGCCCGCCCCTCGAAGGAAGACGTTGGCACCGAGACCAGATGGCAGCATCAGCCGTACCTCACCGGCAGTCTGATCGAGGCTGATGCTCGATCCGGATGCCACTGCCAGCGGATGGGTCGCATCGAGCAGCCACTGATTGGAGGCGAGTCCCTGGTACTGGAAGGTGAACACTTCGCTCGTCTGAGGAGAGGTGGTGCTGACATATTCTCCACTGAGTGAAACTGTCGATCCCATCTGGGATCCCGCAGCTCCTGCGGTGGATCCGGCGGCGATCCATGTCGAATCGCCAGCTCCATCGAAGACCCTGGTGAAGAAGTACAGCTCATCGGTTCCGGGAGAGCCTACTGCGAGCAGGTCTCCTGAATGATCGAGTACCGTTCCCCAGCTTGGATCTCCCGAACCGGCTATCGCCCCGCTAAGGGTGGAATGATGATTCCAGACCGCTCCATCGAAGGTGTAGAGGCGAACCTCAGCGGCAAACCCGAGGACCAGATCGGATCCTTCGAGGGAAGCGGATTGCAGCGTGGCGCCGAGTAGGTCGATACTCTGCAAGATCTGCCAGCTGCCCGCATCTCTTTGCAGTACCTCGAGCGAGGTACCATCCGATTGCGCAGCCCAGTTCCCATCGAGCATCACGTGTGTCGCTGCACCGATGCTTGCGACTCCCTCGGATGCGATCTCACATTGACCGGAAACGAATCCAATCGGTGTAAGGAGCAGGATTACGGCCAGCAGGACCGCTTTCGCTGCCACGGCAAAACGGTCTACACACACACAAGAACCCGAAAAATCGGTGTTGTGGAACATGAGTTCTCTCCCCAAATAAGTTGTGATATTTCACAATTCAGCCCCATCAAATGTAATGCTTTGTATATCCTCAACAATGACGAAAAGGTATTTGTCAGTAAGTAGATGACAGACCTCAGTGAGTCAGGATTGGCAGATCTGATCGGAATAGGGCGGTTGATCCACCAGAGCCTGCGGCTGCTCTCGACCTGGGAGGTGGGAGCGTATACGCTGCGCCGCTTGTGCTCTCACAATCCCTCGCTGCAACGATGACGGCATCGAAGTGAGAAGAGACCTGGAAAAAAGAAGCGCAATGTCCCCGTAGCTCAGCTGGATAGAGCATCGGATTCCTAATCCGAAGGTCGCAGGTTCGAATCCTGCCGGGGACGCTTTTCTGGCAAGTAGAGTGCCAGGACCGTTAGCCCTCGATGCTACCAGTCCGCGATGCTGTTGCTGTGCTCCGGAATCCGCTGCTCCCTCACGGCAAGATCAACAACTTCTAGGCCATCAACTCCTGGGCAAGTTTTAGCCGGGTAGAGATATCGACCCCCTCGGGACAGGCGCGGATGGCAGCGGCGAAATCGACCCCGTCGATCTGCCGCTCGGCCGGAGACATTCTCCGATAGAGTTCCTTCGCCCTCTCCGGCTCGTCGTAACACTCGTAATACATCAGATAACGGAGAGCGTCGGAGACTCGCGTGTTTGCGGCGATCTTCGGCTGGCAGTGGTGATTGCACCCCATGCACGAGAAGCCGCTGGTACACGCTGCCAGGCGGTTGAGCTGGTGGAAATCACTCATGCCGAGCTTGATGGGAGACTTCGCAGCAGCCACGTTCTCCTCGAGCAATTCGAGGCTGTCCATGTGGGAAACGGCGGAATCGATGCGCTCGTCGGCCCACACCGCCTTCAGCTTTGCCTGCCCCAGGGTGAAGTCCTTCGACTTGAACTTGATCACCTCTTCCTGGGCGGCAGGGACCGATTTCTGCGTCTTCATGGCGATCAGCCCGATCTTCGCCTTCTTGCAGTTGTCGATGGCCTTGTTCAGCTCCTTGTCGCCGTATTGACCGAAGCTGTAGCGAAACATGATGGCATCGATGCCACCAACCTTGGCCGCCTTGTTCATCAACTCGACGACATTTCCATCGTGACAGGAGAACCCGAAGAAGTCGGTCTTCTTCTGTTTTTTCAGCCTCTCCCCCATGTCGATGTATTCCTTTTCGAGGTACTTCGCATCGGAGACGTAGTGCATGAAGAAGAGATCGAGATGGTCGACCTCGAGTTGCTCGAGACAGGTGTCCAGATCACGGGTGTAGGTCTCTACCGTCGCACGGTTGTTTCGGGGGGGAGCCTTGGAGGTGATCCAGATGTTGTCGCGCCCGACCTGTTTCACGAAGGGAGCGAGTGTCTTGTGGCTTTCACCGTTGGCATAGACGAGAGCGGTATCGAGGTAATCGACCCCCGCCTTGAAACCACGGTGAAGCATCTTGTCGTACTTGGGATCGAATACCTGTGAGCAGCCGAAGAGGAGGATCGGGATCTCCTTGCCAGTATCTCCCAGCTTTCTCCTGGGAACCCTGGGAAGCAGCTTCTGTCCCTGGGGATCCTGATCGGATTTCTCCGCTGGTTCCGGGTCCTGACCGGAAGCGATGCCGCTGATGGCAGTGAGGCTGGCCCCTGCCACCAGGCCCTTCTTCAGAAAATCCCTGCGGCCTACATCTCTGTCTTCCATATCACATCTCCCAATCCTGGTCTCTCGGCTGGTGATCCTACCCCTCTTTTGCCCTGCTCTTCAACAACAGGCTTCTCTCACTGGAGCGGCTCTCCCCCACAGCGGTGACGTAAACGGCACGGTCATCTCGCACTGGACACTCTGCCTGGCAGATTCCACATCCGATGCACAGATCCGGGACCATGAAGGGCTTGTTCAGTACAACGACCTCGTTGAAGACATTCTTGACCTCCTCGTCGTGGGTCTGGATCGCCTTCGGTGATACGGGACAGACCTCTTCACAAACCACGCAGGGAATGTCCATGGCGTGGGGCAAGCACCTTCCCTTGTCGAAGAAGGCGGTGCCGAGAACGATCGGCCCCTGCTCCTGGTACTCCCCCTTACCCATCTTTTCCTCGACGGTGATCTTGCGAATCGCTCCGGTGGGACACACTTCCGAACAGAGGGTGCACTTCAACTGGCAGTGAGCGATGTTGAAATTCATCACCGGGGTCCATAGACCCTCCAGCCCTCCCTCCGCCCAGGTCGCCGGCTGCAGTACGTTTGTGGGGCAAGAATTGATGCACTGATCACACTTGATGCACTTCTCCAGGAATTCCGGCTCCGCCACCGAGCCAGGGGGCCGGATCAGGTCGGGAGAGAAGTTCGCATCGGTGTTGGTACCATGGATCTTCAGGAATGGATAACCGAGTGCGCCGATGATGCTCGCAAAGAACATCCTGCGCTTCGAGACATCCGGTAGCAGCTTCACCTGTTTTCTGTCGAGCCCGACCATCGTGAAGGAAAGTGCATCTTCCGGACAATCATCGATGCAGTTCATGCACGAGAAGCACTCGCTGACCCTGACCTGTGCCTGTGGATCCGCAGCTCCCTCACACCGGTGCAAGCACATGTTGCAGTCGGTGCACTTGTGAACATCCCGATTGATCCTGACGAGAGAAAAACGAGACACGGCTCCTAGCAATGCTCCCAGCGGACAGAGCACCCTGCAGAAAAAGCGTGGAATGAAGACATTTGCTCCGAGCAGGACCAGCATGAAGAGGCCGATCCAGAAGGAACCGACAAAGATACGACTGGGTACTCCCGGTGCAAACTTGAGCTCGTCGATCCACAGCGGATCGATGCCCGGCATCGCATCGATGGACATATCGAACATCGGCGCCACGACCGTGGCGACGGTGCGGTACATCAGGCAGATCGGATCGAGCAAGCCGATCTGCAGGGCACCCATGGCAGCCATGATGAGCATCACCGTGAGTACCGCATACTTGAAGAAAAAGATGTCCCGGTAGCGATTGCGTTGGAAGTTGTCCTTGGTCTTGTGGATGTTAAAGATCCAGCCGACGAACTGGTGCAGTGTTCCGTAGGGGCAGATCCAGTTGCAAAAGACTCGCCCCGCCAACAACGTCAAGCCGAGCACCAGTAATCCCCAGCCCAGATATCTGTAGACATACCCGGTGGAGAGCATCGTCGAGATCATCACCAGCGGATCCATCTCGAGGATTCGCGAGACGGGATACCCCGCAAGGCGAGTCGTCCAGGTCAACCAGCACAGCACCAGAAACGCACTGAAGAAGAAGATCTGCGAGACGATCCGCACATTGGTCAACCGCAACTTCTTGCGAACAGGCGGCGGGAACATCTTCAGCTGCGGTGGCGGTTGCTGTTGAGAATCAGGAGTTCCTCCAGCGGAGTTCAAACGATCTCCTTCAGGCGACCCTCGAAGTCGACCCGTCCACCACCCTTCTCTTCACACTTGTGGAGGTACTCTGGCAACTGGTCAGGATCCCTTTCGAGAAGATTCTGGAATGCCCAGGCATCCTGGGCGACAGGATCGAGAGAGGCCATCACCACATCTCGGGTCACGACATTGGAAGGATCGCCACCGGTGGGGCCATTCTCCATCAGCACCTTGGTACCGTCGAGAATCGTCAATGTGGGTCTGATCATGATGGACAGGTCAGAGACGATCTCGTGGATGTCCTGATGAAACTGATTCCTTCGTCCACCTAGCAAACCGTACCAGTTCTTGACTCCCATCGAAGCATGGCAGAGGTTGTGATCTTTTACCGGTGCTACACCGATCACCTTGTCGACATTGGTGAAGGGTCGATGGAAGAAAGCCCACTCCTCGATCAGCGTCGCCCCGGGCGTGTTCAACTGTCGGAATGCATTGGGGTCGGGAAGATACACTCGTCCACCCGCCTTTTCGGTAGCCTTCCGCAGCCCCGTCTTCATGAAGCAATCGGGCGGGGATTCGATGGGGTTATCACAAACCCTCACCTCCTGTGCCCGACAGTCGACCAGGATCAGCTGGATCAGCGCTTCGATCAGGGCGGGCTGACTGGTAGCACCCAGCGCCGG
>CBFIET010000111.1:0-3995 GCA_965661685.1 Planctomycetota bacterium
CGAGTCAGGGGCAGCCGAAGTAATCCCAGCAGTGGAAGTCGTCGTCGGTGGGATCGAAGCCGCAGTCGGGGTAGGGGGGCGCGATGACGGGGCCGCCGCAGAAGATGAAGAGACACTGCAACAAGGAGATGGGGTCGGCGATGTTGAGGGTGCCATCGTCGTTGACATCGGCACTGTCTGGACAGTCAATCGTCATGTCGAGGAACAGGTAACCGAGCACCAGGACCGGATCGCCGATGTCGTGCTGACCGTCACCGTTGGCATCACCGCGGGAGAAGTAGCCAGGTGTGGGCACTCCGAAGCAGTCATAATCCTGCAGGTCGATCAGCCCATCGCAATCGTCGTCGATTCCGTTGTCGCAGATCTCATTGCAGTCGGGATCGCCGACACAATCGAAGTCGCAGCAATCGATGTTGCCATCGCCATCGTCATCGACACCGTTGGAACAACTACCGGGAATCGTCGGATCTTCCTGAGCCTGAAGCGGCAATCCGGAGCCGAGCCACAGCAGGATCAGCGCAGCGAGGGACCATCTGCTCCACCCGATGATGGGTGGGCTGGATGAGGCCGGGCCAGGTACCAGTGATGAAGTCTGTTGCGATGTAGCGATGGTGTCATCCTTTACCGATGGACTCTTGCGAGGATAGATACTCCCGATCCGCATCCCATATATTGTATCAGCTCGATCGTTGCGTTTCACGAGAGACTTTGCAGGCGGCATCGTCATGCGGTATCATCGAGATTAGGCTCGCCCCTGTGTGATGGGAGCATTTCGATGCTGAGAATCAGTTCCTGTTTCAAGTTTCTGCAGATACTTACATTCATCCTGCTCGCAACTTCCCTTTCTGCTCAGATGACCAATGGTGATTTCCGTCGTGGCGATTGTCATGTCGATGGGCACGTCGATCTTGCGGATGTGGTACAGGTTGTCGACTACCTGTTCGGCAGTGCCGGGCCGATCGATTGTGCCCTTGCCTGCGATGCCAACGATGACGACATCATCGATGTGCAGGATATCATCACCATCACATCCTACGTGGCACTCGACGGCACCATGCCACCGCCGGTCGGGTCGTGTGAGCAAGACCCGACTCCCGGGACTCTCTTCTGCGATGTGGATTGTAATCCTCCCGTGATACCGCCGCTCTCCACGGAACACAGGTTCGAGTTGCTGGTTTTCCAGCCGCAGCCGCAATCGCTTGCGCTGAGCGTCGCTTGCACCAGTCCAGATCCGTTACACGCCTTTTCCTTCGGGCTGTGCCACGATCCAAGCGAGGGGTCGGTGCAGCAACTGGACCTGGGTTTCGACCTGCAGGCGAACCCTCCCGATTTCTACGATATGGTCATCGTGTCGGACGGTTGGTCCGTTGCGGTCGTGATGAGCTTTCTCAACTCACAGCCGTTTCCAGCCGGGATCGAACAGAGGGTCGTCGAGGCGGATTACGAGGTCGATCTCACCTCGCCGCTGGGCTTCACCGAGTTCTGTCCCTGTGAAACCATCGGAGATCCACCGCTGGAGATCCGCATGGTGACGGAAGCTGGCGAGTCGATCTGGCCCGAGTTCGATTGTTTTACGCTGGTGATCGTCGATCCGCTCTTCTTCGTACGTGGGGATTGCAACGGCGATGGAGGATTCAATGTCGCCGATGTGGTGTATCTTCTCGAATATCTCTTCATCGGATCGGTCGCGCTTCCCTGTGAAGATGCAGGTGACATCGACGATGACGGCTCCCTCAACATCGCTGATCCGATCAATTACCTCGCCTATCTCTTTTCCGGGGGCCCCCCGCCCGCAGTGCCCAATCCGGTCACTGGCTGTGGACCAGATGTGGTCGATACCGATCCTCTCGACTGTGAAGAGACGAGCTGTCCCTGAAGCAGCGTTGCGGCCACTAAGGGCAGGGAGTTCCTTCGAGACAATCGAGGGAATCGATGGTGGCATCCTGTCCACAACCAGGATGCGGTGCCGGTAACGGGGTTCCCGATCCGAACAGCCAGGTCAGCAGTGTAACCGGGTCGGCGATATTGAGCTGACCGTCGTCATTTGCATCGCAACTGTCGGTGCAAGCAGGCGCGGCCCCTCCCATGAACAGGATTTCGAGAGCGGTAACGGCGTCGGCGATGTCAATGCCGGAATCGGCGTTGCAATCGCCACGACGCATCGGAGGCGTGATCGGTCCCCCGGGAATCAGCGATTCGACGACCAGATCGCCGGCAACATCATGGCCGGTAGCATGTACGTCTCCGGGCACAGGTGCGGCAGTTGCTGTGAAGGCGAAGTTGTACAGGTAACCCCAGCGTAGCGGATTCTGCTGAGGTGCTGTCCAGCGGATGGAATCTGCATCGAGATCGATCTGCCACGACTGGTTTTCGTAACCGAGGGATTCGATCTGCGGGGCGATGAAGAGTGGGTCGGTGATCTGAACACCGGAGTGGAGGGGAACTTCCACCGTACCTACATGGCGTGACAGGTTGTGGTTCCAGATGGCGTACTCGTAGCGCCAGGTGGTTTCGTCGTCATCGAGGGGGAATGCCTTGGCTGCCAGGAAGGCCACTCCATCGGAGCCATCGCCAGGAGTGATCTGCGAGACGGTGCTGCCAGGCCAGGCGAGGATGGCGGGACCGAGCTGCCCCGGATCTGCCAGTGAAAACTGCCAGGTTCCTCCAGGAGCTCCGGATGTGATGGAAACGGTTTCGTGGATGGTGTTGTCGCCAGGGTTTGGATCGTCGTGGGCGATGTAGAGCGCCTCGACGAGTAGATCGGAGCCGGGGTTGGCAGCGGGATCGAGATCGGAATCGAGGATACGCAGGCGACGATCAACGGGGGTGACCGATCCGAGAGGGCCATTGAGGATGGAAGTATTGTAGTTGTAACTTCCGCTCCAGGGATCGATCTCGGAACGGGGACCGAGAACCGACTGGGTTCCGTTGTAGCTGGCACTGTAGATATCGGAGCAGCCGACGCCGAGGGTGTATGGATCGGCGGGAACGGTGCAACCGTATCCACAAGCATCGGCGGTGGTGGCGGGACCGGGAGCGTGCTTCGCCCACGAACTGCCGACCTGAACGATTCGCTCCTCGGAAACCCGGTACAGGTTGAAGACCATGAACGGATGCAGCGGGTTGGGGTTGCCGTGCCAGTCGAGCGGTTCGTCGCCGTGATTGCAGCACACCGACTGCAGCATCAGGCCGACTTCATCTCCCTCGCGTCCCAGCTGGCTCATCTGCTGGTGATCTCCGGCGATCAGATCGGGTGCCGGGAGATATGCCGGCGGAACATCGAAGAAGGTCAGCGTCCAGGCGATCAGGCTGCCACTTTCTCCGGCGACCTGATCCTCGATCTCGAGGGTCCATTCACCAGCGGGGATGGAACTGCACAGATCGAGCAGGGACCCGGGTCCAGGGGGTCGCATGGTGGCACCCACATCGTAGGGAGCCGCTGCCAGTGGAGCCGGTTGCCAGTAAGTGACATCGAGTCCTCCGCCGGAACCGTTGGCGTGGAGGATGATCTGATCCCCTTCGGCGGAGAGGAGGCGAACCTGGAGATCGGAGATGCGCGGATGATCGATCTCCAGTTGGACCCGCAGATCTGCGGGGAGATCGGTGCTGTTCACCAGGGCGGTGGCGACGGTGAAGTCTCCATCGACGATGGCTCCCGTCGATCCGCTGACCTGTTCGCTGGGGATTTCCAGGATGTCCACATCGATGCAGATGGGGGTGGCAGATCCTGCGCTTGAACTGGAGAAGAGGCACACTTCCACCGGCGCCGGCCACGGGAATCCGGAGACCTGCTGCTGGTAGATGGTGCCGGCAGTGACGGCACCGGTCGAATCATACGGAACCCCATCGACGAGCAATGAAGTGGAAGTGAGATCCTGTGTTGCTTGCCAGCTGATGTCGATGGCACCGGTACCCGGCTCGGAGTTGACGGACAGATTATCGACGAGCGAAGGCGAAAACTGTACCGATAGCGTTCCTGTACCTGCATCGCCAGC
>CBFIET010000112.1:0-40991 GCA_965661685.1 Planctomycetota bacterium
TCCTGGCGAATTGACCCGGATGGTCAGCTTGGAATCCGAAAGCACTTCGAGTCACCGTATCGACCAGGCGAGAAGGTCACGGTGGAAGAACAATATCGTTACATGTTCGAAAACGACATTCCGGGTCTGCCAGAGGCTGCCGCACGAAAGGGTTTGTCTCCCTTCGAGTACATGTCGCGGATCGGCGCTTTTGAACTTCCGGGAACAACCGTGGCAAAACACGAGACCCCCGTGGAGATTCCCGCTGCCACGAGTGTTTCCGTCGATTCCACCAGTTCGGTGGCGAGTATCGATGGCAAGGTGGTGGGGATTGCAGTGGATGGAGCCATCCGGGAAGGCTTCCCCACGGCCAGTCGCCGGGTTGAGGTGTATTCCAGCATGCTGAAGGAGTGGGGATTCGAGGATATGGCGCTTCCCGATGCTCCAGAAAGTCACGTCGGGCCAACTCAACTGGATCCCGCTGCCGGGGTCTTCGTACTGGTCCCGACCTTCCGGTTACCCACCATGATTCACTCGAGGTCGGCCAATTCAAAACACCTGATGGAGATCTCCCACGCAAATCCGGTATGGATCCACCCCGATGATGCTACCCATCATGGAATCGAAGATGGTTCGCTGGTGAGGATCGAGACGGAGATCGGACACTTCATCAACAGGGCGAGGGTGACCGATGGGATGAGACAGGGAGTTCTTGCGTGCTCTCATCACATGGGGCGCTGGAAGCTGGAGAATTCTCCAGGAGAGAACTGGGGAAGTTCGACGGTACGATTCGAGGACCTGCCTGACGGCAGCGTCCGCATGAGAAAGATCGCTGCCAGCAGGTCGGGTAATGGTGGCGATCCCGACAAGGATCGAACCTGGTGGGAAGAATCGGGAGTTCATCAGAATCTGTGCTTCCCGGTACAGACTGATCCGGTCAGCGGAATGCATTGCTGGCATCAGAAGGTGACATTGAAGAAAGCAACGGAAGAAGATCAGTACGGCGATGTGGTGGTGAATCCACAGAGAGCACGGGAGGCCTACCACAACTGGAAGAAGCTGGCGCGTCCCGCCAGCCCAGATCAACACGGGGGAATCCGTCGACCACGAGAGTTGCCGAGACCGTTGGCACGGGATCCTCAGGCATACCGGTTTTCCCAAGATGCGGAGGGGTGATGCAACTCGACCGCTGGCGAAGGACGATGAGATGACTGAACTGCTCGACGGCTTACCGTTGCTGTGTGTGACCCCTCCGGAGTGGGGGAAGATCGCCATCGAGAAGCTGGACCAGGTTCTGGTCGATCATGCCTGGTGTGAGTTCAAGGCAGCCAGTGCAGGTCTCGGGATGATCTCCAGATTTCCCGAGCACCGCTCTCTCGTCCGTCCGATGATCGCACTGGCCCAGGAGGAGATGCTTCACTTTCGGCAGGTGACAGATGTGCTGGAGCAAAGAGGTGTGGAACTGGGCTCGCCCACTGCCGATCCCTATGTCAAGAAATTGAGAACCCTCGTCTGTGCCGAGGGAAGCGGTCTCGGTGGAGTGGGGGACCAACTGATCCTCAACGCCTTCGTCGAGGCGAGAAGTTGTGAACGATTCCGACTGCTAGCTGAAATCCTGACGGAGATGAATCCGGATGAGGCGGATCTGTCGGAGTTTTACCGACGATTGGCGGAGGCAGAGTGGCGCCACTGGGAGTCGTTTCGGGATCTGGCCATGACCCTTTGTGATCCTCAAGCTGTGATCAACAGAATTGAAGAGGTTGCCCGTCTCGAAGCACGGATGCTGGAGTCGCATCCGCTCGAAGCGCGGATGCATTAGGGGGAAGATGTCGAGGGAAGTTGTCGTCACTGGATGTAGCCGCGGAATCGGTGCTGCGCTCGTGGCTCGCTTCAAGGAGATGGGAATCTCCGTGGCAGGCTGCGCTCGCAGCGAGTCGGCGGTTCAGGAACTGGGTACCGATCCTACCTTTCGAACCCTTGATGTCACCGACGATCGATCGATGCAACAGTGGGCCAGTGATCTTGGATCGGCGGATATGACTCCCGACCTGGTCATCGCCAACGCCGGTGTTCTCAATCACCCCGCTCCTCTGTGGGAGATCTCAGCGGACCAGTTTGACCTGGTCGTCGATGTGAATGTGAAGGGAGTCGCCAATACTGCCCGAGCATTCCTGCCTTCGATGATCCGCAGGGGAGAGGGAGTCTTCGTGGCCCTCTCGTCCGGCTGGGGACGCTCGACATCGGAAGGTGTGGCACCCTACTGTGCATCCAAGTTTGCCGTGGAGGGGTTGGTGGGGGCTCTATCCCAGGATCTCCCCGAGGGTGTCGTTGCAGTCTCACTCTCTCCAGGAGTCGTCGATACCACCATGCTGGCGAGGGCATTCGGACCACAACAGGCTTCGCAGGCGGTGGATCCATCCTCGTGGGCACGGGAAGCGGCTGAATTCTTGCTCTCGATCGGGCCGCAACACAACGGGGAGAGTCTCAGCTTTCAGCGCTGATCAGTTCTCCTCTTCTACCTTCTCGGTGGCGGAAACATTCGCCAGTTGTTGTTCGATCCATGCCTCCATACGCAAGCGCAGTAAATCGAGCGGCATCGATCCTTCCGCCAGCAGATGATCATGAAACTGGCGGATATCGAATGCGATTCCAAGACGAGTTCTAGCCTGTTTGACGAGGTCCTGAATCTCCAGCTCTCCGATCTTGTAAGCAAGCGCCTGACCGGGCCAGGAGATGTAGCGGTCAACCTCTGCTTCGACATTCTTGCGAGTGAGTGCCGAATTCTCGAGCATCAGATCGATCGCCTGGGATCTTGACCACCCGAGCTGATGAATTCCGGTGTCAACCACCAGTCGCAGGGCTCGCCACATCTCGTAGGAGAGTTTCCCGAAGCGAGAGTAAGGGTCGTTGTAAAAGCCCATCGCGTCGCCCAGTGATTCGGAGTACAGACCCCAGCCTTCGATGTAGGCGGTGAAATGGGTGGTCGTTCGCCATCGAGGAAGGCCTTCCAGTTCACTCTGAATTGCCAGTTGAAGATGGTGGCCAGGCATCGCCTCGTGCAGGGCAAGTGCTTCCATCTCGTAGATGGGACGGCTGTCGAGATCATGAGTGTTGGCGTAGAACCAGCCGGGTTGGCTCCCATCCGGTGGTGGTGGACGATAGTAGGCAGTGGTGGACCTGGGCGCCTCGAATGCGGGGATCGCCCTGACGCCGTAGGGGGCCCGGGGTAATTTTCCGAAGAGACGTGGAAGCATGGCATCGGCACGCTTGCAGATATCCCGGTATCCACGGAGGAGTTCCTCGGGATCGTCATGGTAATAGGCGGGATCGGTTCTCAGGTGCTTCACGAATTCGGAGAAGTCACCCTCGAATCCCACCTCTTCGATGATCTTTTCCATCTCGCCACGAATGCGCTGTACCTCGAGAATCCCCGTCTGATGAATTTGCTGTGCCGTACGGTGAGTCGTGGTGTGACGCCTGATGCAATGTCCGTAGTAGTCATCTCCTGTCGGGAAGTAGAAGCAAGCGAGTGTATCCCGGGCCAGAGGGATGTATTCCACTTCCATGTATTCCTTGAACCGAGTGAACGCAGGTTGTACCGCATCCCTGATGATACCAATTGCTTCCTTCTTCAATTGTTCCTGGCGTTGAGGAGGAACCAGGGAGGAGATCTCCTGGAACGGCTGGAAGAAGAGCGTTTGATCCGGTTCCGGATCGGTGTGGCTGACGATCTGATCGGTGACACCATTCAGTGTCACCGAGGCAGGCAAGAAGCCCATCTCCACTCCTTTGCGGAGCATCTCCGTCGTTTCTTCCAGTACTCGAGGAATCTGTCGGAGTCGGGAGAGATATGCCTCGTAACTACGGGGAGTATCGAAGGACATCCTGCTGGCGAGCATCGGTAGCCACACCTGAGGTCCGCGCCGCTGATTGACGGGGGTGTACTGCAGCCCGATGCGAACCCCTTCGATTTCTATTTCGAAGATGCGAGCGAGCATCTGCGCCTGCTGACGTGCTGCGCTGGAGACGAGGGAGAGATCTATCGAGCGGATGTGATCGAGCATCGTGAACTGAAGTTTGAGATCGCTCTGCAGCCTTGCGATTCCCACCGAAGGGAGATGGAAATCCGCCTCCCTGCGTCCGTTGCGTGAGGCCAGAAGCGGATCGTTGGCGAGCAGTTCATCCCAGTATTCCTGGTAGATCGTATCCAGAGCACGGAGGGCGGCCTGTTCGGGGTTGACCACGTCCTCCTGCTGAGCAGGCAATGGGGCGGAGAGCAACAAGGAGATGAGCAAGCAGGTGCTGACAAGGGGCGACTGATTCGACATGCCAAACCGTCCTATCGGTGGGGTCAGGGGCACCAACTCAGGGTACACGATGATCGCATCGGTGGCAGCGAGGGGAGATCAGTCTCGAGGATCGCTCCTGGGAGGGTCTCCCGAGGTCGCCAGGACACCTGCGATGTCACCTGCCTGATTCTCGAGAATCCTCCTGGAGGAGAGGTCGAACCGCTCGCGGAATTCCTGTGGGAAAAACCTACCTAGTTGCTGTGTGCAGCTGGTGATGGACGGACCACTGAGTGATTCCTGGATCGGTCTGTGAAGGCGACTGTCTTGCCACTGGAAGACGCCGAGAAAGATGATTCCCATCAGCAATATGGCGATGGAGGTGCCCATCAGCCCTCCCAGAACATTATCGCAAAAGCGCAGCGTTCGGTCGAAGAAGGAGCGGAGGATCACGGTAGTGAGGAACGCAACGCCCGTGCAGGTGCCGAAGATCAGCGCACCGGCGAGGATCTGGGTGGGGAGGGGGCCGACATCCACTCTCACGGAATCAAAGATGGAGTTCAGGGAGAGTGGAACCGCAAACTGACCGGCGAGGAGTACCCCTGCAGCGGAGCCGAGAAGAATCGCAGTGGATCTATAAAATCCAACCCCCACTCCGGTGAAGATTCCGGAGAGGAGTGCAAGGATCACCACGAGGTCGATCCAGTTCGACTGCATCCAGGCGTTCTGGAAGGTGGACCAGCTGGCGATTTCAGCCATAGAAATTGCCGGGAACTGCGTGAAGATCGACATCACGTTTTCCCAGGGGATCAGCATTTCAAACAAACTTCCGTGATCTCTCCCGTCGGCGTGCATCCAGCATCTCGCAGGTGTCAAAATTTGTCAAGAGTCCCTGAGGCTTGCCACTCTTCGGATATGTGGCACTGCAGTGGCGAGAAGACCTTCTTGGGGCTAATGTTTGATACGAGAGAAGGGAAAAAAGGATGCTGGACTGGTCTCAATTCACGGTCTTGATCACCGGTGCCAGTGATGGGATCGGGCGTGAACTCGCTCTGGAAATTGATTCCCGTGGAGTCGAACAGTTGATCCTGATCGGTCGAGATGTCGACAGGTTGAACGCTGTTGCCGCCAGCTGTCGATCGAAGACACGCATCGAGGTGGTTGATCTGACCTGTTCTGACCAGGTACAGGATCTGTTCCAGCGACTCGAATCGGTGCAGGTGGATGTCCTCATCAACAACGCAGGGGTCGGGGTAGGTGGTGTTTTTCATCAGGATCCTGATCCGGTACGACTTTCGGCGATGATCGACCTCAATTGCAAATCTGTCATCGCCCTCACTCGCCAGTGGTTGCCGGGGATGATCACTCGTCGCAGGGGGCATCTGCTATTTGTCGGATCTCTGGCCGGTGTTGCCGGAGGCCCGGGCCTGTGCGTTTACTCGGCGACCAAGGGTTTCGTGAATCGTTTCGCCGAGGGACTGCGGTGGGAACTTCATGGCAGTGGAGTGCAAGTCAGTCTTCTGGCACCCGGTATCACCAGCACTTCCTTTTTTCAATCTGCTGGGATTCCCGATGAACTGGTCAGGTCGGGGAGTATGTCCGCTTCATCGGTGGCGAAAATCGCTGTGCGGGGCATGGAGAAAAATCGAGCAAGAATCGTCCCGGGGATACGAAACAAGGTACTACTGATGCTACAGGGCTGGGTTCCTCGATCGATAGTTGGTGCAATCTCTCGTCGAATCTTTCGACCGCTGATGCGATCGAATCACTAGCGCCGTGTGGTGGGTAATCCTCGCGAAGACCACCCGGGGAAGGTGATGTTACCAAGGACATCCGTTTCGCCGATGAAACCACCGCGCATATCGTGAAGATTGGTGAAGCCTTTTTCCGTGAGGAGGTCCGCAGCCTTCTGCGATCTTCCCCCCTTCTGGCAACCCAGGATGATTCTTGTATCGGGTTCCAGAGATTCACAGACATTGTCGACAAACTCAGGATTCATGCGAATCCCGACTCCGCCTTCTCCGCGGATCATCACCGGAATGTTCCTGGCATTGGGGACATGCCCCTGGGAGAACTCCTCGGGCATCCGGACATCGAGATAGATGTACGGTTGATCCGAGTTGAGGAGCTCGTTGGCGCGATCTGGATCGATTCGTTTCACTCCCATGGTTGCCTCTTCTCGCTATCTTGCTGCCATCGCAGGCGGGGGCGGAAAACGATCGAGGTGGGTGGGAAACTCCTGTTGAGTCCACGCTGCTCAGGAATCGTCCTGCATAATTTCGGTGCTGAGTCATGGAGAAGCCCCCTCCTCCAGACCTATTTCTACCTACCCGAATCTCACCTCTACCGGTTGCCCACATCGTCAGACCGGAAGGGGTGACTGTCAACCCGTGGGCCGGGGGGGAAAGTGGGTTTGGTTCGGCTCAGACGTGTCAATCCTATCCAGTTCACGGCCAGGTGGGCTCCGATCGCTCCGGGAAGGCCTGAAAGGTCCCACAGGGCAAGGGCTCCCAGGGCTGCACCTGCCAGGATGGCGATCAGGGGCCATGCGGAGAGGCGGCGATCTCCTGTCCAGTGGGCCAGGCCGAACAGGATGCTGGTCAGAAACCACCCCAGGATCGGTTGCAGGAACCCCCGGAACAGCAATTCCTCGGCGAAGGAGGAGAGCAGGGCGAGGATCAGGATCTCCACGGCAGTGCATCCCTCGAACAGTGCCGCCAGTCCCTCTTCCAGTTGCCGTGCTGCAGTCCACCAGCGCTGGATCAAAAGCGAGAGCCAGGCCACCCCGCAGCCAATTCCGATCCCGAGTGAAAACCCAACCAGGATTCCCTGAGCGTCGCCTGGGAGCGGTAACGGCTGATCGGACAGGGCAATTGCGACCACCGAGAGGAGTCCCATCGAACCGTGGAGCAGGAGCGAACTCCTGAAGATCTGCTTTGGACTCCCTGGATTCCTCATGAACGATCGTGACTTCTTTCTTCAAGGATCTTCCTGGCGTTACGGATCAGGCCCTCGTATCCGGTGCGAGTCACCGGAGTTCCAGCATAATTGTCGAGCCAATCCTGTCGACTCATCGAGGCGATCTCAACTGGATCTCGTGGTAGATCTCGCGGCTTCAACTGTTCATGTACTGGCGGAGCGACTCTCGCGGGTCGGGTATTCCACGGGCAGACTTCCTGGCAGATATCACAACCCAGCAGCCAGTCGAAAAGTCGTGTGTCTTCTGGAAGGTCTCCACTGTGCTCGATATTCAGATAGGAAATGCACCTGTTGGAGTCGAGGACACCCGGTTCTACAATTGCAGAGGTGGGGCACAGATCGATGCATCGGGTACAGGTGCCGCAATGGTTGTCCTGGGGATCAGTGGGATGGAACGGTCTATCGGTGACGATCGATCCGAGAAAGAAGTAACTTCCGATGTCCTGGTCGATGACCATTCCATTCTTGCCCACCCAGCCAATCCCACACGCTGCAGCCCAGTCTCGTTCGACGATGGGAGAACTATCGACTGTGTACCAGGTCTTCCACCTGGAGTTCTCTTCGACATGCTCGGCGAGTTGCTCCAGCATCGGTTTCATCACCCTGTGGTAATCCCGTCCCAGGGCATATCTGGCGATCCGGGCCTCTCCGGGGTTTTCTGTTGAGGTGTCATCATGAGGTAGGCTGACCACGATGACGCTCCGAGCTTTGGAGACTGACAGCCTGGGATCAAGCCTGCGCGACAGATCCTTGGTGAGCCATTCCATCGTTGCGTGTCTGTTCTTGTCGATCCAGTCGAGGAAGACATCGGAGCGGGGGGAAGCACCTGCTTCTGCGACACCGAGGGAGTAGAAGCCGATTTCACTGGCAACTTCGGCCAGTCGATCGGTGGTCTCGAGTTGACTGTCGCCGGGATCCGGATCCGCCACGAGATTGCCCCCTGAACAGCTGGAAAGTTCTGCGAAAAGTCAGTCTATCACATCTGTTTCGCAGAGAGGAGAAACCTATTTCTGGAGTGAGAGTGGTACCCTATCGGCACATGAGAAAGGGAGGGAGGATGGCGAACATGATCAGGCTTCTGAGAGTTCATCACTGGGTGAAAAACCTGTTCATCGTCCTACCGGTCCCATTCGCCATCGCGTCAGGATCTGAAGTCCCAGCGGCTCAACTCGCCTGGGGTCTTCTTGCATTCTCACTGATCAACTCTTCGATCTATTGCCTCAATGACGTCGTCGATGAGGATCGAGATCGCTTACATCCAGTCAAGAAGAACCGCCCAATCGCCAGTGGTTCGGTCGGCTCGAAGCAGGCGATCTCTCTCGCAATTTTATTACTGGCGGGATCCTGGTTGATCCTGGTCACCCAGGTCTCGTCTCCAGAGGCGATGTGGATCACGGCGATCTATCTGGTCCTGAATTTCATCTACTCGATGTGGGCTCGGGATGTTCCCGTGGTTGATGTCGTTTTTCTTGGCACGTTTTTTTCGCTGCGAATCCTGTTCGGGTGCGCATTGCTGGGCGTCAACGCCAGTCCTCGGTTGTTGCTGTGCGGAACCTCGATTGCCTTACTGCTGGCAATGGGCAAGCGCAGGGCCGAACTGGAAGTGGACCCTGAAGGAGATCACCGGCGATCCCTGAACTGGTACAGGGTTGAATCGATGGCGATCTGTATTCGGATCCTTGCCCTGCTGGTAGCCTTCGAATATGCAGAGTATTGCTGGGTTTCACCCTGGTTCCTCACGGGGCGTTGGTGGTGGAGTCCGGTCCCTGTCCTTGTGGGGCTCTGGTATTACCAGTACCGGATCGTGGTCAAGAGGGATCGACGGTCACCGGTTGAACTCTTTCTGCAATCCCGACGGATTCAGATGATATTGCTGATCTGGTGCGGGTTGATCGCCACGAGCATTCGTTGGTGATGCACCGTCATCTATCTACTTATCCCATTGAATTCTTGCAGTCAGCGATAAATAGTCAGGATAGTCAGCATGCCGTTCTCCGGAGAGCAGAGAGCATGAGCATGAGAATGAGTATGTAACCCTGACACGATTCCCGGTGGTTATATTGTCGTGTTGTTTTGCCAAGCCATATTGATTCCACCTTCTCCTGGAATTACAATAAACAAAGATTGAGAACAGAGTAGACCGATTGTTGTTGGTCTTCTCTCGCTATTTAGTGTGATTATTCAGGAGCGATCAGGAACGCTGAGGAGCGATCAAGTCTTTCGAGACGGGGACTATTTTCCCCGTAGATGGATTTATTACTGCGTTACTGATCAGGAGATGCTGGCGGTGTCCTTGGCAAGCCATGGGATAGTCACCAGGTGACACGTTTTCGTGTGATTATCAATTTGATGGAGTGGATATATAATGGATATCTGGAATAACAGCTCGGCAATGAACTTGAAAGACCCGTGGCTCATCGTTGGATGGCCTGGAGTCGGTGCTGTGGCATCTGGAGTGGTTCAGACCCTGATCAAGAAGTTCGATTCTGAGTTGCTGAAAACACCTGATCCTGATCCTGAAGCGGAACTCGAGGACGTGAAGGTGCGGAAGGGTATCTGCTTTCCTGGAAATTTACCACGACTTACGTTTTTCGTGGCGAAAACAGGGGGGGCACACGATCTTGTGATTCTGCGCACCACACATCACCCGGAGGAGGGTGGTCTGAAACTGTGTAAGCGTGTGATCAGTTCAGTGATGAACCTGGGCGTCAAGAAAGTGGTTTCCTTCGCAGCTCTTCACAGCACCATTGACCCGCGGGAAATTGCCCCGGTCAAGTATTGCACTCCATGCGTGACCACTGCGGAATCGTTGAAGAGAGATGGATACACTCCTTTCACTTCTGGTACCATTCGTGGACTCAACGGTCTGACGATGCTGGCGGCTCAGGAACTGGGTCTCTCTTCCTTCTGTCTCGTCTCGGAAATCCCAACCCTGGGGCTGCAGATGATGAATCCAAAGTCGGTGAAGGAACTCACTACTCGGTTCTGCGAGATGCTTGGCGCGAAGATCAACCTCGCTGATATGGATGGACAGATCGAGGCGGTTGAGGAACACATGCTGGAAGTACAGGCCAAGTTAATCGGAGAGAACAGAGCTCTGTCAGAAGAGTTCCCGTTCGCAATTCCGCAGGCGACATCCTTGAGCCTTGATGAGGCAGACCTTGTCGATAGGTTGTTTCTGGAAGCAGAAATAAACCGAGCCAATGCGCCGATCCTGAAGGAAGAACTCGATCGGCTTGGAGTGTTTCAAGATTACGAGGATCGCTTCCTGGACCTGTTTCGGGAGTGCAGTTAGCGAATAACTCCCGCATGGTTCTGCACAATGTTCTGCACAATGTTCTGCACAATGTTCTGCACAATGTTCTGCACAACCCGTGCATCACCTCAAGTATTCTCCAGCAGTTTCAAAGCCCCTGGGAGCATCCCAGGGTGTCATCTGTCCAATCGATTCCCGCTTCAGGGAAGGGTACCCAGGGTCCCGGTCCATCGAGGAAAAAGTAGTACAGAAGGAAAATCGCATCGGAGATGTCGGATATGCCGTCGTCGTTTGCGTCTCCTGCATCCATGCACGCTGGAAGTGGGCCACCGAGAAAGGTGTAGTCCAGATGGAAGATGGCATCTGCGAGATCGACCAGGGTATCCATGTTCACATCACCACGGATGAAAATGGGATCAGGGGGAGGAGGATTCCGAACCTCGATCTTTCCTGCGACCAGCTCATCAACAGTTACTGAAGTGGTTCCAAAGACGAACATGTTCATGATGGGCGGATCGCCGAATCCGTCTTGAGGAGTGAATGGAATGTCCTGCTCAACTGCGGATGAATCGACCTCACCGAGGAGGTAGGCGATTTCCTGAGGATATCCGAGAGAAGGTACTGTTTGCCCTTCGAAGGGAGGGTACGCATCGAACAGGACTCCGCAGATGATGGTTCCAGATGCGGTGTTGACCTGTTCCTGTACGTATTCCGCCTCGATCGATCCAACCAGGGATCCGTAGACATCGACGACGAGGCTATTGATCGGGGCGCTGGAGGGGAATCCGATCGAGAAGGAGTACCCTCCGATCAGTCCATCCCAATTACCTTCGACGGGGAGTGAGAAGCTGCTTCCCGGTTCTACCTGGGTGGTGCTGACTCTGAGCATCGTGTCCTGCGCCTGGCCGACACTGCACAGGATCCAGCTGGTCAGCAGAAGTGACAGCAGAGATCTTCTGATGTAGCAGAAAATCGTTGATCGTCTCCTGATCGGATCGCAATCAATCGTTGAACTGAGCAAATTCATCACACCCCCGGAAGCCAGGCGGGCAAGCTTGGTTCCAATCCGCCAGAATCACTACCGTGAGGAGTGCCAGCGGATAAACTGACGATGACCTGAGCACCGTGCTATTGCAGGCCATCCCCCTGATGATAACCCCTTAGCAGCGAGGCTCAAGCACCCTGGCTTGAACTGGGTGGGGCAATTACGCGCTCCACTGGCTCTGACAGCACCTCCTGGGAGGACTTGTTGATGAGTCGTTTCGGAGTAGACCGGGGGAGAATCGGAAAGGGAGTGCTCCATGTCGGATCTGAATTCAATTCGCGATCTTTATCGTCGTGCGGCTCTGCGCCAGGAGCAGATGCGTCAAACCATTGGACGTGGATTGACCCTGGCTGAGAAGACACTGCTGGCTCACCTCGGCGGAAATCCGGTTGCTCTCCCCGAGCGGGGGAAAGAGTACTGTGATCTGCTTCCAGACCGAGTCGCGATGCAGGATGCTACCGCACAGATGGCGATCTTGCAGTTCATGCAGGCTGGTCTCGATCAGGTTCAGGTGCCATCCACCGTCCATTGCGATCACCTCATCCAGGCGCGTCACGATGCGAATCAAGATCTAGCCGCTGCAGAAGAGGTGAATGCGGAAGTGTATCGCTTCCTGCGAAGTTCATCCGAGAAGTATGGAATCGGCTTCTGGAAACCTGGCTCAGGCATCATTCATCAGGTGGTCCTCGAAAATTACGCATTCCCGGGTGGGTTGATGATCGGAACCGATAGTCACACCCCCAATGCCGGTGGGTTGGGGATGCTGGCGATCGGAGTTGGTGGGGCAGATGCGGTCGATGTCATGGCTGGATTACCCTGGAACAGCAAGTGGCCAGGGGCCATCGCGGTTCATCTGAAGGGATCCCTTTCCGGCTGGACAGCCCCCAAGGATGTGATCCTCAAGGTGGCAGGTGAATTGACGGTCAAGGGAGGAACCGGAGCCATCGTCGAGTACATCGGCGAAGGTGCCCGGAGCATATCCTGTACCGGAAAGGCCACGATCACCAACATGGGAGCGGAGATCGGTGCGACATGCTCGGTGTTCCCGTTTGATGAGGCGATGGCACATTATCTGGCTGCCACGGGGCGTCAGGATCTAGCCGACCTGGCGACGGAGCATGCGGAAGTCTTGCGTCCCGATCCTGAAGTGGAGGCGGATCCAGGATCCTACTACGACAGTGTGCTGGAAATTGATCTCTCCTCCCTGGAGCCACACGTGGTCGGTCCTCACTCACCAGATCGAGCCCGTCCTATCTCTGAACTGGGGGAAGAAGCTCGAGAGGAGGGGTGGCCACTCGAGATCAGTGCAGCATTGATCGGTTCCTGTACCAACTCTTCTTACGAAGACATGGATCGAGCGTCAGCAATTGCAGACCAGGCTTCGGAAGCCGGGGTTCATGCACGGGCCCAGTTTCTCGTATCGCCTGGATCGACCCAGGTGTTCCGAACGGTTGAGCGGGACGGTCAGGCGGCCTCTTTCGAGAGACTGGGTGGCACCGTCCTCGCCAATGCTTGCGGTCCCTGCATCGGTCAATGGCATCGGGATGATGTGGAGAAGGGCAACTCCAACAGTATCGTGAGTTCCTTCAACAGAAACTTTCCGGGACGAAATGACGGCAATGCACAGACTCTGTCATTCATCGCAAGTCCAGAGATTGTCACGGCATTTGCCATCACCGGGCGGTTGGATTTCAATCCACTGGTGGATCGTGTCGAGGCTGAAAATGGCGAGAGTTTCATGCTGGAGGTTCCCGCCGGTGACAGCCTCCCTCAGGATGGATTCGTGACCGATCTGGGTGGATACGTGGCACCTCCTGCGGATGGATCCAGTGTCGAGATCGAGGTCGACCCTGAAAGTGAGCGGTTGCAACTGCTACAACCTTTCAATCCCAGGCAAGAATCTGAGTTCGTCGGAATGAGAGTGCTCTTCAAGGCGCGAGGGAAGTGCACGACTGATCACATCTCTCCTGCGGGGCCATGGCTACGATTCCGTGGGCATCTCGAGAACATCTCAAGAAATATGTTTCTCGGAGTGGTGAATTCGTTCCACGATTCTCCAGGTCTTGGCCACGACTCCCTGAATGATGATTCGAGCGCAGCGCTCCATGAGATTGCTGCGAATTACAGGGACTCGGGATGTGGCTGGGTGGCAGTCGGCGATGAGAACTATGGCGAGGGTTCAAGCAGGGAGCACGCTGCGATGTCGCCCAGATTCATGGGTTGTGGTGCAGTCATCGTTCGCTCCTTTGCGCGTATTCACGAGACAAACCTCAAGAAGCAGGGAATCCTTGCGCTGCGCTTCGTGGATCCTTCAAGTTACGATCTGGTTCAGGAGGGGGATGTGATCAGTATCGAAGGACTCGATCAGTTTGCTCCTGGGAGCAAGTTCACCGCGACCTTCCAGCATCTTGATGGATCCACCGATCAGGTCTCCTGTAGTCACACTTTCAGTGATAGTCAGGTGAAATGGTTCTGGAAAGGCGCAGCCCTCAATACTCTCAAGCCCTGATGGTAGCCATCTCGGTCGCTGGATCTCGCACACTCGCCGGGCAGTGCTATCCTTGAATCAAGGGATTGGTCTTGGGAATGCGGGATTCTGAAGTGATGTCAGTTCCCGGCTGGGAGTACATCATGAACATATTTTCACGGATGCAGTCAACTTCCACAAAGCGTCGAGTCATGGCGATCGCCATCTTGATGTCATCGATATCGATCATGTCGGTGGTGGCTCACGGACAGCAGGTGGACTTGATCACATCCACCAGCGATTCCATTCATGCGCCAGGCGATCTGTTCGATGTGGAAATCTCTCTGGAGAATCTGGACCAGTTGTCGATCCAGGGGATTCAGCAGGCGATCTCGTGGGACGCAGCGACTCTCCAGCTGCTTTCGGTGACTCTTCCCGATGCGATTCCCTCCGCTCCTCCCATCCTGGCGATGGCATGGAATGCCCCTCCTCCGGCGGGGCCCGGCGGCGACATCGGTTGCTCACAGTGGTGGGATGGACAGGGAGCCGAGGCTTTCAGTCTTGGTCTGGTTCTCGATGGTGAGTTCAACGGAAGCTCAGCAACACTGGCCGTGCTGCACATGAGGGTCAACAGTTTTGCCACGACTGGCGAATCTGTCCTCACTGCACCTGTCCCCGATCTTTCATGCGGCTGGCTAGGACCGTTGACCACCGATTCCACTGGTGAGGTGCTTCCGACCAGTTCACAAGATCTGACGATGACGATCAGTGATCTCTTACCGCCTCATACCTTGTACTGTGCTGAAGCTGCAGGAACCGTATATCTCTCGTGGCAGGATGGAACCACCTATGATGCGGTTCAGATCGAGAGAGACGGGGTGATCATCGGTGAAGTCACGGGCTCCACTGAACTGTTCGAGGATACGGGATTGCCCATCCCGTCCGAGGCTCACTATCGAATCCGCGGTCTCTCAGGAACGACCCCTTCGGTGGCGACCGAATGCACGGTGACCATCGATGGAACCGTTGAAGCTCCCGTGGGCCTGTCCTGCATCCAGAGCGGATCCGGTGTACTTCTCAGCTGGCAGAATACTCTTCCTTACCAGGCAATCACGATCACTAGAGATGGAGATTCGCTGGCCACGCTATCGGGGACCGCAAACAGTTACCTCGACAGCGATAGCGGCCTCGCCGGTTTGATTGAATACGGAGTGATCGGCACGCTGGGTGGTGAAGGCAGCCAGCCAGGTACTTGCCAGGTCGAGGTCGATCCACCGGACCCCTCCGTTGTCTTCATCCGGGGAGATACAACTTCAGATGGGCAACTCGATCTCTCTGATGGTGTGATCACCCTTCAGTATCTATTCCTGGGAGGCGAGATACCGTGTGCCTCTGCTGCAGACCACGACGATGGCGGTTCTCTCGATCTTGGTGATGCGATCTCCTTGCTCTCTTTTCTGTTCATCGCAGGCCCACCACCGGCACCTCCCTATCCTCTTCCGGGAATCGATCCGACTCCTGATTCTCTCGCATGCGCAGTTCCCTGTACCGATCCTGCGTGCTACGCAGACACTCAGGGAGATGAGTGCGACTCTGCCCCGCTGATCGGCTTGGGAGATACCACCTTCGACACATCCAGCATGACTACTTCTACTGATCTCTTCACCGTAGGGCAGTGCTCCGACTCACTGCTCGGAGATGTTGAACAGGATATGTGGCTGAGTTTCGTAGCCCCGGCCAGTGGCCAGGCTACCTTTTCGCTCTGTGATCAGGTCTCTTTTGATTCCGACATCGTTGTATACGAGGGGTTCTGTGAATCGATGATTCAGGTCGGATGCAATGGAGATGGGGACGGCTGTTCGAGTTTCTCATCAGAACTATCGAACATACTGGTCAGTGAAGGAGCGAGTTATCTGATTCGCATCGGCGGGTGGGGATCGCTGGAGTACGGTTCCGGAACTCTCACCATCACCATCGACTGAGCCCAATACCCTGTGGGTCTTGATGATTCATGATGTGATCGCGTCCTTCACAGCAGATGGCATATCGCGCTTGCCTACCGATCATCTTCGTGATGGTGTTCCAGTTCTCAGCGGCTTCGCCGGGGATATTCATGGAGATCAATCCAGAACCGGAATCCGATTCGAGATCGCACTCGACGCTGTTCATCGCCTTCGACATTCCGTCGCCCAGTGCCTTGAGGAAGGCTTCTTTCCTGGTCCAGACATCGAAGAATACCTCGAGCTTTTCAGAATCCGGGAGTTTCTTCCAGCGATCCAGTTCGCCTGCACTGAAGCAGCGAACTGCCAGTTGATCGACAGCGATGGAGTCTCGGATCAACTCCAGGTCTACACCGATACGGTTCTCCAGGGTTACCACGACGATGGCAAGGGAGGCAGAGTGTGCCAGGTTGAAAGAAATAGGATCGGAGTCGAGGCGCGGCTTTCCGTGATCACCGATTTCGAAGTTCAGAGCACTGGGGGCTTTCCCGAGGTAGCGGGAGAGGACCCTGCGCAGGCCAGCACGGGCGACTGCAGCTCGGATGCCGATCTCGGGAACGACGCCACGGTGTTGCATCGATTTTTCATGTGGAGGTAACCACTCCGCCAGCATCTCTATTCGATTTGGTGATTCATCGAGGCGGAAGGGCCAGATATCGATGGTCTGGGTGCTCAGCTGAGAGACGCCGGTCATGTTGTGTGGGATGCAGCGTGGTAACGGATCTTGCATAGTTGTTCTATTCCCTCTGCTGTCGTTACTCTGGGCTCCCAGTGTAGGTCATTTTTTGCGGCGGAGAGATCAAACCAGTGACTGGTTGATAACTGCCGAGCGCTGAATCGAGTGAGTGTCGGTTCCCCGCGAACTCCAGGGATCTTATAAATCCATTCGAGCAAGGTAGCCACTCCGTAGGCTATACCTGGAGAGATCGACGGAAACTGATCCTGGATGTTCAATGACGACAATATACCCGAGATCAATTCACGTGGTGGAGTCGGTTCTCCGTTAGAGATGAAATACACCTTCCCGCAACATGCCTTACTGGTCATAAGTGCTTGCATGGCGGCGATATGAGCATCGATGGCATTTTCGATGTAGGTCGCATCGATGAGGATGCCTGGGCGATCGATCCAGCGCAGGGTTCCGGCAGAGGCTCTCTCGGCGATTCTGGGGATCAGGTGACGATCCCCCGGTCCCCACACCAGATGAGGTCTTAGAGCAACGGTGGAGAGTTGGGAGTCATTTGCCGCCAGAACTTCTTTCTCTGCCATCGCCTTGGTCCTGGGGTAATGAGCGAGAAATTTGTCAGGATACGGGGTCTTCTCATCGATACCCTCCTGATCTTGTCCGTCAAAGACCACGCTGGGAGAGGAAGTGTAGATCAATCGTGACACTCCCTCGAGGCGGCACGCCTGGATGACGTTTTGGGTGCCGACCACATTGGTACGGTGGAAATCGATGGCAGGTCCCCAGACAGCTGCCAGTGCTGCGACATGAAACACGACGTCACAACCGTTGGCGGCGCGTTGAACCGTCGATAGGTCGGTCAGATCTCCCCGAAGAGTCCTGATTCCAGCATTCTCCAGAGCAGGATACTCACCGCGCTGAAGGGTGATGACGTCGTGCCCAAGACTCTTCAGTCTTCTGGCGAGATATCCCCCGATGAATCCACCGGCACCGGTGACGAGTACTTTCATCGAAACACCTGGCCTGCGGAGATTCCAAGAGCTTCCCGATCGATCTTGGCGTTGTGGCGAATGTCGACGGGGAAGGGGCCTGGAAAGAAGAAGTGTTCGATCTGATCGGCACCCTTCACTGTGCTACCGATCTTCTTCAACTCTCTGATCAACTGGGCCTCATCGATCTGTGAGGAGGGCGCCTTCTCGATGCACAGAATTGGCACCTGTTGACCCTTCTTTCCTCTTCCTACCAGTGCGCTGCGGCGAACCGAAGGATGGACGTCAAAAACCCTTTCGATGGCCACGGTGTGCAGATCACCAGAGGCAGTGCGAACCACCTGGCTGTTGCGCCCTCGAAACCAGATTCGACCGATGGAGTCGAAATTTCCGAGGTCACCTGTGCGATGCCAGTGATTTCCATCGCTGTCGATGAACTTGTGTAACTCATTTGCAACGGAGTCATCGAAGTAACTCCTGGAAACAATGTCCCCGCTGGCCCAGATTTCACCGGCCTCTCCATCCGCGACGGATGAACCGGTTCGTGGGAGGGTGCCCTCGGGGCAGATTCGAATCTGAACCCCTTGCACCACCGATCCGACGCAGATTCCAGCTCCGAGTTCGGTCTCCCGCCGAGAATCGAGGAACTCCTGATGTCCGATGCAACACAGTGGCATCGCCTCGGTCGCGCCGTAGGGAGTTTCGATGTGTGTCTCTGCCGGGAGAGATGGGAGTAATTGTTCGATCTCCTCATGTCTGGCCGGAGCGCCGGCGCTGATGATCCTCCGCAAACCTGACATCGATCTCGAGTTTTCCCGGAGGTATCTCGACAGGTTTCCGAGCAGGGCAGGGGACGCAAAGAGACTTGTCACTCCGAATCTGTCGATCAGATCGAGGAGGTGTTGAGGATCTGCTTCTGCGGGACGAGTGAAGTCCATCCTGGGAACCACCGAGGTCATCCCCAGAGCGACGCTGAAGAGACCGAATAGAGGAAAGGTGGGAAGGTCAACTTCTCCCGCCTCGATACCATGAATCCGGGCGATCCAGTCGACCTGGGTTTCGATCAATCGTTGATGAGAGATGGCTCCCTTGGCGGGACCGGTACTCCCCGACGTGAACAGGATCGCAGCGGTTTCATCGCTCTCGAGGACCGGTTCAGAGAAGGGGACATTTAACTCCTCCTCGTCTCTCAGCTTTTCCAGTCTACGGGTGAACGGTGGGATCCAGCCGTGTCCGACACTGATCCGATGTTTCACGGAGGATGCTGCCCAGCGCAAGAGGACTCGAGCACGGTGAGCCCTTGGCACACCGATGAAGGCCTGTGGATTCGCGCGACCGAGGCAGCGTCCCAGTCCAGCGATTCCCATGCCAGGATCGACCAGCACCGGTGGAGCTCCGATTCGCATCAGAGCAAATGTGCAGACGAGGAATTCTCTCCCCGGCGGAATCATCAAGACGGTGCGCATCCCCCGGGTGATGCCGGCACGAACAAGAGCATGGCAGGTTCGGTCGACAAGTTGATCGAGTTCCCTGAAGGTGCGTTTTTGCCAGCTTCGTTGCTCGAGTTCCCACACGGCAACCTGATGCGGTCTTTCCCTTGCCTGGGTACGCAGCCGACTGGCCACTCCGGTCGCTGGAGAGCTGGAATAGATCACAGCAGGCATCGGTGCACCTTTTTTCTGGCGACCGATTCCCGAAAGTTACGAATTTCCGTGAGCACTTCATCTGGGGCATCGTCGAGGAGAAGGTGGCTGCAATCACTCCACTCACGCCAGTGAGCTGCTGGAAAACGACGACGCCACTCCTTCAGGAAGTCGACGTCGAAGACGGGATCTCGTGATCCCCACAGGAGCAGCAGGGGATGATCGGAAAGTGCAGCGAGACCCGCTTCTACTTCAGCGAGTGCCTCCCACGATGGATCCCCTGGTTGCAGCGGGATGTCCTCGACGAAACGGTGCACCGCCAGCCTGTTCTTCCAGTTGCTGTATGGTGCCCTGTAGCCGGCACGGTCGGCACTGGACAGTTTGCGACGACTGGTTCCGATGAACAGGGTTCCCAGTACGAATGCATCGAGACCTCTGACCAGGAACTCTCCGAGAAAACTACGAGCAGGGCGAATGATCCAGGGAAAAGATTTTCCAGCGGGCAATGAAAATGCCGCAGTGTTCATCGCCACCAGCGAGGAGAATCTATCGGGATTGCGGCCGGCGGCACCGAATCCTATGGCTCCTCCCCAGTCGTGGGCGACAAGAGTCGCTCCGGATCGAATGTCGAGATGGTCGAGTAATCCTTCAAGATCATCAATTCGGTTGGCGAGCCGATAGTTGTAGCTCTTCTCCGAGGGCTTGTCGGAAAATCCACAACCGATGTGGTCGATTGCGATGACCCTGTTCGATCTCGACATCCGCGTGATCAGGTGTCGAAAATAGAAGGACCAGGTCGGGTTCCCGTGGACACAGACGATGGGATCTCCCTCGCCTTCATCGATGTAGTGCATCCGATGACCTTCACCTCGGTCATACCAGTGACTCTTGAAAGGAAATTCTTCATCGACGAATAGACGGGTCATCGCCACTCCCAACCGATCATCCGACAGACCAGGCCACTACCGATTCCCAGAAACGCCACACGCTGCTGTGCTGACAGGAAGCCTCGTTCCTGAGCGATGGCAGCGGTCATCGGGATCGATACAGTACCCATGTTGCCCAGAAATGGGTACGAGATGAAATCGTTATCCGCCGAGAGACCGAGGGAGGGGAGGATTTCGTCGCGGTGGGAGGATCCTACCTGGTGGCAGATGGTCCGGTGGATCTCTGCAGGAGAAGTGTCCAGTTGACTCAGGAAGCGGTTCCAGGTGCGAATGCCCAGTTCGATGCCGTGACGCAGTACCGCCACCGAGTCCGTTTCCATGTATTCGATGCGGGCCGCCAGATCTTCACTCTGCTCGTCACGTCGCACTCCCCAGCGACACAGGTCGAACCAGCGGGTGTCGGTACCCTGTGTACTTCCCAGGAATCGGGGACCCTCGCTGGAGAGTCTCGACGAGACCAGCAGCATCGCCGCCGCACCCGACCCCCCGGTAAGGGTGGCGAGGGACGGAACGAACCGTTCCATCGTCGGTTTCTCTAGTAATCGGTGCTCTGCGATCTTCACGATGTCTCGGGCACTCTCACAGCACACAACCAGAGCCGTGTCGATCCGCCCCAATCGAATCGCATCGGCCGCCAGCACGATTCCATCCATGGCTCCAAGGCATGCATTCGAGATGTCATGCAGTTGCACATCTTGTGGCAATTCGAGATGAGCAGCAACGGCTGCGGCGGTGGCAGGCTCGAAGGACTCCCTGCAGACACCGGTGTAGGTCAACTGGTCGATGGATTCGAGATCCAGATTTGCACGCTCCAGCGCAACTCGGCAGGCACGTGCAGACATCTCCGAGATACTGGTGCCCTCGGGCCACCATCTCCTCTCCCGAACACCGGTCAGTTGTTCCAGCTGACCCGGCGCGATCCCCATCGAATTCCATGCGGGGGCAAGTCGCGACTCGATTTCCTCACTTGTCACCACCACCGGTGCCATCTCGATACCGATGGCAGCGAGATGGACATCGTATCCAGTGTCGGAACTGGTTGGTGTCATCGAAGTTCTCTCTTCTGTACGGAGAAATCTTCCATCGAGTAGATGGGCAGGTCATCGACGAGCAACATCCCATCCGCCAGCAAGATTCCTCGCTCTGGATCTTCTTCTTTGATGTTGGCTTCTACCACCACGCGCTTCCGATCGGGGATCACCTGACCGCGATAAGTCCAGCGATGGGGAACACCGACGGCGAGAGTTCGCGGCAGCCACGATCCCTCTCCCCAGCGTTCGCGAGCGACCACTTGCAGGAGCTGGAGCATCGACTCCAGTCCGAGGCTACCGGGCCACACCGGATCACCATGGAAATGGGAACGGAAGAACCAGGCATCCCGGTTCACATCGATTCCACCACGGATGAAACCGAGGCCTGCGGTCCCGCCCTGTGGGGCGTAGAACTCCACATCTTCGACCATACGGAAGGAGGGCCGGGGACCATCATCTCGCACGGGAACCTGGAACGCTTTCCCGGCCAGCGCTTCTCGGGGTGGGATGGTCCTCGCCACTGCACCCGGCAAACCAACCTGCTGAGCCAGTGCTTCCGGAGGGAAGAATCCGAAGTAAGTGGTTCCACTGT
The DNA here is from genome assembly GCA_965661685.1 of Planctomycetota bacterium. Lineage (GTDB taxonomy): Bacteria > Planctomycetota > UBA8108 > UBA1146 > UBA1146 > QNYK01. The sequence goes on from CBFIET010000112.1 coordinate 21,900, forward strand.
AGATGGGGCCGGTTGAATCTCTCACCTCGAGATCGAAGTGCTGGATCCACATCCCGGCGGCAAAATCTGCCTTCGTCAACTTGACCTCGGTGGTGAGCAGTCCGGTACTGCGATCGATCACCTTCAACTGCTGACCATCCCCGCCGAGGTTTCTGAACTGCAGTGGGCCTTCATCGGTGAGTGCAGAGCCGATGTATGCTGCCAGCCAACCACAGGGCTGGAGTGCGATCTCCAGTAGAACGGCAAACGGCATCTCTCCCTGGCCACCGGCATCGAAGTACCAGGCGTCTTGCGGAGCATGATACTCCGCAGTGCATGCAGCACCCGGTTCGATCACCCATGGCGAGCCTTTGACATCGACGATGCGATCGAGAAAGCAATACGGAGGCCCGGGTAATCTGGCGATGAAACGGTCCTTGTCGAAGGGGAGGTAGCGTTCTCCGAATGCCTTCGATGGACGTCCCGAGGCGAACTCGAGGATCTGCTGATGATCGTAAAGCGTTGCAAGTTGTGAGCCGATTCCAGGTGCGTCGCCGCCACCACCGGCAGCGGCCTCGGGAATCGACAACTGCTCATCACTGCTGGCAACTTCCTTGATCTCGCCGTAACTGGACCAGATCTGCTCGATCCGTTGCCTGCTCAAACCGACAAGTCGCAGCGACATCCCCTCCATCTCGACGATCGGTCGACCATCGGCGAGCATCGTCGCATCGGTGATGACATAGGGCTCCGGCTCGAAGCCGATCTCCTTCACCTGTACGTCGTAACTGACCCTGGCGGTGTCTGGCAGAACCTGTCCACGGCAGCGAAGTCGACCCGGGATTCCCGTTACAGGCATCGGAATCACCTCGTCATCTTCCCCGACCCAGCCCCATGCGCCAAGAAGGGTCCGCAGGGTGTGAAGGCAGCACTCGTACATCAGGGTACCTGGCATCACGGGATCATCGCTGAAGTGGCAGGTGAGAAACCAGTCATCGGGATGGATTGCGAGTTCTGCGACGACTCTTCCCAGTCCCCAATCACCGCCACACGGTTCCAGACTCGTCACCTCGTCCAGTAGCCGCATCTTGCCACCCGGTAATCTTGCTGGCGATCGGAGATCGAGTCGGGAGAAACGGTCTCCGTAGGCACCCTCGAGGTCACCCTTGCGCAGCGCATCGACAGCATGGTGGTCGAGATGTAGGTGGTCAGTTCCGGCCGGTGGATTCCACCCCGTGGGAGAGATGGCCTTGGCTCGAGGTCGGTGGGGAGCGTGAACGATTCCCCGTCCCGAGGCGAGTTCCTCTTCCGAGAAGAATCCTGCACATCCGTCACGCATCGAGATCAGAGGAACTCCGTCAACCGTTCCCTCGAAATGAAAGCGAAACAGCAGTGTCTTGTCCTGGCGAAAGAACTCATCGATGTGAATGTCGTAGATGATGGTGTTGCCGGCTCCAGGAAGCTCATCATGAAAGACAACCTGGGCATCGAGGAGTCGATAGACGGAGAGGCCTCGGGTATGAAGATCAGCCCCCAGGTAAGCGGAGAGGAACAGGTCCGCCTGTCCCGCCTCCACTGCGATGCAGGTGGGGATTCTTCCCGCATCCAGGTACCAGGCATCGGGCAGGATGTCATGGGCGGTGACGATGCGCCCCGGTCCCAGGGAGAGAGGTTCCCCTTCCAGTTCGAGGATGCGATCGACCAGCATCAACGGCTCGTCGGGAAGTCGTACTCTCGATGGGAAGTGATCGGCGGCGGCATAATCTGGGCCCAGTACCGGTCCCACTCGCCCGCGAGCAAACTCGAGACACAGGTCTCGATCGATCAGTGGAGGATTTACAACCTCAACTTCGTGGCGGAGCGGTTCCGTCTCGATGTGCCCGACCGATTCCGTGGTTCGCTGAACATCACCCTGCCAGCGGGCACTGAGTTCGGAGCGGAGCTGGCGTGCTCGATGAAGTCTGCCCTGCAGAGTCATGCTGGTGGTGGGGGATGTAACGGCAGGTTCAGGGATCGGCTCGATGGTCGGTGTGACCATCGACTTGTCGCTCTGCGGAGGTTTTTCGCTGCGGACCACAGCCGTTTCCCCACTCGGCACCGACCGAGGCTGCAGGGGAGGGAACGCCCTGATCGGTCGTGAGGGAGGAAGTGGCGGTACGATCATCGTATTCCGACCATCCTCGATCTTCAAACTATCGATGGAGGGGGCGAAGTGGAATGAGGATCCGAGGAATGCAGGAAGATCCACAGTCACACGTTCTGCGATGCATACCGCAAGGATGCGAGCGAGAGATCGTTCCTCATCCTCTCCTCTCCAGAAGAGAGGCAGGGTGCGATGCGGCAATCCTTCCAGCGCTTTCTTGGCGAGTCTCGAGCAGGATGCACCTGGACCAGTCTCGATGAAGATCCTCGATCCTGATTTCCAGAGCTTCTGAAGAAGATCGGGGAAGTGGAATCCCTCGGTGGCCTGCTTGAGAAGTGAGTCTGCAATGGCATCGCTGTCTGCTGGTAATTCTTCTCCGGTGGCGGTGGAGTGGAGAATCACACCCCGGTAGGGAGAGTGGACAGGCCAGTGGTGAAGTTCCCTGTATCTACTGGCTACCTGTGACACCAGCGGACAGTGCACGGAGGTGACACCGTGAAGCCAGATGGGAGTCCACCCCCGTTGCTGGCATAGCATCTCCACCTGCTGTGGATCTCCTCCGATCACCGATTCTGTCACGGCATTGACCACCAACAGGTAGATCCTCGGGTGTTCATCGATGGCTGCCTTGATCTCCTCCGCAGGAGCGTCGATCACTGCTGCACCCCAGGGGGCTCGACTGCCCACCGGGAGGTTCCAGGCTCGTGCCGCTGCACGGTGCTCTCCAGCAAGCCAGTGGCTGAACAGATCATCATCCTCGAGGCGCAACTGCATCGGGATTCGATCTCGCCATGCGCGCAATGCAAACAGCATGGTGGTCTCGCCGAGGCTGTGTCCGACCGCGCGTTGCGGTGCTATTCCACAACCGAAGAGCAGGTCAGAACCGATGCAACCGAGGTTGACCTGTGCCAGGATGGCATCCCTTGGATCACGGGGTAACGGCGCATCCGGTCGCCAGCAATCGGGAGTTCCGAGCCAGCGAGACAGATCTCCTGAAGTTCGTGCTCCGTGATCAGCGGCACCGGGGTATCGAGCGAGTAACCGCGCCCCTGCTCCGGGATAGAGACTTCCCGATCCTGGATAGAGGAAGGTCACATCACCGGAGTATCCGAGGGGGGTGTCGGATGAACGATGTATCTCCCAGCCTGGACCCTTCAACTCGATGGCATTTCCGCGGAGCAGAACTGGAATCGATTCGATCGCCGCAGGGAGTTGCTCTTGAGACTTGAAGACGATGGTGACTGCTCGTGCAGCACTTGGAAGCCTTGGATGATTTTCCAGCCACTGTCGGGCAAAGGAAGCACTGCTTGGCGCAGATGAGGGAAGCAACTCGGAGAGTTCAACGGCGAGGGATTCGATCGATCGATGATCGGCACCTTCCAGACTGATGACTCCATGGGTCGGTTCTCCACAGCATCGTAACTGAGGTGTCTCATCGGTCTCGAAGCGTGGAACCAGTTCTTCCGCAGAGATCACCATCGCTCCGCAATCGCCTAGCCTCCCGCTGTTTTCCACGAGGATCCGTCTTCGATCGGATCGATCGGGGACCCACGGAACCGGGGGCTGCTGCTCATCACCGGGGAGCACGCTCCAGTGTGCGGCGCAGATTCCCTGGAGCATCGAAAGCAGGAAGGAACTGCAGCCGGAGGCTGCCAGTGTTCGGGGAAGAGTCACTTTCCAGCCGGGACGTCCTGCCAGTTCGCCAGTGCGACTGTTGATCTCGTCGTTGCAGAAGAGATCGATGCAGTCGCCGGTGATGGAAGCGTCTCGAAGTGCTTTCAGTCGAGATGATTCCCTGATCGAGGAGGAAAATTCCTCTGCAGCCAGGTTGCCACCAGATGCGCTGCCCAATCCATCGATCGTGGCGATGATGGGACCATCGCCATCGGACACATCCGCGAGTCGTTTGAGGACAAAGGCCACGGCAGATTCAGCGCGAGGGGGAAGGAACTCGTTGGCATCGAGTGTGCGGGAGAGGATATCCAGTCCCAGGTCGGCGGAGGCAGCCAGTGCCACGTCGACGACCCCATCCTGCAATGCCCTGACCGCCATCTCCACCGCTCGGTATCCCGATGAGTCTTCAGAACTGACGGTGTGTGCCGGGCCTCCGGCATTCAGATCCCGGGCGATTCGACTCGCTGCGATGCTGCCGAGGGCACCCATGACTCTGTTGGCATCGAGTGGAGGGCCCGTCTCATCACGGAGACGCTCGATCCAGTCGTCCACATCGTCAGGATCGGCATCGATTCCAAGTTCACGCAGCCAGTGTCGGGCTCGATCGGGCATCATCCAGCGCAGGTGGAAGAAACTGCTGCGAGGGTCGAGTCCCAGTCCCACGAAGAGTCCACCCCGTTCACCGAGGTCTTCCATCTTTGCAGCGGCAATCGCTTCTCGTGACACGTCCAGCAGTGCCAGTTGCTGCGGGAGCATCTCATTCAACTCGGTGGGTGGAATTCGAAGTTCGACGGGGGATGCCAGTAGTCTTCCGCAACTCTCTCCGCCGGTGAAGTCGAGTTGTCGTTCCTTGACCCAGCGGGCTCCGGGGATTCCCAGGTCACCGGGCAGTGGTTGCGCTGGGCTCTGGATCGGTTGTCCAAGAAGTGCCGGAGCGACCTGATGGAGGTGGTGATATCGACCCGCGATGGCACCGATTCCGATGATGGCGATCGGTGATGGAGTCGTTACCGGTGTACTGACCGAGATGGTAGGAGTCGTGGGTTTCACCGCCTCTTCCACCAGCAAGTGGGCGTTGATGCCTCCGAATCCGAATGCGCTCACGGCGGCGCGCCTCGGCGCACCGGAGCGACGCAACCAAGCCTGTGGCTGCTGTGGAATCCGGAAGGGGGAAGAGTCCAGTTCGATCCCCTCGGGGGGCGATTGGTGGTCGGGGTGACACGGGATCTCCTCGCGATCCATCGCCAGCAATACCTTGATGACTCCAGCAGCGCCGGCGGCGGTGAGGGTATGCCCGATATTGGCCTTCACCGATCCGATGGCACACTGTCCAGGACGCCAGGAGGGGCCTTCCCACAGTTGCATCAAACTTCTCAGCTCGGTGGCATCACCAACCGGGGTACCGGTGGCATGGCACTCGATGTAGTCGACCTGGTCGGGGGTCCAGCCAGCTTCTGCGTATGCGCTGCGCATCGCTCGTAGCTGTCCTTCACCGGAAGGGGCCAGCAAACCACCCGCCATGTCATTGGAGAGACCGATACCACGAATCACGCCGAGTACGGTGTCGCCATCCCGGTCCGCATCTTCGAGGCGTTTCAGGAGCAGTATTCCCGCACCTTCACCGACGATGAGCCCTTGACCTCTGCTGTCGAAGGGGCGGCATCGTCCCTCGGGGGAGAGGGCCTTGAGCTGTGAAAATCCCATCTGAGTGAAAAGACAATCGGGTCGAGAAACTCCTCCTGCCAGGGCTGCATCGCAGCGACCGGAATCGAGGTCGCGGCACGCCTGGGCGATGGCATAGAGAGAGGATGCACAGGCGGCATCGAGGGTATAAGCACCACCGCGTAACTGCAGCGCTCGCTGAAGTGCAGCCGCTGGCAGGACTGCGTCAAACCGATCGAGAGGATGACAGCGAGCGGTGCCCCGTGGGCGTCGATCTTCTCTCCCCTGTGAATCGAGGACCAGTTCTTCCACGGTGTCCCCGATGATCGCTTCCGCCATGGAGGAGTATGAATCGGTGGGTAAGAGTAACTGCCCGAGAATCACGCTGGTCCTGTCCCGATCGAGGACCTCGAGGTGATTCCTTGCTGCTTCGACTCCGGCGATCACGGCAAGTCGTGCCGAGGGATCGATGGCGCTGGCAAGTTCAGGGTCGAAGAAGCCGAGGGGGCCCTCGGGGGGGTCGATGAAACATCCCCGATCTGACCTGACTCGATCGGATTCAGGCTGGGCACCCCCGAGAGCCTCCGTTCGATTCAGGGTCCAGCGATCATCAGGTACCTGTTTCGAAGTGTCCCGGCCATTGCGGATCACATTCCAGAAGGAATCCGGATCGGCAGCCTCCGGGTATCGCAAGCCGTATCCGACAATTGCTACCGGTTTCAAGGGTGGGCTTCTTCCGTCAATCGGTCATGGCGGAACGCGCTTCTCAGTGATTCATCGATGACTACTTCGATTCCTTCCAGGGTGATGGCAGGGGAACCGGAGCGATTGAGGATCTCGGCCCGGGCACGGGCGAGAGCCCCCTCTCGCCAGTCGATGCGAATCCGCGTCTCCAGCACTCCCGAATCGAGAGGCTGGTGCACTCTCAGACTGGAGATGGCACAGGGTAAGCACGGCTGTTGATGAGTATGAGTTGACCACAGGATCATCGCCTGGAAGGCGGCGTCGATTCGCAGCGGGTCGATGATCCACTGCGAATTGTGTGTATCCGAGATCCACTCGCTGATGGTCGGCGCAGCCGACGAGCGGATGGAAATTCGGTCCGATTCGATGGAGGAGACCATCTGGATGCAGCGGAAACTGGGTCCATGGAACAGATCATTGGAGTAATCGGGAGCGCAATTTTCCTGATACCGCGGCGAGTTCAACACCGATCGAGCAGACTGCCGCACCCCGAGCAAAACCTCCGATCGGGCGTGAAGACGACCTCCATCTCCGGTTGCCTGGATCTGTACCGGTACCCTCAACAGTGCCCCCTCTGATCGGGGTGTGCCGGTGACCAGCACGATCTCTCGCTCCTCGAGAGATTCGAGGATGATTCCCTTGAGAATCCTGAACTGGTCGACACCGTGTAACTCGAGACCGGGGTGTCGGTGGATTGCTGCACCTGCACACCACTCGAGGAGGAATGCGGCGGGAACCACTGCTTTTCCATCGAGTACATGATCCTTCAGTGCCGGGATGTCGGAGGTGGAGAGTCGCATCGTCTGGACCGTCTCCAGCACTTCCTTGCCCCCTGCATCCGCAGCATCGGTGGTGGCGTCGATCAGCGGAGGGGACTGCCCTTCGTCTGTATTCTCCAGCGCTGTCAGAGGAGCGTGTGCAAAGGAGATGATCTCGTCATCGGTGGTGAATCGCTCAAGAACGGTATCGTCTGGATCGAGTGGAGCCAGAACGATGCACTGTGGTGGCAAGGCCGATTCCATCTTGTCGACAAAGAGCTTTGCTCCCTCTTTCAACGGGATCAGTTCGATACCCTCCGCATGGAAGAGGTCGCGTAACCCCTCGTCTACCATCCCTCCGGCCCAGGGACCCCATCCGATGCTACGGACCCGGCACCCAGGACGTCTCATCGCCTCCAGGGTGGCGAGACGATTGAGGAATTCATTGGCAGCAGCGTAGTCGATCTGGCCTTTACGTCCGAGGCGGGCCGTGGTCGATGAGAAGAACGAGATGAAATCGAGTTCTTCATGACGACAGATGTCCATCAGATGGCGAGCCGGGTCGACTTTCGTGCTCCACACCCGGGCAAATTCCTCGTCGCTCTTGTCTTCGATCCAGTGATCGGCGAGGACTCCTGCGCCGTGAATGATTCCTCGCACCGGTCCGTGTTGACCTCGGGCCTCCTCGATCGCCTTCTCCAGTGCGCTTCGATCGCGTACATCGACAGATCGATAGAGGACACGACAGCCGATGGATTCCAGTTCTTCGATGGCGGCTGCAACGCCACGACTCTGGCGGATGAGTTGAGCTTTCTTACGGATGCTGGCCGGGGTATGTCCCGGCTGTTGACGCTGGAAGAGGTGCTGTTCCAGTTGATCGTCGGCGATCTCTCGAGCCCACTCAGGTTCACTTCCAGGAGCTGGAGTTCTGCCCAGAAGTAGCAGAGGAGGACGATAGCGGTTGGCCAGTTCAGTGACGCAGGCAGCAGTCACACCCCTGGCTCCTCCGGTGATCACCACCAGTCCTTCCTGGCGCACCAGCGGATACAACTGCTCACGAGCAGGGGAGGTCTGCAGTTGTACGACGACTCTTCCTTCCGGTACCAGACCCACCTCGATGCCCTGTCCTCCCAGCAGTTCGCTGATCAGCAGTGAGGCGGCCTGCTTCGGTGATGAAATGGTTGGCGAAAGATCTATCGATCGAACCTCGATCTGCGGCCACTCCCGGGCTGCACATTTTGCCAGACCAGCGATTCCTGCCATCGATGGGTCGCCCGATCCAGGCGTGACGGAGGCACTGCCGAGACCGAAGTGCCCATCAAACCTCTGGACCATTGCAACGCGGGGGGGGTGGCCAGTTTTCGATCGCTGAAGGTGCTGTCGTGCTTCACGCAGCCAGCGGAAAGCACTGGCCACTGCAGCATCCGTTGCGGATCGATCATCGACGACTATGACCAGTCCCGAGATGGGACGGTCAAAGGTCGTGGGCAGAGGTTGTCCGATGGTCCCGAGAGGAAGATGGCTGCAGGTGATTCCCCTCGAGGTGAAGTTCTGTACCAGTTCCGATCCCAACTCGGTGTCGTCGCAGACGATTTGCCATGGAAGATCGGTGTCGACCGATGGGGCCGACTCTGCAAATTGACCTCCTGGCAGTGCCACTGCTTCCGCTTCGAGAAGAACCACCGGCTGTAATTCGTGTGCCTGAGGTTGCGACTCGGGAGCGACCACCTGTGCTGGAACATCCTGATCTGCTGATTCGATGCTGGTCTGATGTACGGGAGTATCGGTTTCCACCGGGGTCGTCACAGATGCTGTGGTTGCTGTCTCGGTAGAGGTGACCAACCAGTCGACGATGGCATCGATGGTACGAAGGGTACCGAGTAACTCAGGGGGGATCGTCGGCAGATCGGGTCGTCCTTCTCGCAACGCCGAGAGGATCTCGACCCGTTTGATGCTATCGATCCCCAGATCCGCTTCCAGATCGAGATCGCAACCGATCGCCTCCGCCGGGTATCCGGTTTTGTCTGCCACAACCTGGACGATCTGTTGATTCAGAAGAGTGACCGACTCCAGCTTCGAATCGGCTGCCGGTGCAACCCTGGTGTCCTCGTTGCCCTGTAGAACTGGAACTGGTTGATTCTTCTCCTGTGCGGGCGCAACCGTGGACGATTGCTGATACCAGTCGACGATGGAATCGATGGTTCGTAGTGTTCCCAGCATCTCGGGGGGAATGGTGTCGAGGTCAGGGCGCACTTCTCGAAGTGCAGAGAGGATCTCCACCCGCTTGATGCTATCGATCCCGAGGTCCGCCTCCAGATCCAGATTCGATCCGATCGCCTCGACGGGATAGCCGGTCTTGTCGGCGACAACCTGGCAGAGCACTGGTTGCAGTGGATCTCGATCCTCCTCAGGTGGCGGCAGTTGCGCCTTCAGCGGCGCAGGATCGATCACTTCCGTTGTCGTAGCAGGCTCGGTGGTGCTGTTGTTGCTTCCATACCAGCCCGCAATCTCCTCGATGCTTCTCAAGGTACCGAGCATCTCGGGGGGGATCGCCTGTAGATCGGGTCGCCGTTCCCGTAATGCAGAGAGGATCTCGACACGCTTGATGCTATCGATTCCCAGATCGCTCTCCAGATCGAGTTGTGTCCCGATGGCGGTTGCCGGGTAGCCGGTCTTGCTGGCGATCACCTCGATGAGATCGACGGAGAGTGCGGCGATTTCCGCATCTGCTTCGCCGACAGGTTGTGATGGAGGGGGAAGTTCCGTCGAGGGAGAGGCGACCTCCTCTTCGATGGAGGGGATCGGAGTTTCCACCGGCTCAGGAATCGGTACAGCTTGTGGAACATCTCCAAGTGACGATTCGAGTATCTTCTCTGCGTTGCTCTGTGCATCGGCGAGATTCTTCTGCATTTCCAACGCACTCTCGATGGCGTCCATCAGCGCTTCCTGAGATCGTTGCAGCGCTGCAGTCGTTTCCCGGGGTAGCGGTGCAGTCTCGCTCTCGACACTGACCTTGGAGGGAGTCGGAGCCGCCACCGATGGGGTGTCTGCAGAGGATTTTTCACGCCGAAGGTTGGCACCCCCGATCATCACCACCATCGCATTGTCGTCCTCGACGACCTCGCGAACATGAGGATCCCAGCCGCGTAGATCGACGGGGTGACCTGCAACTGCCAGGCGGCCTATGGCCCGGGCGAGGTCGGATCCATCCGGCTTCAACTGATCGATGGAGAAGGCACAGGCATCCGCCGAGCGATCCTTGATGATGGCATCGACGAGTCCTGTCAGTACCTGTCCCGGTCCTACCTCCAGAAAGGTACCAGCTCCACGACGAAGCATTTCCTCGATCATCTCCAGGAACTGAACCGGTTTTGCGATCTGATTGGCCAGTAGCTGACGTGCCTCACCCTCATCGGAAGGATATTCACTACCACTGCTGTTGGCGAAGACCGGTGCAGCGGAGTGATGAAATCTCGCCCTCTCCAGAACTTCCTGGAAGGGGACCGCTGCGGATGCGACCTCGGGGGAGTGGAACGCTGCAGCCACCGGTAACTTGCGATGGCGAATACTCTGTTGCTCCAGAACGTTCATGGCGAGATGGATCGACGCATCGGTGCCGGACAGCACAGCTTGCTGTGGGGCATTACGGTTGGCGATGACCAGATCCGGGCAATTCTGTGCGACGAACCGTTCCAGTTCACCGAGCGGCAGTGCGACTGCCAGCATCGAACCGGCGTCGGGGCCGCCTGCTCTCGCCATCAATCGGCCACGGAAGTTGGCGAGTTGATGGAAATCGGCATCACCGAGCCTGCCTGCCGCAGCCAGTGCAGTGAGCTCGCCGAAAGAATGTCCTCCAAAGATGTCTCCGCTGACGCCAAATCGGCTGAGGGTTCGATAGAGACCGAGGCTCACCGCACCCAGTGCCGGTTGTGCGATGTCGGTCATGCGCAGCTGGTCCTGTTGCTGCTGGGTCGTATCGTCCCAGCTACGAGGCGGGTAGATGTAACGCGCCAGGCCCCGATCCTCTTGCTGGCTCCAGAAGACACCTTCTGCGTCATCGAGAACCGTCATCATCTCCGGGAAGCGACAGGCGATCGGTCGCAGCATGTCGACTTTCTGGGAGCCCTGTCCTGGAAACAGGATGGCGAGAGATCCGCGCCGAGGTCCGTGATCACGATCGATACCGGTCGGGAGATTCCAGCGCGGCGACGTCTCCGCCTCGATGGCATCGATCGCCTGTTGAAGTCGTCCTGCTGCCTCTGCAGGGACTCCGGCGATGATGCTGATTCGATGGGCATCGCTGGTCTGGAAGCGGGCTCTGCTGTTTTGAGCCATCACTGCGATCTTCTGCTGATTTTCCGAGTTGTTGACCTCTGCGACGGCGCGTTTCAACTGATCGATCAGTTGTTCCCGGCTTGCGGCGGAAAAGGTCATCAGCAAGGGACAGTCACCCCAGTCCGTTTCGGTACGACCGGATGAATTTTCCTCCAGAACGGCGTGGAAATTACTGCCACCGAAACCGAAGGATGAGACCGCCGCTCGACGAGGATGATTTCCATGACGGACCCACGGGCGTGCCTTCTCCTCGACATGGAAGGGTGTGCTCACCTCTTCCAGCAACGGAAGAGGATTTCTGATCTTGATGCTGGGTGGTTGGACCTTGTGGTGAAGTGCCAGGACTGCCTTGATGATCCCGGCCGCTCCAGCAGCGGCCTTGGTGTGGCCAATCTGTGACTTGACCGATCCCAGCGCGCATTGCAACTGACCCGAAGCATCTCTTCCGAAGACATCCTGTAGTGCATTCAGTTCGGTGGCATCTCCCACCGAGGTTCCTGTGCCGTGAGCCTCGACGATTCCGATCGTAGCGGGGGCGATGTTTGCCTGGGTGTAAGCGTCCTCCAGGGCGCGTTTTTGACCTGAGGAGGTGGGCGCATAGATGGCGGATCCCTTGCCATCGCTGGAGGTCCCGATCGACAGGAGTCGTGCGTAGATACGATCTCCCGCATTCACTGCGTCGGAGAGTCGTTTCAGAACGACCAGCCCGATCCCTTCTCCGAGAATTGTTCCATCTCCCTCCGCATCGAAGGGACGCGCATCACCTGTGGGGGACAGTGCCGGCGTCTTGGAGAAGCACATGTACATGAAGATGTCGTTGAATGTATCGACTCCTCCGGTCACCACCATGTCGCTGCGACCGCTATGGAGTTCCAGCGCTGCGAGGTGCATTGCTGCGAGGGATGAAGCACATGCAGCATCGGTGACGCAGTTGGTACCGTGGAGATCGAGCCGATTGGCGATGCGCCCCGCCACCACATTGCCGAGTAATCCAGGGAATGAGTTCTCCTGCCACGATACGTAGGAGTCGGAAATTCGTCGTACGACTTCCGCTGCAGTACCTTCATCGACACCGGAATCTCTCAACGCTCTCCACCAGTGTGGATGTCCGAGCCTGGCACCGAGAGGAATCACCAGTTCGAGGGCGCCGGTGACCCCGAGAATCACGGAAGTCCGGGAACGATCGAACTCGGTACTGGGGTCGTATCCGGCGTCCTGCAACGCCTGTCGTGCGGCGATCAGGGCGAGCAGCTGAGATGTATCGGTGGCCTCCAGATCTCGTGGGGCGATGCCGAATTCGAGGGGATTGAACGGTACCGGTGTGAGGAAACCACCGCGGCGACCGTAGGTTCGGTCAGGGGAGGAGGGATCCTGGTCGTGGTAGTCGTCGGGGTTCCAGTAGCCGTCGGGGACCTCCTCGATCTGATCCTTGCCACCTCGAATTCCCGCCCAGTAGCCGTGTCGGTCACTGGAGCCGGGAAACAGGCAACCGAGGCCGACAACGGCGAGCGGTTCGAAGGGTTGACCAGCGGGAGAATTTTGCGGTCGATTCATGTGGTGGTCCTCATCCGGCTGAAATGGGTATCAGGAATCGGTCGTGGAGATGGGTCGAGGGTCTCCGGCGAGAGGGGGATTCCCTGTCTGCGAAGATCCTCTCTCCTGGTCGACAGTGCCGCCCCGTGCATCAGGGCGCGGGAGACATCGGCGACCCTGCGGTTCTCCGTCGCTTCGAGCCAGCTGCCCCGGGTCCACTCGTTGAAGGCTCCCATGGCTGGTCCGCACCAGATCTGGTAGTCCAGTTTCCGGCCGGGGATCCCCTGGTTGGCCCACTCCGAGGAGAGTCCGAGGTACCAGCGGAAAACCAGGGCCATCTTGTGGTGAGGATCCTGCCGTGCACGATCGATCTGGGCTGGTTCGCGCTCGAGGAAGAAAGTTCGAGTCTGATTCCACACCTCGTCGATCGGCATCTGAAACAGATCTCGCTCGAGTCGTTGCAGATCGGCGGCAGCAATCTCATCGATGGAGGAGTGGGCTCGATAGAGTTCCAGAAGCTTTCTGGCCCTGGGACCGAACAGGGTCCCGCTCCGTAGTACTTGCAGGTGAACACCCATCTCGAACATATCCGAGGCGGGTGCCATGATGACATCTGCGGGTCCCGCGCCGGCGAGCATCTCCCTCACCGTATCGCTCGATCCCGATTCCACGCACGCCTGATGGACCGATCCGATGACGAGATAATCGGCTCCGAGAGCGAGCGCTGCACAGATCGAATCGGGGGTTCCGAGGCCACCCGCAGCTCCGATCCGGATGTTGGCTGCGGACGGGAACTTGCTGGCGACCTCATCGCGCAAACGACGGAATGCCGGAACCAGGGTCGTCATCGGCCGATTGTCGGTGTGACCACCCGAGTCCGCCTCGGCGGTGATCTCGTCACAGAGGGGAGTCTCCCGCGCCCAGCGTGCTTGCTGTGGGGTGATCTCTCCCCGTTCGAGAAGTGAATCGATCATCGCAGCCGGAGCAGGTGAGAGGAACTTGCTGGCGACCTCGAGGCGCGATGCCTTTGCCATCACCCGTAGAGTCGGTCGGTACGATCCATCAGGGGTTGATTGCAAGCCCTGAATTCGCATTCGCACCAGCGGTTCGGTGAGGTCGAGGTAGGCACTCGCCTCGACACAGGGAACCCGATTCTTGACGAGGAGACGAGCAGTTTCATCTTCGATACTGGGTTCAGCGGGACTGTGGATCAGATTGCATCCCCACGGCAAACCGCTCAGTTCATCGCGAAGTCTCTGCAGTGCTGCACCGACGGTGGCAGGAGTCTGGCCGGCAGCGCCGTAGAAGGACAGATGTCCAGCCTTCGACATCTCCCGGACCAGTTCGACGGAGGCGATGCCGTTCGCCATCGATCCGGCGACGTAACAGGATTCGGTCCGATGATCGTTCTGAAAGCTGACCGAGCCGAGAGAGGATGGAGGTAACGGAGGAATCCAGCCGAGTACTGGAACACCTGTTCCCGAGCGACGAGTGGTGGAATCCCCGTGCAGTTCGATCGACCCACCGCGGATCGCCTCGACGCTGCCGGAATCGAGACTGACGATGGTCCAGCCCTCTTCCAGTTGCTCCACTGCTTCGGCCAGCGGCACTCGTAAGGCATCGGATGTGGGAATCCAGGTGCCCACCGACGCCCCGGTGTGATCCGATCCAGGATGGTGTCCCATTGGCTCTCCCCGGGGGATCCCCCTGGATCCTCTTTCAGCTGCTCGAACTCACCTACGTAGCGGCTCAAAGATAACTCCGATAACGGTGCAACGCACCCAATACAGGGGGCCAGACCCACTTCTTACCGATGATCGGGGAGCCAGATGGGGGCCACCTGGGAACTGCGGGGGAGGGGCCGGCGAGGCCAGTGATGGGGATCAGGAGCCAGATCTCTGCAGGACCAGCCGATAGGGGGCATCCGGGGTGATCGGAAGGGTCGATCCGCTCACCTTGATCAGGATCGACTGCCCCTCTTCCACCTCGACATCGTCGAGGAATGGGTCGAAGAAGAAGGGTGCTGTCGACTGGGAGGATCCGATGAGGATGCTCCCGTCGCCGGAGTAAACTTCGATCCGGCCGATCAGCGGCGATTCTTCCCGGCGAGCCAGCAATTCGATCTGATAAGGACCGGAGCCAGGTGGGGTCCACAGCAGCCAGTCGTCGTCGGCACTCGACGAGATGGTTCCCGTCAGTAGCACCGGTTCCTCGATGATCTCCGGGGCGGTGGAAGGGGAATCGTTGAGGCCATCGCTATCGATCTCAGCGACTACCAGGGCGACTCGCTGGCGTAAGATCAATCGGCGCAGCAGACGGTTGCCAGGTAGGTCCCCCGCAAATGGCAGGATTTCAAGGTGTACCGCATCGCCAGGAGTCATGGAGTCAACGAACTGAAGGTGTAGATCGGTGCCGTCGATGGTGCCGATCAGGTCGGAAGTCCTGTCGCTGCCGGCCACCTCGATGGTGATGGCATCGAGGATCGATCGAGGTAGATCACGGGTGAAGGAAAGAGTCCATTGACCCGAGATGGAAGGCATCGAAGGGGCTGGAGAGATCGATCGCAGTTGAGTCTTATCGGGAGGATCAGCAAGGGCGGGATCGGGACCGATGAATTGCAGGGGATTGGCACCGAGCGGTCCCAGATCGTGAGGTGTTCCATCATCATCGAGATGAGCAGGATCGGATCCGTCGATGAGCAACGATCCAATCAGCGGAGTTGGATCTTCGATGGGGCCGGTTCCCGCCGGCCACAGGAAGATGGCGGTGGTCGGCGCAGTTCTCGTCGGAGCTGGATCGACGGCAATCATGGCACCGGAAGAACTGATCACATGACGCAGGATGTCATCGTCGGCGACTTCGATGGTATCCCCGGCGACGATGGAGCCTGGGTCCTCCAGCAAGATGGAGCCATCCAGTAGTACCGATCCACCGGTGAACTGGATCGGTCTACTGACCACCTCCAGCGACCCGGAAGAGAGATGGTCGAGGCTGTCCGCTGCCAGCCACTCCCCGTCGAGGAGGCAGTAGTGGAACGAATCAGGATCGACTGCCGCACCGTCGGAGGAAAGGATGCTGTCCTGGATCTGGATCGATCCTCTTGGCGAACGATAGATCCCTTGACCATTTCCCTCGATCCAGCAGTGCCACGCGGAGATGGCCCCCAGTTCAAAGGTGGCCAGGCCTGCTCCACCGTTTCCGAGTAGATTGCAATGTTCGATCTGATGAATCGGACCGTTCGCTCTCCCCGTGGCGAGAATCCCATCGCCACCGTTTGCGGTGATCTGGCATCGTGCTACGCGCAGAGCCGCACTTGAATCTCCATCGAGGAAAACACCGGACATGCCGTTGTCACGAATCCTGCAATCGTCGATACGGGTCCGGATGTCCATCCCCTGGCTGTCGAGGGTGTCGAGATCGATGACGATCCCCTCGAGAGCATTCTCCGCGATGAGGCAGTTCCTGATCTTGACTCGAACCCTTGCCCCCTCCTGAGCGGTCGAATCGAGGGATTCGATACCTGCGATGTCGAGATCGATTCCCTCATCCCCGTTGTTGAGAATCTTGCATCGAGTGATGTCGATTTGAGCTTCCTTGTCGGCACTGGCGCGAATCCACTGGCTCTCGATTCCCTCGTTGAGGTTGTTGCGGATCTCGCAGTTGTCGATGCGGATCTGCGGGATGCCCTGGATACGAATTCCCTCACCATTGCAATCGGAGACGACGCAGTCGGCGATGAGGATCCGGATCTCTTCCCCCTCGAGATAGTCACTTCGCAGGTCCATCCCCTGGGTGTTCGCACCGCTCATCCTGCAACGAGTAACCCTGGCGACGCAGTCATCGGCGAAGACGCACGTCTCGGCGATCCCGTTTCCTGAGAGACTCACTCCATCGATTCCTGTCAGCAGATCTCCAGGGCGTAGGGTGACCAGATCGTTGGGGAAGGCGATGCCAAACTGGGTAAGAAATGCATCCGGATCCCTGTTCTCCAGCGAGAAATCGCCGGGAAATCCGCCAAACAGCATCATGCCTGAGAAGAGGAAGGCATTTTCGGGATAGAGCCCCTCGGCCACGTAGAAGTTGACCCCTCCCAGCGGAATGCTGTTTGCCACGGCCTGAGCAAGGCTCGGGAATGCAGTGTCAGGAGTCAATCCGTCGGCACCGGCCGCAGTAGCACCAGCTCTCACCAGGCGTACCGGATTCGGTGTCACTATCCACTCGTTTTCGTTGGGGTCGATCTCCTGATCGGCGTTCCGGGCGCGCACGAGAACGCGCAGTAACTCGCCGTTAGCCAGTCCATCGACATGAAGCGACGTGGAGCCTTCGATGACAAAGGTGGGAGTGTCTGGATCGATTGGGGTCGAATCAGGTGAGATGTAGATCAGGTATTCGAATTGCGCAGTGGGGGAGTCGTCGTCCACCGCCGCCGACCAGCCGATCCTGATGGAGCCGTCTCCAGCGACCAGATCCTCGATACCGCCAAATCTCGGATGCGAGATGTGAGCCAGCCCACTGCTTCCGAGGCCTCCGCCGTCAGGGACAGAGCCGACATCGACGACAGGGATGCTGGGCGGTTCGAAACGGCTGCATCCCACTGGCGCGAGTAGCAGCAGAAACAGGACCAGACACAGGAATCGAGGAAACTTCTCAGAAGTTGTATTCCAGTTGAATCGAGGTGAACCAGGCGCTTTTCGCCGAGGATCCGAATGCGGAACCAGGCTGGAAGTAACCCACTTCAAGATCGAGGTCATAGTATTCCCACAGTTCCGTGACCCCCAGTACCAGATCAAATTCAGTTCCGAGATCCCGATGGATTCCATCTGGTGAACTCCTCAGTCGTGATCTCCGGATATCGGTGGAGGCTTCAACCTGATTGTATCTGTGAACGATCAGATCAAGAGATGTGTCTGATCTCGGACGGATGCCTGCCCCGAGTGTCAAGACAGACAGGTTCGATAGTTCCGGTCTCATCAGTACCCCGAGGTAGCGGTAGGAGGAGACACCGAAGTAGCGCAGATTATTGTCCTGGTAACCGGTCTGGCGAAAGTTTTCATCGGTACCGTCGGTCGGATCATCATCTCCAGAGCCCCACGCCCATCCCCCGAAGAAATACGGTTTCATCGCGATCGATTTGAACTGCCTCGCGACCGATGCATCGATTCCGATAGCGGAGATCTTGTCGAAGCCGCTGACGCCGTCGACAAAAGCACCATCTACCCACCAGCGAAGATCTCCATCCATCTTGCGTCCATGAGATTGGAATCCGATGAAGAAGGGTGATTCATTGAGCAGTGCATTGGGGTCCGAATAATCGATGTCGGGTCGATCCTGAACGATATCGATGATGTAAATCGAAGAATGAGTACGACTCTCGTGGCGATAGGTGCCAATCAGCATCCGGTTCTGTCGATCCTCGACCTCCACGGGAGGCTCCCCCAGCAGGGTCGACCACGATCCTTCAAGGGTGTAAGGGCCTTCTTGCCATTCGAGGCGGACGGCATCGAGAGAGGTGTCATAGAACCATTCCCGTCCCTCGTCGAAGTCCATCCGTCCCAGTTGCAGGGAAACGGGCAGATCCTGAAATCCCAAGCGGTGATAGTAGGCTTCTTCCAGTGCGAATTCCTGGAGAGGTGCCACATCGAGTTCGTCCTCCTCGAACACATCGGTGGATTTCCAGCGACCCTTGGCGAAGAAGAAGTCACTGCGACTGTTACTGTAGGTGGCCTCGAGGCTGGCACTCCACTCGTGATCGGTTCGATTGGCCAGTACGGTGTCATCCAGATCATGATTGTCGCGCTCTTCCAGGGTGTACTTGATTCGCCCTCCCAGGGAGAGCTGACCATCCAGCCAGTTGATCGTTCCGATGGGGCGCTCGTCATCCCACTGGATCTTCCTGTGGGCCGACTTCTTGAAGATTTCACCGGGAATTTCCGTCAGCGGACCGATACGACAGCGGACACCGTGGATCACCAGAATTGGAACTCCGTCTTCATCTCTCTCTTCCGATTCGACGAAGCCCTCCAGTTCCAGAATGCCCAACTTCTTGCTCGGAGGTGAGGTGCTTACCTCGATCTCGATGGCATGGAACTTCAATGGGTCGACGAAGTTGCCCTCGACCTGGAGGCGCCAACCCAATTTCAGGTCGACGAGCTCATGGGATTTTTCATCGTCTTCTTCGTCGTCAAAATCGGTTACATCGTCGACCAGGATGGTGAAAGGACCGATCTGGATGGTGCTCTTCTCGAGATCGACTGCTTCGATGTC
>CBFIET010000113.1:0-2209 GCA_965661685.1 Planctomycetota bacterium
CTTTTCGCGGGGACCGTCCCGTCTGGCAGCGAGCCGGAGGCGGGAACTCCCCTGTACATATCGGGATGGTAACGGCCCGATCAGGGCTCATCGAGCCACTCTGACCGGTTCATCAAAGAAACGAAGTTGATTTATTTCGAACCGAGGAGCGATGTCAGCGGATCGAGAGTTCGTCCCTCACTGCTTCACCAGCCACCCCTGGATGGCGATGATCTGCTTCTCTCGCACTTCCTCTTCCGCATCCACGTCAAACTCCGGGGGCAGATCGCTGTACAGCGATCGCAACCCCTGGTAGCCGAGCACTCTCAACTCACGGAATTGGGAGGAGAGATCCTCGAGGAGAAGTTGAGAGGAACTCTGCAATCCAAGCTTCAAGGCGGCGCGAATGGCGGTTTCCCGCAGCACAGGATCTCCTGCGGCAGCCTGAGCGATGCCGATCAGTTCTTCACCCGCCTCCGGGAGCTCGTCGTCGCCGATCTCCCGTGCTCGATGCCAGGTCTTGTACCAACCCGTCATCTCCTCGGGATCGGAGAATCCGGACGGTCGAATCTGTTCGTGGCAACGCTCGATGATCTTCCTGACTCCGCGGCTGTTGACCCGCTCCTCCACCAGTGCCAGGTAGGGCACCATCACGGGACGCTTCCAGGTCGGCAGCGAGACGACAATTTCCTCCAGCAACTTGAGCATCTTGGGTTTCGGACGAAGTCTCAGGGTGCGAACCAGACTCGGCATGTGAACCGAGGTTCCCAGTCGAGGAACCAGAATCCACTCCTCCTGCGCCTCCTGGTCGCTGCTATCGCCACCGGTGAAGATCACCACATCGCGCGGACCGCGCGTCAGGAAAGCGCTGGCTCGCTTGAGGATCAACAGGGCCAGGGAGGTGTTGAGTCGATCCGATTGACCGTGGTAATCATCCTCACCATCGCCCCACTTCCCCTCATTTTCCTGACGGTTCAGGAGATAGTCGCTCATCTCCAGGTACCAGTCATGTTTTCCGATGGTCTTGATCTCACCCAGATCTCCGACCTTCTCCATGCTGTACATCCCGTAGAAATTCTTGTGAGGCGCCCATTCGCCCTCGATCCAGGCGACTCCATCGCGAATCGCATCTCTGACCTTCTGACACTCTTCCTGCGTCAAGGCGCCCTTGCCGAACAGGTACGCCACCTGCAAGGAGGAGACCGCTGCACAGGACATGTTCCAGGAACCTGATTTGGGATCCTTGTCGGCGTAGTGAAAGCCACGCTTCCAGGCGGTTCTGGTCTCCGCAGCAGTGAGAGGGCGAGGTTCGAATTCGTCCGTATCCACCGAGGTACCACCACGGGGAGAACTCAGATCCTTCTTTTCTCGATAAGGCTCGAGAATGATCACCGGATTCACCTCTTCACCGCTGGGCATCTGCCGGGAAAGGCTGTAGTTAATCATTCCGGTCCAGCACTCGTCTGGAATTTCGATCCCGCGCCTGGCGAAAACACCGACGGCAAGAGATGCGAACTGGGTCACGGAAGTGTCCGCATCGGTGGAGTTGGTGTTGTACCGCCAGCCCCCCGTTTCATTCTGAGCTTTCAGGATCTGGTCCGCTGCGATCTGAAGATCCTTGCGGTGCTTTCGAGCCAGTTTCTGGAGTTGCACATCGGTCAGTTCGGGAACCATCAGCAAGGCGTCTTGCTCCTCCTGGGCGATGGCAGAATCGAGTGCAAATGTCCAGCAAGCGAGGTCGTAAATTCGACGGTGACTCGGCATCGCCTTGGAACAGTACTCGAGATGGGAACGGACCACCGGATGGTTGATGTCGAGACCCGCGACGATCATGGCGTAGGCTTCCAGTGCCCGCGCTCCGGGGATCGCTTCGGTCCTGGAGGGACTGACCCCCGCCGGATCAGCGATGGCTCGGTCAAGGAGGAAATCCAATCCTCCTTCGATACTGCGGGTGATGCGCTCGTCACGATCGAGGGTTTTCAGCGCATCGCGATTGATGCGCACCCTTCGATCGGAAGTCTGCAGGTCACCGCTCACCCGGAAGGTCTCGATGAGAGTGGGACCGTCCCCGGCGATCACTCCGATCTCTCCGATTCGACCACCGATTCCCTTTTGCTGGTGAATCCGTTTTCCATCGATGAAGACGATCAGATTGGTTCCCCTGCGGCGGATTCTCACCTGAAACTCGTCGTCCTTCTTGACCCGTTCAGCGAGGGGGCAGATCTCAACT
>CBFIET010000114.1:0-35708 GCA_965661685.1 Planctomycetota bacterium
ACCAGGCCAGCAATCAGGCCAGCAATCAGGCCAGCACTCAGGCCAGCAATCAGGCCAGCAATCAGGCCAGCAATCAGGCCAGCAATCAGGCCAGCAATCAGGCCAGCAATCAGGCCAGCAATCAGGTCAGCAATCAGGTCAGCAATCAGGCCAGCAATCAGGTCAGCAATCAGGCCAGCAGTCAGGCCAGCAAGCTTCCGAGCAAGAACGTGCCGAGCAGGTACAGGAGGCGGCGCGCAGTGCTCAGGACGCTGCGGAAAAGCTCTCCGGTCTCGCCGACGGAGCCGATGGCAATCGCCCCAGTCAGCGTCAGCAAGATCTGGCGGATCAGGCACAGGAGTTGACCCAGAAACTCGACTCCCTGGAGAAGAAGCTGGGAGGAAGAGACAGTCTTTCTCCAGAGGAGGACGATCGTCTGCGCAAGAAGGTAGGAATGGCGCGCCAGGCACTTCGCCGAGCCACCTCCGCCATGCGGGGTGCTTCCGAAAGGATGAGCGGTGGAGAATCGGCATCCTCTGCCCAGGAGTCGGCGGGTCAATCGCTGCAAGAAGCGGCCGAAGCACTGGATGGGTCCGATGCCGATTCGCTGGAGAGATTGCGCAGGCAGGAACAGGCGGTTCCCGAACTCGCGTCGGAACAGGATGAGCTGGAGCGATTGACCCGCAAGAGAGCGGAAGATGCACAGTCGCAAGAGGACCAGTCAGCCGAGGGGCTGCAACGTGCTGCAGGGAAGATGGACGAGGCTTCAGAAAGCCTCGAGCAGGGGGACGCTTCCGAGGCCAGAGAAGCTCAGGACCAGGCTCTCGAGGAGTTGCAGCAGGAGATGGATTCGCTCCAGGAAGAGGAGCGTGAACTGGTCGACCTGAAGGTGGAACAGGAGCTGATCGATCTGATCGGAACCATCACCGAGATGTCAGACCAGGTCGACTCGATCCTCTCGGAGACCCGCTCCATCTCGGAGTCGATCGGGGAAGGGCGACCGGGGAGATCCCATCGTGTGCGGATGAAGAGACTCGCCGGGCAGATCGAGGAGGTGGAGGACTCCGGACAGGAAGTCCTCACCGCCCTGGAGCGAGAAGGAGTCCGCGTCTTCTCCTACATCGTCCGTGATCTGCTCTCAGATCTGGCCGAAGCAAAATTGTCACTGAGTCCACGCAGCGATCCTGGAGACGAAACACAGTTGCTGCTGGCGGAAGCACTCGATTCACTTCGAAGACTTCGGGACGCCCTTGAAGAGGAACTGCGTCGAAGAAATCAACAGCAACAACAGCAACAACAACAGCAGCAACAACAGCAACAGCAGCAGCAGCAACAGCAGCGACTGGTCCCACCTGCAGCGGAACTTCTGGCACTCAAGCGGATGCAAGAGGAGGTGCTACGGAGGACACGGCGTCTGGAGGGGATGCGAGGCGAGGGAGAGGAACTGAGCATCCTCGAAGAACGCCTGCTGGAACGGCTGGTTCAGCGACAGGGAAGTATCATCGAGTTGACGGAACAGATCGCAGAAGACTTCCGTCAGATGATGCAGCCGCCGATGATTCAGGAAGGCCCCCCCGAGCCAGATGCTCAGGAACCACCAGATATCGACGATGACGGGGGAGAAGGCTGATCTGCCACTACATCCGGGGTTGTTTCAGGGTATACTCGAAGAGTAGGACGATCTGCGCAAATCTGCTGCAATCAGAGTGGCAGCCGGGAGTCGGATCGAATGCAAGAAAGAGAACATCATGAGCTGTAATACAAAGCTTTTGCTTGTGGTCTCGTTACTGGCAGTTGCGTGGGCGAATCCGCTCTCTGCTCAGGTAGATGCTGCGAAAGATTCCGAGCCGGTCAGCGAGGCGAACGATAGCGACCAGGGTGAGACAACGGATCCCCCTGCCATCGAGGATGATCTCGATGTTCTCGATTCTCTCGATCCACTCGATGCGATCAACTCTGCCGACCCGATGGGTAAGGTCGGTTCCCTCGTCGAGGAGATCTCCAGGAATATGAAGGCGATCGAGAAGTTGCTCGAAGGAGAAGATACCAGCCAGGATAATCAGAGTGTTCAACAGCAGACTTTGACAAAGATCGACGAGTTGATCACCGAGGTTCAGAAGCTCACTGGCACCTGACAGAATGGCGGTGGCTCCCAGTCTGGGAAGCAAAACAAGTCGCAGCAGGTGGGAACTCAGTCGAAGGATCAGAAGCAGTCTGCCAAGAAGCAGAAGTCGATGACTTCGAATAGTGATGAGGGTGAGCAGAAGTCTGGCGAGCAGAAGAAGAAATCAGGACAGAATCAGCCGAAAGATGGCAGCGAGCAGGTGCGCAATGACCGAACCACCGACGGAGAGATCCCGCCCGGTGAGATCGGGGATCTGCGTGACCAGCGTGGAGCGGGCCGCTGGGGCCGCTTGCCGAAGACGGTCATCCAACGGGTTTATGATAATGGAAAGCGGAAGTTGCCGGAGAAGTACCGGATTCTGCTGGAAGACTACTTCAGAAAACTACCGGAGCGTTCCCCCCGTTGAACGAAGATCCTGCACCTAGTGACACGGAGAATCACTGCGATTCGGTTTCCGAGGAACCTCCCTCGAGAAGCCTCATCTTCTCTCTGATATTCCTCTCCCTGTTTCTGTCTACCCCATCTTTTGGTGAAGTTCGTCTCCATGCGACCGTACTGGAGAGTTCTGCTCCTGTGGATGACAGTGCAGAGAAGTCGAGGGCGGTGAGCCTTGGTGCCCCTCACGATTCTCGCAGTGAACTGTCGATCCGCAGGGGACTCGATTTTCTGGTCAAAAAGCAAAATGGAGTCGGCGCACTCTCCAGTTCCTACCCGGTGGCGGTGACAGCCCTCGGTGGAATGGCATTGCTCGGTGGCGGTACCGAATACGGAATCGGGCCGGAGGGAGAGGCGCTGGAGAGAGCGGTCGATTACCTGACCGCTGCAATCCGTTCCGATGAACGTGGTTACCTGAAGGATCGCGGGGGTACTCGCTCCCGCATGCACGGCCACTCCTACGCCATCTTGTTTCTTTCCCAGGTGACAGGCCAGTTACCGACACCGAGTCGAGAAGCGCGATTGCGCGAGGTAATCCGAGCTGGGGTCGATCTGATGCTCTCCTGTCAGACCCAGCGAGGGGGCTGGGGATACGAACCCGATGATCCCCTCGATGAGGCGTCCCTGACCGTCTGTTGCCTGCAGGCACTGAGGGCTGCCAAGGAGTCTGGAATCGCAATCCCTGCCGAACCGATCGAGAAAGCGATGGACTACCTGAAGAAGTGCTGTGCCGAGGATGGAGCTTTTCGATACTCCCTCACCCGTGGCACCACCAGGACATCTTTCGAGATGACTGCTGCAGCACTTTCCACCATGGACGCTGCTGGTGAGTACGATCTTGCCGAGCGAAAGCGGGGGATGACATTCCTGAAGCGATCGATCGACAGTGCTGCTCGATCAAAGAAGGGGGCCTTCGTTGCTGCGAAGTCATTTCCCTACTACGGGAATTTCTACGTGGGTCAGGTGCTTCAGCAGGCTCGCGGGGCAACGTGGGATCGTTGGTCGACCTCGATATGGCCAAGACTGATCGAGTTGCAGAACTCGGATGGATCGTGGCAAAGCCGGTACGGTGATGAATACGGAACCGCAATGGCGCTGTTGATCCTGGAACTTCCACTGGGCTACTTGCCTCTTTACGACCGATGAAATTGGTAGGAGGAATGGAGATGATCGCCGGAGATCCGGGATCCCATGATGTCGAGATTGAACTTCGCGAGTTGTTCGTTGTGACAACTCATATGGCGGGAGTCGTTCTTCATCATGCCTGATGTATCGATACTCACTCCAATCACCTGGGCTGCGCTTGCGATGGCGGCAATCGTCTCTCTGGTTCGTCGTTGTTACCGAACCACCTCATCCGGGCACTACCACGAGTTCTTCATCGAACATGGTGAGTCCGATGAGCCGGAGCGTCTTCATCGCATCGATGTGATGCTGGTGATCGTCTTGCTGATGTTCAGATCGGCCTGGATCGCTTCCCTGACGCTGACCCGGGTTCAAGGTGTCGCCTGGTATCTTCCCACGACCAGTGCCGACTGGCTCTCCAACTGGTGGCCACTGTGGCTCGGTATCGAGGTGGTATTCCTGTCCCTCCTCTTCATCGAGTTGATTCCAGAAGCGATCTCGATCTGGGTCGGGGACAGGATCGCCATCCGATTCCTGCCCGTGCTCGACATGCTCGAAAAGTTGATCTCTCCTCTCACGACCAGCTTCCGTGTCTCACGGAGGGCCTTGCTCCGATTGATCGGGGGAAGAGCCAATCGAAGTGATCAGGATATCGCCGAGGCTGGAATTCTGGCAGCGGTGGAACTGGGGGAGCGGGAGGGTCTTCTCGAGGAAGACGACAAGACGATGATCGAGTCAGTCTTGCAGTTCAAGGACTCCGAAGTGATCGAGGTGATGACTCCGAGGACCGACATGGTCTGCTTCGAGGCCGCAGATACCGTCGAAGATGTGATCCCGAAGGCGATCTCCTGTGGTCACTCGCGAATTCCGATCTATCGAAAGGATGTCGATGACATCATCGGTGTTCTCTACGTCAAGGATCTCCTCCGCCATGCTGCGGATGAGGGGATGCGTGAGATGCTGATCGAAAAAGTGGTTCGCAAGATCCACTTCGTTCCTGAAACCAAAAAATTGCAGGAGTTGCTCGGGGAGTTCAGGACCGAGAGATTCCACATCGCAGTGGTGCTCGATGAATATGGTGGAACTTCTGGTCTGGTAACCATCGAAGATATTCTCGAGGAAATCGTCGGAGAAATCGAAGATGAGTACGATACCGCAAGTCGAGATCAGATCCGTCAGATCGATGAGTTGACGTGGGAACTCGATGGGCGGACCAGCATCCTGGCAGTCAATCGATCGCTCGGGGCCAGGATCCCTGAAAGCGATGATTACGAGACTGTTGCTGGCTACCTCTTCTCCGCTCTGGGCCATGTCCCGAGGGAAGGGGAGGAGCTGGGAACCGATCGCATCTTGTTCAGGGTAACTCGAGCCGATGACAGGAAGATCAAACGTGTTCGTGCACGAATTCAGGAGATTCACAGGAACGGATTCTAGATGAAGGGGGCCTTTCAAACCCGCGGCCTCGTTCTTCGCTGCACCGATTACTCTGAAACATCTCAGATCGTCCGGGTCTTTACCCGGGATCACGGAATCATCGATCTGCTGGCCAAGGGCTCCCGAAGGCCTACTCGAGCATCTTCCTCCTTTCCCTCTCCTTTCGATCTCGCTGGCTGGTATGACCTGAACTTCAGGCAACGTGGATCGGACCTCCATCTCGCCACCGAATCGCGCCTCGTCGAAGGCTTCGATCACCTGCGGAGTCACCTGCCATCATGGATCGATGCGATGTTTGCCCTCGACCTGTTGCGCCAGATGTTCACCCCGGGAGATCCCCATCCGGAGATTCTCAAGGAAACTTTGCAGTACCTGAAGTTGCTGGGACTGGGTCAAGGGCGAAGAAGATTGAGGGTTCACTACCTGCAGTCTCTGCTGCAGGCGAGCGGGGTTCTCCCCGACTGGGATCGATGCAGTGAGTGCGAGGAGAAGATCGAGGGGGATTCCCGGATGCAGGTTCCAGCGGGCCTGCTGTGCGGAGAGTGCCCGATTTCCAGCTCCGGCCACGATCTGGCCGGCAGAACTCGCAATTACCTGTCATCAGACCGACGGATGGAATGGGGCCAGGTACCCTCCTGGGAGGTTCCAGGGGGGGAAATGGAGGAAGCCTGGGAGTTACTGCGGTCCCTTCTCCTGCACCACTTGGAGAGGCCACCAAGGTCGCTAAGATACTTACGCGTCTGATGATCTCCCCGGGGGGGGAGAGATCTGACAAGAAGGGGGACCCCAGTGAAGTCAACTCTCGCTCTACTGGTGCTAGTGGCCACATTTCAGCAAGGAGATCCCTTGCCCGAGATGCTGGTGGAGGCACGTGCGGCTCTTGAAGAGGGTCGCTATCAGGAAGCGGTGAATCTGTACGAGGACGCCATCGATCTGGCACTCTACTCCGATGACTCATCGCAACTCGCCGGTCCGATGGTGGCAAGATTGAGACTGGGTCTTGCCGAGGGCTACAGAGCGATGCGTGAAAACGATGAAGCGTTGAGAGTCACCGAGGACATCTTCGATTCGGAACCGGGACCGGAGACGCTCGATCGCGCCCTGGAGATCCGTTACGAGATCGGTCTCGCTTTTCTCGGTGGTTCCACCAGGAGGTTGCTGGGACTGGAAGTCAGAGCAGAGCGGAAGGGAATCGAAATCCTGACCGATCTCGTCCGACAGTATCCTTTCCAGGGATTCAGTGATGACGCGATCTATCAGTGTGCCAGTTGGTACCTCAAGAACCAGTTACCGAAAGATGCTGAACGATACTTTCAGCGGTTGTTGAGGGAATACCCGGACAGCCCGTGGGCTGCGCCGTCTCAGATTCTCATGGGAGATGCGTTGCTGGCGCAGATCAAGGGATACGAGTACGACATGGCTCCGCTCGCTGCTGCGGAACAGCACTATCGCAGGTACCTGCGTCTATTCCCGACTCAGGGTGAGTCGCAACGTGCTAGAAATTCGCTCAATAAAATCTCTGAGATTCGCGCCAAGCGGAGGATGTTCATCGCCCGCTACTACCTCGGGATCGACCGCCCAAGGTCCGCCCGTATCTACCTGGAAAAGGTGATCCTCGACGTGCCAGACAGCGAGGAAGCGGTGGAAGCTCGCCAGATCCTCGAGAGTCTGGCCCGGAAGGTGGAGGAGAGTTGAAGTACCGTGTACTGATCCTGTGGATCCTGCTTCTTCTCATCGGCTGTGGATACTCCCCCGGCTACCGATTGCCGAGGGGGGTGAAGAGTATCTCGGTTCCCGTGTTCAGGAATGAAACCCTTCCTTACCGACGCGACATCGAATACGACCTGACCCGCGCGGTGAAGAGAGAACTTGAACTGAGGACTACCGCGACGATTCGATCGGCGGAACGAGCAGATGCCAGGTTGATCGGTACGATTCTCCAGTTCCGCCAGGGAGTCCTGGTGGAAAGTGGTGACGGCACCATCCAGGAGCAGGGAATCGGAGTCCGTGTGGGGCT
Organism: Planctomycetota bacterium; assembly: GCA_965661685.1. GTDB lineage: Bacteria > Planctomycetota > UBA8108 > UBA1146 > UBA1146 > QNYK01. The sequence goes on from CBFIET010000114.1 coordinate 7,116, forward strand.
GCGCCTCGAGAGGGTCAGGGACAAGAGAGTTCTGCTGGATAGAGTTGTGGAGGACATGGTCTCCTACTCGGTTCCAGCTGGAGAGAGTATCGAGGTCGCGGTTGCGGAAGCGGTGCAGGAAATCGCCCGGAGAATCATCTCCGAGCTTGAGCCGTGGCATGGGAATAGCCGATGATGCAGGGCTCCAATCATCTCACCGACAACGAGTCGTCGGAAAGGAACACTTCGTGAACCCGAAGGTTCTTGGCATCCTCAATGTGACTCCGGATTCCTTCAGCGATGGAGGTTGTTATTCCAGTGTCGACGATGCGACACGGAGAGCTCTGGAGATGGTCGAAGAAGGTGCCGACGCCATCGACCTCGGCGGGGAATCTACCAGGCCTGGATCAAGGGAGATCTCGGTCGGGGAAGAACTCGATCGGGTGATGCCGGTCCTGGAAGCGATCTCCGCTACTCTGGAGGTCCCCATCAGCATCGATACTCGACGGGCAGCGGTGGCCAGAGAAGCGAGTAACTACGGAATTCACTTCATCAATGACACCTCGGCCCTTCAGGACGATCCCGAACTCGCAGGAGTGATTTCCCGAACAGGGCTTCATGTAATTTTGATGCACAGGAAGGGAACCCCAGAGACGATGCAATCGGATCCTCACTACGATGATGTGTTGGACGAGGTCTCCAGTTTCCTTGCCGACCGCATCCAGTTCGCCGAGGCAGCAGGAATCCCGAGGAGCAGGGTAGTTGTCGACCCTGGTCTTGGATTTGGTAAGAGGATTTCCGACAACTTCGAGATCACCAGAGACATCGCTCAAGTTCGCTCGCTGGGAGTTCCGGTCCTGCTCGGAGCTTCTCGAAAGTCCTTCACGGGCGTCTTCGATGGTGCGCCACCAGAGGATCGTCTTCCGGCATCTCTGGCATTTGTTTGCCGCGCTCGTGAGGCTGCGGTGGAGTGGGTAAGGGTGCACGATGTTCAGGAGACCGTGACCTTCTTGAAGGCACTGTCCGCCATCGAAGAACCGAATCTCGTCGAGGAGGTCGTGAATTGAACGAGTTCCAGACGATCTGGACGGCGATCCAGGCCATCGGCCCGGGCCGGGTTCTGTTCGAGGTGTCGGTGATCTATCTGCTGATCTATGGATTCATCGTCTTCTGCGAGGGAACGCGAGGCGCAGGGGTTCTCAAGGGGCTGGCGTTGACCGTAATCATGGCCGTGGTTGGAACCCGACTGGCGGTGGGTGTGCTCGATCTGGAAAGAATCGGCTTCCTGCTGGCGGTGGTGACTCCGGCGGCATTCACGGCCATCATCGTCATCCTTCAGCCGGAACTGAGGCGTGGCCTGGTGCGCTTGAGTCAGGCTCCCATCTTCGGCGAACTGGTCCGGGACGAGCATGAACTGGTGATGGTGGTGGTACGGTCGTGTGTTTCTCTATCGAAGTCGAGGATCGGCGCACTGATTGCCATCGAGAGGGACCAGTCCCTCAATCCCTTCGTGGAGCGCGGCACGAGACTGGATGCAGAGGTCTCGACGGAGATCCTCAACACCATCTTTTACCCGGGCACTGCTCTCCATGATGGAGCCGTCGTGATCCAGAATGGAAGAATCGCTGCGGCCGGATGTCTTTTACCTCTCTCCGAAAATGAACAGCTCGGGACCTGGGCAGGGACCCGACATCGAGCTGCTGTGGGACTGACAGAGGAGTCCGATGCGGTGACCGTGGTGGTCAGTGAAGAATCGGGAATGATCTCGATGTGTGTTCGAGGTGAGGTGATTCGAGATCTTGATCGAGAGGATCTCGCACATAAACTTCGAAGCTACTACACCAAGACAGACGATGCGGCTCAGCAGGAAGATTCTCGCGACGAAAAACCATCCACCGGCGGGGAGGCAGCATGAAGGCGCCCTTGAAGGTGAGATTGATCGAGTTTTTCATCGGCAATACACGCAACAAACTGACCAGTCTGGTACTCGCGGTGGTGGTGTGGGCATTTGCCTATGGAAACACTCTCGGCGAGGAGAACATCGAGGCCAGCCTGTTCGTGGAGGCCGCCGGTGAAGATCAGATCGTGGTATCGCGGAGTGTGCTGGAATCGCGTCTGCCCGGAGTCGATGGAAGCGAGTTCAACGGTCGCTGCCGGGTGGTCCTGAGCGGTCCAAGAAATGCCCTCAATCGTTACACCGAGAACAACCCGTTCCCACGTGGAGTCATCAAGGTAGATCGATCCGGTTCGGTGGATCTCCGCGGAGGGGTCAACCTTCAATTGCCCAAGGGATTGTCGGTTCAATCGGTGGAACCATCGGTTCTCGATGTGCAGATCGATACGGTGATACAGGTCAGTCGAGCGGTACGTCCATCGGTGGTGGGAACTCCTGGTCCCGGCTTCGTCCGCTTCCCCGATGGGATCCAGTCCGATCCGATAGAGGTCACCATCGAGGGGCCTTCATCGATTCTCGAGGACGACTCGATCGCAGTGTTGACCCAGGAGATCGATATCGATGGAGTTTCCACCGAGCTGGTCGAGGAAAGCGTGTCGCTGGTGATCACCGGCGATGAGAGTGGCCTGGTGCGACTGGCCGATGGGAGTCCGGAGGCGGTCAAGGTCAGGATTCAGTTGCAGCAAAACCTTACCCAGGCGCAGGAACTGGTTTCGGTGCGCTACATCGTCGATGAGGAAATCGACCTCGATATCCGTGGAGATCGGACCATCAAGGTCACGGTAGCGGGAACCGAAGAAGCGGTCAGAGAATGGCAGAAGCGAGTGCAGCAGGGGAGTTTTTATCTGCTCGTGAAGGTTTCCGACACCGCAGGCGAGAGCATCAATGTTCCCGAAGAAGATGTGCGCTGGGTAGATGGAAGCCTGCCGCAGGGAATATCCCGTGATCAGGTCAGGCTTGAACGGATCATCCTGTACAGTGCAAAGCCTCATGATTCCCCAGGAGAGGAACAGCAGAAGTGATCTTTGGAACCGATGGTGTACGAGACATCGGAGGGGAAGGCCTGCTGTCTCCACAATCGGTCGGCCTGATCGGTCGAGCGATTGCATCTCATCTGGCGCGAGAAGGCCATCCCCGGGGCAAGATCGTGATGGCGATGGATACAAGAAGCACCGGCCCCGAGATCGAGAAGTTACTCACCAGAGGACTCGATCAGGAGGGTTGCTCTACCATCCATGGTGGTGTTCTACCGACCCCGGCGATCTCTCTGTTGCTCGCCGGAGGTATTGCTGATCTGGGGCTCGTGATCTCAGCCTCTCACAATCCACCGGAGTTCAACGGCATCAAGATCCTCGATTCTCGTGGTGCAAAATTGTCCACCGAGCAAGAGGAACTCATCTCCCGTGATTACGATCGATTCGTCGAGGATCACAGCGCCTCACACCCTGTTGAAGAGGTGCAGGAGGTGTCACCGGAAATCGTCATCGATGAGTCGCTTGGCGCATCTTATGTCGACAAACTGATGGAGTCTTTCCCGGCGGGGGAGTTCCTCGAGGGTCTCTCGGTCGTTCTCGACTGTGCTCGTGGGGCTGCCTGTGGATGGGCTCCAGAGGCATTTCGACGAGCAGGGGCTGACGTCACGGTGATCCATGGAGAGCCGGATGGAACCCGTATCAACGTGGGGTGTGGTTCCCTGTTTCCCGAGGTTCTCGGTGAACAGGTGAAGAAAGCCGGAGCCAGCATCGGCATCGCCTTTGATGGGGATGCCGATCGAGCACTGTTTTGCGATGAGAATGGCACTCATGTAGATGGCGATGATGTGATCGTCATCTGGGCACGGGCGATGCTGGAGGAAGGATCGCTCGATCCAGCGCTGGTTGCATTGACCGTGATGTCCAATGCGGGAGTCGAGGAGTATCTCGGCCGCCATGGAATCGATGTGATTCGGACCGCTGTGGGCGATCGAGCCGTGGCTACTGCGCTGAAAGAGTCAGGTGGAGTGCTGGGTGGGGAGCCATCTGGTCACATCATCCACTACAACCAATCGGCCACAGGAGACGGGATCCGAACCGGTCTCGCTGTGGCTCGTCGGGTGGTCCAGTCGGGCCGATTGCTGTCGGGGCTATGTGAAGGTATTCCACGGTTTCCCCAGCAGCAGCGGACCTTGAGGATCCAGGATCGCCCGCCGATGGAGGGCCTCTCCATCCTCAATCTGACGATGCAGGAGGCGAACGAGGCACTGGGAGATCAGGGGCGTATCCTCGTCCGATACTCCGGCACCGAACCGCTGCTGCGGTTGCTGGTCGAGGCAAAGGAAGCCGAGGATGCGAGCCGCTGGATCGAGTTGCTGGAGAATGCAGCTCGTCGAGAGGACGCACTCGGAATCACCTCATCGACGGTCTGATCCGTTGTCGATCAAAAAGGCAGATCCCCCGAGTCGGTTGTGGGAGCAGTCGAATCTCCGCCACCTTGCTGACCCGTTGGTGTGGATGAACCACTTTTCGTCGACAGGCTCTGAAAGTTCCCCTGGAAGTCGAGTTGTCGAGGGAAGTACGGCCTGACATCCAGCATGTACGAGTGGGTTCCGAAGCGGGTGTCTTCCGGTCCTGGATTTGCGGTCCTGAACAGTTCCAGATATCCCATCAGCTTCGCATCCAGGTTGTCGATGTAGTGCATCGCGAGCGCTTCTGCGGTCATCGGTTTCTTCGGCGATCCGAATTCGAGTTGACCGTGATGACTTGCGACGATGTGTTGGATCTGGAGCATCGTTTCCCGGTCGAGATCCTCGATCTCCTTGGCTGCCTCATCGACCCAGTTACAACACAACACGATGTGGCCAAGCAGTTGTCCCTCATCGGTATACGTGAAGCCACTCTCGATGCCAAGTTCAGCAGTCTTGGCGATGTCGTGAAGGATGACACCGGCGATGAGGATGTCACGATCGAGCCACGTGTAGTGGTCGCAGACCAGGTCCGCCATCTGCATCAACGAAACCATGTGTTCCAGCAATCCCCCGATGTAGGCGTGGTGCATCGATTTTCCAGCAGGAGAGATTCGCAACTGTTCCCGTAATCCAGGTCTGGCGAGGATTGCCACCACGAGGCTGCGAATCGGTTCGCTCTTGATGGAGACGATTCGCTCCTCAAGTGTCCTCTCGAGATCCTCGATGTTGCACGGAGTACGAGGGAGAAATTCTGCCGCTTGTAGACCCACCTCGCTCGCCGAGACGGGCTGCAGAGAGTCGATGATCACCTGGAGATTACCCTGGTACTCCTCGACTCTTCCCTGGACCCGGGCAAATGGATTGCGGTCCAGCTCCCGGAATTCTTCCTGAGAACTTTCCCACCGCACAGCCTTCAGGCCTGCCGTGTGATCTCTCAAGGTCATGGGAATGAAAAACTTGCCGTTTCGAGCAGTCTTCAGGTTCGCATCTTCGATGAGGAAGACACCTTCAAGGCGTTCACCTCGGCTCACGGATTCAAGAGTTCGCTGATCCAATCGTTCCTCCGTCGAATTTCATTCAGGATTCGCTTCAGGCCAGGACCGACAAACACGGTCAATTGCCGCCATTCTGGAGAGTCTCCCCCGATATTCCGAGAGTCGCAACCCCTGACAGGGCTTGCAGCCTCTTCAGGATGCGGCAAAATCGTGGATCTGGTTCAGTTTTGACCCCCGACAGGAGGCTTTCGTGGCCGATAGCGGCATTTCCATCGGCAGGTTTCCCCTGCTCCTCACGAGCCTTCTGTGCTCGATCCTCTTCTCCGATGCCATGGCGAGCAACGATGTGCGAATTCGCATGAGAAGTGGCGAAATTTTCGAGGGTCGTGTTTATGACCTTCAAAATGAATACCTCGAACTGAGTCGTCGTCTCGGTTCGAAGATGATTCTCAAGAGAGATGTTCTCGGCTGGAGTCTCAAGAAGTCTGCCAAGCCGGAGCCGGAGGGAATCCTGCTGATTCTCGAAGAGGGACACGAGGTTGGTGGAGGTGTGAGGTTCGATTCAGGAACCAGGGAGTGGGTAGCGGATCTCGAACTGGGGAGCGCTCGCTATGCAGATTCCAAGGTGAAGCGAACGATTCAGCCCAATGGCGTTTGCAGCGACGACAGATTCACCTTGCGAGATGATTTCGAGGAACGGGTTCAGCGGGCACTCGCTGGTGTCCGTTCAGGAACCACAGTGAATCGTGAAGAAGGACTTCAGTTTCTCCGCTCCGCTGGTTTCTTTGCCGCGCGCTATCTCAAGGAGGAACTGACCAGAGGGGATCAGCCAGCACTTCGGCGTCTGCACCTGGAGGAGCAGTTTCGTATGGCCTTGCCGGAAGGGATCACCTCGACCCGACCCAATTTTCTCGACCATCTGAGCAAGGGTAGTTCTCGCGAGCAGGTCGACCTTCTGCGTGAGGGGCTGCTGGAACACGGATCGGATATGTATCCGCTACTCGGCCTGTTGCTCATCGATGATGGTCAGAGCAACGCCGTGCGCACCTTCTCCGTCGATGTACTGCAACGCAGTCACAGCATTCATGAACTGGTCCTGGCATGGGAGCAGTCGGAGGGAAAGGCACAGCTGGCACTCGCCATCGCGCTGGGAGAAAACGGTGCCTACGTGGGGATCTCGACACTCATCGAGACGCTGAGTCTGGAAGAGCTGGCCGCCAGGCGTATCGCCGCCAGCAAGTTGCTGGAATACACCGGTGAGTCCTTCGATTACGACCCGGAGGGTGAAGAATCCGCCCGCGAGGAGTCGATTCGCCGCTGGCGAGGATGGTGGGAGATAAACCGTGCTCATGTCGAGAAGGTCACCCTGGCTGCGCTCGATGGCAGGATCCTCAGCGAGGAGAGGCGCAAGGCCTCCGATCTATGGCGTCAGGGTCTGAAGGCGGAAGCAGATCAGCAATTCAAGGTTGCCGAGCAGTTTTACAAGCAGGCGATCGAGGTCGACTCGACTGCGATGGGCCCATTCGTCAGTCTCGGAATTCTGCAGTACCAGAAACGAGCGCAATACGATGAAGCTCTCGATTCGTTCCGTCGCGCCATCAGCAGGGAGCCTGGCCCCGGTGACGAGGTCAACGAACGGGCCTGTTACTACCACATCGGGAAGATCTATCAGATCGGCCTCGATTTCGACAAGGCCAGGGGTGCCCTCCTCAAGGCGGTTCAACTCGATGAAAACTACTCCGCAGCGTGGTACGAACTTGGAAAAATTCAGTACGATGAGGCACTTCTGGATCAGGGTTCAGTGGAAGAACGAAGAGAGATGCTGGCGATCGCCAGGGATACCTTCCGCAACGGTCTGGAAGCACTTCAGCGCTACCGTGAGGGCCTGGTCGTTCTCGATCGCACCAACTTGCCGTTCGACAGCGATTTGCCCTTCTCGACGAGGGATCACAATCGGACCCTGCGGGAACTGAGATCTCGGATCCTTCAGGAACTGGGTAACTTCCATGGACGCATCTCCGCCATCTCGCTGGTGCTGGGAGAGCCGAAAAAGGTCCTCGCCGAGTACGGGGAAGCCCGGACCGAAGGATCTCTCAACGATGAACTGGAGAAGTTGCTGGACACCGCCCAGAAGATCCTCGAATCGCAGGAGCAGGATGGCGTGCCGGTACCCTCCGGCGGGGCGGTGAATCCACCCGGTAACAAGAGCATCTGAGCCGACGAATCAGGGGAAGCTCTCGGGTCTCGTTGCACCCCCGGGGAGGGGGGGCTAACCTGCCCCATCGTGGAACCCGATGCCACTCTCTGATGTAGTGGTGAAATCGATGGCTTCCTCGATTGTGCGCGATGATCACGGTTCCTGAACTGGCCTGGTGAAACCTGGTGAGCCGATCGAACTGTGGAGCAACGGCGAAAGGAATCCAGCTTGAAGATCCATGAGTACCAGGCGAAGCAACTGCTTGCGAGCCATCAGATCCCCGTGCCTGCAGGACGAGTCGCCTGCACCGTCGATGAAGCACTGGTCGCTGCCAGTGAGATGGGTGAGGGCCCCTGGGTCGTCAAGGCGCAGATTCATGCAGGTGGTCGCGGCAAGGGCGGTGGAGTGCGAGTCACCCGCACCAAGGAAGAGTGTGAAACGGCGATCCGGGAAATCCTCGGGATGCAGTTGATCACTCACCAGACAGGCCCTGAAGGACAGCAGGTCAGAACCCTCCTCATCGAAGAAGGCTGCGACATCGCTCGAGAAATCTACTGCGGCATGGTGATCGATCGTGCCCGGGAGAAGCCGGTTCTGATGGCCAGTGCTGAGGGCGGAATGGACATCGAGGAGGTTGCGGCAAGCCGCCCTGAAGCGATCTTCTTCGAGGAGATCGATCTCGATGATGGTCTGTCGGAAGAAGCTGCTCGCTCCGTTGCGTTGAGGCTGGAGTTCGAGGGGAAGACAGCGGACCAGTTCGTCGATCTCGTATGCAAACTGGCAAGAGCCTTCGTTCAAGAGGATTGTTCCCTGGCAGAGATCAACCCGCTGGTGGTTACCGGGAACGGCGATGTGATCGCTCTCGATGCCAAGATCAACTTTGACGACAACGCCCAGTACCGTCACCCGGAGCACGCAGAACTTCGGGACCTTTCGGAGGAAGACCCTCGAGAGGTCAGAGCGGATGAATGGGAACTCTCCTATGTCGGGATGGATGGAACCATCGGTTGCATGGTCAACGGTGCAGGACTGGCAATGGCGACGATGGACATCATCAAACTTCATGGTGGAGAGCCCGCTAATTTCCTGGATGTTGGTGGGACGGCGACTGCAGAAAGAGTGACCGAAGCGTTCAAGATCATCCTGGAGGATCCGCGAGTTGAAGCGATCCTGGTGAATATCTTCGGAGGAATCATCCGCTGCGATCTGATCGCAGAGGGCATCGTTCAGGCTGCCCGTGAAACCAATCTCCAGGTTCCCCTGGTGGTCAGGCTCGAGGGAAATTCCGTTGCGGAAGCCCAGCAGTTACTACGTACCTCGGGAGTCGACATCATCTCTGCAGATGACCTGGAGGATGCCGCCAGGAAAGCTGTAAGAGCGGCGGAAGGGGGGCGAGGATGAGCATTCTCGTGAACTCCGATACCAGGATGATCGTACAGGGTTTCACCGGCCGGAACGGTACCCTTCACAGCGAACAGATGATGGAATACGGAACCAATATCGTTGCGGGAGTGACCCCCGGTAAGGGCGGAAGCGTACATCTCGACCGTCCGGTGTATGACGACGTCGAGACAGCCCGCAAGGAAACCGAGGCGAATGCCAGCATCATCTACGTTCCTGCACGCTTTGCCGGAGCGGCGGTGATCGAGGCGGCGGAAGCGGGAATCGCTTTCATCGTTTGTATCTCCGAGGGGGTACCAACACTCGACATGATCCGGGCCAAGGATGCGGTTCGTGCCAACGGTGCCAGGCTGCTCGGGGCAAACTGCCCAGGGGTCATCACACCGGGAGAGTGCAAGGCTGGAATCATGCCTGGCTTCATCCACAGACCTGGAACGGTGGGTGTGGTCAGCCGTAGCGGCACCTTGACCTACGAGGCTGTCCACCAGACCACCCAGATCGGGCTCGGACAGAGTACCTGTGTCGGAATCGGTGGCGATCCCATCATCGGAACGACATTCCTGGATGTGCTGAAGATGTTCAATGAGGATCCTGCAACGGAGTCGATCGTGATGGTCGGAGAAATTGGCGGGACCGCAGAAGAAGAGGCTGCCGAGTACATCGGAGCCGAGGTCAGCAAACCGGTGGTAGGGTTCATCGCAGGAAGAACAGCCCCTCCGGGCAGAAGGATGGGGCACGCCGGAGCCATCGTCAGCGGTGGTAAGGGAACTGCGGATGACAAGATTGCTGCACTGGAGAGTGCCGGGGTAAGGGTGGCAGATTCACCCGCCGGAATCGGCTCTACACTTTCGGAATTGCTCGCCGCACGGAGCTAGGCACTGCAAAATCGACAATCAAGCCTTACAGGGGCAAGAGAGGATGACAGATGGCACGTCGCAAGATCGGTGTGATCGGAGGAGGGTTCGTCGGTTCGACCACTGCCCAGAGGTTGGCCGAGAAGGAACTCGGAGATGTGGTGCTTGTCGATATCGTCGAGGGTATGCCCCAGGGCAAGGCTCTCGACCTTGCTGAGGCTGCCCCTGTCTGCGGATATGACTCCTGTGTCACCGGAGCCAATGAGTACTCGAGCCTCGCCGGGGCCGAGGTGGTGATCATCACTGCGGGTATGCCACGGAAACCAGGTATGGATCGTTCCGACCTGTTGCGAGTCAACGGTGAGATCCAGCAAAAGGTAGTCACCGGAATCATGGAGTACGCTCCAGATGCGACCCTGATCATCGTCTCCAATCCTCTCGATGTGATGTGCTTCGTCGCCCAGCAAGTCTCGGGATTGTCGAGCAACAAGGTGGTTGGAATGGCGGGAGTCCTCGATACCGCTCGCTACCGCACCTTCATCGCCATGGAACTCGGATGCTCGCACAAGGACATCCAGGCGATGGTCCTCGGTGGGCACGGCGATAGCATGGTGCCGCTGACATCCACCGCGTCGGTGAGTGGAATTCCCGTCCAGCAATTGATCGCTCCCGAGCGGCTCGAAGAACTGGTCGACCGTACTCGTCATGGTGGTGCCGAAATCGTCAATCTCTTGAAGACCGGTTCTGCCTACTACGCACCCAGTGCTTCCGCCGTGGCCATGGCGGAATCGATCGTGCTGGACCAGAAGCGGGTTCTTCCCTGCTGCTGTCTCCTCGATGGGCAGTACGGAATCGACGATACCTGGGTAGGTGTTCCTGCAGTCCTCGGGTCTGACGGAGTCGAGAAGATCCTCGAGGTGGAGTTGAACGATGTCGATCTCAATGCGCTGCAGAGTTCAGCAACCAGTGTCCACGCTGGACAGGTCGAGGTTGCCCAGATGTTGAGCATCGCCTGAGGGCAGCGTCGCTGCCGTCAGGATCTGTTGAGATCTTTCAGCAACTTGTTGCGGTCATCGTGATCGAGGGACTCGAGTAGATCCGATCTTCCCAGTGCAAGGATGGCGGTCCGGACCACTTTCAGGTCGGCATCCAGCACCGCCTCGATGAGATTGTGCCGGTCCGGGTCCAGTGACCGAAGCGACTCGATCATGCGCTTCTCCTGGGCACTCACCTTGATCGTCTGACCACGGGCTTCACCGCTCGAACTCTTCTGCAAGTTCTTGAGGAGGGCTGAGGCTGGAGGAGGGTAGGGGGCTTCATCATCGAGGATGTAGTCGCTGGTGACCCCCAGTTCCCGGGCTATACGTAGTGCCACCGGCCCGCGAGGTTGGTGTATTCCCGCCTCGATCCTGGAGAGTGCACTGGGTGTGACGGAAGTCATCGCTGCGAGTGAGTGCTGCGCCACTCCTCGATCCTTGCGCAGGTTCATGATCTTGCGGCCAGTTTCCATCCTTCAACTCCATCAATTCTGCCGGCGAAGACTCAACACCCCGGCGGTTCGACTGGTTCCGACCAGATCCTCGATGTACAAGAAGATCCCACGGACGACCGGTTCCTTTCCGGGAGCATTTCCGCGGCAAGACACTCCACCGCGTAGCGATCGAAATCGCGGGGGAGTGAAGCCCATCCCCGTCGTTGCTTGATGCAGCGACCGTGAACCGGATGGGCGATGGAATCCAGTTCGACAGGCATGATATTGCAATTTTGCAATTCACGCAAGCGAGGATGAAATGGTTAGTGATCGCAACGCATGGATGCCGGGCGAGGTACCCGACCAGTTGCTGACGGCACTTCGGGGAGCGAAAACCCCGCTGCTGCTCACGCACATCTATCCCGATGGAGACGCGCTCGGGTCCGCCATCTCCATCCACCGGACGTTGCAATCTCTGGGGGCAGTTCCCCGTACGATTCTCACCCATCCGGTTCCGGCCAAGCTGTCCTTCATCGACCACCATGACGAGGCGATGATCCTCGATGGGGAGCCGACGCAGGAACACGTCGAGCTGGTCGAGAATGCAGATCTGATCATCGTCGTCGACACCTCCGAACCGGAACGCCTCGGTCACATGAAGAAACTGGTGGATGCCAGCAGTGCGCCGCGGATCTGCATCGATCATCACCTCGGCGGGGAAGAGGACTACTTCTCACAGATCTGGTGCGAAAATCAGTCCCCCTCCACCGGCAATCTGGTCCTGAGAGTCGTGGAAAAACTGGTCGACGAGTTCTCGCAGGAGACTGCAGAGTCGTTATTCGTCGCCATCGCCACCGACACCGGCTGGTTCCGTTACTCCAATTCGGGAACCCTGGCCTACCGGGACGCAGCCCGATTGATCGATGCCGGTGTCGATCCTGAGCCGATATTTCAGAGGATTTTCCAGTCCTTTTCCCTCCACAGAACTCTGCTGCTGGGCGATCTGCTGGCGGCGATCGAGACGAGTGAGGGGAGCCAGATCGTCTATTCGGTGCTCTCTGAGTCGATGCGGCGTCATCGTGGCATCGGACTGGAGGATCTGGACGGATTCGTTGATTCGCTGGGGCAGATCGAGGGCTCGGAGATCATCTTCCTCGTCGTTGAAGTCGGTCCTCAGCGTTATAAAGTATCTCTTCGGTCCCGAGGGGACCACTCCGTGCATCGCATTGCCTCTCACTTCGATGGAGGTGGGCACGCGAAGGCGTCTGGCTGTCGTCTGGAGGGAACCGAGGAGCAGGTGATTGCCCGGTTGCTGATGGAATGCCACAAGGCGCTCGGGGTCGAAAATCCACGGTGATCTCGTTCAGGAAAGGCGGAACTACAGCATGAGAGTTCAAATCCTGAAATGGTCGTTGGCCCTGGTCGTGGGACTGTTACCGCCGCTCATCAGTGGTTGTGGCAAAGCGCAGCAGCCTGCGCCGGTGGAGACTGCACCGGTCCTCACAAAGGAGCAGATCGCCAAGAGACGGATGGAGATCCGTCTCGAGGAGTTGCAGAAGAATTACGATGGAATCTCCAAGGCGATTCGCATGAAACCGGAGCGATTCGACGACTGGATCGATGCGCTGGAGCAATTGCAGTACGCAGCAGAGGGAACCAGAATCGAGCAGAAGGCCAAGAAATTGCTCGAGGAGCAACTGCAGTTCCGGGAGCAGGAGGGGCAGAGGGCACTGGCTTCTCTGACCAGTGACGTCGATTCCCTCATCGCCGAGGGGGATCCATTCGCCGCCGAGCGAATTCTCGAGGAGTTTGACCCGGAGCAGAAGTTCGCGAAGACCGGTGCCCATCAGGGCTGGCTCGATCTCAAGGACCGGGTGGCACTGGGGCAGAGTGCTGAGACTGATTTCGAGAGGGTGACGAAACGTGCCCGCGCCTACCGTCGTCAGGAGGAGCTCGCCGAGGCGATCGGATTGCTGGAATCCTACTCCGACGATTACAAGGGAACCAAGCACTACGATGAGGTGGTGGCGACCATCGCCGAATACCTCGCCGAGTACGAGGAAGCACGCCAGGCCCGGCAGCAGGAACTGGCCATCGAGTGGATTCCCCTGGATGTCGACCAGTACCTCTCCTCTTTCCGCACCTCCACCTCTGATCCCGATGCGACGGTGTGGACCTCCGAAGAGGGTGAGGTGGTGGGAAACAACGACAGCAGTGGTCTGGCGCAGCTGGAGATCGGCGAGGACAACTGGGAAGAATATGCAGTCGAGATGGAGATCCAGCTGGTCGCCGGGGATTCACTCAACCTCGGGATCACCGCCGGGATGCGTCCCGGTGCCAGGGTCAAGAACTACGACGTACACAGTTTTGATGCAGAGGAAGAAGAGTGGTTGCGGATCAGGATCGAGCTCAAGGAAGGGCTGATCCGCCTGACCGATCTCGATAGCCTCGAGCGTCTCGATGATGACACCCGTCCGTATTTTCCTGCGGGTGGGGTAGCCGTACTACTGAGGTCGGGTGATTCAGTCCGACTTCGCAATCTCCGCTACAAGGTCTTCCGGCCCGATCCCTCCGCTGAGGCGGAGGAAACCGGCAGTGAAGACGAAGCGGAAGAAGGGTAACCGCAGAGCGGTGACCGCCTTCGATGCCAGCCAACTAGGTCACTGGGAGCAAGACGTCGCCAGCCTCGCAGGGATGCTGGTGCATGAGGTCAAGAACCCACTGTCTACCCTGAACATCTCTGCCCAGCTCCTCCTCGAGGAACTGGGAGAACCGGAATCTCCGAAGGAACAGCGCACCTGTCGTCGTCTCGAGACGATGAAATCGGAGATCCAGCGCATCGAGGAGATCGTCTCATCGTTCCTGCAACTGACTCGACCGCAGCAGATGCAGAGGGATTCGGTCGAGGTTTCTCGTCTGGTCGAGGAAGTGATTTCTCGAAACCGAGAAGCCATCGAACTGGACGGAATCAGCATCCTCTATCAGCCGCAGGAGACACCGCGGGTGGCGGGAGATGAAACTTTACTGCACCAGGCTCTACTCAACCTGATTCTCAACGGTTGTTCCGCCATGCCAGATGGGGGAGAACTGTTTATCCGTGTGATGGAATCGACCTACCGCGGAGGAGAAGCGGTGGTGGTGGAGGTGACCGATACCGGAGTCGGGATCTCCGAGGACGCCATCCCGAGAATCTTCCGGCCCTACGTTTCCACCACGGAGGGGGGGACGGGGCTCGGATTGCCCACGACCTTGCGGATCATTCGCCTCCATGGAGGTACGATCCTGGTGGAGAGTGAGCCCGGTCAGGGGAGTCGGTTTTCCGTGGTCTTGCCGGCGGAAGGTGCTTCGGCATGAAGGAGAGTTCGATGCAATCGGAAGGTGGTCAGGGAACCGGTCCCGCGCGGATCCTCGTGGTCGACGACCAGGCAGCTCACGCCGAGCTGCTGGCGGAGGCGCTGATCCCTGTCGGATACCGGTGCCAGGTTGCCACCAGTGCCGAGGAGGCGCGAGATCTGCTTCGCCGGGAAGGAGCAGATATCGTCATCACCGATCTGGTCCTCGGTGATCGCGACGGCCTCGATCTGATCCGGGAAGCCCAGTCGATCGATCCCTTCATCGCAGTGGTGGTGGTGACAGGCCACGGAACGGTGGAAACGGCGGTGGAGGCGATGCAACTCGGTGCCGTCGACTACCTGCGGAAACCGGTCGATCTCACCGGACTGAGAATTCGAGTGGAGAGAGCTCTGGAGGGTGCCGCTCTCAAGCGGCATGCCGATCAACTGGAGCGCACCATCGATGATCGCTTCGGGTTCGAGGGCATCATCGGATCCAGTCATGCCATGCACGTCATCGTTCAGAAGATGAAGCAGGTCGCTCCCACCGATGCGTCGATCCTGATCCTGGGGGAGAGTGGCACGGGAAAAGAGCTGGTGGCCAAGGCGATTCACGCCAATAGCCGCAGAAAAGGCAATGTCTTCGTGCCCTTGAACTGCGCCGCCCTCGGCGAAGGGGTACTGGAGAGTGAACTGTTTGGACATGAGCGAGGCGCATTCACCGGAGCCTCTTCCCTTCGCAAGGGACGATTCGAGCACGCCAACAAGGGCACCCTGTTTCTGGATGAGGTGGGAGACATTCCCATCGCAGTCCAGGTCAAGTTGCTGAGGGTGCTGGAGGAGGGTGAAGTCGTGCGGATGGGATCGAACGATCCGGTGCCGACCGATGTGAGATTGATCTGTGCCACCCACCGCGATCTCCGCGCGCGAATCGAGGAGGAGAAGTTCCGGGAGGATCTCTTCTACAGGATCAACGTGGTGACCATCGAGATCCCACCGCTGCGCGAGCGTACCGTCGACATCCCACTGCTGGTGAGCCACTTCCTCGAGGATTACTCCCGGGTGCACGGCAAATCGATCGAGGGGATCTCCCGGGAAGCTCTACGAGTCCTGACCTCCTACTCCTGGCCAGGAAATGTCAGGGAGTTGAAGAATGCCGTCGAGAACATGGTGGTGACCACGGAGGGCCAGGTCCTCGACATCGACGACCTGCCAGGACACATCCATCCGCGGCAGACGCTGCAGCCTTCCTCCGCCATGGTGGTGGGTACGACGATTCAGGAGATGGAGCGGGATCTGATCCGCTCGACGCTGGAGTTCTTCCAGGGCAATCGGCGCAAGGCTGCGCAGTCGCTGGGGATCGGCGAGCGGACCCTGTACCGCAAGATCCAGGAATATGACCTGAAACCGGCCCCGGAGGACGAGGCTGCCAAATAGGCAGGTCTGCAGTCATATCCACATCTTGAGTGCCAACTTGGCAGTATCGCTCCAGTTCCCTTTCCGTCAATTCCCGGCAACATCGTGATTTCCTGCCATAATTGCGATAATTTCGGGTCATCTACGGAAAACCGGGTGGGGATTGGAACGCGGTTTGCGATTTCACCCCTGTACGCCGGCACGGTCCCCCTCGGGGCCAGATCGCTGGCACTGCTTGCGAAGGGAGTAGAAGAAATGAGCAAGATCATAGGAATCGACCTCGGAACCACCAATTCGGTGGTGGCCGTGATGGAGGGCGGAGAGCCCACAGTCATCCCCAACAGGGATGGAAATCGAGTGACCCCATCGGTGGTCGCGTTCACCGATTCGGGAGACCGACTGGTGGGCCAGACCGCCAAGCGTCAGGCGGTCACCAATCCGGAGAACACCGTTTTCTCCGTCAAGCGCTTCATGGGTTGCCGCCATGGTGAACTCGGTCGCAACGAGAAGATGATCCCGTACGAACTGACAGGTGGAGCCGATGACCTGGTGAAGGTCAAGTTGCAGGGGAAGGAATACACTCCTCCCGAACTCTCCGCACTGATTCTTCAGGATCTGAAGAGTACTGCAGAAGACTACCTCGGAATCGAAGTGACCGATGCAGTCATCACCGTGCCTGCCTACTTCAACGACAGTCAGCGTCAAGCGACCAAGGATGCCGGGCGCATCGCAGGTCTCGATGTGAAGAGAATCATCAATGAGCCGACTGCCGCTTCTCTCGGGTATGGACTCGAGAAGAAGGGGTCGGAGCGGATCGCCATCTACGACCTGGGAGGCGGAACCTTCGATGTTTCCATCCTCGAGGTCGATGAAGGAATCTTCAAGGTTCTGTCGACCAACGGTGATACCCAGCTCGGTGGAGACGATTTCGATGAAGTGCTGATCAACCACATTGCGGATGATTTTCAGAAGGAACAGGGGATCGACCTTCGGGGCGATCTGATGGCATTGCAGCGTCTCAAGGAAGCCGCCGAGAAGGCCAAGTGTGAGCTCTCGAGTCGGGCAGAAACGGAGATCAACCTGCCCTTCATCACCGCCGATGCAAGCGGTCCGAAGCACCTTCAGATGTCGATCACTCGCGCAACTTTCGAGGAGAAGGCGAGAACCCTCATCGACAGGACACGCCGTCCATGTGAGCAGGCACTCTCCGATGCCGAACTGAACTCCAGCCAGATCGACAACGTGATCCTGGTGGGAGGATCGACGCGGATTCCCGCCATCCAGCAGATCGTGATCGAGATCTTCGGTAAGGAGCCGAACCGTTCGGTGAACCCCGACGAGGTCGTTGCCATGGGAGCGGCCATCCAGGGCGGAATCCTCGCCGGAGATGAAAAACTCAACGATGTTCTGCTTCTCGATGTGACTCCGCTGTCGCTGGGAATCGAAACCCTCGGCGGGGTGACCACCAAGTTGATCGAGAGAAACACCAGCATTCCTCACGAGAAGAAGCAGGTGTTCTCGACCGCTGCCGATAACCAGCCCGCAGTAGACATTCATGTCCTGCAGGGAGAGCGGGAGATGGCTTCCGACAACAGAACTCTCGGCAAGTTCCAGCTCGATGGGATTCCGGCAGCGCCCAGAGGCGTACCGCAGATCGAGGTCTCTTTCGATATCGACGCCAACGGGATCCTGGAGGTCTCTGCCAAGGACCTGGGAACCGGAAAAGCTCACAGCATCAAGATCCAGTCCTCTTCAGGGCTGAACGAGGATGAGATCGAGTCGATGCGTCAGGATGCGGAGCGATTCGCAGACGAGGACAAGGCGATGAGAGAACTGGTTCAGATCCGAAATGATGCGGACCAGGCCTGTTATGCCACCGAGTCGAGTCTCAAGGACCACTCGGAAAAGATGGAGAAGGAAGAGGTCGAGAAGATCGAGAAGGCGCTGGCCGATCTCAAGGAGGCAAAGAGTGACACCGATGCCACCACCGAGTCGATCAAGGCGTCCCTCGAGGCCCTCAACGAAGCCTCCCACGACCTTGCCCGGAGGATCTACGAGCAGTCATCCACCGAGGGAGCCGCTGCAGGCGGTCCCGAAGCGGGTGGGGCCGGTCCTGCGCCGGGGCCCGATGCGGGAGCCTCGACCGGCGCTGCCGAGGACGGTCAGGAACCGGTGGTGGATGCTGATTTCACCGTGAAAGACTGACTTCTTCGATAGTATCGGAACATGCGAGTTCGGCGGCACGGCACCCCCAGGGGTGCCGTGCCGCTTTCTTTGGCGGAACCACGACCTACTTTTCGTCGTCGATGTTGCAGAGAGAGCCTGATCCACCCATCCTTCCGTCACCCCCGGGGGAGGTAGGGGCCCATCCCGCGTGATAATGATCCTGGCTGGCAGGAATTTACCGGCCTCAAGTTCTTTCCTAAAGAACATCGCCCAGGAAGCCGAAATAGAATGTTGGAGGACCACATGAACCAGCACATCAATTTGTTCGAGTTGATTTCAAAGAATCTCGAGACGGACCGATACCGCGAGCTCAACTGGACCGGTAGTTTTCACGACTACCTGCAGATCGCTTCGCAGAATCCAGACGTACTTCGTAGTTCTTTCCAGCGCGTCTACGACATGATCCGGGCCCAGGGATCGGAGCCATCGACCCAGCTCGATGCCAGAGACCTGGTACACTGGAAGTTCTTCGATGATCCCTCTGCAGAGGGTAAGAACGCCGTATTCGGGTTGGATCAACCGCTCCACCAACTGGTCAGTTTCTTCAAGTCCGCAGCTCATGGTTATGGCACCGAGAAGCGAGTTCTGTTGCTTCACGGTCCGGTTGGATCGGCGAAAAGCACCATCGTTCACCTGCTCAAGCGAGGACTCGAGAGTTACTCCACGACACCGGAGGGGGCACTCTACACCTTCCAGTGGCAGGACGAGTCAGGGGAGTGGGTCGATTCTCCGATGAATGAGGATCCCATCTACCTGGTTCCTGAAGAAGCGCGCCCCGATTTGATCGCACAGATTCAGGCGAACAGTGACAGCGGGTACCCGATCCAGTTGCAGGGAAGCCTGTGTCCATTCAGTCGCTGGTACTACAACTTCTACATGCAGAAATATGATGGAGATTGGCATCAGCTGATCAATCACGTGAGAGTACGTCGTCTGGTGATGAGTGAGGAAGATCGCGTTGGTATCGGTACCTTCCAGCCGAAGGACGAAAAAAACCAGGATTCGACCGAGCTTACCGGAGACATCAATTACAGGAAGATTGCTCAGTACGGTTCCGAGTCCGATCCGAGAGCGTTCAATTTCGACGGAGAATTCAACGTGGCAAACCGCGGAATCATCGAGTTCATCGAGGTTCTGAAGCTGGACGTTGCTTTCCTTTACGACCTGCTCGGCGCCAGTCAGGAACAGAGCATCAAGCCGAAACGCTTCGCTCAGACATCCATTGATGAGGTGATCATCGGGCACACCAACGAGCCCGAGTACCGCAAGTTGCAGAACAACGAATTGATGGAAGCGTTCCGCGACCGGACCGTGAAGATCGATATTCCTTACAACACTACTCTCCAGGATGAAGTGCGGATCTACCGCAAGGATTACGCCAGAGAGAAGATGACGAAGCACATCGCCCCTCATACTCTCGAGGTGTGTGCGATGTGGGCAGTACTGACAAGGTTGGAGGAGCCGAAAAACGCTCAGATCACCCTGGCCCAGAAGATGGGTCTGTACGATGGGAAGAGCGTTCCTGGATTCACCGAGGAGAACGTCAAGGAACTCCGTGACGAATCGATTCGCGAAGGTCTGGAAGGAATCTCCCCTCGTTACATCCAGGATAAGATCTCCAATGCACTCGTCTCCGATTACAACTACGTGAATCCGTTCATGGTTCTCAACGAGATCGACGAGGGATTGAAGCATCACAGTTTGATCTCAAGTGATGACCTGCGCTCCAGGTACCGCGAGATCCTTTCGGTGGTGAAGTCCGAGTACGAGGACATCGTAAAGAATGAGGTTCAGAGAGCCATCAGTGCCGATGAAGAGGCGGTTCAGAAGTTGTGCTCCAACTACATCGACAACGTGAAGGCGTACACCCAGCGCGAAAAAGTGCGTAACCCGTACACCGGCCAATCCGAGGATCCAGACGAACGCTTGCTGAGGGCGATCGAGGAGAAAATTGACATTCCCGAGAACCGTAAGGACGACTTCCGCAGGGAGATCATGAATTACATCGGTGCTCTGGCTGTAGATAACAAGCAGTTCGATTACTCCACCAACGCTCGTTTGCAGAAAGCTCTGGAGATGAAACTGTTCGAGGACAAGAAGGACACGATCAAGCTGACCTCCTTGATTTCCGACGTGGTGGACAAGGATTCCCAGGCCAAGATCGATGTGGTGAAGACGAGACTGATCGAACAATTCGGATACAACGAGGATAGTTCGACAGATGTTTTGAACTACGTGGCGAGCATCTTTGCCCGTGGCGATACCAAGGGTGTCGAGTAATCACGGGAGGCCGCAAGTGCGAAAGATCGACCCAGACACCAATCGGTTCCGCAACATCGTTCGGGGCAAGATCAGGGAGAACCTGAAGGAGTACGTCTCCCAGGGTGAACTGCTGGCTCGCCAGGGGAAAGAGATCGTCAGCGTTCCCCTCCCTCAGATCGATATTCCGAATTTCCGGTTCGGAAACAACGAACAGGGTGGAGTCGGTATGGGGGACGGTGAAGAGGGCGAAGCCATCGATGGCGAAGAGGGAGCGCCTGGCCAGGAAGCCGGTGAACATCCCGGTGAGCACATCCTCGAAGTGGATGTCACCCTCGAAGAACTGGCAGATATCCTCGGTGAAGAACTGGAACTTCCCCTGATCGAACCTCGTGGTACCGAGGCGATCGAGGTGGAAAAGGACCGGTACACGGGGATCAATCGCTCCGGACCGGAATCGTTGCGTCATTTTCGCCGCACCTACAAGGCTGCGTTGAGAAGGCAGATCGCCAGTGGCTCCTACGACGTGAAGAATCCAAAGGTGGTGCCTGTACGAGAAGACAGACGCTATCGCTCCTGGAATACCAAGAAGGTTCCTCAGTCGAATGCCGTGATCATCTACATGATGGATGTGTCCGGTTCGATGGGGAATGAGCAGAAGGACATCGTGCGTATCGAGTCCTTCTGGCTCGACACCTGGCTGCGGAGTCAGTACGAGAACCTTGAAACAAGGTACATCATTCACGATGCACAGGCGAAGCTGGTGGATTCTCATACCTTCTTCCATGTTCGCGAATCGGGAGGAACCAAGATCTCCAGCGCGTACAACCTCGCCAATGAACTGATTCAGAAGGAGTTTTCCCCGGTCGAGTGGAACATCTACCCGTTCCATTTCTCCGATGGAGACAACTGGGGTGGAGATGACACTGCCCAGTGCATCGAACTGTTGCAGAAGGAACTGATCCCTGCCAGTAACGTCTTCTGTTACGGCCAGGTGAAGAGCGCATACGGTAGCGGCCAGTTCATCAAGGACCTGAGGGAAGGTGTAGGTGGAGAAGAAAAAGTGCTTCTCTCCGAGATCAACTCCCGCGATGAGATCTTGCCTTCGATCAAGACCTTCCTCGGAAAGGGCTGTTGAGATGCTGCAGAACAGCGCGCTCACTCCCGAGATCGCAGAATGGCGCGATATCATCCGGCAGCACGCTGTCGATGGTGGGCTCGACTTCTTCGAGGTGATCTACGAACTTGTCGATTACGACGAGATGAACATGATCGCAGCCTACGGAGGCTTTCCCGTCCGCTATCCTCACTGGCGCTGGGGGATGCAGTTCGAGGAGTTGCAGAAGCAGTACTCCTACGGTCTCGCAAAGATCTACGAACTGGTCATCAATAATGACCCCTGCTATGCGTACCTGATGCGCTGCAATCCACTCGTCGACCAGAAGCTGGTGATGGCTCATGTGTACGGACACAGTGATTTTTTCAAGAACAACTGCTGGTTCAGTCACACAAACAGGAAAATGGTAGACACGATTTCGAATCATGCGGTCCGAATTCGTCGTCATATCGATGAGCAAGGTCAGGATGTAGTCGAAGAGTTCATAGACGTCTGCCTCTCACTCGAGAATCTGATCGATCCACATCTTCCATACTTCTCCGATGGACTGTCGAAGTCTGAAGAGGAACTGGATGCCGAGAGAACTAACGCCAAGGGGATCAGGTTCTCCACTCAGCCCTACATGGAAGAGTTCGTGAACCCGCCCGATGTTCTCGCTCGAGAAAAGGAAGAGATGATCAACCGCATCGATGATTCCGAGCGGTTCCCGGATCAGCCAGAAAAAGACGTACTTCGGTTCCTGCTCCATCATGGACAGCTGCGAAGATGGCAGAGAGACGTTCTTTCCATCATCCGAGAAGAAGCCTACTACTTTGCTCCGCAGGGAATGACAAAGATCATGAACGAGGGGTGGGCTTCCTACTGGCACTCGAAGATGATGACGACGAAGATCCTCGACGCTTCAGAGGTGATCGATTACGCAGATCACCATGCCGGTACTCTCGGTGGTAGTCCGGGCGTACTGAATCCCTACAAGGTCGGAATCGAGTTATTCCGCGACATCGAGGCGCGCTGGGACACCGGTAAACATGGCAAGGAATGGGAGTCGTGTGGAGACGCACACGGCAAGAGAGACTGGAATCAAAATCACGGCAAGGGCCGGGAGAAGATCTTTGAAGTCAGGCGTAACCATAATGACATCACATTCATCGATGAGTTCCTGACGAAAGAGTTCTGTGATCAGCACAAGATGTTCACCTACAAGTTTGACAGGCAGCAGGGCAAGTATGTTGTCGATGGGCGCGAGTTCTCCGAGATCAAGGGTGCATTCCTCGACCAGCTGTCGAATTGTGGTCGCCCACAGATCGAGGTAGTCGATGGCAACCTCAGTAATCGCGGAGAATTGCTACTGAAGCACCACTGGTCAGGTGTTCCCCTGAAGTTCGATTATGCACGTCGTACCCTCGAAAATCTCTACAAGGTGTGGGGCAGACCGGTTCATCTCGAGACCTGGGTCGATGGTAAGAAGAAGATATTTGCGTACAACGGTTCTGCGCACGATGAACGGACCAGTGCCTAGGTCGTCAATCTGACCCCTCGGCAAACCTTCGAGAATACCCCAGCAGGCTCACTTCCTCATGGGCTCGGCGAAGAATCCCTGGATCGACTTGCAACTTCGAGTCGACTCTTCGATGATGCACATCGTCGGAGGGTATATCGGGGATCACCTCCGCCTCAATGATCGATCCCCTTGCCAGGAGTCCTGATGCGTCCTGCACGGTTTGTCACCGCTGCGAGCCTCTTTGATGGCCATGATGCTTCCATCAATATCATGCGCCGGGTTCTACAGGATCAGGGGGCCGAGGTGATTCACCTCGGTCACAACAGGAGCGCCGAAGAGATCGTCGATACAGCCATCCAGGAGGACGCCGATGCCATCGCCGTCTCCTCCTATCAAGGTGGCCATAACGAGTTCTTCAGGTACATGAGGGATCTTCTGGTCGAGAAGGGCGCTCCCTGGATTCGAATTTTCGGAGGAGGCGGTGGAGTCATCGTCGCCGAGGAGATCGAGGCTCTTCACCAGTACGGAATCGACAGGATCTACTCTCCTGAGGATGGGCGGACACTAGGTCTGTCGGGAATGATCACCGACATGATGGATCGAGTCGGAACCGAACCTGACTCGACTCGTGGCGGAGAGAAGTTACCGCAACGAATCACCC
Organism: Planctomycetota bacterium; assembly: GCA_965661685.1. Classification (GTDB taxonomy): domain Bacteria; phylum Planctomycetota; class UBA8108; order UBA1146; family UBA1146; genus QNYK01. Next base: position 30,922 of record CBFIET010000114.1, read on the forward strand.
GGGTCGAGTTGGGTGAATCACCACCGGTGTCGAGCAAGGAGATCCCCGTCGTCGGACTCACCGGAACGGGGGGAGCAGGGAAATCATCTCTTACCGATGAGTTGTTACGACGGTTGCTGCAAGATTTTCCCGAACGTACGTTTGCGGCGATCACCGTGGATCCGACCAAGCGAAGGACCGGCGGAGCTCTACTTGGAGATCGAATCCGCATCAACAGTGCCAACGACCCGCGCGTCTATGTCCGATCACTGGCCACACGGTCGAGTGGAGTTGAGGTTCCCGAGACGATCCGTGGTGCCATCGAACAGGTCGCTTCTGAAGACTTCGATCTGATCCTCCTGGAGACCTCTGGAATTGGTCAGGGCGATAGCCGCATCGCAGATCTGGCCGACCTCTCGGTGTATGTCATGACACCGGAGTACGGTGCGGCGAGTCAACTCGAGAAGATCGATATGATCGACTTCGCAGACATGGTCGTCCTAAACAAGTTCGATCGGCCCGGATCACAAGATGCCATCCGGGATGTCAGAAAGCAGTTTCGCAGGAGCAGAAAGATCTTTGATCCGGAACTCTCCGACGACGAACTGCCCGTTTTCGGAACCACCGCCAGTCACTTCAATGACTCGGGGGTGGAGAAACTCTACAGTCATCTTCTCCAGCGAGTTTCCACCCTGGAGGGGGTGTCCGGGGAGTGGCAAGGAACCAGTCAGCGCGTTTCCGTCGATGGATCGAGTCGTCCGGCTCCGATTCCCGCGGATCGAGCGGGATATCTTCTCGACATCGTCAACGGTGTCAGGGATTACCACCGCTCGGTAGAGACGATCTCTCAACTTGCAAGTGACGCCCAGTCGCTATCACGAAGTGCTGAATTGCTGGAGGCGGAGAATCAGCAAGCGAGCGCGCGATTACAGGAGATGGCTCTGACCACCCAGGGGTCCATCGATCCGGCGGTTCAGAAGATGATCCAGGCGTGGCCCGAGACCGCCGAGGCGTACAGACAACAAGAACTGACCTTTATCGTCAGGGACAGAGAGGTCCGCGAGCCGCTGAAGTTTGAAACCCTGGCGGGAAGTCAGGTTTCTCGGGTGGCACTGCCTTCCTTCAGGGGAGAAGGCGATCTGGCTCGCTGGTTGATGCGTGAAAACCTGCCAGGGCAGTTCCCATTCACGGCAGGTGCTTTCCCGTTCCGCCGCAAGGATGAGCATCCGAAGAGGATGTTCGCCGGTGAGGGTCCGCCGGAGAAGACCAATCAGCGCTTCCACTACCTGTGTGAAGGGGAAGAGGCTCACCGCCTGTCCACCGCCTTCGACTCGGTGACGCTGTACGGAGAAGATCCCGATCCGAGGCCCGATATCTACGGCAAGGTTGGCGAGAGTGGAGTCAGCATCTGCACTCTCGACGACATGAAAAAGCTCTACGAGGGGTTCGATCTGACAGCGCCCTCCACCTCGGTGTCGATGACCATCAATGGTCCCGCCCCGATGATCCTGGCGATGTATTTCAATGCGGCATTCGATCAACAGATCGAACGATTCCGTGAAGATCATGGCAAGGATCCGTCACCGGAGCAGATGCAGGAGATCCGCACTCTGGTGCTCAAGAGCGTGAGAGGCACGGTCCAGGCGGATATCCTCAAGGAGGATCAGGCTCAGAATACCTGCATCTTCAGTACCGATTTTGCCCTGCGGATGATGGGAGATATCCAGGAGTTCTTCATCGAAGAGCAGGTCCGGAATTACTACTCCGTATCGATCAGCGGTTACCACATCGCCGAGGCTGGAGCGAATCCCATCTCGCAGCTGGCATTTACCCTTGCCAACGGATTCACCTACGTCGAGTACTACCTGTCGCGGGGAATGCCCATCGATGACTTTGCCCGAAATCTCTCCTTCTTCTTTTCCAACGGGCTCGATGCGGAGTACGCAGTTCTTGGAAGGGTGGCCAGGAGAATCTGGGCGATCGCCATGAGGGATGTGTACGGAGCAAATGAACGCAGCCAGAAGTTGAAGTATCACATCCAGACTTCCGGCCGCTCCTTGCACGCCATGGAGATCGATTTCAACGACATCCGTACCACCCTTCAGGCGCTGATGGCCTACTACGACCAGTGCAATTCACTGCACACCAACGCCTACGATGAAGCGATCACGACTCCAACGGAAGATTCGGTGCGAAGGGCGATGGCGATCCAGCTGATCGTCGCGCAGGAACTCGGGCTTGCCCGTAATGACAATCCGATCCAGGGTTCCTTCATCATCGATGAACTGACGGACCTGGTCGAGGATGCCGTACTCGAGGAGTTCAACAGACTGCATCAACGTGGGGGAGTGCTCGGTGCCATGGAGCGCCAGTATCAGAGATCAAAGATCCAGGAAGAATCGCTCCTCTATGAACATCGCAAGCACACCGGGGAACTTCCCATCATCGGGATCAATACCTTCTTGCGATCGGAAGCACAGGATGAAGAAGCGCGAGTCATCGAACTTCGTCGTGCCACCGCCGAGGAGAAGAAGCAGAGACTCGAGGATCTTGCCGGTTTCCATCGCTCCAATGAGAGTGAGGTGGATGTCGCTCTCGAGAGATTGAGAGAGGTTGCCCTGTCGGGGGGGAACATCTTCAGGGAACTGATCGATACGGTGAGGGTGGCCAGCCTCGGGCAGATCACCAGATCACTCTACGATGTGGGTGGGCGATACCGCCGCAACATGTGATCAGGTGTGCTTGCGGGTCATCGACCACCCGAGCAGAGCCACTCCCAGAAATGACAGCCAGCCGTGACCCTCGAGCCAGATCACTGATCCCTCCGCGGATGAAAAGCCCAGCATCGGGATCAGGATCAATCCCAGCGCGATGGAGATGAGCCACCAGGAGAGGTGGTTCGACAGGGGATAATTGCCCCGCCGGAGCCAGCCGGGAATGACCAGCAGTGCCGCCAGCGGCGTGCCGAGGAGCAGGTGTAACTGCAGCCAGTTGCCACGTAACTCGGCGTCGAGGGGCAGACCGGGGATCGCCGATAGGGTTGCGAGGAGCAGCAGCAGGATCGTCAGCTTTGTCAATTTCTCCATCATCTCTTCTGCTCCTGTACTGCACGCCAGGTGCGTAGGAGGCCTCCCGAGATGGCGACCAATGCACAGAGACTGAAGTAGATCTTACCGATATCCCGTCCCGAGAAGAGGAGCGACCAGCGATTCCAGCGACCGGGATCGATGATCTCTCGGTCGAGGGGGGAACTCGCTGCGGCGATGTGCTGCAGTGGAAGCATCGCTTCCGGCCCGATCTCTTCCCTCAGCCAGTTACTGCCAGTGGAGTGACAGTCGCTACAACCGCCAGAGCCGAGCGAGGACCTGGCAGGGCGAACCGGGTGAGCCAGTGGCCAGGAGACTGCCGCCGCCGCCGGGGAATCGGACCCTTGAAGGCGATCACCATCGACACCTCTCCACATCTGGCCACCGGTGATGAGGATCGCCTCTTTCCCTGGCTCGAGTGATTCCTGTAACTGCTGCAGCGCACCTGCCAGCAGCGCGGAAGCGTCGGGATCCTCCAGTTTGCTGGAGATTTCACCGACCAGATCAGCGCGGATTCGCAGAGCCTTGCGCAGAGGACGGCGCAATTCATCCGGTGACAGCATGGTGATCGTGCCGTCCGATTCCAGGACTCCCCATCCGTCGGGCCAGGTGAGGCGTACCGGACCGATCCGTTGCTGATCATCCCGTTGCAGCGAGGCCGCGATGATTCGTGGCGGATTTCCGGGAATTCGTTTCTGGCTGGATTCACCGAGGCGGTGAGATCGCGATGTCCACTGGGCCACCGGGGGATCTCCAGGAAGTGGGCCGGCATGACAGGTGGTACATGAGATCTCATCGAGGTGGAAGGGAGGGAGTCCACGATGCTCGGGAATCGGTGCGCCGTGAGAACCTCCCCGGGGATCGAGGTGACATCCCCGACAACTGAGGGTGCTCACATCCACTCCCGATGGGTGTGCTTCCCCCTCGAATCCTCGGACGATGTGATGATCGATTCCTGATCGATGGCAGTCGACGCCGGTCAATCCTGCATCGAGGTGAACATCATTTTCGTGGAGCCAGCGCTCTTCACCTCCGCCTCGCAGATCTCGAACGGTGTGACAGCGCAGGCACGCTTGATTCCCGGCATCTCCAAGAAGGTTCAGTTCGACCTTGCCGCTGGAGTCGAAGCGTAAAGCGTCCAGCTGGCCCGATCGGTCGACCAGACCGGCAGCGATGAAGGAAGCGAGGGAGGCGTTGCCCCCGTCGATCTGTTCGATACGACTGGAAAAGTCGTAGCCGTTCCCCAGATGACACACCAGGCAATCGGAGCTGGACCCGGAGCCGGTATCGTGTCGCCCGAACCACTCCAGCCACTTCTGGTCATCGAGACCGACGGCATCGGGCTTGAGGACCCCCGGCCAGTTCCTGCGATGGAGAGGCAGGTGAGTTGCACTGCGTGGATCGGAAAGGATCCACGGTTCTCCAGGTCGTCCATCGGGACCGTGTCCGCCGTGGAGACCGCCGCCTGCTGCCTCGACATCGTGGCACGGTGAACAGGTGCTGCCGAGATGGGGCTTCGCTTCAGATTCCGATCCGGGATGGAGTACCCTGCCGCTGGCATCTCGGAGTTCGATACGGTGCAGGTACCGTTCGTCGGAATCGGTGCGTTTCCACAGCGATTCCTGGGCGGTCGCGGGGGAGATGATCCAGCCGAAGCACAGTAGAAGTGCGAAGGCCCTAACCATCCTGTTCCTTGACCTGTGGCTTGAGGATGGGACTGCG
>CBFIET010000115.1:0-16108 GCA_965661685.1 Planctomycetota bacterium
GAAAGCATCGGATCCTCTTCTCGGGGAAGACGATGGGTAAGGGCACGACGAGTACGGGTCACGACGAATACTGGCCACGACGAGTAAGGCCACGATGACTCGAATCAGGGTGCGATCAGGGTGTGATCAGGGTGTCGTTTCCGGGGGGTTGGTACCCGGAAGCAGAATCACCTCACAACTGATGTTCGCCGGTTCATCCCCGTAATTCGGGAAGTAACTGAGACCACCACCGATGGCGACCACCCGATCATCGACGGTGTTCATCACTCCGTCCTCGCCAGGAACCACGTTGAGGGTGTGCAGCATCTTTCCCTGAGCCAGTTCGATCAGGAATGAACCCTCGGCAAATCCATCGAGTGTGTCATCCGCTGTCTCTCCGTCGATGTTGAGGAATGAACCGATCACTCCCGTTGGATGGGTGAGAGGATTGATCTGGGAGGTCTGATCCCAGGGGGGATCGAGCTCGCCCTGGTAGAAACGATCGAAGATCGTGACTCCCTGGATCTCGTTGGCGCACAGGCCCTGGGTGATCTCGACGCAGCCGGTGGGGGTCAGCAGCATGTAAGATCCTCCGGCGGTGATTCCGACGGTGGTTTCGGTGACCACGCCATTGTAGGTCCGGCGAGTCATCACCGGGACCAGGTCCGCTTCGCTTCGAGCGAAGGGTGCGCAGTTCATCGGATCAAAGGTGATCAACTCGAAGCTGTTGATGAGCGGAAACTGTGCGATCAGGTTGAAGGAAACTCCATTGGAGGGGCCGAACCCTGAGAAGGTGGCGATCAGCAACTCACTGCCGATGACTCCGCCCCCGGGACAAGCGGGATTGTCGTCATCACCGCACGACATCAGCAGGATGTTTGAGAGCCCAGGAATCGAAGGAATGTCGATGATTCCGTCTTCCGGATCGAAGTCAATCTCAAGACTCAGATTACGATCAGATCCCAGGTTGAAGATCTGCGGATCGTTGACTCTTTCGACCGCAACCACTCCTGCGCACAAACGATTTTCACCGGTGGTGGCATCGTAGTACTCGTAGTTGGTTGCGTTACTGGTGTCCTGTTGCCATGGCAGCTTGAACTGTGGTGCGAAGATGGTCGAAAGGGTCTGGAATCCACCGACGCTGATCAACAGGTCGTCGGTAGTTCCGAGCAACTCGTCGGCTCCGGCGAGTCCATTCATCCGGTGTCCTGCGCGCCCACGGGCACTGAGGAACTCGGTGATGTTTCCACTGACCGACTGTGCCGGTAGGAAGGAGAGTGACCCGGGATCGAAGATCTCCATCGACTTGAGGGAGGGGAAGACGTTGATATCGAGCTGGAATCCGGGCTGTCCCGGAGCAAAGTTCGGATCGATGATCGTCTCCTGGCGCGATTCCTGGCCTCCTGCGACCAGAACCCGACCATTCGGCATCAAGGTGGCGCTGTGCCTGAATCTCGAAATGAACATGTCCTGGTTCAATTGCAGGAAATCAGGTGCGAATTCGCGGCTACTGATGTCGTAGATCTCAGACACGTCCGTGGCCTGAGCAAAGAGCGCATCGCTGGTTCCGCCACAGATGAAGACGTTGCCATTGGGCAGTCTTGTTGCCGTGTGGAAAACTCGTCCACCCTGAGTCAACGTCATCAGATTGCCTTCGACATCGGTGTCCACGAAGTCGCCGGAAATGGTATCGGGAACCGGATCGAGCAGTCCAACACTGGCGCCTTGGTCAAAGATTTCTGCCACATCGAGAGAGGTGAGAAATCTTTCGTCGGTTCCGCCACAGATCAACACCGTGCCGTCCTCGAGTGTGGTCGCGGTGTGACCATATCGAGAAGTAACCATCGGTGGTCCCGAGTAGACTGCGTTGTCCTCGAGAAATTCTGCGGCGTTGTTGATGTTCGGAATGGCAGCGCCATCGCCGTGACATCCGACGAATCCGAAGAGCGAGGGGAGACACACAGCGAAGCAGAATGCTGCAAAGTTGATCCAGCGACCCTGGCTGACCGAAGTGGTTCCGTTGTGGGGGCTCATTCGTGATTACTCTTTCCGTGCGGTGATGGGTGATCTGCCACATCGGTGTGTCAGCAAATCAACCGGGACATCACTGGGCTCAATATCCTTGGTATCGTAATTCGTTCTCAACCGTCGTCATCCCATTCCGGCAACCGAGAACCGCCTTTACGGGCGATTTCGGGGCAGGACCCCGGGGATGGAAACAGCTTCAACACCTACAGGTCGTGATTTGAACAGTCGCTGCAGGTTCTCTGAGTGGCGGATTGTAGATCGCCACTGCAAGCGTGTCCACCGTCGCCGCTGTTCCTCCAATTGGACAGTATTCCCGGTGCATCTGCGAGTCTTTACGCCTCTGGATGGAGCATCAAGGGTGCCAATGTGGAGTCGTTTGAAGGGGCGGAATTCGGCCGGAAAAGCCCTCTACTGTGCGGAATTGGCACATAGGGAGGGGGGCTGTCAATTTCAGGCTCTTTCAGGACTCATCCCGGTGCAATCAAGAAAGTAGGGCCTCCGGGGCTCAAACCTGGGGGATCACGCAATCCTGGTTCTCGCCATATCCTTCCGGAGGCCCCTCCATTTCAGCTGTTTTGCACGTCAGAAGTTGCCAGATCCATCGTCGAGCAACGCATTTTCCGGATCCTCCACGAGGATCTGGTCGGACACGAGCAAGGGAATGATCGTCGAGAAGACCTCCTCGTAGGGGGTCTGATCTTCATTGAGTATCTGTCCACTCTCATCGGAGTAGTGCAGGTAGAGGACGATCCGAACCGCCCTGGGGAGAGGCAGAGGTAGCGGCTCCTCGAGGATCACCTCACCGGTGGCAGGATCGATGTCCCCTGGCTGAAGAGGCGCATTGCTCCCGGTCGAGGCGACCCCTTCGAGACCCGATCCCGATGCCGATCCCGATCCCGTCGACGCCGCCGCGCTGGCGTTTGCTGCGGCGAGTTCCTCTTCTTCCAGTTGTGCCAGTGCTTCCCGTTCATCGAGGTAGGGGAAGTCGGTCAAGTTCTCCTCGGGTAGCAGGGTCGATGCGTCCCATTCGGTGGACCACTCGCCCAGCTCATTGAGGTACTCGATATCGAGGGCCTTCACCCGATCGTAGATGGCACTGCGTTCGCCAGAATCGAGCGGATCATTGTTGAGATCCCAGGCGATCCTGCGGAACAGGATCAGGTCTCCATCTTCTCCCGGGCGTAGTGCGTAGCCGATGGAACTGACCTCGCCGGTCCAGTCGGAGGTGTCATCATCCGGAGGAGGAACAGGGGAGGTGGTCAGGAAATCAATGGAATCCTCGGAGTCATCTTCACTTCCGTGATTCTCTCCCCGGAACACTTCCGATCCGAGTCCACGCCACACGACGCCTTGCAGGTCCCGACGCATCTGTCCCAGGATCGCCTCTCCGACCTTGCCGGTGAGGGTCGCCTTCTGGATCCTGCGATCGGCGATGAGGGTGGTGTCGAGGATGGTGTAGGCCATCGACATCACGATGGTGAAGATGCCCAGCACGACGATCAGTTCGATGAGAGTGAATCCACGTTGTGCCATCAGAACCCCGTTCCACTCATGGTGGAGGACTGGGCGGTGGCGGCGAGGGGGTCGTCCTGGGGGACGATGACCCTGGTGCTGAGGGTGAATTCCTCCGACATGCTCATGTCTGGCCCCGGGTGTTCAAGGGTGAGGGTGATCTCCAGAAGTCGCGGTCCAAACTCCTCGGTGGAGAGGTCGTTGATGGTTGCAGACCATGGCCACCCTTCAGCATCGTTCGGCTGTCCCGGTAGTTCTGCGGTGCCGTACATACTCTCCGACACGCCAAAGGCCACCTCGTCCAGCAGCTCCCTGGCGAGCCTTTCCACCAGTCGTTGCTGATTGTAGGTGAAGGCGCGGTCAACGGCGTCGGTTCTCATGTACAGGAGGGTCAGAAACGCTCCACTGATGATGGCAACTGCCACCACCAGTTCGACGAGGGTGAAGCCGTTGTCCCGATCGAGTGGGGGATTGGTTGAAGTTACCATCTGGGAAACTCCGCCTCGTCCCCGGGCATGTACTGGATGGTTCCGATGATCGATTCAAAATGGACTGCCAGCGATTCTTCGTTTTCGTTGGTCACGACGACGATGTGCGATCCCGTGATACCGTACTCATCGAGAACGATATCGACGATTCCATAATCGTCAGAGGTGCCATCGGGATGGATTATTCTGGTGATCTCGACTCCCTCGGGAAGAGTCTGGATTCCCAGCGTCTCCCGGAAGTCCACGTCGAGGTCCGGGTCGTCATCCCCTTCAGGGGGCAGGATGATGGTAAAGGTGTTCTCGGCGAGGTCGTACCTGAGTACATGCTCACTGCCGATTCCAGCACCAAGACTCCTGACCCAGCCGATGTTCTGGCCGACCGTTCTCGCCGCCGACCGAAGTCTGTACTTGGGGGAGACTCCGTCGAGGTTGGGAACGACAAATGAAGCGAGCACTCCCAGGATCGTCACTACGACGATCAATTCGATCAGCGTGAAGCCAGTGTTCGCGACCGGTCGAACCATGCTATCAGCGTCCGCCCTCATCCGAGTAGATGTCCGAGTTGAACTCGTCTCCACCCTCAAGTCCGTCCGCTCCCCAGGAGATCAGCAATGGGCCTCGATCACCGAGTTCGTAGTAGTAGTATTCACCGGTCCACGGATCGAGCGGTTCGGTGGTGAGGTATTCCATGTTCATGCCGCTGTTGGTGGTTGGCGGCGAGATCAGTTCATCGAGGGTGTCGGGCCAGCGCTTGTGGTCTTCCCTGAAGAGGCGGGATGCGGTCAGGATGCTGGCGAAATCCGCCTTGACGGCTGCAACTCTCGCCTGGTCCGATCTTCCAAACACGCTCATCACGACGGTGCTGGCCAGGATTCCCAGAATGGTGATCACGACGATCAGTTCGATGAGAGAGAATCCGGATCGTGCTTTCTCGGTTCGACGGTTCATGTCCGCCTCCTTTACTTTTCAGATCCAGCCGCAGCGGCCGGGAAATCTACAGGTTATTGAACTGTAACAGTGGCAACAGTACGGCCATCACGATGAAACCAACGACAACCGCAAGCAGGATGATGATCACCGGTTCAACCATGGCTGTGAGCCTCTGGATGGACAGGTCGATCTCTTCCTCATAGTTGATTGAAATTCGATCGAGAACACTCTCAAGCTCACCACTTTGCTCACCAACTGCGATCATGTAGCCGACCATGGGAGGGAACATCTTTGATTTCTTGAGCGGGGTGGAGATGTCAGCTCCCTCGACGATTCGATCGGCAACCTGTGCGATGGTCTGCGACATCAAGGAGTTGTTCACTACCTTGCCGACGATGTTGAGGGAATCGAGTGCTGGCAATCCACTCTTGAGTAAGATCGACAGGGTCACGGTGAAGCGAGAGATGGCGGATCGCTGTAACAGGGATCCGATCACCGGGATCTTCAGGAGAAGGGTGTCGTACATCAGGCGGCCTTTTTCGGTGGCGATCACGCCACGAAGGAACACCATCAGGCACAGCATGCCGATCATTCCAGGGAGCCAGTAACTCTTGAACATATCGCTGATGAAGATCAGGATCTCGGTGGGGGCGGGAAGCACGTTGCCCTTTTTCACCAGCATCTCCGTGATCTTGGGGACTACGAAGGTCATCAGGAAGGTCACCACCATCGCTCCAACCAGAACCATGATGGCGGGGTAGGTCAGTGCTGCAGAGATCTTTCCACGCAAACTGGCCTGTTTCTGCAGGTAGTCGGAAAGGCTCATCAGAACCTCGTCCAGGTTTCCACTCGCCTCTCCAGCACGCACCATGTTGATGTAGAGATCACTGAAGTAGGCAGGGTGCTGAGAGAAGGCATCTGCGAGTCCTGCTCCCGAGACGATCTTCTCGCGAACATCACGGAAAATCACCTCCATCCGGCGATCCTCGATCTGTTCTACAAGTACAGTCAAGGCCTCGGAGAGATGAACACCGGAGGCGAGCAGGGTCGAAAACTGTCGGGTGAGGATGGCCAGATCGCGGACGTTGGCCTTTCGCTGTAGCTGGAATTTGCCGGCCTTGCCGCCACCTCGAGCCACCGCATCGATCCTGCGCATCTCGGTGACGCGCAGTTTTTGATTTCGCAACTTTTCACGGCCATCGCGTGCCGTATCGGCATCGATGGTGCCCTTCTTGTTGCGACCTCGAGTATCGATGGCCTGGTACGAATAGATCGGCATCCTGACTCCTGGCTATCCTCTAGAAAATATCCATCTGGGTGACACGGAACACCTCGTCGGTAGTGGTGATCCCCTGAGCCACCTTTCTTGCGCCATCCATCCTCAAGGTCTTCAGATGTGACGTCTCCACTGCGGCCTGCTTGATCACCGAGGCACTGGTGTGTGCGATGATCTGGTCCCGGACCATCTCGTTGATGGTGAGGATCTCGTAGATCGCAGTTCGATCGTAGTAGCCCCGCCCGAGGCAGCCCTCACAGCCACGTCCCCGGTGCAGTTGCCCGTTGAGCAACTGATCAGGGTTGAGACCAAGGCTGGCGAGTTCGCTCGGCTCCGGGTCGTAACCCTCCTTGCAGCGGGGGCAGATGACCCTCACCAGGCGCTGAGCCACGACACCGATCAGCGATGATGAAACGAGGTAGGGTTCCACACCCAGGTCGATCATCCGGGTCACGGCTCCGGCGGAGTCGTTGGTGTGTAGAGTCGAGAAGACGAGGTGACCGGTATTGGACGCCTGCACGGCGATGCCTGCAGTTTCCTCGTCTCGAATCTCTCCCACCATCATCACGTCAGGATCCTGTCGCATCAGTGATCGAAGTCCAGACGCGAAGGTCAGTCCCTTCTTGTTGGACACCTGGATCTGACTGATGGAATCGATGTTGTATTCGATGGGGTCTTCGATGGTGATGATGTTCAATTCCTGGGAGTTCATCTCCGACAGGCCAGCGTAAAGGGTCGTGGTTTTTCCTGAACCGGTGGGGCCGGTCACCAGGATGACGCCGTGCGAGGAGTTGATGAGTCCGTCGAGAAGCTCGAAGTTACGATCATCGAGACCGATCTCACCGAGTTGGTAGAGACGAGCGCTCTTGTCGAGCAGTCGGAACACGATCCGTTCACCATAACTGGTGGGGACCGACGAGATCCTCACGTCCAGTTCGCCTTCTCCAACCTTGAGGGATGTACGACCATCCTGAGGCAGTCGCCGTTCGGCGATGTCCATCTTTCCCATCACCTTGACCCTCGAAACCAGCGCGTCCTGGATCTTCTTGGGGATGACCTTGGTGTCGTACAGGATTCCGTCGATTCGATACCTGACCTGCAACCGATCGGCAAATGGCTGCAGGTGGATATCCGAGGCGCGATTCTTCTGTGCCTCGAACATGATGGTATTCATCAACTTGATGATCGGAGCCTTGTTGGCGATATCGAGGACGTCCTCGGTCTCGTCAATCTCTGCGGCGATTCCGATCAGATCGTCGTCTTCCAGCCCTTCGAGAAGTTCATCGACATCGGCGCTGGACTTCTGGAAGGCTCGGTTGATCAGTGAGGTGATCTCCGCACGGGGAGAGATCACCGGCTCGATGACCTTTCCGACCATTGCCGCGAGATCATCCATCGGCTGCACATCGAGGGGATCACAGGTGGCCACATGGAGGATACCTGGAGCCTCGCTGACAGCGACGAGGTTGTAGGTTCTTGCGAATTGTGGGGGCACATCCCGGACGAAATCAGCGGGCACCTCGTGATCGGTCAGATCATCGAGATAGGGGATGTGTAGCCTCTTCGAGATCGCCTCCAGCAGGGCTGACTCGGAGACGTAGCCCTTTTCACGGAGCAGCTTATCGAGGGCCTTTCCGGTGGATCTCTCCTCCTCCTGGCACTCGGTCAGTTGCTCTTCATTCAGCAGACCATTTTCGATGAGGTCATTGAAGAGTGAAATTCTCATGGCTGCTGCTCTTCCTCCGTGGCACCCGAGTTCGGCCTGATGAGGGGAGCCAGTTCCTGGTCTCGCGGGTTTTCATCATCGGAGAACTGTTGCAGACGCAGGTTGTCCTGGAAGGAGCGTACTCCCTCGATGGCATCGCGGGTGAAGTTACCCAGGTTGTTGAAGCCGTCGTCATCCAGGATGTGTGCGCTGAGGAACACGTAGAGGTTGTCGCGTGCAGTATTCGATCCACTCGACTGGAAGAGCTGTCCGATGAAGGGGAGATCACCCAGCAGTGGAACCTTGCTCTTGATGTTGCCTTCCGACATCTGTGCCAATCCACCGATGATGAACATGCCACCGTCGGGGATCGTCACCTTCGAGTTGATGACGTTGGTCGAGCGATCGGGAAGGGCGCCGGTGCCGTCGGAAACTCCGGAGAAGGAGGAAACCTCCAGTTCCAGTTCCAGCAGCACCACTTCACTCGAGATGGTTGGCAACAGGGAGAGGGTGATTCCCGCACTCTCTGATTGCTGACTGGTGGTGGTGTTGACGTTGGTGGCGGAGGTGGTCTGGTAGAAGATCTCCGTCTGCACCGAGATCGAGTTGTCCTGGTTGTCATCTGCGAGGATGAAGGGTGTTGCCAGGATGTTCGAGTCCTCGTCCGCCTTCAGTGCGCTCATGATGAGGGGGAACTGACCGTCCTGCTGTAGCACTCCGGTGACCCCTGCTCCGCCGACTCCAGGAATTCGGTTCAATCCAGTGATCACCCCGTTGGGGTCAAGGCTGGGGGTCACCTCGCTCGCTCCGAAGGAGCTGAGCAGGATTCCCGTGAGTGCCTGATCGTCGAGATTGCCGGCCAGGAACTCGAGGGTGTAGTTGAGGCTGGAACTGTCCTTGACCTGTACCAGAGCCACTTCGAGGAAGACCTGACGACGACGCTTGTCGATCTGCTTCAGGATGAGTTCCACCTGTTCGTACTCTTCTGGCTCAGCCTGGATGATCAGGGAGTTGGTCTGCTCGTGGGGGACGATGCGGGTGGGGGTGAACTGTTGCTGTTGCTGAACACCTCCCGTTCCCGAGGTTCCTCCACGGGTGTTCCGTGAGGTGGTCCTGCTGCTGGTTCCGCGGCGGAGAGATCCGTCTGAACCCTCGACCAGCTGGCGGATGTTGTCGGCCAGCTCCTCTGCCTTGAGGTAGTTGACCTTGTAGATCCAGGTCGTGTTGCGGACGTTGCGCACCTTGGTGTCGAGTTCATCGATCAACTGGTGGACCAGATCGAGCTCTCCAGGATCGGAGGACTGGATGATGATCTTCTGGGTGCGGTTGTCTGCGATCAAGCGTGTCGATTCTCCGGCGAGGGAGGTTCCCCGTCCAACGCTGCCCCGATTCGTGGTCCCCGTCGACCGTCCCTGCTGTGAGCTGGGAGTGGAGGTCCTTCTGCCGGTGCTTCCGAAGCTGCCGCTATCGCTGAGGGCATCCTGGACGATGCTGACGATGTCCTGGGCATCTGCGTAGAACAGTTCGCGGATGACGAGAATCTCGTCGGGGCTACGGACTTCCACGTCGATGTACTCGACGAGACGCTGGATGTGCTCCAGAACCCGCATCTTTGCCTTGATGATGAGGGTCTCGTTGTTGGTCACGGTGACGATCTTGAGACTGCCGCTCTGGCTTCCAGCTCCCTGGATGCCCAGCAGTTCCTGCAACGCCTGTCGAACCACTCCGGTTTCGACATGCTCCAGTTGCAGGACAAGGGTGGCGAGTTCGTCCCCTTCTTCACCGCTGGAATCGGTACCCGCTTCGATGATGGGACTGACCGGGTCGGAGGGTGGTTGGGTTCGGGCTGTGGTCGCTCGAACGTTGATCACCACGGTTCCGTCATCGAGAGTGCTCTCCCATAACTCGTAGCCATTGGTCTCCAGGATCGCCTGGACCACCGGGTAGGTGAGGGGATCCACATCGCCGACCACGTCGACGAAGGTCTCCTCGGCGAAGGCGGGGTCGTTGCCGGTGGAGGGGTAGTTCACGAACTTGCCGGTGGTGCGCTGGATGAAGCGCATCAGGCTCAGAACCGGGAACTTGCCCTCCTCCATGCGGTATCCGCCCGACTGGGAGTTCTCGACGACACTGCCCTCGCGGTCATCCTCCTCCTCTTCCTCAGGAACCGGCGGGTTGCCGTCTGCGGGATCGGGGGGATCCTGGGCCATGGCGAAGGTGGGCAGGGAGAGTCCTGCCAACAAGATGAGTACCTGGAAGACCGCTGTGAGTCTCCAGGAGGATTCGATTCGTGGCATATCCAGGGTCTCTATCGGTGAGACCGTTGATTTGCGGCCCATGGTGACACACCCTTCCGTCGTCGGGTTCATGGCTGCTCCTCTTCCTTGATCGGCTGGATCGAGACTTCTCTTGCGGGAAGTTCCCTGCTTTCTCATCGCAGGGCGGATCCAGTTGAGGTCCGAAGTGGACCTCGATGGCCTCCCGGGGCGAGAGGCATGGGTCTGAGCATCATTACGCAAATGAAATGCCCGTCCATGCCAACCGGACAAGTTGCACAACTTTATTTTCTGTAGGGAGTTACGGATATTCCGGTAACCTGGCTGGAGGGGCTGCCAGCCTGATCTGGGGCAGGGAGTGTTTGAATTTCGAACACAAATTGGCGCGTTGGGTTAGAGGTCGTCGGGGCGATCGAGCTGATCGAGGAGTCGCTCCACCGCCGGCCACAGCTGCTTCGGGACCCGGATCATCAGGCTGTTCGATGCGGTGTGTACCACCACGTGAATCGGTTGGCCGCCGCGTTCCTCCCACGAGGCTTCGAGGGAGGTCGCCAGCTCACTGGCGCGTCCGAAGCGGGTTTGCCAGCTTTTCAATACCGGCCGCTGGGTTCCCGCCACCGCCGGGCGATCGGCAGCGGAGAGTAGTTTCAGGTAGTGGTCGAGCCGTACCGACGATGTGCAGGAGATGATCACCGCCCCGATTCGAGGGTCGGCGACGAAACGACTGCGTCGGTCGAGGGGGCCGAGATCGGACTCTCTCGCATTGGCGGCATTCTCGAGCAAGCGACAGATCGGTTCCGGATCGAGATGCTGGAGGCGGATGACCCGCACCTGGTATCGCTCCAGCGGTGGGATGGCCGATGGGTCGGTGGTAGCCCAGTGGGGCCCGTGGACCAGTCCCCGGCGGATCGGTTTCAGTTCGATCCCTTCGCTGCGCAGCAAGCCACGCAACACCGGTTCCATCGATGGAGCCGAGAGGCGCAGGGGTCGCAGGATCTGCACCGATCGGTGGCCGAGATCGGGTCGCTGGGTCAAAACTTGCTGGTCGGTGAGAACGCTCCATCCCTGAAGGACCAGGCCGACAGGGATTTTGCCTGCGGGGATGACGGACTCCTCCGATTGAGCCAGGGGGATCATCAGCCCGATCCATGTCGCCAGCAGCGTGGCGCTCATCGGGAGGGCTCCGCCGGTTCGATGCCGAGATTGCGGATTCGCGAATAGAGGGTCGAGCGTTCGATCCCCAGCAGTTCAGCCGCCCGCTTCTTGTTCCAGTGGACATGTTCCAGAACCTTGCGGATGTGTTCCTCTTCCACCTCCTTCAGCGAGTTGGGTTGCCACGGGTTCGAACTGGTGGAGGTGGCGGCAGGAGTTGCGTGGTGGTCGAGGCGTAAATCGGCGACATCCAGTAGATCAGAAGGGGAGAGGATGACGGAGCTCTCGATGACATTACGGAGCTGTCGGATGTTGCCGGGCCACGAGTAATCGGCGAGAGCTGTTCGCGCCTCGTCGGACAACTGTTTTCTCGCTTCTCCTCCGCGGCTGCACTGGTCGAGGAAATGATCGATGAGTAGATCGATGTCGCCATCGCGTTCTCGCAGTGGAGGAACCATCACTTCCAGTACTGCCAATCGGTAGTAGAGATCTTCACGGAACCGACCTTCAGCCACCTCCTCCTGGAGATTCCTGTGGGTCGCGGTCACGATTCGAACATCGACATCGATCGACTGATTACCACCGACTCGCTCGAGGCGTTTGTCCTCGAGAAGCCGTAGCATCTTGGATTGTGCCGGGTGCGGGAGCTCGCCGATCTCATCGAGAAATACGGTTCCCCCCGTTGCCACCTCGAATTTCCCCGGCTTCTGCTGATCGGCACCGGTGAACGCACCTTTCTCATGACCGAAGAGTTCACTCTCCACCAGTGTCTCGGGGATGGCAGCACAGTTGATGGCGATGAAGGGGGCGGCAGCACGGTTTCCCTGGTAATGAATCGCCCTCGCTACCAGTTCCTTTCCGGTGCCTGTCTCGCCTCGGATCAGCACGGTCCCATCGGAAGGCGCAGTTTTGCGGATGAAATTCCGCATCTCTTCAACCGGCTTTGACTCTCCGATGATGGGGATCGAATCGATGACGGTCCTGACCAGTTCTTTCTTTTCAGTGGAGAGATCGTGCAATTCGCGGCTCACTGAAGCTCCCGCTCCGATGATTCCCGCAGCGACTCCCGCTCCCCACAACTCCTCGTTTCCAAACGGTTGTTGATCCCCGTCGAGACGGTCGAGATAGAGAATTCCAGCGATCCCATCGTGGATCAGGATCGGTGCTGCGATGACGGAACGGATCTCGTCCCCGACCACGCTACGTCGCTGAGCGAATCGTGGGTCCTCGGTGGTATCGCGCGAGATGACTGCTCTTCGAGTCTGCATCACCTCGCTGTGGATGGTGTGACTGAGGACGAATCCATGCATCGGGGTGCCCTGGTTTGACCATGCGGTCCTGCACACCCAGTCCTCCTCCTGTGCGAAAAGGATCGCCCCTCGATCGGCACCCATCCCCTCGGCCAGCAGCCGAAGACCCTTCTCCAACTGGCCCGTTCGGTCGGAAGCGGAGTTGCCGATCAGGGGAGCGCAGGAGTGGAGAGCGACGAGGATGCGAGCGGACTTCTCCCCGTCGAGGGGAGCGGGGGCGACTTCGATGCGGTGCACGACCTGGGTTCGAGCGGCATCCTCCGAAGAGATCTGAACCACCGCTTCCAGTTGGATCTCGGTGTCGCCTATCGAGAGGTGATCTCCCGGAGCAAGATCCGAGTTCTTGATTCGATCGCCGTTGAGATAGGTTCCATTGGAGGAGTCGAGATCGACCACCTTCCAGGTCAATCCCTGTCGAATGAGCCGAGCGTGGAATCGACTTGCAGCGGGATCGTCGATGAAGACATCGGCGGCCTGGTCCCTGCCGATGACGATTCCATCGCCGGCAGCAGTACTGTCGGAGATCTCGGTGACGCTGAAGACACCCTCTGCGCTGGAGATGTGCAGTCTTGTGGTCACGGTCCCCCCTCCAGGATCCAGCTGCGCTGGATCCTGGCCCTGTCGAGGAGGCCGAGGATCTCGACCGAGGCGATTCGGGTGTTCCAGCCGGTCAGGTCGCCTTCACAGCGAATCGCCGGGGCTCCTTCTGGAACCACTTCTTCCGGCAAGGAAAAGACGATGGTCGAGATGATCTCTGCTGCTTTGCCGGAACGCTGCACCTGCAGGCGGAATCGTGCAGTGCCAGTGGTTTCGCTCGGCCAGCGCTCGAGCGTGATGTCGTGATCGACTCCCTGGTGAATGAAGGATGAACTGATCTGTTCCTCCAGTTGAACCGGAACGGCGACTCCCTTGCTGATCGCTTCGATCCGGGGAGAGATCTGTCTTCCCACTGCCAGACCGATTCGAAGTCGGTCACCGATCCTCTCAGGATCCTGGCCGATCCTCAGTTCTAGATCTGGAGAGCCGAGAAATCGAATTCCCTCGATCTTCCAGCGACGCAATCGGGTCAGGTATGGAAAGGAGATGGGACGGGGGTCGTTGGCCCACAGCAGGTGTCCATCTCGAACCACAGGAGAGATCTGGCGATGTCCTCGGGGGTTCTCGGGCAGTTGAGAACTGCGGAAGAATCGATGCAAGCGGGCACCGTCCTGATCGAAATCGTACTTGAGCAGTTCATTGGGCGGGGCAGAGGAGAGCACACCACGAAGGGTGCCATCGACCTGGACTCCCGTGTTCGCCTGCTGCTGCGGCCAGAAGTTGAAGAGGAGACCGATGATCAGGAGGGCGATCACCACTCCCACCGACTTCCTGGAAGATGAACGAATCCCCTCGGGTGGTTCGATCCTCAGCTGCAGTTCCTCCAGAGATTGGAGCAGTTTCTTGTGAGTTCTGGGGCGGGCCTCCGGCTTCTTCTCAAGCATCTGGAGTACGAGGTCTGACAACTCCGGGTCGACATCCGGTTCGATCGAAGAGGGCGCCGGAGCAGGCTCGTTGACCTGTGCCACCATCAGATCGACCCGGGTATCTCGCTCGAAGGGTGGCCTGCCGGTCAGGAGATGAAACATGGTTGCACCGAGACTGTAGATGTCAGATCGCTCGTCGAGTGCCCACCCCTGGATCTGCTCCGGGGAACCATACTGCGGAGTGCAGAGTAGTTCTGGATCGTCCTGCGGATTCTCGCCGAGGTTTCCCGCCAGTCCGAAATCGACCAGCTTCACCTCTCCCTGTGAATCGACCAGCAGGTTCGATGGTTTCACATCTCGGTGAATGATTCCGCGTCTGACCGCTGAATCGAGTGCCTTTGCTGCGCAGATGGCGATGCGAATCGTCTCCGCTGAGGATCGTCGACCGCTCTGTTCGATCAACGTTTCAAAGCTGGGGCCCTCCAGGAATTCCATCACCAGGTAGGGGAGGTCTTCGTCCTCGTGAATCGCATGAATCTGACCGATGTTTGGATGATTGACCGCGGCGATGGCTCTCGCTTCGGTGAGAAATCTCTCGCGGATATCGGTGCGGTTCTGGAGTCTCGGATGAATCCGCTTGATGGCCACCGTTCGCTGCAGTCGTGGATCCCGTGCCCGATAGACCACTCCCATGCCGCCCTCACCGATCTTCTCCTCCACGGTGAAGGAACCGATCTGCTCGAGGCGTGGAGTTTTGAGTGGTCTGGTCTCGTCGTTAGAACTCGAACCCCCGGTGGTTTTTCCCGGGGAGAGTCTGCGACTGGGTAGCACTGGAATCACCTTTCCTGGCGGGGGAAGCGGGGTCCCCCTCGCCTGAACACAGCCTCATGCTATCCTGCGGCACCGACAGGGTGACTGTACCCGGGTCAGAAGCATAGGAAATAGTCTCACCATGGCACCCACTTTCGAAAAGAAACTATTTGCCGGCAGCGGAGCTGACTTCTCCGGGATGCTGGTCGATTCCCTCAAGATTGCCGAATCCCACGGCGGGTCCCTCGAGGTGCTTCTCCTGACAGGAGATCAACTTCAGGTCCGGGTCACCGCGACCTCCGAAGAGAAGTGTCGTGGTACCGTCGATGCGCTGCTTCCCCTCGGTTTCACCGAAGAGACCGAATCGCCGATACAGTGGCAGGCAGCCCCTGCCGACGGGGTTGCTCCCGATGGTTTTTACAGCACGACTCATCACGATACCGAGGTGTTTCTGGACGGAACCTGGCAGCGGGTCGACAGGCAGCGGATGGATGGCTGCATCATTCTCACCGAGGGAGTTCCCACCTGTATCAAGTTGCGGGATCTCGGAGCCGGCGAGGAGGTGGCGATGGGAGTCGAAGGGATCCGCGTCATCACCGCTGAAGAAGAGTCTACCAGTCACTCCTTCTCCTTCATGTCGAACGATGTCTCTTCCGAGCGTCAGGTCGAGATTCATGCCCGGGTAGTGGCGCAGCTGGCACGGGATGCAAGGGCTGCGGGGCGCAAGATCGTCTGGGTGCCGGGACCGGTAGTGGTTCACACCGGTGCCGTCAGCGATCTGGAGAAACTGGTGAAGGATGGGTGGGTCGATGCCGTTCTCAGTGGAAATGCCCTGGCGGTCCACGACATCGAATCGCAATTGCTCGGCACCAGCCTCGGAGTCTCCGTGACCGACGGGCAGGTCATCGAAGGGGGTCACTCTCATCACATGAGGGCGATCAATCGGATTCGTGGAGAAGGTTCGATCTCTGCAGCGGTTTCCTCTGGCGTGCTGAAGGGTGGCCTGATGCACACCCTCGTCGAGAACGATGTCCCCTTCGTGCTGGCAGGCTCGATCCGGGATGACGGACCGTTACCGGAGACGGAGATGGATCTCTTCCAGGCACAAGAACTCTATGCTCAGCAGCTGCAGGATGCGGGACTGGTGGTGGTGCTCGCCTCGATGCTCCACGGGATCGG
>CBFIET010000116.1:0-1677 GCA_965661685.1 Planctomycetota bacterium
GATGCAGAGCAGTTCACACCCTGTACCCGGGGAGGCCTGGAGGTTTATTGCTCTCCAGCCAATTACGCCCCCGCCCCCTGTGTGCTGCTGATCAATGATGGTAGCGGCCACTTCGTCGATGGCTCCCGGCAAGCCGGACTGCATCAGTGGCCCGCCAAGGCTCTCGGGGTTGTCAGCAGCGACATCGATGACGACGGCGACACTGATCTCTACATCGCCAACGATGGAGAGCCGAACTTCTTGCTGATCAACCAGTGGAAGGAAACGGGGGAGATTCGCTTCGAGGAGGACGCTCTACTGGCGGGGTGCGCCTTCGGAGAAAGCGCCAAGGCGGAGGCGGGTATGGGAGTCGATGCTGCCGACCTCGACGGAGATGGAGACGAGGAGATCCTGGTGACCAACCTGGAGGCTCAATCGAACTCCTGCTATCGCAACGACGGCGATGGGCTATTCATGGAGACCAGCTTCATCAACGGACTCGGTCCCGCCTCGCTGCCATTTGTCGGATTCGGAATCCGCACACTCGATGCCAACCTCGACGGACACATCGATGTGTTCGTCACCAATGGACACATCATCGACAACATCGAGCAGATCCGTCAGGGCGCAGCCAGGTTTTCCCAGCCAGACCAGCTGTTTCTCGGCGGTAAGAGAGGCTTCCAGGCAACCAGGTTCGCCGAGGAGATGGGATCGACCGTCGGCCGATCTCTCGTCAGTGGCGACATCGATAACGATGGAGACCTCGATCTGATCATCTCGTGCTGGAATCGATCACCACGACTACTCCGGTCCACGGCCTCGGGATCCGCAACGGTGATCGGCATCGAACTGGAGGGGAACTCGAGTAGTTGCCACCGCGATGCCATCGGGGCGAGGATTACCGTGACCAGCGGTGACTTCCATCAGGTCCGCGAGCACAGGATCCAGAGTTCATACCTGGCGAGCCACGACCCCAGGCAATTGTTCGCCTTGCCAGCGGGAAGCAGCGGGGCAGAAGTTACCATCCGCTGGCCCGACGGCCAGCAGGAGACGCGCCATCTGGCCGGAGGAAGCTACCATCACTGGAAACAGGGGCAGGAACAGCTGATCAGTAGCGAGTTTTCCTCTCCTCGCTGACCGATCAGTTCAAGACCTCCACGCGACTCTGGATGTCGATCTCGAACTGATCCGCGGTCTTCATGCTGGAAGCGGTTCCCGCCTCGAAGCGATGCGTCTTCGTCCCCATTGGCGTGGTTACCGTCGTCGTGATGTATCCATCACCATGAATGGTGACCTCCAGATCGAGTCTCTTCCTGGCATTTCCTGAAGAGCCTCCCTCGATGCGGATCGTCGCCTCCTGTCCTTCAAGTACGACAACCCTCGGCGAACTGATGACCCTGCCCCCGGCGGAAAAGACCAGTTCGTGAGATAGCTGGGATACATGATCCTCGGAGGATGTCAGCGACCCACAGCCATAGCAGGTAGCCAAGGCCACCATCCAGATCGAACCCAGTAATAGTTTCATGTTCATCGGTTTCCTTTGCAGGTGAGTTGTATACAGATCATTTACTGACCTGTTGAATCCAACTTTGTTTTCTTCATCTCGGAAAGAAGATAACTCTTGGAGTGAATCACATCATCATTCCCTCGAATCAGCCTCACATTCAGTGTCGGATCCGAGGATGTGGCATCCGCAGC
>CBFIET010000117.1:0-2506 GCA_965661685.1 Planctomycetota bacterium
CCCACCGCCGGGTGATCGGCGATCTCCAGGATCCGTTCGATGTGGTGCAGGGGAGCGCACGAACCGTGGACCTCCAGTCGGATCTGTTGCCCCATCTCCGCAGCTTCCTTGCCCAGTTGAAGGAGTGACTTACCGATCCGCTCGATGGTCGGCTCCAGTTGATCCCCCTCGGGGCAGTGATCGGGTTTGACCTTGACCCCACTGCCGCCGATATCAGCACTCAATTTGAGAAACTGCCGGGTGGCATCCATCGCCGCCTTCAGGCGACCCGGGTCGGCGTGATGCAACTTCTCGTTGCCGCCGATTCCGACGCAGGAAACGCTGGAATCCTCGAATCGTTTCTTCACCTCGAGTCGCTGTTGCTTGTCGAGGCTCGGTTCGACGCCGTGTGCGTGGGTGGTTCGTAACTCCACACCCTCCAGACCCGATGACTCGCAACTGTCGATGAGCCGCGGTAGGTCGAGATCCTGCCCCCACAGGTAGGTGACCAGTCCGAAACGGAACTTCACCGGCGGAAGTGACGGAGAATCATCGGCCCACAGCAGATGTGGAGCGACGGTGAGTGCCCCCCCTGCTGACACCAATCTCTTCAACAGTTCACGTCGATGAAGAGGTGGAACCTCGTCGCCTGTCACCGATCAGGCTTCTTCCGGAAAGACGTAGTCGGCTCGACCCGCCCTGAACAACATCTTGTTCGCTTGTGGATCGTTGCTGAATCGCTCGGTACTGGCATCGAAATCGAGAATCTTGCCCGCCACGATTCCACTGCTCTCGAAGTCGACACCGTTGCTGCTTAGATGCCCGACCATTCGCTCGACATCTCCCGCTGCTGTGGTGGGCCAGGTGATGCGACCGGCCGCCTGTCCCGGGGACACCTCTTCACCTCTCATGAAGGAGATGTTCCCGAGGTGGCAGAGAGCACTGGAGAGGTGTCCCCCCTCCACCGTTCCGGTCAAGGTCGAGGCATCCCTCGATCTCACAGCATCGATGAAGTTCTGGAAGTGATTCTGTGCCCCTTGCCACTTGCGAATCTCCCGACCTGAACGATCGATGACTCGAGCACTGGAGTAGTTGGGAAGCAACAGCGTTCCCTCCTCGCAGTGGATGGCAGCTCCGATCGACATGCCGAGGTAGCGATCCATGCTGCCACCCCAGTTCTTCTTCTGTGCCGCCAGGTTTCTCGGCAATCCCCTCACCTCGAAGATGATGGGAGCCTCCGGATAGTCGAGGACCGAGATCAGGGTATTCGGTGTGTTCCCGTCGTCGTCGTAACCGAAACGCCCACCGTATCCGAGCACGCGATCCGGCATCCTCTCGTAACCCAGAGCCCACCGACAAAGATCCATCTGGTGAATCCCCTGATTGCCCAGGTCGCCATTGCCGGTGTCGAAGTCCCAGTGCCAGTCGTAGTGCAATCGCCCCCTGGACAGCGGCTTCATCGGTGCTGGACCGACCCACAGATCGTAATCGATTCCCTTCGGAGCAGGCTGTGAACCCTTGACCTTGCCGATGGATGAACGGGGCTTGTAACAGAGTCCTCTCGCCAGCGTCGGCTTGCCGATGTTGCCAGCCTGCATCCAGGCGATGGCATCGCGGATGGCGGACGATGAACGGGACTGCGTACCCGTCTGAACGATGCGCCCATGTCGTGCAGCAGCCTCCACCATCAATCGACCCTCACGGACGTTGTGGCTGATCGGCTTCTCGACGTAGACATCCTTGCCCGCGGCACAGGCCCACACCGTCTGCATTGCGTGCCAGTGGTTGGGAGTTGCGATGGAAACCACGTCGATATCGTCACGGGCGATGAGATCCCTGAAGTCTCGGTAGATATCGGTCTCGATCCCCTTCTCCTTCAGCTCACGCTGTCGATTCTCGAGTACTCCCTTGTCGACATCACAGAGGGCTACCACCCGTACACCCTCGAGATTCTGCAGCCCCATGACATGGGACCAACCACGACTACGGATTCCTGCGACTCCGACCCTGATCTCATCGGAACGGGAGCCTCCCAGCGCCCAGGTTGGGCCTGTCAGGGCGATGGCTGCGCCTGCGGCAAGCCCGGAGGTGACAAAGGTTCTGCGATCCATCGTTGTACCTACCTCTCTCGATTCCGGATGACAGCACGGATCTGCAGGTCTCACAAGAAACGACCTGATCCGCCATCCCGGTGAGATTGGCCCCCTCGCGGCGATCTGCAAGGGAACGGTTGGCCCCGCCTGAAGGGTCGTGGTAAGCCAATGGTCAGGATCTGCACTTTCCAGGTCAGGGATCGCAGCACTGGAGGAGTTTTGAAGATACGTCGCATCGAGGTCTACCAGGTCGACCTGCCCCTGGTCGAGGGCTCCTACCGCTGGTCGGGGGGAAAGTCGGTGGAGGTTTTCGAGAGCACCGTTGTGCGGATCGAAACGGACGAGGGAATCACCGGCCACGGAGAGATCTGCCCCCTCGGTCCCTTCTACCTGCCCGCCTATCCATCGGGAGCCCGCAACGGGATCGCCGAACT
>CBFIET010000118.1:0-12777 GCA_965661685.1 Planctomycetota bacterium
ACATCGGCACCATCGGTCTCGATGAAGGAGACCCCCAGCAGATCCCTGAGCAGGTCGTGGAAAGCCTTGTACGGTTGACCGGCGGCACCGCGGAAGGTTCCCTGCAGATCTCGCACCCCTTGCAGGCGCTTGCTCGCCGCCAGCGCCGCCAGCAGGGCACCGGTTCGTTGACCCTCGGCACCGCCGATGACGACGGTCGCCCCCGGTCGCTGGAGCGGATCGAGATGGGTGGCCATGTCGGCGACCAGATCTTCCCGCTCCACCAACGGCAACGGATCCGCCGCGCGGATGCGGATCGGTCCCTCCGGCTCGACGGGAATCGGTTTCGGGTCGAAGGAGGCGATCGTCTCCACCATGGGAGGTGCGACGGTACCGGGGTGGAGCGGTTCTGCCCCCACCAACCAGACGCGGTGATCGCCGGGATCGACCTGGTACTCGCGGAAATCGGGATTGACCCACTTCCACCCGGTCGCCTCCGGTAACGACAATCGACAGGAGGCCACCACCGGCGATCTGTTCGACAGCACCACGCGGATCCACAGGATCTCCCCCATCGAGATCTCGCTGCGGACCGCTTCTCCCCGCACCGACAGCCGGCCGGTGACCACCTCGGCGCTGCTGCCGTCGGCGGTCGCCTCGATGCTCAGGTTCTCGGTGAAGATCGAGTCGAGCAGCGCGCTGCCATCGCGTCGGGTGCGCTCCCCCGATGCAAAATCGAGGAACTCGGTACGACGCTCCCGGGGGGTTCGATCGAAGAGGTATGCATTGCCATCGTGGAAGTGCAACATTTCCGGCAACATCACCAGCATCTCGCCGCTGGAGCGGGCCAGGTAACACTCCCCCGGATCCAGTTCCGGATCGTCGATGACTGGCGACGTGCTGCTGCCGCTGGCACCGCTGAGCGATAGTGCGACTCCCTCCTCCTCGAGGGAACTCACGAACAGCTGCTGATCGAGTTGTGCCAGCTGCTCCATCAAGGCCACGGTGGAAGCCTCGAACAGTGGAGCGACTTTCTGGTAGTGATCATCGGCGAGAAATCCTGCGTGGCCGATGAAGTCGTTTCGATAGGGCGGGAGATGCTCGATGGCATCCTTCCACGCCAGTTCCTTGCCACTGCCGCGGCCGGCGATCTCACGGACCAGTTGGCCGTGCTCGAGGCGCGGTGTGCACAGCAACTCTCGCAGATCCTCGAGAACTCCAAGAGCCCCCGCCCCGGATGACAGCATGTCGATCTCCCGGGAGCCGTGACGCAGCAGTACCTCCACCCACGACCCGAAGGAGGGCCTCTTCATGAAGTTCTGGACCCTCTTGAGCCGGTCCACCGGCAGTTTCATGCGCGACCGAGCGGTCAGCAGCAGGATTCCCTGCCAGCGGGTGATCGCCTCGAGGCTGGCGAATGCCGCGGCGTGGCGTGAGCGAGGATCGTCGCCGGTGGAATGGAGTGCTTCCAGGACCCGTGCCAGAGGACGGGGAAGGAGGTCATGGCTGCAATCCGATTCGGGGCGATCCACCAACACCTCCTCCAATCTGGTAGACCAGGGTCATGAACAGTCCGTGCAGGAGATCATAGGCTCCAGAAGGCCTGGATGGATCCTCTTGCCTCCGATGGATCCCCCCATCAAGATGAAATTCTACGGATCGGAGTAGATTTCCGGTCGATGGAGGCACCGATGTTCGGAGACGGAAGAAAGTTGCTGGTGGTCGGGGACCGTGTGCTGGTCTCCCCCACCAAGGGGGAGGAGCGCACCCGCGAGGGTCTCATCCTTCCCGCCAGTGCGGTGGAGAAGAATGAAGTTCAGAGCGGTCGAGTCGTCGAGGTGGGTCCCGGCACTCCGATGCCACCTCCTGCGGATGTCAGTGATGAGCCGTGGAAGATGTCCGATCCTCCCTCCCCCAACTTCCTGCCACTGGAAGCTCGAGTCGGCGACCAGGTTCTGTTCCTGCGAAAAACCGCCATCGAGATCGAGTTCGCAGGAGAGGCATTTCTCATCGTGCCCCACGGCGCCATCCTGGTACTCGCTCGGGATGAGATGAAGGAAGAGGCGGCGCCCACCGAGTTTCGTGTCGAGGACTTCGAACTGTAAGAAGTGCTGGAGGCGCAGGGTTTGACCGGGAGAGAGACCGGTCTCGCTAGTGGTCCGGTTGTGGCATCTTCTCGGCGTCGATTCTCAGCAGCGGTACCGGTTCGCTGAATCCCTTCATCTCGTGATCCTCCAGCAGGTCTCCCGAATAGTCGTAGCCGACCTGCTCGGCGATCTCTGGCAGCGTCACCACCTCGCCGATCTCCCCCTTCGATTGCAGCCTCGCCGCCAGGTTGGTGGTCTTGCCGATGGCGAGCCACTCCTGCTTGAAACTGGAACCGAGCAACCCGAACACCACCGGCCCGGAGTTGACTCCCGCCCGCAGGTCGAGACCCCACTCCTCACCCTGAGCCCGTCGGATGCGACTGGCCACCGAGGTTCTGTGCACCAGATCGAGGGCGAATCGAAAACCACGACGCCGGTGATCATCTCCCTGACACGCTGCCAGCAATCCATCGCCGAGATGCTGTAGCGGGCGCACCTTGTGCAGCGCCAGCAGTGGCACTGCGAGTTCGAAGACGCTGCGCACCGTCTCCATCACCTCTTCTGCCTCGAGTTCGGTGGAGCGCTTGGTAAATCCCGCCAGGTCGGCAAAGATGATGGTGGCATCTTCGGTGGTGGTCTTCTCCATCTCCTCGGCAGGGCGACCGCTGAAGCGTTCGATGGTGCGACGGGAGTGAAGCCCCGGATCGATGTCGCTGAAGAGACGCCCCACCTGCTCCTGCCAGCCGGGATGGTTGGCCTGCACCGCCCTCGAATAGGCGTCGTCGAGATGCTGTACCGCCGCCGGACGGTTGCCCTGCTGCATCTCTTCCTCGGCAAAGAGCAATCGACAGAGGATCTCGCTCTCGCTGACCTTGTCGATCTTCTCGATGGCCGCAGTCATCGAGTC
The DNA here is from genome assembly GCA_965661685.1 of Planctomycetota bacterium. Lineage (GTDB taxonomy): Bacteria > Planctomycetota > UBA8108 > UBA1146 > UBA1146 > QNYK01. The sequence goes on from CBFIET010000118.1 coordinate 2,974, forward strand.
CATCCAGCCGTCACCTCGCTGCTGCCGTGGTAACAGTTTGATACGCCAGTAATCGATCAGCAGTGCCAGTTCTGGATGCTGAAGTCGATCGGAGGCGAGATCGAAATCACTGAGGGCACCGGCACCATCCCCCTCCATCACCCGGGCACGAGCGCGGGCCAGGTGAGCGAATCCCATCAGGTAATGCTCGACCCCCTGACACTCATCGATGATTCCATCGAGTCGTTCTCTCCTGGCACCCACCTCCTGCACATCCTCCAGATCGAGAGCTGCCTGCAATTGAAAGGTGGTCAGTCGTAGCCGTGAAAGAGCCACCAGCGACGAGCTTCTTCGCTTCCACGTCTCGTCGAGAACCTCCAGCGCCTTGCGTGGATTGCCACTCTGCAACTCGGAGAGAGCCAGATGGCCGGTGGAGATGGCGATCCCCAGGTGATCATCGACCTTGTCCTTGGCGAGAATCGAACTTCTCAGGGTACGGCGTCCTTCACTCCAGGCACCCAGCGACAGGTACGCCTGGGCGATGCTATCGAGGAACCAGAATCGAGCGGGCCCCTCCTGAAGTTCTTCCAGGGCAAAGGCCATCTGCTCCAGCGCATCTCCGGCGCAGTTCATCTGCAACAGGATCGCTGCCCCGAGGTGTCGAGCCCTGGCGCGGGTGGCCAGCTGGTCCTGCGGCAGTTGAGAGATCAGATCCTCGACCGCGGACTGCAACTGCTCCAGCGAGTCGCGATCGCCACGGCTCCCTCGAAATTGCAACTTGAGATCGATCAGACGAGCGACCTGATCCCACGGAGTCGAGAGATCCCCCGTGGCAGCGAGAGCGGTTCTGGCTCCATCCAGATCGAAGCGAACCTCCGCCACCGCCGCATCGGCCAGCGTTGAGACCTCCTCCGGCGCGCCATCGAGACGGACGGAAACGGTGGAATCGTCAGACTGGATCGTCGCTTCTTCCACGGCGATCCACCAGCGGGCGAGGAGGTCTGCCGTCTTCACCTGACTTCGCTCTCCTTCGAATCATCTTTCGAGTCGAGTCGACGCAGCCAGATGTTGCGAAAGCGCATCGGGTTTCCGTGATCCTGCAGGCTGATCCTGCCGGTCGGACCATGTTTCGAGTAGGACGGCTTCGACCGGTGCGAGGTGGGACCGAGGAATACACGATCGTTGTGCACGAGGATGCCGTTATGAAGAACCGTTGCCCTCGCCGGCGACAGCAGTGATCCATCATCGGAAAAGCGGGGAGCGGTGAAGACGATGTCATAACTCTGCCACTGCCCCGGCCCACGGCAGGCATTGACCAGCGGCGGCCACTGGCCGTAGAAGGCGGCACACTGACCATCGGGATAGGTCGGATTCTGGTAGGAGTCGAGGAGCTGGATCTCGTACTTCTCCATCAGGAAGACACCGGAGTTTCCTCGCCCCTGCGATTCACCGACCACCGTCGGAGGAGTTCTGAATTCGAGGTGTAGCTGGATGTCTCCGAACGAATCGCGAGTCACGATGCTTCCCGATCCCCGTGTCACCTCGATGGCTCCATCGACCGGCTTCCAGCTCGCCACTCCGCCACGGCCAGTCCACGACGACAGATCTCCTGACTTGTCGAGCAACACCACCGCATCGGCAGGATGACCGTTGCTGAAGATTCCTGGACCCGGATCCACAACCTCGGGATGGGGCCGATCCGCATCGTGAACACGCCACTTCTGACCGGGGATGATGGGCGTATCCCGGTACCCGGGACGAGGTCCGTCATCGCTGGCGATCACGACGAGGGTGGTGCATAGCAGCAATACGATGGAAAGCAGTCGTTTCAATTGCATCTGGATCTCTCCTCGGGAAATACGAGCGTGGAACCGTTCCGGTGATCTCACCCGCTCATGTTGATTTTACGTTCCACAGGATACGACACCGTCGGGGAGGTCGGAACCCGCCCACAGCGGTCCTCTCTCGAGACCACGTGCCACCAGCGGATGGCTATCTTGGCCCCTCTACCATTGCGTGTGATAATGGGCTGACTATCGTCATGTGGATGGTTCAGGCACCGTCAGGGGCATCTCGACCATCGCCACGACAACTTCCAGGAGGTCTCGATGCCGCAGGGTTACTTGCTCCTATCCTCGATTCTGCTGCTGTCTCTGGCAGCGGTCCCCGGTGCAACTGCCGCGATCGAGTCGAGTGAGGAAGAGAATGCCCCCATCTCCTACAACCAGCAGATCCGACCGATCCTCTCGGCGAAGTGCTTCGTCTGCCACGGCCCCGATTCCTCATCTCGCAAAGCAGGTCTCCGTCTCGACAATGCACAAGATGCCTACCGCGATCGAGATGGTTTCTCCGCCATCTCTCCCGGCAAGAGTGACGCAAGCCTGCTGATCGAGCGGATCTTTGCCGACGACCCCGATGACATCATGCCACCGCCAGAGACTCACAAGACCCTCGACGGGGAGGAGCGTTCGATCCTGCGCCGCTGGATCGAACAGGGTGCGAAGTACGAACCACACTGGTCATGGACCCGGCCGCAGCGTCCAGTTCCTCCTTCGGTGGAGGGAGGGGATGCGACCACACCCATCGACGCCTTCATCCGAAATCGCCTGCAACAGGAACAGTTACCGTGGAAACCACGGGCATCCCGGGAGACTCTGATCCGTCGTGCCACCTTCGACCTGACCGGACTTCCTCCCACCGTCGAGGAGATCGATACCTTCCTGGCCGATACCGAACCGGGGGCATGGGAGCGTCTGCTCGATCGACTGCTGTCGTCAAATCGATTCGGTGAACACTGGGGTCGACAGTGGCTCGATGCCGCACGATATGCCGACACCCATGGCCTACACCTCGACAACTACCGCGAGATGTGGCCCTACCGCGATCGGGTGATCGAACTCTTCAACGACAATCCTCCCTTCGATGAATTCGTGACCAGACAACTTGCGGGCGACCTGCTCCCCGAGGCGAACCTGGACGATCAGATCGACAGCGGATTCGTGCGCTCTCATCCGACCACGAGCGAGGGTGGAGCCATCAACGAGGAATACCGGATGATCTACTCGGTCGATCGCACCAACACCTTCGGAACGGTGTTCCTGGGGCTCACCGTCGGCTGTGCCCAGTGCCACGACCACAAGTTTGACCCGGTGACTCAGAAGGAGTACTTCGGCCTGTACGCCTTTTTCAACAACACTGCTGAGGCGGAGATGGACGGCAACGCCAAAGCTCATCCGCCGGTGGTGAAAGTTCCGACGATGGAACAGTCATCGCGGCTCGATGTCATCGGTCAGGAGTTGACTCGAAGCCTCGAAAAACGAGACGCTCCCCATGAGCAGATGGATGCGGCACAGTTCTCCTTCGAGACGCGCTGGGCAGAGGGATCCAATCGCTGGCAGCAGCCGATCACGGAATCGATGACCTCCTCTGCGGGATCGACCGTCGAGGCGTTGCCAGACGGTTCTCATCGGTTCACCGGAACCAATGCGCCCAAGGACATCTACACCTTCACGACGCTGGTCGAGGACGCACAGTTTCGCGCCATCCGCCTGGAGGGATTGCTCGATCCCTCGATGCCAGCGAATGGGCCCGGTCGTTCGGCAAACTCCAACGTGGTACTGACCGAGATCGAGGCGCAGGTGGTTGCCGTCGATGGCGAGTTGAATCCTGTCGGAGAGCCGACGGTGATCTCCTTCACCGATGCGTGGGCCGATCACGAGCAACCGAAGTTCCCCGTCGCTGACGCCATCGATGGAGACATCAGCAGCGGCGACAAGGGGTGGGCGGTTTCTGGCTTTGATCGCAAGGAGGCTCGCACCGCCATCTTTTCCAGCGATGAACCGTTCGGCATCGATGGAATGGTACGGTTGACGGTGAATCTTCGCTTCGAGAGCAAGTTCACACAGCACGCCTTCGGCAGGGTGCGACTCTCCCTGGCAGCCGACCCTTACCCGCTGGCAGAGGAACAGCAATGGATCGATGACCACCAGGGCAACGGCGGTACCACCCTGGTCGATGGAGAGACCCGCGACTGGAACTGGGTCGAGGGTAGCGATCACCCGATTCATTCGGGAAGCCGAAGCAGACTGCAGCAGACCGATGGAGATCGCATCACCCAGCACTACTTCCACAACGCCACCGACACGGTGACGGTGAGGAAGGGTGATCTCCTGTACGGCTGGGTGTGGATCGATGAGAAGCAGCCAACCCGTACCGTGATGCTTCAGTTCAACAGCAACGGCAGCTGGGATCACCGTGCCTTCTGGGGAGAAGATCTGATCTCCTTCGGAGACATCGGTTCCGATGTCGTCGCCCACCGACCGATGGGAGATCTCCCCGCCAGCGGAGGCTGGGTTCGACTGGAGGTCTCTGCCGATCATGTCGGCCTTCCCCCCGGAAGCGTCATCAACGGCATGGCGTTCACCCAGTTCGGCGGCAAGGCTTACTGGGATGATGCGGGCATCCTCGGATTCCGCGATCTCCTCGAGATGGAAGCGGTACTGGCCATCGATCCCTCCAGTAGAAGTGAAGAGGATAGCACCCGGTTGCGACGCTGGTTCCGGCAGCGGCACAGTCCCGCCTACGGACAATTGCTCGACGACATCGACAAGTACGAGCAGGAGAAGAACTCCATCCAGCAGAAGCTTCCGACCACCCTGGTGGCGGCGGAGCGGATGGATCGACGCGAGACTCGCCTCCTCAACAGAGGTCAGTACGACGACCCGGTCGGCGATCCCATCGAGCCGGGAATCCCGAGTTTCCTGCCGCCACTGCCCGAGGATGCACCGAAGAATCGCATGGGCCTGGCGAGGTGGCTGACCGACCCCGATCACCCGCTACTGGCGAGGGTCACCGTCAACCGGATCTGGCAATCACTGTTCGGTGTCGGACTGGTGCAAACCTCCGAGGATTTCGGTTCGCAGGGAGCGTTGCCGAGTCATCCCGAACTGCTCGACTGGCTGGCGAGGGATTTTGTCGACGAGGGATGGGATCTGAAGAAGTTGATCCGCTCGCTGATGCAAACCGATACCTATTGCCAGCAAGCTCTCATCACCGAACTGGATCTACAGAAGGATCCAGAAAATCGCCTGCTGTCGCGAGGTCCTCGATTCCGACTCGATGCGGAGATGATCCGTGATCAGGCGCTGCACCTGTCGGGATTGCTGGTCGAGAAGTTCGGCGGTCCCAGCGTCAAACCTTATCAGCCAGCGGGACTGTGGAAGGCGGTTGGATACAGCGACAGCAACACCGTCAAGTTCAGCAAGGACTCGGGGGAAGCTCTCTACCGACGAAGTCTCTACACCTTCTGGAAGCGAACCAGTCCACCACCGTACCTGGCGATCCTCGACGCTCCCAATCGAGAAACGTGTGTGGTGCGGCGCGAGCGCACCAACACGCCGATGCAGGCACTGCTGCTTCTCAACGACATCCAGTACGTCGAGTGCTCGCGCCAGATGGCATCTCGCATCCATCGAGAACAATCACAGTTGAACGATGCACAGAAGTTGCAACACCTGTGGCGAATGGCCACCGGTCGACAACCTCAGCAAGTCGAGAAGGACGATCTTCTCGAGTTCCTGAACGAGATGCTGGAGTACTACCGGGCCAACCCGGAAGCTGCCGCACGGTTACTGGAGGTGGGCGACTCCCCCGCTGGCGATGCGCTGGCTGTAGAGGTGCACGCGGCCTGGACGATGGTGTGCAGCTTGATTCTCAATCTCGATGAAGTGGTGACGAAAGGGTGATCGATGGATCCTGAACTGGAACTGAACATCCAGGAGACTCGTCGGCAGTTCTTCGGACGCTCCTTGAACACGGTTGGATCGACCCTCGGCATGGCGGCACTGTCGCAACTGGGTGGACTCCCGTTGATGGGTTCCGATGCAACCCAGACCCTCGGCTCTCCCGGTGCACTACTGAAGCCTCACTTCAAGCCGAAGGTGAAGCGAATCATCTACCTGTTCATGTCGGGTGCGCCATCGCAGATCGACCTCTTCGATCACAAGCCGAAGATGAAGGAGTACTTCGACAAGGACCTCCCCGAATCGATTCGTGACGGCCAGCGACTGACCACCATGACCAGCGGTCAGAGTCGCTTCCCCATCGCCCCCAGTATCTTCTCCTTCGACCGCTACGGTTCCGGCGGCGCAGAGATGAGCGAGTTGATCCCCAACATCGCCTCCCTCGCCGACAAGCTCTGCATCGTCAAATCGATGTACACCGAGGCGATCAACCACGATCCCGCCATGACCTTCATGCAGACGGGTGTGCAGCAACCGGGCAGGCCCAGCCTCGGATCGTGGCTCAGTTATGGACTCGGATCGCTGAATGCCAGCTTGCCCGCCTTCATGGTGATGCACGCGACCTGGACCGGCCGTGCTTCCGCTCAGGCACTCTTCGAGAGGTTGTGGGGAGCGGGGATGTTGCCGTCAGAATATCAGGGCGTTTCGCTGAGATCGGTCGGCGATCCGGTGCTGTACCTGTCCGATCCTCCCGGTGTCGAACGAACCACTCGAAGAACGATGCTCGACCGCCTCGCTCGCCTCAACCAGGGGGTCGCCGACACCATCGGAGATCCGGAGACGGTGGCCCGCATCGCCCAGTACGAGATGGCGTACCGGATGCAAGCTTCGGTGCCAGAACTGGTCGACACCTCCGATGAACCGCAGCACGTCAAGGATCTCTACGGTCCCGAGGTGGATCAGGCGGGGACCTTTGCATCCTGCTGCCTGCTGGCACGAAGGATGGCGGAGAGAGATGTGCGCTTCGTCCAGATCTATCACCGCGGCTGGGACCAGCATGGTGCCCTCCCCTCGACGATCCGTCGCCAGTGCTCCGACGTCGACCAACCCACCGCCGGACTGATCAAGGATCTCGAGATGCGCGGACTGCTCGATGACACCCTGGTAATCTGGGGCGGTGAGTTCGGCAGGACCATCTACTGCCAGGGAGGTCTCACCAAGGAAGACTACGGACGCGATCACCATCCTCGCTGCTTCACCATCTTCCTCGCCGGCGGCGGGGTCAAGCAGGGCTACGTGCACGGCGAAACCGACGACTTCTCCTACAACATCACTCGAGACCCGGTTCATGTTCACGATCTGAATGCCACCATATTGCACCTTCTCGGCATCGATCATGAGCGATTGATCTATCCCTACCAGGGAAGAGATGTTCGACTGACGGACGTGCATGGACAGGTCGCACACGACCTGCTGACCTGATCGATCACGCCGCAAGGATTCAACGATGAACAGCAACTCGAAAGCGATTCCTGGCACTCCGGCGCTGGAGTACCGGCAGTTTCCAGCTCCTCACTGGCGGGTGACTCCTGCCAGTGGCGCTGGCCACTCCGAGGTGATCCTGGTTCACGGACTGGGAGAACACGCCGGTCGCATGATGCCGCTGGCCAGAAAACTCGCCGAACTGGGATATCGCTGTCGCCTCCCCGATCTGCCGGGACACGGTGGCGATGGGGAAGAGGCTCATCGGGCCATCGTCGAGATCTATCTGCGGCAGCGTGACGCCGCTGGCATCCTCGATGCCCTCCATCAACTTCCCGCTCCCCTCCAGCAGCAAGCGAAGGCGATCGCCGCCGGCATGCACCGGAAACTGCTGCGAGTCTCCTTCGAATCGATCATCGAACGGATCGCTGAGCTGGCGTCATGGAGTGCCATCGATGGCAACGAGTCCGCTGTTCCTCACTTCATCTGGGGACACAGTCTCGGTGGCCTGGCATCATTTCATGCCGCCGAGCGCATCCAGCTGGAGGCAGGTTTCTCCCCCACCGGGTTGATCCTCGGATCCCCGGCTTTCTCTCCACCCGCCGCAAGAAATCCTGCCGAAGCAGTGGTTGTGCAATCCGCCCTGCTCTTCTCGTCGGTAGCGCTGCTGCGCCCACTCGCCGCCGGCCTGCGGGGGATCGTGCAGTTGCTCGCCCTCGATGGGGACGGCACTTTTGCCAACGAAGCGGTCAGTGACCTCCCCTCGGAACGACTGGTTCACTCCTTCGATCCACTGCAAAACCACCGCATCCCGCTCTGCTTCGCCGCGCGGCTATTGCCATGGATGGCGAGAGCGAAGCAGCGGGCTCCGCGCATGCGGATCCCGGTGATGATCTACTGCCCCGCTTCCGATCCCATCGTCGACCCCTCCGGAACGCATCGCATCGCCGCCCGATTGAAGCCAGCCCTCGACCCGCAGCGATCGCATCGTTTCGACGTCCATGAACAGATGCACGTTCACGACCTGGCTCGCTCGAGTTGTGGAGATGCCATCGTTCGCTGTGCGAACCACTGGATGCGCGGAACAGAACAATCCTAGCCGTGGTGACGCTGGAACATGTTGCGGACCAGTTCGGTGTGATATTCGATCTCGTCTCGTAACCGCTCCTCCGGTTTCCCCGCCGGAGTCGCATGAAAACCGATGCGGATCGCCAGTTGCCGCAGGCTGGCATCGTCTTCCGAAATCGCCTTCACCGAAGCACGATGCATCATCGCCAGGCGATTCTCGACCATCCTGAGGAACTGGTAGGCGTTGTAGAGAGTCGTCGCCTCTCCTTCAGCGAGTAGTTCCACCGATTCGAGGGCAGCGATGGCATCGCGAGTGCGCGACTTGAAGATCTCGGGATTCTTCCCCTGATGGAGCAGGATCAGGCTCTGCACCAGGAACTCGATGTCGATGAGTCCGCCACTTCCGTTGCGGAAGTCGATACCTTCCTTGTGACCGGATGCTTTTCTGCGCTGGTGCATCTGTCGCAGTTCGGTGACGATCTCCTCCGGCTCCACTCCTCTTCCGAGATTCTGATGGGTCCACTCCATCACCTCGTCACCGAGGGTGCTGTCGCCACAGATCGGCTGCATCCGAACCAGCGCCTGGTGTTCCCACAGTTGTGATCGATTGCCGAGAAAGTACTCCTGGAACTCGTCGAGATGAGTGACCAGCGCACCCCCAGCCCCGTCTGGACGCAGCCGCAGATCGACGCTGTAGAGCGGTCCTCCCGTCCCCGACTGTGCGAGCATCTCCACCACCTGCTTGAGGTGTTCGGTCCAGAAGTGCCTCGCCTCGTGACCGCCATCGGTGACCCCGACCCCGTCGTGTACCACCATCATGTCGACATCGCTGGCAAAGCCCATCTCCCGGCCACCGAGTCTTCCCAGTGCCAGCAGGCAGTGGCGGGTGCTTCCCTTCGCATCGTCGGTGACCAGCGAACCGAGGAGCTGCTCGGTTTTCTTCAGGGCCAGTTCGTCGATGACGCTCAGGATGGCGGTGGCGATGCTGGAGAGTCCCTGAAGAACCCGGTCGTGAGGCATCCGCCCGCTCAGATCGAGGATTCCGATGTGTACCGTGTGCAATGCCCGGAACTCGTGTAGTCGCTGGAAGATCTGCTTCTGGTCATCGACACCGTCAAGGGTTGAGCGCAGTTCAGCCACCAGCAGCTGGTCGGAAGCGATGCGCCCCGTACGCACTCGATCGACCACCTCGTCGAGCACTCCCGGATGATTCAGCAACAACTCCGACAGGTAACGACTCTGACCGAACAGGTCGACGAAGATCTTGCAGGTCTCGGGGTTCTCCGTCAGCTGCTGGTAAAAGACCGCCGGTGCCCCCAGCGTCTCCACGCAGTGGACGAACATCAGCACCGCCTGATCGGGGTCAGGGCTGCTACGGAATGCATCGAGCAGTACCGGAAAGAGCGCTGCAAGATGATGCCGGGCCCGTGGCGATCGGAGCCCTCTCTGGCGCGGAAACGCCAGTCTTCGCAGCAACCGGTACGCCTTCTCCGGATCACGGAAGGAGAAGCCTCCGAACACCCGCTCGATCACC
>CBFIET010000119.1:0-2966 GCA_965661685.1 Planctomycetota bacterium
GAAGCAACCGTGGTTCGACATCTGGAACGAGGACGCCCCCGCCGGTTCCAACATCGCCGACCTCGCCACCGTGGCACTGGCCCCTCACATCGGCCGTCACCCCGCCATGGAGAAGATCGTCCAGGAGTTCATGGTGTCGACCCGATACAAGACACCCATCGAGGATGACCAGATGAAGTTCAAGCCATCGACTCACTTCCTCGGGGCGGTCACCTGTGCCGTGTGCCACCCGCAGCAGACCGCCTTCTGGAAGACAACATCCCACGCCCGCGCCTATGCGACGCTGGAGAGTACTGGAACCCAGTTCCGTTACGACTGCATGCCGTGCCATGTCACCGGCTACGGCGAGACCTTCGTCGATGCCCACGAGCCGGGGCGCTGGAAAGATGTCCAGTGCGAGTCGTGCCATGGACAGAACCCCAGACATCCGAGCAAGCCGGAAGCATTCCCCTGGCCGGCGGTACAGGACACATCCTGCTGGTCGTGTCACAACCCCAGCGAGACCAAGGTTCCCTTCGATCCGAAGGAGGCGATCCCTCGCATCGCCTGCCCCCCCCTGAAAAGAAGTGAAGGAAAGTAGACCCATGAAGAGATCGATACCCCAGATCATCGCCGTGGCGATGCTGTTGATGCTGGTCTATCCGGTGCTGGTCGATTCGCGACCGGAAAGCGACGGTCAACTGCTGGCCACCTTCGACTCGCCTCCTGCCCCGACCGGGCACCCGGATGAGCAGGATCCTCCCGCCAGCCATGACATGTTCCTGGTCTTCTCCATCAACAATGTCGGCTACATCGATGTGTGTGGCTGCAAGCGTAAGAAGGTGCGACAGGGTTCCATCACCCGACGCTCCTCTTACATCGATCAGGCTCGCTTCCACCACGAAAACCTGGTTCTCATCGACGGCGGCAATACCCTGTTCGGTCCCGACGATGGCAAGAAGCTGGAAGATTTCCGCAGGAAGCAGCTGAAGGCGAAGGCGCAGCTGATCATCGAATCCTACAACCGCATGGGCTACCAGGCGATGCTGGTCGGTCACCACGACCTGACCCTCGGCTTGCCGGACCTGCTCGAGTTCCAGAAGCAGGCGAAGTTCCCGCTGTTGTCGGCGAACCTCGTCTACCGTGACGACCAGAAGACGATCTTCCCCCCCTCCACCATCCTCGAGGTGGATGGCATGAAGATCGGTATCCTCGGTCTTACCATCGACACCATCCCCTCCTACTTCCTGGAGAAGGCGAACCCCGATCGGCCACTGGCACTGCTCAACGCCATCGAGACCGCCCAGAAACTGGTGCCGCAGCTGCGCGAGCAGTGCGACATGGTGATCTTGCTGTCGGCGAACCACCTCTCCGAGAACCGGGAGCTGGCGGAAAAGGTCGATGGGGTCGATCTGATCCTCGATCCGATGATCGAGCTGGGCAATCACCAGATCTGGGTCGACGAGGAGGACAGCCTCGAGACGATCAACAACACGCTGCTGGCCCGCACCGATAGCCAGGGGGCACGACTCGGCACCCTCGCCATCGACTGGATCGACGGCGGAGCGCCGATGGTGTCTCTCTCCTACGACGAAGCTCCCCCCGCCGGTCGTTCCACCTACTGGTACGAGCGAGCCTCGATGGAGCCGCACCTGCTGGAGGATCCGGAGATCGTCGAGATGGTCAACGCCTTCAAGAAGAGTGCCGAGTTCCTCTCCTCGGAGAAGTTGCCGCCACTCCACAGCAAGGATCAGTACCTGACCGCCAGCACCTGCTCGGTGTGTCACGTCGAGCAGAGCGAGTTCTGGCAGAAGACCACCCACGCCACCGCCTTCTCCAGTCTCGAGGAGACCGGCGACCAGTGGCGCCAGGATTGCATCGCCTGCCACGTGCTCGGCTACGGCCAGGCGTTCATCGCGCCCGCCGATGCAGAGCCGTACAAGAATGTCCAGTGCGAGAATTGCCACGGACTCAATCCGCAGCACCCCACTGACCCGGTCAATCATCCGTGGCCTGCGGTGCAGGAGAAGAGTTGCCTGGTATGCCACAACAAGGAGCAGACCCGGGAGGACTTCGTCTTCATCCGGGAACGACCGAAGGTGGCGTGTCCGCTGCTCAAGCGTCACTAACCGCCGTGACAAGCGGCCTTGCCAGCGCCGCCATGATGAGACATCATCAGGCGTGGCTCCCCTGGGGAGTCACGCCTGTTTTCCATCGAGCCCGCCCGAAAACTGCAGCTAGGAGTCCCCGATGTTTCGATCGTTGATCTGTTTCTCTCTCGTCACCGTACTGACCCTTTCCATCGTCGGCTGTGCCAGCGTCTCCGGCGGTAGCGAACGCTACAAGGAGATGAACGTGCAGGCGCAGTGGGTCGATGGCGTCCCCGAGTTCGTCGGCGACCGCCCCGGCGGCGACGAACGCCGCGTCACCATCCAGGTCAGGAACCCCTCCGGTCTCGACCTCAACACCCGCAAGCTGCGGGCACTGCTCGCCTCCAGCATGGAGGAGGAGGGGTGGACCGTCACCAAGGACCCCGCCGAGGCGCTCTACGACATCACCGCCGTCATCAAGTTCTGGGGCCGTAACGAGAACCTGCCCGACGATTCCTCGTCGATGGGCAAACTGCTCGGCACCGTCGCCGGCGGTGCCATCGGCAACAACCAGGCGCGCGGCAACAGTCACCGCACCCGCAGAAACGCCACCCTTGCCGGTGCCTTCGTCGGTTCCGCCCTCGGCGACATGATCGACCGCAAGAGCCGCAGCGAGGCGTGGACGATGATCGTCGAGACGCGCATCGATGAGGCGGTCGGCGGCATCGTCAAGACCGAGCTCACCGACCGTTCCAGGAAGGCAGCGGGCACCGGCGCGGTCACCGCCATCGGCGGCTCCGGTGTCGTCGCCGGCGCCGAGGTCAACCGCACCCGCCGCAACCAGGCCTACGCCGCCGAACGCAACAAGGTGCGCATCAAGAACACCCTCGTCATCAC
>CBFIET010000120.1:0-3073 GCA_965661685.1 Planctomycetota bacterium
CGTGGTTCTGCGACACTGTGAAAAGGGATCGGGGTCTGATCCCTCCCTCACCGATGAGGGTTTTGTTCGATCGGAAGCACTGGCCCAGTTACTGGGGGACTCCCCCATCACTCGCATTCTATGCACCGAGTACCGACGGACCCATCAGAGCGTCGAAGCGCTATCGCGGAGTGTCGGTGTTGAAATCGAAACGATCTCGGCGGCAGATTCTCCAGCGTGGCGACAAGTACTGGCACAGATCAGTGCAGGAGATCGTGTGGTGATCTGTGGTCACCAGAACACCGTGCCTCTCTTCGTCGAAGCGGTCGGCGGGACCATCGGTGGCACCGAGAAGGTGTCGGGCCAGGCATGGATCCCCGGGTATGCATTCGATCGCCTGTATCTGATCACCTGGAACGGTTCCGAGGCGATACCTGCCTCTTCTGCCAGCACGGTAGAACTGCGCTACGGCACGGTTTGCGACCCTTCCTGAGCCATTCCTCGGCTATCTCCAGCCGCCGTTCCACGCTATGATGGAACCTTGTGCTCGCTATCGATTTCGACGCTATATCGTCGGTTTTGAAATGAGGAAATCATGAAGCTTCTTACACTTCGCTCTCTCTTTGTACTGATGGTCGTGGGATTACTTGGCAGCCTTCATGCGCATCCGGCTCTCCCTGGATCTCATCTTTGGGATCTCAACGAGGTGTATTCCAACTCCGATGGAACGATCCAGTTCGTCGAGATTTACCAACCGACCAGTGCTTGTTGTGAGAACAACCTCGGTACCAAGTGGATCGAGAGCATGGCGACCGCCAGTACCTTTACCTTTCCGACGGGGATCGTCGGCAATACCGCCTTCAAGCACATCCTCATCGGGACTGCAGGGTTTGCAGCACTCCCCGGGGCCCCCACTCCGGACTTTGTCTTGCCCGATAACTTCCTGGGACTCAGCGGCGACACCATCACCTTCTACTTCTATGACGAGTGGGTGTACGCCACCGGTGAATTGCCGCTCGACGGTGTCAATTCTCTTCAGGTGAATCTGGGTAGCGGACTCCTCGAGACGGGAATCAACTCACCGACCAACTTCAACGACGACACCGGCAGTGTCGATGCTGGAGGCGGGCCTCCTGCTCCGGTTTCAGTTTCCTTTGAAATCGCCAGTGATAGTACTCCTGAGAACAGTGGGATCTATTCCGCGAATGTGGTTCTCAGGGGAGGTCCTCAAGGCGACGACATTCCGGCAGGGCTCTCCCTCTCGGGAACTGCAAATCCTGCAATTGATTACTCCGTTTCGGGGATGCTCCTGATCCCGGACGGCTCGACGACCGTGCAGATCGAGATCACCATCATCGATGACACCGAGATCGAGGTGGATGAAACCGCGATCCTGACGCTTCAGGTGCCTCCTGGGGTCGAACTGGGTGCACAGCCGACCTTTACCCTGACCATCGTCGATAACGATTCACCGCCGGTGACCAGCTTCGTGCGAGGCGATACCAATGCCGATGGAACCATCGATATCACCGATTCCATCTACGCCCTCGGGTATCTCTTCTCCAACGGGCCTGCCACCTGTTTGAATGCTCTCGATGCAAACGACGACAATGCAGTGGATATCTCCGATGCGATCAACCTGCTCACCTACCTGTTCAACGGTGGTGCTGCTCCCTCCGCTCCGGTGACCTGTGGTCCAGATCCCACTCCGGGAGCACTCGATTGCGCAGGTTTTGACGCTTGTCCCTGAGGTGGATCTGGTTCCTGATGTGCATCGGTGCAGTGCTGATGGCAGCGGGTTGCCATCTCGGTGAGTCTCGCAGCGATCATCGCTGGAATCCTACCTGTGTCGGCTGCCAGGAAGCGATGCCGGTCAACGGCTGGTGTTCCCCGTGTGATCACGGACTGGTGGCGGGCCGGATCATCCCTTCAAGACAGTTTCACGAGCTTCTCGATGCCCACGGTCACGAGGTGGAGATCTCCACGCTGCAGTGCGGAATGTGTCGAGTGGTGGCACCACATGACGGATTCTGCTCACGCTGTCGCAACGGCTTCGTTGCCGGCCAGCTATACTTCTCGGAGTTGACCTGGGCCCTGGCCGGTGGCGTTCAGGAATCGAGAGGGATCGACTGTCGTGGCTGCCTGGAACTGATCGAGGATTCGGGGCGGTGCCCCCACTGCTTGGCTCACTGGGTGGGTTCGGTTCGTTTTGTCGAGGCGGAGCCGGCGGCGATTGCCGCTCACCAGTTCGAGCGGCTGAAGATCGCCCTGCAGCGGCTGGAGCGGTGCGAAGAGTGCGCTCTCGCCGGATTTTTTGGTACTCGCTGCCGTGTTTGTGGCCAGGAGCCGATCCCGGACCCCCTCAAATAGCCTCTCAGAGGCTGAATTCGACGACTTCCCCGCATTTTCTAGAATTCCCGGTTTTCTTGGTCCGATCTCGTCCCGGTACCGGATCCAAGGACATGGGAAGGGGGGGCGCCGAAGGCGGGCTGGCGATCCCCCCGACCCTGGCTTGAAAAATCTGAACACCTCCTCACCGGAGCCTCTGGGCTTGTCGCCCGGAGGCTCCGCGTCTTTTTTATGACGAGGAGACCTCAGGATGGTGTCCCGATTCCATCACGTTTCGGGATACCAGCCGGTCGGCAGCACCGAGCGGATCTCACCGCGGGCCACCCCCTCTTCGAAGATTTCCGGGTACACCTCATCGATCCAGCGAAGCAGATCAACGGGCTGATGCTGCTCGAGCAGTTCACGAAATCGATAAGGTCCCTCATGTCCCTTACGACTGTGCCCGAAGGGAATGAATCGAAGTTGCTTCCAGGCGACCTCCAGGGAGTCTCCGCAGATGGAGTGTCGATAGAGTGCCGATGCGAAGCCGGTCTTGTCCTTACCCCTCTTGCAGTACAGCAGTATCGGCCTGGGACCATCCGCCATCACCTGCATCAACTTTTGAAGTGGTTCGGGATGGGGTAGATCGGAAGCTCTCAGGTGAAGATTGTGGTACTGGATTCCCATCGATTCGAAATCGATCTGCTGGCTTGATTCATCGCTGCGGTTCGATCGGCGGAGATCAATGGCGCAGCGGATTCCAAGT
>CBFIET010000121.1:0-15742 GCA_965661685.1 Planctomycetota bacterium
ACATCGGTGGCGAGTCCTGCCCGTGGCAGTCGCTCCCCGATCCTCTTCATCGCCGCCATGAACTCCTTCACCGAGTAATCACGGCGCATCCGCTGCAGGATTCGATCACTGCCACTCTGTAGAGGAACGTGGAAGAAGCGGCACAGACGGGGGTCCTCCTCGAAGGCGTCGAGGAAGCGCTCGGTGAAGGCTCCTTCTCCGATGGAGGAGAGGCGAACCCTTTCCACCCCGTCGATGGCGAGCAACTGGCCCAGCAGGGTACCGAGACCATCACGGATGCCGAGGTCCAACCCCCATTGCCTGAGGTGGATTCCGGTCAGTACCACCTCACTGAAACCGGCGGAAGCGAGCCTCGTCGCCTCCTCGATGATGGAGGATTGCTGACGCGATCGAGAAGATCCGCGCATGTGTGGGATGATGCAATAACTGCAGAAGGAGTCGCAACCATCCTGGATCTTCAGGAAGGCCCGGGTTCTGCCCTCGAAGCCTGAGATCTTCAGGTCGAAGATATCCCTGGATTTTCGCCGTGGTGGTCCAGCGGCCATCTCTGCGCCCTGGAGGATCTCTGCCACCCGGTGCTTCTCCTCGTTGCCGATGAGATGGTTCACCTCGGGGATCGCCTCGAGTCGCTGTCGATCATCTTCACTGATGCATCCGGTGACGATGATGTTCGCTGCGGGATTACGTCGGATCAGGGTTCGTACTCGCTCCTCGACCTTCTCTCCGGCACGTTCGGTGACGGTACAGGAGTTGACCACGATCAGATCGACATCGACCGCCTCCTGTTTCTCGGTGTAGCCGAGTTCGAGGATCTCCTCACGAATCGCCTGGGTGTCGTACTGATTGATCTTGCATCCGAAGGTGACAAAAGCACAGTTCGGCATCGTCACCCCCTCTCGCAGCAGGCACGCTCAGGCCTTGACCATCTCTCCCTCGACGCCTGCCTCATCTTCCAGCCAGCAGTAGCTGCGATGACTGGAACCCACCTCGAAAGCTGCAGGCACTTCGACACTGCAGCGTGGACCAGCACTGGGACAACGCGTGTGAAAGGGACAACCCGATGGCGGGTTGATGGGGGATGGTACATCTCCCTCGAGCAAGATGCGATCCTTGCTCGGTCCCGGGCGAATTTCCGGGATCGCCGACAGCAGTGCCCGGGTGTAGGGATGGCGCGGGTCACGATACAAATCGCTGGACTGCGCTTCTTCGACCACCTTACCCAGATACATCACGGCGACACGATCGCTGATGTGTTCCACCACTGCCAGGTCGTGAGCGATGAACAGGTAGGAGAGGTCGAACTCACCCTGAAGGTCGAGGAGGAGATTGATGATCTGAGCCTGGATAGACACATCGAGGGCACTGACCGCCTCATCGCAGACGATGAACTCCGGTTCCACTGACAGCGCTCGAGCGATTCCGATGCGTTGCCGCTGTCCACCGGAGAACTCGTGTGGATAACGATTGATGTGATGGATCGGATCGAGACCACAGCGATCCATCAGGTGTTCGATGTGCTGGCGGATCTCCCGGTCATTCCCCATCTGGTGAATTCGAGGTCCTTCGCTGAGGATCGAACCGACCGTCATCCGTGGATTGAGGGAGCCGTAGGGATCCTGAAAGATGATCTGCATCCGCTTGCGGAGCTTGCGTAGATCATCCCCCTTGGTTTCGAGAACGTCTTGCCCGTCGAAGCGAATCGATCCCCGGGTCGGTTCCACCAGCCTCAGGATCGACCTGCCGACGGTGGTCTTTCCACAACCCGATTCTCCCACCAGCCCCAGGGTTTCCCGGCGGCCCAGTTGGAACGAAACCCCATCGACAGCCTTCACGTGTGCGGTGACCCGCGACAGGACCCCCGATCGGATCGGAAACCAGGTGGCCAGGTCAGAGACCTCCAGCAGCGGTGTATTCTTCTCGCTCAACGATCCCCCCCTGCTGCACTGCTACTCCCGGCAGCGATCTCCTCATGGTGGTGGCACGCCACTTCGTGCTGCTCTCCGATCAATTCCAGTCCCGGTTCTGAACTGGCACACTGCTCTGTGGCGAAGGAACAGCGAGGCCGGAACTTGCAGCCACTGGGAAACTCCAGTGGATTGGGAACATTTCCCTCGATCACCTCGAGACGTTCGACATTGCTGTCGAGTTTCGGCAACGACCTGAACAGGCCAAGGGTATACGGGTGTCGTGGGGTTTCGAAGAGCGCCTCGACCGGAGCGCGCTCCACCACCTTTCCGGCGTACATCACCACCACGTCATCGGCATTCTCTGCCACGACGCCAAGATCATGAGTGATCAGCAGGATCGACATTCCCTTGTCTCGCTGGAGATCGCGAAGGAGGTCGAGGATCTGCGCCTGGATCGTCACGTCCAGGGCGGTAGTCGGCTCATCCGCGATGAGGAGTGACGGGTTACAGGCGAGCGCCATGGCAATCATGATCCGTTGTTTCATTCCGCCGGAGAGCTGGTGTGGGTACTCGTCGACCCTCGTGTCGGGAGAGGGGATACCCACCTGTCTCAACAACTCGATGCTTCGTTCCCTCGCCTCCTGCTTGTTCATCCCCTCGTGCAATCGTAACGCCTCGCCGATCTGATCCCCCACCCGGAACACCGGATTGAGGCTCGTCATCGGCTCCTGGAAGATGACGGAGATCTCGTTACCACGGATCTTTCGCATCGCCGGCTCGCCGTATTCGAGGAGGTTGTCGCCACGGAAACGAATCTCGCCGTCGACGTACTTCCCGGGAGGGGTTGGTACCAGTTGCAGGATGCTCATCGCAGTGACAGACTTCCCGCAGCCGGACTCGCCGACCACGCCGAGTGTGCGTCCCGCCTCGATGGAATAACTGACTCCATCGACCGCCTTGGCCACCCCGTCATCGGTGTAGAACCAGGTACGCAACTGATCGATCTCCAGAAGTTTCGGATCATCGCTCAACTGAGGTCTCGCTTCCTCGCGATGGCATCGATCTCGACCTGCACTCCCTTGGGAAGGGCCGCCGCTTCGATGCATGCACGGGCGGGAAACGGTGCCTCGAAGAAATCGGCATAGACCTCGTTCATCCGCGAAAAGGAAGCGATGCTCGACAGGTATACGGTGGTCTTGACCACATCGGAGAAGTCACACCCGGCCGCACCAAGCACCTCGCCCAGGTTGACCAGGACCTGGCGCGTTTGATCCTCGATCCCCTGGGCCACGGAGCCATCGGCAGGGATGATGGGAATCTGACCTGAGCAGTAAACCCACCCATCCATCTCGACCGCCTGGGAATAGGGCCCGATGGCAGCGGGAGCCCCATCGGTCTGGACGGCGATTCTCTCGGTGGAACTCATCTCGATCCTCCTGCCTGATCGGGCGGACGTGGGGATGGCCAGGCCATCCACTCCGGTCTGGGATCCTACCGCTGTGGCTCTCCGGATTCCACCGTACCGGCACCGGGGAGCTGTTCCAGCCGGGAAGATACCTCCGCAGCGATCTGTGGCGGCAGGTAAGAGCTGACATCTCCCCCGAAGGAGGCGATCTCCTTCACATGGCGACTGGAGTAGTGTGAGTACTCGAGGGAAGGCATGACAAAGACGGTTTCCGCCTCGATATCCGCCGACAGCGACCGGTTGGTCAGCGCCATCGTGTACTCCGCCTCGAAATCAGCGAAGGTGCGGATTCCTCGCAGCAGGATCCTCGATTGCTCCCTGCCAAGGAGTTCGACCACCAGACCCTGGAAGTGCAGGATCCTCACTCCTGTCAGGTGAGAAGTACACTGCTCGAGCCAGCGGACCCGCTCACTGGGGGTGAAGAAGGTGTCCTTTTCGTGGTTGTCGGCAACTGCGACCACCAGTTCTCCGAACAATCGGACACCACGCTGGATCAGATCGAGGTGACCCTTGTGCGGCGGATCAAAGGTCCCCGGGTAGATGGCAGGTACTTGCATCGGATCCTCACTCTGCTGCGGTCGATGGAGTCAAAAGGAGTCGAAGGGAGCGATCGATCAGCGGATGCGACCGGGACCGTAGGCACCTGACCTGCGACCTCGCATCGCATTCATCATATCGCGCAGGCCGATATCGATGCGCAAGGTGGTCTCGTCTACATCTCCCTGTTCGACATCGAGGCTGAACAGCATGCGAAAGGTTCTGAAATTTCTTCCCACTTCCCACCACTGTCCGATCGCCTCCTCTGTCAGTGCATCGTACTCGACGAAGACCCCCATGTCCCACCGATCGGAGGTGCTGGTCCTGCCACCGACGAGTATCGTCCTGTGCACATCTGGGCGCTCTCTCCACGCCAATTCAAGCAATCCACGCTCCATGTCCAGCCACCGAACTCCACCATTTCTTTCGACAGGAATTCCGGCACCGACATCGTGGGTCGTTTCCCCGAACAGGCTCCAGCCATCTTCTCCGTGAAGAACCAGTTCCGAGTTGAGGAGACCCCACTCCTCTCCACCATGATCTCGCTCCGCTTCCGGATAGTAGAAGGCGTCGATGCGAGCCTCTGCCACGGTACGAGTTCCAAGGCGGTGTACCTTTTCTCGATCGGTTCGAAAGTCACGGGTCTGCAGACGCTGTACCAGGGAGAACTGCACCTGATCGCGATCGGCGAGGGAGTCGATGGCATCGAAGGAGGTGGGAACAGCAGAGGCGTCGAGTGAGGAATCGAAGAGACTCGAATAGCCTGCGGTGAAATCGATGACATGACGGAGACCATCGATCTTCCAGCCACTATTTTCGACATCGAAGACGCGCGACAGGCGGGTCGCCAGTTGCAAACCTGCCTGATACTGGGTGCGATCAACGGGATCAAAACCAGGGCCATCCCAGGAGGTGTAGCGGACCCCGGCACCAGGAATCATGCGGATCCAGCGAGAGAGCCCCATCGGCAAGGTGATGTCGGTACGCCAATCACTGCGACTTGCTTCCACCTCAGGATCGAGCGAACCCTCGGCAGGTCTCAACTTCTGATCGTCAAAGATCAGATCAGAATCCCAGCGCAGCCCACCGACCAGTTCCCTGTCGATGGCGCGCAGGGTGAATTCCGGTTTCTTCTCGAGCACCTCGAGATGGTCCGAGCCACGCACCCTGGTCAGTAGCGAGGCGGACAGGTCTTCCCCCATCACCTGGCGGATCGCCAGGAAGTTCTCGGGAGCCTTGAGCGTGCGTGCCTCCGAACGGAAGTACTCCTCGATGAATCCGGCATCGCTGCTGCTGGCCAGTTCGCCATCGATCATCGTCCCGGGGCCAAATCGAGCGTGGAAAAAAGCTCGCGACCTTGAACGATCGGGAGAGGAGATGGGAGTTCCATCGCTATCGGTGATGGCCTCGTCCTCGATTCCCCAGACCGAACCGTAGCCAAACAACTCCAGGCGGCCATCCGGTTCTTCAGCCCATCGCAGCGGATCGCGCCCCATCTCGAAATCGAGTCCGACACCGGTGCCCCGCGCGGACAGGTGGTCAAAACGGGGAGTCAGATCGATCTCCTCCTCGAAGCGTTCGCTCAGGAGCAGATCGCCATTCCAGGCGGTATCGATGCGCGTGCCGAACTTCGAGGAATCGGAGACGCGAAGATCACGGAGGGGAAAGGAGCGTCCCCAGCGACTATCCCAGGTGGTACTGGGAAGGGGTAAGAGGGGAACCCCTGCCACCTCCAGACGCGCATCCTCCACCTCGATGAGGTAGCCGCCGGGCAGTTCTTCATCGGCTCGCTGGTCGATCTCCTTGCGGGTCACCGCACGGGCCCGCTGCGCCACCAGAGCCCACTCCGGATCGAAGAACTCATCGGTGGTGAAGGTGATGCCTATCCCCTCGACATCTCGAAAATCGGAGACCTCCAGATGCCTCGCCTCGATGCCGATCCAGGAGGGATCGTGTCCCTCATCGGTCACGTCAGAAACACCGGCGACCCACGACTCCGCCACCATCCTCGATCGCAGTGGATCGTCGCGGGGGATCATCCGCAATCTTTCGATCAGTTGCTGGCTGATGCGAAGCCTCGCCTCGCTGAGAACCATCTCGCGTCGTGCGACATCGAGAAAGATCGTCTCCGCCCTGAACGACTGTTTTCCGCGGGTGAGAAGCACCTCGCCGATGGCCAGTACCCGGGGATTGATGGGACCGGTGGCCGCATCGACTCCATCGATGAAGATGCCGACCGCATCGGCGCGCAGGGAGTACCCTTGCCCCTCGAAGACGACATTTCCGAGGACCACCAGCGAACGTCCACCACCCTGGGTGGAGATGTCCGCTTCCAGACGATCATAGCTGAGGGAGAATCGCTCGTCGGTTCCAAACAGGCCGCTGGCATCTTGCTGTGCGAACAGCGATGTGGGAGTAGCCAGCACCACCACCAGACAGATGGGAAGCGCAAATGAAATGCGACGCAGCCACTGCCAATCGACTACCAAGATCACCCCGCTCTGATCGAGTCTTGTGACTCGCTGGGCCACAGAGCACCCGCCAGAATCCTTGCAATACCTCGTCGGAAGAATCGCCTGGATCCCTGAAACGAAGGGCACGGTAGACCCTTCACGGGAGGGAGTCAATGTGAGCGAGGTCGGTGCCTCGGGCCTACGCCGGCAATCCTAGCGAAGGACGCCGGCCCGGATCCTCACCTGGAGCAGGAAGTTGACCAGGATGTTCTCGATGGTCGCCTCGTTGTCGGAACTACTCTGCTTGCCGAAGTGAGAGAGCACGTGAAGCACACGTCCTCGCTTGACCGGGAAGGTGATGGCGACAGCCCCTTCCCCACACATCTTGAGTAACTCCTCCGAATCGACCAGAACCTCGACCTTTTTCGACCGGATGTCGAGGGAAGGACTCTCCTTGTCGATCTTCCAGCGGTGATCCACCAGGCGGATGTCGGGATCTTCGATCTCGGGAGTTTGTGCCGCTCCCTCACCTCCGACGGCGGTCTTGCCCCGATCCCCATCGACATCCCCGGCATCGTCTTCGACGGCCGGATCGTAGTCCTCGTCCTCGTCGTCATCCTCGTCATATTCAGCCCATCGTTCACGGCGCAGGGCATCGAGATCGACCGGCGGAATGAAAACACCACGAAGCATCGGGTGTGCGGTCATGCCACGCTCGGGACGGATCCCGACGTCGCCACCTTCCAGTGGATCGCCGGAACGTACGTAGCGGTCGAATCCAACCTCCAGCAACTCCACCAGCACCCAGTCTTCGGTGAAGAGATATCCACCCTTCTCCACCCACCGGACCAGCTTGTCGATGGCGGGCTGTTTCATCTTGAACTGAACCGTATCGTGGGGAGCTGGCCCCTCACATCTGTGTAACCGCTTGCCGGTGTATGCACCTGCTGTATGGCCGGGACTCTGGCAGAATCTATGGATCTGGGTGCAGTTGACGAAGATCGCCGCCACCTTGCCGAGGGAAAAGTCTGGATCCTCCAGTTCTCCCTTCTCGATCACCTCGTGGGGAACTTTGAGGCGACTGAGGACCTGTTCGATGTGATCGAAGTTGGTGTCATTTCCGTTGGCAGCTGTGGGCCCCTTCACCACCAGAACCGAACCCGCCGGCATCTCCTCGAGGCCGAGGAACTGACGCGCCCGCACCGGATCGAGTGGACGTGCCAGCCCGGTGGTCGGTTCGTGCAGATCCGATTCATCTCGGATCACCTTGAGACCCCGCTCCCGCTCCTTGGCCCACCAGCCCTTCCAGTTCACGACGCTGTTGCCCAGTTGCTGCTTGGTCAGTGCTTCGAGGGCGGAAACGATGGCCCGCTTGAGGGCGGTGGGAGGCTTCTTGCCCCCCTTCTCCTTGGCGGCTTCCCGTTCCAGGATCGGCATCAGGACGTCGACGGTTCTGCGTACCGGTACTCCTGCAGCGATGTCGACAGCCATCATCTGCATGTCGACGCTACCTCGCTCGAGGACACGGCGAATGACCCTGTTGGCGTACTTCGATCGACACTTCCTCAGGGCGTTGAGGAGGTCACGGGAGATCGGCTTGCTCTTGTAGCGGATGACGAACTCTCCCATTTCGGTGAATGCATCCGCTCCCTTGAAACCAGCGACTCCTTGAAGAAGGAACCAGTAGATATCATCGGGGCCGTTGTCGAGGGCCGCGGCGGTGGAGAGAACCGCGGCTGCGCCGTTGCGTCCCGGCATCTTGCCGACGGTTCTGAGAACCTCTGCCAGCGCCGAGGCATCCCCTGCCATCGCCGCCTGCTGGACCAGTTTACGGATCTCCTTGAGGGTTGGTCCCGAATCCTCGTCTTCCCCCTCCAGTACCCCTTCGGCAGGGATCAGGAGCATCGGCAGGGAGGGCTCGGCGGCGAGGAACAGAGCGGGCCACACGGCCAGCAACAACAACGCACAGGATATCTTGGTCATCCGGCTCATTCTCAGCACCTTCGTCGTGAGGATTTCATGGTCCTCCCCGGCGGCACGGCCTCCCTGGGGATCACCGATCCGGGCCGGGGCAGATGCCCCCTACGGCAACGCCGTGCATCTGCACGGCCGGGGGCCAACGACTTCCAGTATATCCCGGAAGGATGGAGCGACGGAAGTGTTACTTGTCGACGCCGTCCTGCTCCAGCAGGCGCCTGGCGACCAGCGAGATGATCGAATCATCCCGGAAAGTCGGATCCATCTTGTACCAGGAGACCTTTCCCTGGCGATCGATGGCGACCAGGGTTCCTCCACCGACGGCACAGTTGTACGCCTTGTAACTGACATAATCCTCGTTCAGTTCCATCCCCACCGGGAAGGCGAGCCCTTTCGAACTGGCATCTCGGGTCAACTTTTCGAGTTGACCCGCCAGATCATTACGCCCCTTGGGGATGGTGACCCAGGCGACTCTCAATCCCTCATGCCAGTGGGAGGTGTACAGTTCCTGGAGATTCTCCAGGGTGTCCTTGTAGCGCACATTTTCGTAGGGGGCGAAAAGCAACAAGATCACGTTGCCCTGCTCCTGCAGCGGATCGATGGAAACATCTGCGATCCAGCCATCTCCCAGATCGAGATCGGGAGCCTGCTTGCCGGCGAGACGAACCAGCGTGTCGTAGACCCGTTCGGTTCGATTGATGTACACCTGACCGACATTGGTGATCTTGTTGTCGACCTGTCGCTGCAGGAGTAACTCCTGTTCCTCTCGCAGACTCTGCTCCGCAGCTTCGTACTCGCCCATGGCGAACTCGATGAAACCGAGGGTGAAATTGATCTCCTCGTGATAGCGCTGGAAATCCTGGCGTGCCTTCGCCGAGAGGTTTACCGGTTCTCCGTTGTAGAGAACTGGCTCACCGGTGGCCGCATTATGAATCAGATCCTCCATCGACTTCCACCAGGTCAGGGCATCCCGCATACGCCCAGCTTCGAGCAGCGCTTTGCCTCTCAGATGAATCACATGAGGGAATAGAGGAGAATCGAGATGATGCTTCAAGAATGTATCGGCAGTGGCGACCGCTCCCGAGTGGTCATGATCCCTCAACTGCGAGTTGAGCAGAGCACAGCGAACCACATCGATCTGATCGATGGAGGCACACCTGTCCACCACCAAGCGGTACTGGGTGATGGCCTTGGCGTACTGCTGAGAGTGCCAGTAGGTATCGCCCTTCAGCCTGACCAGTTTGCAGTCGACTTCCCCCTCTGGCAGGGCAATCGCCATCGCCTCGTCGAGGTGACCGAGAATTCGCGAGAAGTAGTTGGAGCGCAACGTCTGGATCCAGGCAGAACTGGGATCCCTGCCATTGCGTTCCTTGAACAGGCGCGAGGAGTCGATAAAGGTTCGATTGGAGTTCATCAGATAGAGGCGACACAGCACGGTGATCACCTGCTGTCGATAGGTCCCTTCGGGGAAATCGGAGAGGTATTTCTCTCCTTCGATGAGGGTCTCGTCAGTGAGATCCTGCAACTCCTTGAGGGTCATCCCCACCGGCTTACGAACGTCCTCTGGAATACGAGCTTCGACACTGATGATTTTCAGTGCGATCTCCTTCTCATCGGCGGTCTCATCGGTGTTCTCATCGATTCCTTCCGGCGCTACCGGAAGGGTCGCCTCGATCTCGCTCATCTCGGGGGGAGTGATTCCAAGCGCAGACGCACCCTCTCCTGCCAGGAAGATGTGCAAGGTGCAAACAGTGGAGAAGAGAAAAACCGCTACCATCACCCTCATCCAGATCTTGATCTGGAAGGGGAATCCGGGTCGGTCGTACAGGAAGCGGTCCATCGCTGGACTCCTTTCGGGGCTCGGGGCGCACGAGTCCCAACGAGGTCACCACGGGATTCGTCACGACGGGCAGATCATCGTCAGTGTCACGAATCCTGAAGTCTCCTCGAACGCAGCGGCGTCCCCAGAAGGATAACTAAATTCGTGAAAAAACGCCAATCGACCGGGAAGTATCCCGACCTGGAGGAGATTCGGAAGGAACTCCAGGGGAATTCAGGGGTGCAGGTCGAGAACCCGCTCCTGCTCACCACTCACCTCGATCTGTCCGCGAGGGACATCCTCTGGCTCCAGCCTTCTTCTGCGCTCGGACCATTCGAGTTGATAGGAGCCCGCCGCCATGCCGCCGATGAAGTATTGACCGGAGTCGTCGACAGCACCGGTTCGGGAGCCGTTCGGTCCCCTCGCACGGACCCGTCCCGAACGGATCAAGGTGCCGCTCGCATCGCGCACCTGGCCCCGCACCGACGCCCCCTTCTCCAGCACCATCCGCAGGTAGCCACTGCCCTCGATCCGTTTCACTTCGGCGAACCCCGTGCCGGAGATGAAATGATCGTGTCTCAGGCGCACCCGGTAGTTCCCATCGGGGAGTCCCACCAGAATTCCTCGACCTCCAGCATCCGATCGGACACCGCGGATCCCTGAAGAATTTCGCTCTCCCGACTGATCCTCATCCTCTGGCGCAGCGTTGATGGAGACCCCCTCGATGGTGGCCCCGCTCTTGTCGAAGACATCGACGATGATGCGGCCGCCAGGGACCAGTTCGATGATGATCTGTTGGTCGGGGTCGCGCCCCGGAATCTCCATCTGGAAGGTGGCCTCGAGGAACCCCGTTGCCGTTGCCTTGACGATGTAGTCCCCCGCCCTCAGATCATCGACCCGGAACAGGCCCTGATCATTGGCCCGATCCCTCTCGGTTCGACGATTTCCATCCCCTGCCAGTTTCACCTCGACGATGGCACGGGAGATCGCCTCGCCCGTCTCTGAATCCACAACCACGCCTCGCAGCTGGTACTCCTTCTCGAGAACCACTTCGACCGGACCGAGCGAAGGGTCCAGCTGGTTGATGATGGTTCGCAGGTAACCACTGGCATCGCCTCGCAAGTGAACCAGACCGCTGGCGAGTTGATTCACCGAAAAGGCCCCATCCATGTCGCTGACTCCCCTGCGCCACGCCCCGGTACTGTCTCGAATTCGTAACTGCGCAGACGATATGGGAGCCCCGAATCGATCGATCACAACCCCGGTAAGGTACATCTCCGGCTTCAGTTCCAGATCGAGGCGGCGCTGTTCACTCTCCTGCAGGATCAGTTCCGACATCGACAGATCTCCAAAGCCTTCGGCGGAACCGCGCAGGGTGTATTCGCCACTCTTCAATCCGGGAATCGAATAGAACCCCGCTTCGTCGCTGAGAGCCGTGATACTGCCAGCGCCCCTGCTGCTCGACTGTCGGATCGTCACCTTTGCATCGGAGATGGGAACTCCATTTCCGGTGACGATCCCCGACAGTTCAGTACCCCAGCGCAGAACCAGGTGGATGCCTGTCACTGCGTTGCCGGCGGGATAGAGTTCCACCGATTCAGAGGACAGCATCTCGGGGAAAGAGGCGCTCACCTTCCAGGAAGAATCCGCACGAGAAAGCTCCAGCCGGAAATGTCCCTCCCCATCGGACCAGGCGATGGCACTGTCGTTGCGGAAGGAACGATTCTCTCCTTCGCGCCGGATTCGATTGGCGACGACGCGGGCCCCGCTGAGGGGAGTTCCATCGGGGGAGTAGACGATTCCCTCGATCGTCTCCGCCGTGGACAACTGGATGATTCCCAGATCTCCTCCCGATGCATCGATGTCGATGGTTTCCCTGCGAAAGCGGGCGGCCTGGATGGTGATCTGATCCGCCTCGACCAGCAACGGCAGGGCGAAGTGGCCGCTCCTGTCGGTGACTACCCCATCGCCACCGCGCCAGGAGAGTTGCGAGACTCGAGCTCTGAACAGTGGCTTGCCGTCGGGATCGACCACCTGCCCGCTGACGACCATCGCCTTCGCCATCACCAGTTCGACCGGTTCCGGCCCCGTCTGAAACTCCTGCCGCTCCTCTTTCAGGCCGGGAGAGGTCGCCACCAGGCGATACAATCCGACCCCCAACGTATCGAACAGGAAGTGCCCATCTTCATCGGTCTCCGTCTTGGCAGAATCCGCTCTCAAAGCCCGCGACCGGCCTTCGGCTGCCACCTTGACGCCAGCCAGCGGTGTCCCGCTGGTGGATCGAACATATCCCTCCAGAACCGCACCGGGTTGTAGTTCCACCTCCACCGAGGAGTTTCCCTGCGCTTCGATGGTCACCCCTCGCAGCGTATTGCGTCGGAAGCCCTTCGCCTCCACGTGCAATTCAACGGTGCCGGCGGCGAGACCCTGGACCACAAATCGGCCATCGATGTCACTGTTGACCATCGGCAGTGGCCGTGTCACCTGGTTCCACTGGGCGTCACTCATCTCGAGACGGATGAGTGCCCCCTCGATGGCGGAACCGCTCCTGCTCCTGACCACTCCTTCGATGGTTGCACCCTTCTCCAGAATCAGCGTCAACTGTCGATCGCCATCGATGGTCAACTTGCTCGATTGCTGGGCCCACGGTTCCTTGTCGACATAGACGCGATACTCCATGAAGGGAAGTCTTGGGAAATTCGCCAGCCCATCGGCATCGGTCATCGACCATTGCATCGGGGAATTGAGCAGATAGAGGAGCAACTCTTCCCTCGACATCGACATCGCTTCGTCCCCCAGGGCGGGGTCCACCACCTGACCATGCAGGACTACCCGGGCATCGGCGACAGTCCCCTCGTCGTTCAGCACATTGACCGACAGGGTGCCACAGTGCCTCAACCAGACGTCGCGGCGGGCAGCCTCGTCGATCGCCTCCCCGGCCAGTTGAACCAGCTCGAGAGAGGGGGTCACCATCGTCTTCTCCGTCACGGCGGCCACCATGTAACTGCCCGCCTCGATGTCACGGAACTCGTAGCGACCATCCACATCGGCCACCGTCTCTGCCACGGCGATCAATGAAGAACCGAGATCTGCCTGGAGCGGCAACCTGTCGAGGATACCCCGGGAGTCCCTCAACTTCTGGAAGTCGACGATCTGCCACACGGAGACTCCACCGAGGGACTCGTATCGGTGCGGGAACTTGAAGCGGTAGAGGATCACCTTCAGCGGCGAAGTCGCATCGGGGGCACCGGAAACGATCCCCCACAGTTGCAGCGGTGAAGACGAATCGTCCAGCCCCGTGATCGACTCATCACCCGCGCTGGAAGCGCCGTCGCCATCCTCCAGTTCGGAAAGATCTGCACCGTCGTCGAAGCCTGGCGCTGGAATCGGATCGGAGAGTTGTACTCCGAGCAGGATGCTCAGCAGCACCGACAGGGCGAGAACCACCATCGCTGCAATCACCGGATTTCTCGACATCGCCAGCTCCTTCCGTCGGGTCACGGAGCGCTCCGCTCCATTCGACCAGATACGGCCATCAATTGCATCTACCTGCTGTCCCCACCGTGGCCAGGGGTACAGAACGAAACTGCTCTCGTTGTCGTTCCAGGCCAGGTTTGGTGCATCCACAGCACAGGGGATGCGGTCCTGGCAGTACAGACAGTTTCTCCGCAACGGGAAGAAGGGACCCACGGTGAGGATCGACGACAGAGATCTCCCGCTCCACGCAGATCGACATCGAGAAGATTGTGCGGAAAATCCGATCCACCGAAGATGTCGCTCCGAGTTCGGACTCCTCCATCGCTGTTCCCCGCTGATGCTCCCGGCACTGTTCTTGTGGCTCGGTAGCGTCCTGCAACCACCGCATCCGGTCATCGAAGGAACCCTCCTTCTCACCATCGTGATCGTTGCATTGACGTCTCTGATCCCCGGGCCGAGATGGTTCCTCCTTCGTTGCCTGCTACCCCTTCTTCTGGGACTCTGCTTCGCCACGAAGCCGACCGCGACCGCCATCCTGCCGACCGGTCCAGTCGAACTACAGGGAGTGATTTCAACGGCTCCGAGAATGGCCTGGAAGCGTGGCGGTGGACCGCAGCGACAACGCTCGACGTCGCTACTCCTTCGGCGACTGCACAAGGACGGCAACCCCATCGCAGGAAAGCTGTGGATTCGACTCCCCGGTCACCTGCTCCCCGATCACCTGCTCGCCGGTCGAGGAGATCGGGTGCAACTGATGATTCGCTCCGGCTCCGGCTCCACTCGACAGGTGGTCTCGATGAAGCAGTGGCAGGTGATCGAAAGGGGCGGATTGCTGTCGAGGGCGGACCGCTGGCGACTGAAGATGGTCGACAGGCTACTCGAGGTCGATGCGGTGTGGGGCTGTGCATTGTTACTGGGGGAACGCAATCTTCTGTCACCTCATCTTCGTGAGATGATGAGGAACACTGGACTCAATCATCTACTGGCGGTGAGCGGCTTACACATCGGCCTGGTACTCGGTTGCTTCCTGTGGATCGCCCGCAGATTTCCGCCTCCCCTCTCCCAGTGGATCCGTACCGTCGGGGGTGCCACCGTCTTGATCCAGGCGTTCCTCTCCGGAGCAGATCCACCGGCGCTGCGCGCAGCCCTGACGGGAGTCCTGGTCACCATCGGATTTCTCGAGGGCAAACTTCCGTCGGTGGTTCACGCCTTGCTCCTCTCCCTCATCCTGTGGTGCGCCATGGGCATCGGCCCGCCCCAGGCCTCCGCCACCATCTCCCTGTGCGCAGTGCTGGGGATCCATCTGGTGACCGGTGGAAAAAACCTCGACCCCGTCGATCAACAGCGATCGAGGATCCGAGCGGGTCTCGGAGCCTTCTTCGGAGCCCACGTCGCCATCGCCTGGTGGAGTCCTGACCTGGCTCCCCTGTCTCCGCTGTGGACCCTGTGCATGTTGCCGCTGCTGGCGCTCGCCATCATCACTGCACTGCTGACCCTCCTCGCATCCACTCGGTTTCCAGTTCTCCTGAAGGGGGTGTGGCACCATCTATCCACGGCACTCGAGTCGATTCCGGAACTGGCAGATCGATTGCCGTGGACTCCCTGGACTGCTCCGGCCATGGGAGCGCCGGCGTTATCACTTTCGATGCTGGCTCTCTTGTGGCTGTGCGCCGGCCACCGGAAGCGCTTCGGGATCACACTGATCCTGGCACTGATCGCCACCGGTATCGACGCCACCCTTCCCGACAGGTCCACGCTTCGAATCCTCCCCCTCGGTCGGGGTCAAGGAGTGCTGATCGATCACCCCACCACCACCCTCCTGTACGACGCGGGGTCTCTCGATATCGCCGATGGTGGAGCCGCCTTGATTCGCCGAGAGTTGTGGAAATCTCGCCGATCTGGAATCGACTGGATCATCATTTCACACCCCCACCTCGACCACTACGCCGCCGTGCCCGAACTGCTGCAGACGGGGCGTGTCGGCGGATTGATGGTGGCCGACAACTTCACCTCCAGCAGTGCCGGTCGCACGCTGTTGGCGATGGCTCACCGGCACCGGATTCCCGTGAGCTTCCTTCACGCCGGAGAGCGGTTCCGCTGTGGCCCG